>CANHOA010000004.1 GCA_947462255.1 Flavobacteriales bacterium | reverse complement strand
GTACCTGTACCCATAAAGTATACATTCATACTTGTGGTCCAAGGTCCCTGTAAACTCGTCATCGCTAAATTTCCATAAATGTTTAAGTTGTTTGCACTACTCGTGGAAGAGAAATTGGGCGAATTTGTCGTTACACTCCATGTCATGTCGTTACAGCTACCATTGGCAATATTTAGTGAGACAATTTGATTTGTAGTGCTAAATGAGGCATTGTCGAAAAAGACATTGTCATTAATACCGGGAACTCCAGCACCACCAGAACCGCCACTTGTCAATGACCATCGACTTACATCACCCCAGTTACCTGCACCGCCTACCCAATAATAGTCAATAGCATAAAATGAATTAAAAATGAAGATTGCAAAAATGCAGAAGATAGAATGTAAATAATTTTTCATTTGTAAAATTTTTGAGGTATAAAGTTGATGTAAAAAAACTAATTAGTCGTTACATCTTTTTAATGGTAACAATCATCTAATATACTGATAATCTTCGGGATAAAAAAATACTAGCCCTAGGCGGATCGAAAGTCACGATACCCAAGTCTTAATTCAATTGAATTATTCTCTTATCAAGACAAAAGGACAGAGAAAATAAGTTCCTATTTTTACGTACAATAGTGAAAAAATAGTGAGTATTCGTACCAGTAAAATATGTTACTATTAACAATCAAGAATTCAATTGTAGTGAGCGCTATTTAGTAACCATCAACATCCGCCGAGGCGTAAATTTTCGGCCTTGAATTTAATGGTTTTTGCTAGTGAACTGAAACTGTTAATTTTTAAAATTTCTGCAAGAACATTTTTGAAAAATGTCAGTTTCAGAAAGGAGTTGAAATTTACGCCGCGGCGGACGCAACGAGTTATGAGTATTTGTAATACTATGATTTGCGTCCGCCAGGGCGGAAAAATAGAAATTCAGTGCCTTGATTTTTTCGTTCTTTTGTATCAAGACAAAAGGACAGAGAGAATAAGGTCCGATTTTCATCGGACAATAGGGTGCCAGTAAAATATGTTACTATTAAAAATCAAGAATTCAATTAAAAAAAACTTACATAAATAAAAAATCCCCAGTCTCCTGGGGATTTTTTATTATTGTCCGAAAGAACTCAAACTTTGAAGAGCTGAGCGCTCCAATTGGATAGGTTATTTATCGAATCACTTCTTTAATAACCTCCGTAGTTTGGTCTCCATTTATCACTTGGATGTAATACACACCCGGTGCCAAATTAAGATCATTGATACTGAATAAATTGATACCTGGCTTCACCTCTATTCCTCTTTGTAATAAAGAGGCTCCTTTCGTATCGCGGATACTCAAGGTAGCTGAGCCTAACATTTCTTTGTTATTCAAGACCACTTGGAAAGCACCAGAACTTGGATTCGGGTACGTTGAAAAGTAACCTTTGTTTCCACCTGAGCAGCTAACATTGATTATGTCATATACCTTATTTGCCCCATCAATATCCACTTGGTTCAAACGATAGTAGTTATTACCCTCACCTGCATGAGCGTCTACTGCTGAATAAGTCAATAATTCAGTGCTGTTTCCAGCAGATGGAACCGTAGATAATACTTGCCAGTTTTCACCATCTCTTGATTTCTCTACTTCGAAGTATAAGCTATTGTGCTCACTCGCGGTTTGCCACTCAAGGTTCACCTGACCATCGGCACAATTACCTGAAAAACTCATCAATTCAACCGGAAGCGCTTGACCATTAGGTGATCCAATGTTGAACCAACTGAAGCCCGTAGACGCTGTACTGGTGATAGCGAAGGATGTAGGCGCTGCACCTGTAGCTACTGCCACTGGCGTTCCACAAGTCTGCCATACTACGTGGTTACTTCCACTAGTGTTAGACCCCGGTGATTTGATAATTCTACAAATCTGTGGCGTTGTCATTCCTGTTAAGTTATTAGCAAATAAGGTTACATCGTAAGCTGTGGAAGCAATACTAGAACTGTAAGAACCACCAGTTGGATCAACTTGCCAGTAACCATCCGCTGAATAGTTTTGGATCATGGCGCCAGTAATCATTAATGGCAATCCATTATACAAAGGAATCCCTCCAGACATTGGTGCACCAGTCACGTAACGCACTGTAAGGTACTGATTAGTTCCAGGCGAACTCGTAAAGTTTACGCGTGCATAGCGATTGTAAGCAGAAGTTCCTACTGGAAATAAGCCTGCATCGCCAGAGGTAGCTGAACTTGCATAGAATCTTCTAAGTGGACCTACAATTGAACCACTACCATATACTAAGTTACCCGATGTCGAGCTGTTTTGCCCAAGGGTTAACAAGTTAGTAGTTGTTGTATTTACATTTCCTTGTACCATTGTCAATGTATTGGTGACAAGCACAGGCTGTTGTAAACTTAATGAAGCCCCACCGCTTTTATTTATGCGCATATTAAACAACTGTGTATTTCCTGTTCCACCTATAAACCCGTTCGCTGAACCGGTAAAGTTTACCGTACCAATAGCTGCTACCAAGTTACCGTCATTAACTAAATTACCAGCTATATTTAAACTGTCATTAGTAAGATTAAGCGTAATACCTGTACCAACATAAACATCTTCAGCATTACTAGAAATACTTAGCGTAGGGTTATTATTTCCTATACACATACCACCATTGGTTTGATTGACAGTAAACACCTCATGGGTGATTGCCGGCTGAGCACTACCAGACATTCTAACGTAGTCATTATTTATTTTCTGATACCAATTCGTAGATGTTGACCAATCTGTTCCGGTCAAACCACACCATAGTAAATCTAAATGACCAATGTTAGTACCAAGAATAGAAGCATTTGGTTGGTTAAAGGTAACCACCATTTGATCGTTTCCAGCACAACCGGTAGCACTATTGGTTACCGCCCAATTCAATGTGTAAGTCGCACCATAACTACCTTGGAAATCAGAATTAGTTGCTGATGGGAAATTGAAGAAGACATTAGTGTTTGTTCCACTTACTAAGGTCCATGCACCAATGTGACCTGAAGGTACAGCAGAACCCGCCATAGTGACCATGTTCTTACCACAAGTAACTGTTCCCGTAATATCTGCACCAGCATTTGAAGCTGGAATAGGATTTACTACTACAGTAACAGCCGTACGAGTTGGACTCAAGCAATTTCCATTAACCCCTTCCATATAATAGGTTGCGTTTGACGTTAAACCAGATGCTGTGTATGAAGTTGCCGTTCCGAAAGCAGTACCACCAGAAGGAACTGTATACCAGTTAGCATTATTAGAAGCTGTTATAGTAGCTGATTGACCTAAGCAAATACTTTGATTACTTGCTGTTGGCGCTGCAGGTGCTTGATTAACAGTAACTACCGCAGGCACAACCGGAGAAGAACAACCAGTTCCAGTCCAAGAAAGGATAATTTGACCATTACCACTTCTCACACCTGCTGAAGCAGTTACACTCGACAAACCTACAACATATGAAGATCCACCTCCACCACCGGCACCACCTCCACAGTTTCCACCACCGCCACCGCCGTAGTATCCACCGCCGCCGCCGCCGCCCCAACCAGAAACATAGGGACTACCACAACCTGCACCATTTTGTCCATTACCACCCTGACCGAAAGAACCTGAGGTTCCAGCACCACAACAGCCAGTAGATGCACCACCACCTGTTTGCGTTCCGCCATAACCGTAACTAGTATTAGCTGAAGCACTGTTGTCTCCATTGGTCGTTCCACCTGCTGCACCAGTACTTCCAGGATAACCAGATGCACCTAATCCACCACCACCACCTCCGGCAGCAACAACTACTCTATTGCTTAAAGCAGTTCCGCCAACACGAATGTCACTCGCTCCACCTCCACCTTGACCGCTTCCACCACTGTTTCCGCCGCCGTTCCAACCTCCTGTTGCGTTACTTGGTTGTTGACCTACATAAAGATTGATGGTTTGTCCAGCCGTTAAATTATAAGAAGCCTGAACCCGAGTACCTAAACCGCCTGAATATTGGCTGCTGTTCCCTCCTTGAGCACCATAGACATCTATAGCATATGCACCAGTTACTGGAGCAGTGAAGGTTTGAACCGCGCCTGTGTAAGCAAAAGTTTGAGTTCCACTTTGAGGAGTGGATGACTGAACATAATACGTAGTATTAGCGTTCAACGTTGGTGTAGTATAACTAGCACTAGTACCTAATTGACCCGTTCCATTTGAATTGGTAGACCACACATAATTGCTTGATCCACTAGCTGTAAGAGCAGCTGTTTGACCAGCACAGATTGAAGCTGAAGAAACAGTAGGAGTAGCAGGCGTTTGGTTAACCGTTAAGGTTGTTGTACTCGTTGCCGAACACCCATTAGCAGTAGCCGTGAGGGTATAAGTTTGTGTACTATTCGGCGAAGCACTAGGAGTAGCTACGTTTGTGGCACTTAAGCCCGTTGAAGGAGACCAAGAATAGCTGATGTTTCCTGAAGCCGTACTAGCAGTACCATTCAAAGTTACTGACGAACCAGAACATACGTTAGAACCTGTTCCTGCGGATACAGTAAGGGCAGGATTCACTGTTACGGAAACCGCAACAGGAGTACTTTGACAATTTGAGGAAGAACCAGCACCCAAGTTAGCTTGAGCCAAGTTCCAAGAGTTAGAATTACAACCCGAAGAAGCTTTCACTCGAGTGAATAACTGCATTCCTGCTACACTCGTGCTGGCCCCACCATAATCGTCTCCAACACCATTATATCCTGTATTTGAATAGATAAACTCATATTGACCTGGCGCTTTATTACAGTCACAACTCACGTGAGCAGTTGCTTTCCAATAAGAGAAAGAACCACATGCCCCTGTGTTACATTGACCTGCACCGTATACAGATTCGCAAGCCGCTTGTGCAATTTGAGAATTAGAGGCTCCAGAGCTGTAAGTAAATACACCGCCTGCACCATTTGGATATCCAAGATTTCCAGTCGCACTTGTAACATAATAAGTAGTATTTGCCGTCAATGCGGGTGTCGTGTAGGAAGTTCCTGTTCCGATTAGTCCAGTCATATTAGAATTGGAATACCAACCATAATAGCTGCTACCAGATGCCGTAAGGGCAGTTGTTTGACCTGAACAAATAGTTGCATTTGAAATCGTAGGTTGAGCCGGTTGCGTAACGGTTACCGTTACAGGAGTCACTGCAGAAACACATGTAGAAGTAGATGCCGTGGTTAAGGTATGCGTACCGTTGCAGTAACCTGCCGTTTCTGATGATCCTCCAAACTGAGAACCACCCTCGTGATGCCAATACCATCTGTTATACCATGGAGCATATGTAATACAAGCCATGTCGCTTAAGCTTGAATAGCTTTGAACCGTAGAAACGGCATTAGAGGTTAAATTCTTTCTGCTTATGGTTGTTGAGTTCGTTACATAAACGATTCTATTATCGGTACCATCAAATTCAGAAATACCCCAAACTGCCCAGTTTTCAGATCCTTGGTAAGTCAAGGCAGAAGCACCTAGATTGGTAACTGTCCCTGAAGGGAGCGCCACTTTGAAATAGGTATTTGCGGGAGATCCAGATGCACCAGTAAATAAAATAACATTATTCACCCCTGCAAAAATCGCTGCCCCACTATTCATGGTAAAGGTAGTACTTAGAGGAATAGTGGTTGAACCAAAGGAAAGGTCAGCATTCAGCGTCCTTACTGAGGTTACTGTAAAAGAACCACCAACTGGATCAGAAGAACCATTCCACAATGTATACATCGTTCCATTTCCACCCAAATCACTAAAAATTCCATCTCTACGCGTGTAAGACACAGGATTGTTTAAGGCTGGCATATCATACCTAACTGTATAGTTATCACCTACATAATAATAATATTGTTGAGTTACAGCAATTCCTCCTCTGTCATCGCCGGAGTAACTATCATGATCCGTTACAAAAGAGCCAGAAGTGGCCAAAGAGTTCACCACAAATTGAGAACTTGACGATCCCAAAGAAGCACCAACATAGTATGTGGAGCTGCTAGTGAGCGTTGGAGTAGTAAAAGAGTTACCTGCTCCCAATTGACCTGTACCATTTGAATTTGAGTACCAAACGATGGTATTCCCAGAACTGCTGCTCGTTAAAGTCGCTGTTTGGTTGTTACAAATAGTGGTTCCGCTAACAGATGGTGTTGACGGTGGATTCGCAACAGTAAGCGCTACTGTACTAGTAGCTGAACACCCGTTTGCCGAAGCCGTTAAAGTATAAGTTTGATTCGCACTAGGCGTTGCAGTTGGATTAGCTATAGTTGTTGAGCTTAATCCCGTTGAAGGAGACCAAGAATAGGTAATATTTCCTGACCCGGATGCTGTTCCAGCCAAGTTCGTACTTGATCCAGTACAAACGGTTGTATTGGTTCCTGCTGATACAGTAATAGCTGGATTAACCGTAACAGATACGGCTACAGGAGAACTTTGACATCCAGAAAAGCCTGTGCCTAAATTGGCTTGAGCCAAGTTCCAAGAGTTAGAAGTACAACCCGAAGCAGCTTTCACACGAGTAAATAACTGCATTCCTGCTACACTAGTAGCTGCCCCACCATAATCGTCTCCAACACCACTATATCCTGTATTTGAATAGATAAACTCATATTGACCTGGCGCTTTATTACAGTCACAACTCACGTGAGCAGTTGCTTTCCAATAAGTGAAAGCACCACATGCCCCAGTGTTACATTGACCTACACCATATACTGATTCGCAAGCCGCTTGTGCAATTTGAGAATTACTTGCTCCTGAACTGTAATTGAAAGTACCACCTGCACCATTTGGATAACCTGTACTACCCTGAGTAGTGGTAACATAGTACGTAGTATTAGCCGTTAAGGCAGGTGAAGTATAAGACGTGCCCATTCCTAAAAACCCTGTTAGGTTAGAATTGGAATAAAATGCAAAACTTGAACCACCTGAAGGGACCAAAGAAGTTGTTTGACCCGAACAAATAGTTGCATTCGCTACCGCAGGTTGAGTAGGCTGGGTTACCGTAGCCACTACTGGCACCACTGAAGAGGAACATCCTCCTGAGGCCGTCCAAGTTATGATAATTTGACCATTACCACTTCTAACTCCCGCTGTAGCAGTTACACTCGACAATCCTACAATGTATGAAGATCCACCTCCACCACCGGTACCACCGCCACAGTTTCCACCACCGCCACCGCCGTAGTATCCACCGCCGCCACCGCCGCCATAGCCATCAGTATAGGCACCACAACCTGAACCATTTTGTCCATTACCTCCTAGACCCAAAGAACCCGAAGTTCCAGTTCCACAACAGCCAGAAGATGCACCTCCACCTGTTTGCGTACCACCATTTCCGTAACTGCCTCCGCCACTACTTGAAGTACTGTTGTCTCCATTGGTCGTTCCACCTGCTGCACCGGCACTTCCCGTGTAACCAGATGAACCTAAACCTCCACCACCACCTCCGGCAGCAACAATTACTCTATTGCTCAACGCAGTTCCACCAATACGAATGTCACTCGCTCCACCTCCACCTCGACCGTTTCCACCACTGTTTCCACCACCGTTCCAACCTCCTGTTGCGTTAGTTGATTGTTGACCTACATAAAGATTGATGGTTTGACCAGCTGTTAAGTTATAAGTAGCCTGAACACGAGAGCCTAAACCGCCTGCAAATTGGCTGGTCGTTCCTCCTTGAGCACCATAAACATCTATACCATAAGTACCAGTAGTCGGAGCCGTAAAGGTTTGAACCGCGCCTGTGTAGCCGTAAGTTTGAGTGCCATTATTGGACGAAGATGACCGAACGTAATACGTAGTGGTTGAACTCAAGGTTGGAGTGGTAAAAGAATACCCTGTTCCTAATTGTCCCGTTCCATTTGAATTTGAATACCAAGTGACCAAATTACCCGAGCTACTTGCTGAAAGTGCTGCCGTTTGATTATTACAAATCGTTGCACCAGTTACAGAAGGCGCTGAAGGCGTATTCACCAAGGTAACAACAACATTACTTGTGGTTGTGCAACCGTTGGCTGTAGCTGACAGTGTATACGTTTGGTTAGCATTGGGTGCAGCCGTTGGATTTAACACCGTGGTTGAACTCAAACCAGTTGAAGGAGACCATGAATAGCTTAATGATCCAGAAGACGTTGTAGCAGAACCTGCTAAGGCTACACCACTCGTACCCGAGCAGAAACTTACTGCAGAACCTGCACTTACCGTAGGTGCTGGAGTAACGTTAACCGCCACCGCAACTACAGACGAAGCACAACCAACACCGACCCAAGTTAGTGTAATTGTTCCATTTCCTGAACGCGTACCTTGGGTATGCGATACTGAGGCCGTTGAGCTGCTTCCCCAAGAGGAACCACCACCACCACCACCATAACTAGCGCCTCCACCACCATAATAACCACCGCCGCCACCGCCGCCGTAAGGATTGTAACCATTACCGCCTTGACCAAGAGATCCTGCTGTTCCCATACCACCTTGATTAGCACCACCAGATGACTGGTTTCCACCAATTCCAGGATATGATCCTTGACTACTACACTGATAACCGGTTCCACCGGTTGTTCCGCCGCCAACACCACCTTGATTACCGGTACTACAATTTAATCCGCCGCCGCCGCCGCCGCCTGCTACAAGTTGACGATCTGAATTGGCCGTTCCACCAATGCGAACATCTGTTGCTCCACCACCCGCTTTAGCATAAGTTCCATCTCCTCCATTGCCTCCGCCATTGTACCCACTAGTATTGGATGAGGGTTGCCCACCAACAAATATATTTAACACCTGACCTGGTGTTACTGTGAGCGTACCTTGAATACGACCACCTAAACCGCCAGCATTTGAGTAAGGGGAAGTCGTTGATCCTCCCTGAGCACCTTCTGCGTCGAAAGTTACCTGAGTTACGCCCGATGGCACAGTCCAGGTTTGCATGCCGCCCGTGTAAGTAAACGTTTGACTCACTGAAGAACCACCTGATCCAAAGCCTTGAACGTAATACGTTGTATTAGAAGTAAGGGTGGGGGTGGTAAATGATGAGCCTGAACCCACTTGCCCGGTACCGTTTGAGTTAGTGTACCAAGCGTAATTTTGAGACGAAGATGCCGTTAAAGTAGCGGGATTGCCTCCGCAAATAGTTGCGCCCGATGCCGTTGGGTTGGCTGTCGGAGATGAAACCGCCACAGAAAAAGATGCACAAGTTGAACTGAATTGACTGTTGTTGTAGTTTCGAGCATAGTATGTGGTGGTGGTACTTGGGGAAACTGTAATTGGATTTCCGGTACCAATGTATGTGGCACCACAACTGCCGGTGTACCAATATACGGTACCCACTGCACCTTGGGCTGTGAGCTGAGAAGTTTGACCAGAACCACATAAGGTGGCCTGAGAAGCTGTAATCGCTGAAGGCGCCGAAGGCGCTGAACTAGCACATTGACCAGTACTGACAGTACCGCCCGATGTTGGTCCTCCACCTGTAATACCGAGCTGACCTGTTATAGCGCCCATTGACGTATTAAAAATTTGGGTGAGACACTCAGATGTCCAACTTCCAGTAATAGACATCCAAACCCTTATGGTAGATCCATTACTTGCTTGAAAAGAATAGGTAACTGGCCCTAAGCCGCTACTCAAGGTTATGTTACTTAAAACGGTAGCTCCATTCACGGATACAGAAACATAATTTCCGTTCCATCCATCACCATAAGTATCCCTTAATTGGATGTAATGGGTACAGTTTTGAGCATAAACCTGGTTAATAATACTTGAAGAGAAACTTATTATGGTGACTAAAGCCACTAAAATAAAGGATAAACGTAAATTTTTCATAAGGAGTTAATTTAAATTCGAGTCATTTTCACGCATTAAATTTAATTTACCTAACTGAGTGGCGGACACCACATTAACATTCACATAGATTCAATTATTAAAAAAGGGTTTTCACCGATTATTTATTTTATTCATTTTCTACCATTCAATCATTTTATTGTTTCATTTTATCACCTATTTATTAGAGGCGTAAAGCATCTATAAACGAATCATTTTAAATACTTTAACGGCATTCAAACTTTGTATTGAGAGAAAATATTCTCCCGGCTTTAATTCTGTTTCTACCGTTGTTTGTCCATTAAAATCGGAGGCCCAAATCTTTCTTCCAAAAGCATCGTGTAAATCGGCATGGTAAAACATACCTTCTTGACCTACTACATTGAACACACCGTTATTAGGATTGGGAGATAGCACTAGTTCCAAAACCTCTGCTTCTGTAGGAATATCATTGATTGATTCTAGTACATAAGAGCCTTCGAAAGCACAGCCATTCGCATCCGTTAACCACAGTGTATATGTGCCCGCATTCAGAGCTTGCAGATCCTCGCTACTTGCGTTATTATTCCAAATAAAACTGTAAGGAGCTGTTCCACCCGAAACGGTGATGTCAATGGCACCTAAATTAGAGGCTGTTAATGGCGACAACACCGCATTCACTTGTATAGGTTGTGGCGCCGTTAGGGTAAAGGACAACGAATCCACACAATTTGCACCGTAGTGTAAAAAAGCCTGGTGATTCCCCGCTGAGAGGAGATTAACAACAGGACCCATAGCCCCTTGAGACCAGACAACAGTTACGTTAGCATCCAATATATTCAGTTGAATCATTCCATTCTCACTGTCAGAACAAGTTGGATTTGCACTTATTGCGCTGTAGTTGGGCGGCGTTACATCAGCTAAAACAACCAAGGTATCTAACCTACACCCATGAATATCCACAACATGTAAAAAATAAGAGCCAGCACCTAAATTATTTTGCGACAATCCTTGAAATCCGTTGCTCCAATTGATGTTATAAGGAGCCTGTCCGCCTTGAATACTCACTGAAATAGCAGCATCACCTGCTTCGCAACCGTCACTCGTGCTCACGGATGGACTCAAAGGGGTGAAGGAATTTTGTGCCGCGGAAACCGCCTGAAAAGCATCTAATCTTCCGGCGCCCATCAACCCTGCGTAAGCAACATTTAATCCATCAAGCGGAAATGAAGTTGATTTGAGAATTGATTCTATTTGCAAATTCGAAATGCATTCGTTGGCTGCCAACATCAGGGCAACTGTACCACTCACATAAGCAGCTGCAAAAGATGTTCCACTGCTATTGAGGTACCATCCCGGTGCAGGAGAAATAGCCACATCGTAACCAGGTGCCGCCAAATCTACCGAATCATTATGCTGATGAGTTGAGGTAGGATCTCCGAGGTAACGTTCGTGATTGTTTGTCGGACCCACCGAGGTGACTGAAAACACATGACCATAAGAAGCAGGGTAAACGAGCGCATTGGCACTACCACAGGTATTTCCGTTTCCGGCAGAGGCAATAACAAAAGCTCCTTTTGATGCGACTTCGGTCATAACATCTTGTTGAAGTTGACTATAAAAGCAGCCCGAAGTCCAACTTAAATTGATAATCTTTTCTCCGTTGTAGGCTGCAAGAAGCACATCGTTGTAATCCATTTTGTAAAGTGCCAACTTGGAATTAAATCCAATAGAGCTGAGTCCCAATAAATTGTCCGTTTTTCCAGCAGCAACGATTGCTACAGCGGTGCCGTGGGTTGGAGAGGACGTATTGGTAACATCATAATAAATCACCTTGCCTTCTAAATCTTCATGTGATGGCGTAAAATTTTGATCACTTATGGCGATAGCAATACTATCGTTACCGTGAGTGATATCCCAAGCTTGAGGCGCATTGATCAAAGACAAGCTGTAGTCTGGCGCCAAAATATTTGAAAAATCATTCGGTAAATAAAGGGCTTCGTATTTTGGTGCAGGCTCTAGGATAGCATAAGACAACTGAAAGCGCTTTAAACCATCAGAAAGTTGTGCTTGAGTACAAGCACATTCCAATTCATATACTTTTAACAATTCCGTATTTCGGCTATTGGAAAGCGCTTGACTCACGCGAGACACTGAAAGTGATTGCGTAAATTCCTGCCATGCAGAACTCTGCAAGTCTTTTGGGTTTGACATTTTAATCCAAAATGAATTGGACTGAGACCAGCTCAAATAACTAAAGAGAGAAAATACAAGTGCTAAAGGGAAAGATAATTTGTAACATTTCATAGTCGTAAAGTTTGTTGTTGTTTTGTTGAAAGCGAACTCCTTTACGACAAGGCATTATTGAAGGTTACAAAAAATAATCAGAGGGTAAACGATTAATTACAAATCACTTGACTTTATATCTTTAATCATTAACTGAAGCGTAGAAACATCCCTAAAAACATTCACATCAAACGTACAGGCTATACTAAAGGGCAAGCCAAAAGCTGCAATGGTTTCTTTATTACCTAAGCCAAATCCTATTGCATCTAACATCAGATCCGTATTTTCTTGTTTCACCCTCAATTTTAAGTGCGTCTCTTTCAGCACCGAAATCTTATGAGAATAGACGTTTTGCATCCAAAAAACAGGCTTCATGTTTCCGGGGCCAAAAGGTTCAAATTCACTTAGCACCCTATAAAATTTAGGAATTTTTAACAAAGGTTCGCCCGGTAAATAGACCTCCTCTAAGCTAAGCATTGCATCTATGGCTTGATGAGGGTTTTTATCTTCGTCGGAAATGGATTCGCGAACTACGCGATCAAAACGCTCGGAAAAAGCAATTAAATTTTCAGGTATCAATGATAATCCTGCGGCATGGGTATGCCCACCAAACTGCGTTAATAAATCACTGCATTTAATCAATGCTTCGTGAAGATCAAAATTATTAACCGTTCTTGCGGAGCCAGAAATCACACCATTTGACTCTGTTAGTACGATGGTCGGTTTAAAGTGCGTTTCAATCAACCTTGAGGCAACGATACCCACGACACCTTTGTGCCATTTGGGATTAAAAACAACCGTAGCAGATTTTGTTTCAAAAGAAAGATCCTCGGCAATTAATTGCAACGCTTCTTGCGTCATCTGTTTGTCTAAAAGTCGGCGGTCTAGGTTATCCTGATTAATTTCTTTCGCTAAATCTTGAATAAGCGCACTATTTTCTTCAATCATTAATTGAACTGCCGTCCTACCCGACCTCAATCGTCCTGCGGCATTAATTCTAGGTGCAATAATAAAAACTAAATCCGTGAGCGTAAGAGGGCCTTTTTTAGCGGCTAATGACAATAATTCCGAGAATGCTCTGCGCGGTTTTTCATTGACTATTTTAAGCCCAAGAAAAGCCAGCACCCTATTTTCGTCTGTTATGGAAACAATATCCGCAGCGATACTTAAGGCCAACAAATCAAGGTTTTGAAACAATAGTGCATCATCCCATTTTTGAGTAGAAAATAAAGCTTGCATGAGCTTAAATCCAACACCACAACCCGATAATTCTTTAAACGGATAAGGGCAATCCTTTTGCTTAGGATCCAAGACAAGAGCAAGCGGTAGCAATTCTCCTGGCTCGTGATGATCGCACACGATGACATCTATTCCTAGTTCGACAGCCAATTGAATTTGACTAAGCGCTTTCACGCCACAATCTAGGGTGATGAGTAATTCTACGCCATTTTCTTTTGCCCACCTCACCCCTATTTCACTGAGGCCATACCCTTCTTGATAACGATCCGGAATATAAAAATCGATTGCATCGTGGTGAGGCTTAAGGGCGGTATACATCAGTGCTACGGCAGTGGTTCCATCAACATCATAATCACCGTAAATAAGTATTTTTTGTTGGTGTTCCAAGGCCATGACTAAACGCTCAACAGCACTAGCCATGTTTTTCATTAAAAAAGGGTCGTGGAGGTGTTCTTTTTTGGGTCTAAAAAACCGTTCGGCTTTTTGGTAATCCGTAATTCCTCTTTGAATCAAGAGAGTTGCAATTCTATTATTTACGTTTAATTGGCTTGATAATTCATTGACCAGCTTAGGTGCTGGCGCAGGTTTTATTTTCCACACTTTATCCATCATGATGTTATATTTAATTTTAAGGTAGGGATTATTTTTTGAATAGACAACTATCCTGTTGAAATAAAACTTGGGTACCGTGCCAGGCACTTATATAGAAATCACCGAAAGGCGCTGAATTTCTATTTTTCCGCTCCGCCTCCGCCTAGGCGCAACACTCCACTCTTGAACTACGACCCTTTTAGCTATTTCTACGAGCTGCTTCAGGGTTCCCGTAGTTCAATTCGCTATGCTTTATCAGAATAATAGGCGACAGGAGAAAAAAAATGAATAAATCTTAAAAATTAACAGTTTCAATTCAGTAGCAAAAACCATTAAATTCAAGGCCGAAAATTTACGCCCCGGCGGACGTTATCCAATTGAAATAAGCCATATTATTCTTTTCTGGGTAAATTTTATTTTTTTAGATTACAATAAAAAAACAGAAATAACCTGCAAAGATGTAATTCAATGAAATAATTTAATAGATTTACTTTGAAATTTAAATTATTCAAGATGAAAAAACTATTATTTCTTTCGGTTATTATACTTTCGTTTACTTCCTGTATGATGACGAAAACACCTGTGGGAAAATATACAGAAACTCCCGGGCAAGAATACACCTATTCAAAAGGGAAACAATTCTGGTTGTTTTGGGGGGCGATTCCTGTAGGCAGAACGAGCTTAAGTACACCAACTGATGGGGTATGTCAAGTTGTTACCAAATATAGAATCGGTGACATACTAATTTCTGGATTAACAGGAGGAATTGTTACCAGTTATTCTATTAAAATTGAAGCGAAAAAAGCTCAATAATTCATTGACAAATTCGCATGTGATTTTTAAGACTAACATATTTAATTGGTAGGATTTCGAACAATCACTATTTTTTTTTGCTTTTGTCCGAAAAAAAAATCGGACCTTATTTTCTTTGTCCTTTTGTCTTGATACTACGGCAAGCTCAGCACAAGTACAAAAGAACGAAAAAAATCAAGGCGCTAAATTTCTATTTTTCCGCCCTGGCGGACGCAAATCATAGTTTTAAAAGTACTTATAAGTCGTTGCGAACAATTTTCACTCCTTTCTGAAACCGACATTTTTCAAAAATATTCTTACAGAAATTTTAAAAATTAGAAGTTTCAGTTCAGTAGTAAAAACCATAAAATTCAAGGCCGAAAATTTACACCGTGGCGGACGTTGATCGTTACTAAATAGCCCTCACTTCGAATGGATTCTTAATTTTTAATTGTAACATATTTTAATGGTGCGATTGCGAATACTCAAAAATAAAAGTAACTTCGTTCTTGGAATGAAAAAAAAAAATGAAACCCAAGCAAAGATCCATTTTCTCAAAAATTTACCTCGTTTTTTTAATCGTCTTACCGCTCCCATTTTTTATTCTCCCGGCGAACTATTTTGATTCAGGAGAATCCCTTTGTATGTCTAAGGTATTACTACAAAAAGAGTGCTTTGGATGCGGTATCACCAGAGCAATCCAACATGCCATACATTTTGATTTTACAAGAGCCTGGCACTATAATAAATTAGTCGTTTTGGTATTGCCAGTGTTCATTTTATTGTGGTTAAATGAAATTAAAAAAAGTTTAAAAAAGTTTAAAAAAGTTTAAAATGATAAAATATAATTACTATTTTTGAATCTAATATTAACTTAAAATTTTAACTATGAAAAAATTATTGCTTGCCGTTTTGGTTGTTGGTTTTGCCATCAGCTCATGTTCAATTGAAAAAAGACTTCATCAGAAAGGGTTTAATGTAGAATGGAATAAGAACCTTGGTTCGTTGAAAAAAGATAAGAAGGAAAAACAAGATTATGTTTCTTTAGAAGCAGTAGAAGAAATCGCTTTAGTAAGTAATAAGACCACAAAAGCTCCTTCAGTAAACAACAACAGCGCAATTTCTGTTGATGGTGTTACTTCAAATGAGTCAAATGTTGCTTCAGTATTTGTTGAGGACATTACTACCAACGAAGTTAATTCAGAAGTAAGCTCAGTAGTAAACAATACAAAAACAGAAAAAGTTAATAGTTCTTCTAAAGTTTCTAGCGCAAAGGAAGTTGCTTCCAGTAAATCGATGAACTCAACTAAAATTGTTAAAAAAGCACTTAAGAATGACATGCCAAAAGGCTTGTTGTATTTGTTATGCTTTTTGATGCCTTGGCTTGCAGTTGGCTTTGCAACCGATTGGGATATTAAAACAGTTATAATAAATATCCTTTGGACATTTCTTTGTGGAATACCTGGAATTATCCATGCTATTATTATAGTAGGTAGAAACAGCTAATCACTTTTTATATTCTATTAAAAGGGGCTAAGGCCCCTTTTTTTATGCGTAGATTTTTTTAAAGATTGGAACCAATGTTTTTTTTAGTATTGTCCTCCGCCACGGCGGAAAAAAATCGGACCTTATTTTCTTTGTCCTTTTGTCTTGATACTACGGCAAACTCAGCACAAGTACAAAAAAACGAAAAAATCAAGGCGCATCATTAAGGTCTGCGAAAACTATTGAAAGAAAAAAATGAATTGAAATTAAAAAGTATTACATTTGGTAAACTTTTTAATTTTTATTATGAAAACTACTTTTTATTCATTAATTGCTGCAGGCTTATTGGTTTTGAGTTCATGCTCACTAACATTGCCTATTTCTGCAACTTCAAACGATTTGGGTACTAAACAAGGAAAGGCCACTGGTACTTGCTTTTTTTATCAGTTATGTTTCGGAGCTGATGCATCTGTACAACGAGCTGCTCAAAATGGTGGAATCACGAAAATTTCAACCGTTGATTTGCAAACCAAAAGCGTTTTAGGAATTATTGTAACCTATACATGTATAGTTACAGGAGAATAATCTTTAGTTATATTAAAGTTATATTGAGGGAGTCAATTAGACTCCCTCTTCTTTTTGGAACAGTTTCAATCCTTTGCGGATGCTCCCCAAAAATCGTTCAATTCGGACTTAACAGCACCTATAAGCTCCAAAAAAACGAAAAGGTTATCAAACCCTATTTAGATGACCGAATAAAACAAATTCAACAAGAAAATAAAGTACTTTCAGAATTCACCTATTTATCAAAGATGGTATTCAATCAAGGAACTAATGATCTATTGGTGTTCAGCTTTTGTTCCCAGGGTCTAGATACTGCAAAGATACAATCTTATTTTTCCAACATTCTTTTAACAACCTCAACCCAAATTAACGCTTCGATCCAAGATACTGTTGTTGTATACAAAGTTCACAGCAAATATGTTAAGTATATTTTCCGTGAATACGGATTTCCTCATTATATAATCATTGACCATATAAGCGATAAAAAAGAGTTCGAAGATTCAACAGATATTTTTAAACGATTGGGGATTTTAAAGTCCTTGCAATAAATTAATGGTTTTTTACAAATCTCTTTGATGCAGGACAATCCATTAGAACCTTTTCAAGTTCTTTTTTTTGTTCAAGCGTTAAATTATCATCTAACTTATTACATTCAATCATTCTTAACTTATAGTTGTCAAGAATTTTATGGTTTTTTAGTGAATCAAATTCTTTTTGATTTTCTAATGTTTGAGCAACCTCAAACATTAGCTCGGCGCAACCACATACCTTCTTACGATCAAATTTAACATCATTTTCACTGCAAGAAACCAAGATTCCAATTATTAAAATACACAAGCTTTTGTGGTAATTCATAGCGTTTATTTCTTTGATAAATCAAATATATTAAAAATTTCATCAAAGATGCGTAGATTTTTTTTTAAGATTGGAACCACTGTTTTTTTAAATCTCCTAGGTTTTCTACAAAGGGAGATAAGTAGCTGCCATTTTTTACATTTGCATAAGGCACACGCAGCCAATTGCCATTTTGTGCTTGCATCACAAACAAGCGGTTAAAAAAATCAATATTGAGAGCAGTTCCCGCTTTTTTCATAAAATGCGTTGACGAATCAATTGAGCAGCCGGAAGCTTTCTCAAACCCTTCATTTACAACAAGAACAATGTACTGCGCAAACAAGACAACACCATCGCACTGCAACTGTTTATTATGAGCAGACCAAGAATTCAAGAACAAGCCTAACTCCGCGTTGAACCATTCCTCTTCGCTTTTGTCCATGGGCCTATCAGCAAGATAAAGCCACACGCGACTATCATCTGGCATTGCCGTAAAAAGGGTGTTAAAGTTCGGCTGCATTGACAATAAGTTCCGCTACATCTAGCACTTGAATATCATTTTCCTTATTGAAATTTTTTATGCCATCCGTCATCATCGTATTACAAAAAGGGCACCCTGTGGCAATGATTTCAGCATTCGATTCAAGTGCATCTTCGGTGCGTTCTATATTAATTTCTTTGTTTCCTTTTTCTGCCTCTTTAAACATTTGAGCGCCACCAGCACCACAGCATAAGCCATTGGTTTTACATCGTTTCATTTCCACTAATTCGGCGTCTAATTTCTCAATTAAGGCTCTAGGCGCTTCATACACATCATTGGCTCGGCCCAAGTAGCAAGGGTCGTGGAAGGTAATTTTTTTTCCTTTATACGTTTGACTTCCCTCTAAGCCAAGTTTTCCTGTATTTATTAAGTCTTGAATTAATTGAGTATGATGAATAACCTCATACTTCCCGCCCAATTCAGGATATTCATTTTTCAGGGTATTAAAACAGTGCGGGCAACCCGTTACGATCCGCTTAACATCATAGCCATCGAGCACTTGAATATTCATCATAGCCTGCATCTGAAAAGTAAATTCATTTCCAGCTCTTTTCGCAGGATCACCAGTACAAGATTCTTCCGTTCCAAGCACAGCGAAACTTACCTTACAATGGTTTAATATTTTCACCAAGGCCTTGGTTATTTTCTTAGCACGGTCGTCGAAACTTCCGGCGCAGCCAACCCAGAAAAGAATTTCCGGAGTTTCTCCTTTGGCCATCATTTCAGACATTGTGGGAACGTTCAAACGCATAACTTACTCTTCAAAAACTTGAATATTACTACTTTTCTCAATCAATGAGGTGAATCTCCCATTCATCCTTTCCATTAAATTATCTGCAACTGCATTATTCTTCATTTGCCCAATTTAATCGATCGCTTTGTGAAAATTGCCACGGCGCGCCATTATTTTCAATATTCGTTAACATTCCAGCTAACTCAGAAGGCATTGCAGACTCCTCCATCACTAAGTTTCTTCTCAAATCAATAATGATAGCCAGCGGATCTATATTGATTGGACAAGCCTCTACGCAAGCGTTACACGAGGTACATGCCCACAATTCTTCAGGCGATATATAATCACCGAGCAAGGATTTATTATCCACTTCTCCCTTTTTCAATTCGCCAACTTCAACCAAGCGATCACGCGTATCCATCATGATTTTACGAGGCGACAATAACTTACCGGTATTATTAGCCGGACAAACATCCGTACAACGTCCACATTCCGTGCAAGAATAAGCATCAAGAAGGTTTTTCCATGTTAGATCGGAAACATCTTTGGCTCCGAAGCGGCTTGGGGGCGCATCACTTTCGAGTGGTATTGCGTTAGGGTCGAGCATTAACTTAACTTCATTTTCAACCGATTTCATATGAGAAAACTTACCTTTTGCTTGAAGGTTTGAAAAATAAGTAGTTGGGAAAGCTAAGAGAACATGAAGGTGTTTAGAATACGGTAAATAATTCAGAAATAAGAACACCATGCAGATATGTCCCCACCAACCGATGCGTTCAAAAACGCGCAAGGTTTCCACGTTAAATGAATCAAATACTAATGGTCCGAGCCAAGCAGAGATTGAAAATCCAAAACTGCCTTTTGCATAAGCTACATGAGAACCTCCCCGATTGTAAAGCACCTCATCCGTTCCATTCATGGTAAGAATAAAAACAATAAGCACTAACTCCATGATTAGTATCAGATTAGCATCTTTTTTGGGCCAACCCAGCAATTCATTTTTATTAAACCGAGGCAAAGAAAGCATGTTACGGCGCCATAAGAAAGCGATTGTTGCGACAAAAGCCAGTACTGAAAGAATCTCAATAAAACTAACCATGAAGACATAAAAATCACCAAGCGAGAAATAAAACATTCTGTGATTCCCTGTTATACCATCGGCTATAATTTCAAGTAATTCAATTTGAGTTATAACAAACGCTACATATAACGCTAGGTGTAAGAAAGCAGCAATAGGCCGATTGAACATTTTCTTTTGTCCAAGAGCGACCCATACCATTGTTTTAAGCCTTGTTAAAGGCTTATCTGAGCGATTTACCTCTCTTCCTAAGCGGATATTTTTTCGAATTTTATTAGCATTGAGCAAGAACAGCCCAGTAGAGAAAAAAAACAAAGAAATAAATACAACTATTGACAGCATATCAATCAGGCAAAGAATCTAACAGATTAGTAAGCTTTTTCTCTTGCGTACTATTTAATTTCAAACCTTTTGACTTTCCACCGACAAGGGATATATTGATATACCTTTCCGGATGTTTTTCAATATCATCAACGAGTTCTTGCAGTTGATTATTCGATTCGACTAATTCGTTATACAACTTATCGTCATGCACTAATTTCCCTAGCGTACCTTTTCCGTCATTTGTTTCAGCCAGAATGTAATTTATCTTTTTAAGCGTAGTTTGCGCCTCAAGGATTACCCCTTTAAAATCTGCAGTTAAAAGATTATCAGAAGCTATTGCTAAATTACCGATTATCTTAGTTATCTGCTCATTACTTTTCTTAAGATTAAGGGTAATATTTTCAACATTAGACATTATTCGAGCTATCTGCAATTTTTCTTCCCCCACAAACGCTTGCATTTCTTTAGCCAGCGATCCAAACCGAGCAATCGCAATTTTCACTTCCTTAAGGCTAGCTTCAATTTCCGAAGTAGCACTATTATCCCAAAATGCCGATAATGAATTCACCATTTTATCAATAGATGCCATCATCGTTTGTAATTTTTGAGAGATTGGGTCTGCATAGGCCTTCACCTGCGAAAACATATCAACGGATAATTTACCAGGTAAATAACTGCCGGGCTTATAATTGTCATTCTTTGAAAAAGCGGGAATATGAATGATTAGCCCTTTACTTAGTATATCTAAGGATCCAATTTCAACATACGTTCCTTTTGGCAGCTTTACATTGTTATTTTGAATACTAAAAGAAATTTTAACCCTTTTTTTTACGGGACTATTAGGCATATAATCAACTGTCAACACTTTGCCAACCACAACCCCATTCACCGTAACATTGCTTGCTATTGGCAATTGGCCTGAATTTTCGAAATAGCTATAATAAATTTCATCGCCTCCAAAAAAGCTATTTCCTTTTAAAAAGTTAACTCCAAAAACAAGAACTAATATAGCTAGTAATGCTATTATACCTGTTTTAATTTCTTTTGAGAATTTCAATTTCTTAATTTTGTGCTAATTTAATAGCTTTTTCGATACTAATGCGCTCTCCACCCAAGAAAGCGATAACAAAGGCATTTTTAAACCCATTTTCATATAATTCAACCTTACGATTTTTCGCAGCATCTAGGTCATTTATAAAATCGCCCACGTAATATTTATACAAATTATCCTGTTGATATTCCTTTACCTTTAGCCCACTAAAAACTGGTGATGTCAAGGGTATTTTTTGTGAAGATGTGGCTATTTGAATACTAAAAACCAATTTATTTTGATTCGTATCAATTTCAAGTTTGTTTTCTGAAACCACCTCTACAACAACTGTAGGCGCTGGCGAATCAATAATTTCAGGCACCACTTTTCCTTCCATTTGATTTTTATACGCTTCAAAAGCAGAAAACATCGACTGCGCCATTTTTTCTTGCCCTTCAGCACCACCAATAAATTTCTCCTCTGTAGGATTAGGCAGGAAACCTGTTTCAATTAAAACAGAAGGCATCGTTGTTTTATACAACACTAAAAAACCCGCTTGTTTGACCCCGCGATCATAGCGACCTAATTTTTTAAATGCTTTTTGTAGTAATTCAGCAAAGCGAATCGAATTATCAAGATTAACTGACATTTGCAACTGGATCCCGATGATGGCATCGGGTGACATGTCAAAATCGCTGTATTTCGCTCCTTTGTCATCTTCGAGGGTAATAATTGCATTTTCACTTTCTGCCACTTTCTGTTGCGACTCCGAACGGTGCAAACCCAAGACATAGGTCTCCGTTCCATACGCGGATGAACTTCCTGCGTTAGCATGAATACAGATAAACAAATCAGCATCTGCCCTATTAGCGATATTTGCGCGTTCGTATAACTCAACAAAAACATCTTTATCCCTTGTGTAAATAACCTTAACGTCTGGATATTTAGTCTTTATTAATTCGCCAAGACGAAG
This sequence comes from Flavobacteriales bacterium, assembly GCA_947462255.1. Classification (GTDB taxonomy): domain Bacteria; phylum Bacteroidota; class Bacteroidia; order Flavobacteriales_D; family Crocinitomicaceae; genus UBA952. Next base: position 122,641 of record CANHOA010000004.1, on the reverse strand, counting down.
TGACATCGCTAAGCAAACCACTTTTTCGAGAGCAAACGAGCCATGACAACCAGGATCTTTACCACCGTGTCCGGCGTCAATCACCACTGTTTTTATCGCTTTACTTTTTGTCTTGTTAGTTTGAGAAAAGCCATTAAAAGGAATGATTAAGATTCCGACAAAAAAGAAGGTAAATAAAGATCTAAAACAAGCGTTCATTGTTGCCATAATGAAATTTGGTAGCTTTGTAAACATAAAAGCTCCTGAACAAATATAATTTTAATTGATTGAAAGGTAACAAAACGTTTTATAGAATTATCTTCGTTGCATTGTTAATAATGTCTAGATCGCTTGTAGCTACAGGCCAAACCTCGAAATTTAACGATACAATTTCGATCATTGATTCCAGTATTAGCGACATCATATTGTATTCTTCAAACGATTCCATTTACAATGATTTAGTGGGTAAAAAAGTACATTTATATGGCAATGCAAAAGTTGAAATGGGCGACATAAAATTGACCGCTGGTTACATCCTCATTGACCTCAATGCGAACGAAGTACAGGCAAGCTATCGAATAGCTGAAAATGGCGATAAAATAGAACTTCCTGCTTTTAGCGACGGCAAAGAATCTATTGTTTGTTTGCGCATGCGGTACAACACCAAAACAGAGAAAGGGTATATTGAAGAATTAGCGATTAAACAGGACGAATTTTATTTTCATATGGGAGAAGCGAAACGATATCCTAATGATGAAATTCACTTAAAAAAAGGTCGTTTAACCACCTGTGATTTAGAAGAACCTCATTATCATTTTCAGTTATCAAAAGCGGTTATGATTCCGGAAAAACGCATCGTAACTGGTCCCATGAACCTATGGGTAAAAGGCATACCCACACCACTAGGCTTACCATTTGCTTTAATACCTCAACAAAAAGAGCGAACCCACGGTATCTTATTTCCAGAATTTATCCCCATATCTGTGTATGGGTTTGGAGTTCAAAATCTAGGGTATTATTTCCCAATTAACGACCGAATTCAGACTAGCGCATATGTTAATTTATACAGCCGTGGGAGTTGGGGTTTGCGAAATGATTTAGACTATTCGATACGCTATGCTTTCAGCGGAAGAGTTTCAGTTGGTTTTCAGCAGTTTCGGCAAGGATTTCCATACAACGATGCACAAAACAAAGTTTCTGTTGTTTGGTCGCACAGAAAAGAAGCTAAATCGAATCCCTTATGGGCTTTCTCCTCCAATGTTAATTTTATTTCAGACAACAACACCAAGAATAATTTAGACCCCATAAACCCACAATATTTTAACAATAGCTTTAACTCCGATGTTAATTTAAACCGAACATTTCCGGGAAAACCCATTACAATGGGCATGAAGATATCACTGCGACAAAATTCAATTGCAAAAAACATCTCCTTGACCAGTCCGATATTTAATGTTAACATGACGCGTGTTTTTCCATTCAAAAACCTTATTAAGAATCCAAATAAGTCGTGGAAAAAAACAGTTCAAAATATTGGATTAACCTATTCATTGGAAAGCCAAAATAAATCTTCTTTTGGCGATTCGCTTTTAAGCACCTTTGATTATCGAGGAATTGGGGATCAATTTATGAATGGTATAAATCAAGGGATAAGTTTACAAACCACTGCAGGTCTATTTAAAAATGCCGTAAAAATTACCCCCAGCATTTCATATGGAAATAAAATAAATTTGCAGCAAATTCAAAAAAACTATAACGCATTAGACAATTCGACAAAAATTGACACCTTAGATAAATATGGAATGGCGCATGAATTCAGCATGAACATCAACCTCACAACCGTATTATTTAGTTATTATCGATTTATTGGAAAAAATAAACCCCTATTACGGCATTTAATGACTCCAAGTATTGGGTATCGATATGTGCCACTAATAAACCCATTAATAACAAGTAATGCAGGAATTAACCAAGCCCTTATTTCCTATTCTCCATATGAACGGAGTATTTACAATGTGGGGAATGCCAGCAAATCGTCCTTTCTCACCTTCGGTGTCAATAATTCATTGGAAATTAAAAGCAAATCAGCCAAAGACACCCTAACTGGGTTTCGAAAAATTAGGATAATTGATCAATTTTCCATCACAGGAAATTATGATTTCAACAAGGACTCTATGAAACTTTCTAATTTGCAATTAAATCTAAGAATAAGTCCTTTCACGTGGGTAAATTTTGTAGCCAATGCTGGGTTTAGCCCTTACAGTTGGAATACAGTAAGCGGAAAATCCTTGGCTTCCTATGCTGCACAAACAGGCCAATCTTTGGGTCGATTTTTATCCAACAATTTCACAAGCACCCTAACGCTTGCCACGAAAAAAAGCCGCGAAGTTATAGAAGAAGCGAAGGAAACGGTACAAACTAATTGGAACAGCGACTTCAATCAATTTAGTTTACATCCAGAGCAAGCCATTTATTTTAATATCCCATGGAAAGTTAATTTATCCCATGTTTATTCAATCAATGCAAATACAACAAAAACAAGCTTATCGAATAAGAACTATTATTTTGTTCAGACCATTGTATTAAACGGCGACATTAGTTTCACCAAACGATGGAATTTAAGCAGCAATCTTAACCTTGATCTTCAGTCCAAGCAAATCACCAACGTCAATTTTTCATTAAATAGAAACTTACATTGTTGGGCACTTTCTTTTTATTGGACACCAATTGGCGGAAACAAAAGTTTTCTCTTGAGCATTCGCAATACATCTTCAATCTTTAAAGATGCTAAAATAGAATTTCGAAAGCCCCCAACCTTCCTATAGATTAATCGACATAGAGAAGAATTTTCGGTCCCACGACCATACTAACCGTTGTTATTCGTCGACTTGGATTGTTTAATTTTCCATTATCTATTTGTTGAGGGGGTAAATTTTCACCCATCCCAAAAAACGTAACGCTATACGTCAAATTCAACTTGGTTTTCAAGTCAGTGAGTTGTTTTTCAAATTCTGCAGAGACAGCAGCAGCTCGCTTCTCGGACAAATCTTGATTTCTTTCCGCTCGAGCTTTTGCAGTACCTACTCCTTGCAAATCTGAGTATCCATTAATTACTAAAATTGTCCGATATTCATCTTGATTAAACACATTTTCATTATGTTGATCTAAATATAATTTCCAATCAGCAATATCTTTAGTAATTGTTTGAATTAATGTTGAAATAGCCATTCTGCCATCTTTGGTTAATTCAGAACTACCCGTTTCAAAACTTATGTCTGCCGATATATTTTTTATTTCTTTATTGGCAAGGATTAATTCGCCAACTGGATAAATATAATGAAACAATAAATCATTTAATTCTGTGGCTAGCAGCAAAGACTTTTCATGACCGCTCGGTGAATATGGATCAATTTCATTAAGAGAATTAATAATTTGTTGCGTTCTTTCCATCAAGTTATCCAATTGAACATCTATTTCTTTAATTCGCTCGGTACTATCAATTGAATAAAACATTTTTTTTTGATCCTCCAGGCGCCGTAAAGCCTCATCAGCTTTTTCTAATGTTTCGGCTAAACTCTTTTCTCGTTCGGCTTGTTTGCGATTAAAATTATTGACTTCTGTTTCACCTTGTTGTCCTTTAAAAATGGTTGTTTTATATTTTGGCGAAAACAAAACACCTGTATCTTTACAGGAAAAAAGGATTAGAGCAAAAACAAAGATTAAAAAGAATGTTGAATTTTTCATGATTATGAATGTTTATTGTAAAGCCTAAAGGTAAAAATCTTATTAAATAAGACACTAAAAAATTTATAAAACAGCACTCATTTTATTAGATATCAGGTAGAAAAGTAATCAAAAAACCAAACGGAGATAAATAAGCGATCGAAAGATTAGTTTCTGTTTTTTTTCAAGATGTATGTATATTTCGCTCCAAAAAAGACAATTTGTGCAGAATAATTAACCCAAGCTAGTAGAATAAATAAAGAACCAGCGATACCCGCTTTGCCAAGAAAGAAATAATGCTGCAAGTAAAATTTGATTCCTAATTGACTAACATATAGCAGAATAGCAGTGAGAATAGCACCTCGGAAAGCTAATTTTGAAGACACCTTCGCATCATTAACAAACTTAAAAATAACCCAAAAGATCAAGGTATTGCTTATTATCGCAATCAAGTGATGCAAGATATAGAGCCCTATATCAACAAAACCATTCGTTGTCACTATCCAATGTTCGATAAGCGACACAATAAAAATTTGAAAAAAGTAAAATAGAATTATGATTAAAGCGAAGGCTGCTATGAAGAAAACAGATAGGAATCTAAATCCAATTAAACTTAGAATAATGTTTTGATTTTCTTTATTTTCTACCTCAAAGAAATCATTTAAGCTCCTTTTGAGTGATACAAGAAAAGCCGAACAGGTATAAAGTAGAACAAAAATACTCATCAATTCAAAAAACCAACTCCCTTGATCTAATTGCATGTTTTTGATATACACCATTATACTATCTGTATCTTTCAATCCGATTTTTTCATTAAAAAGCTGCTGAATTATGAAAATCATTTTATCGTAGCCCACTATTCTTCCAAAGATTGAGATAGATAAGTAAAGAATTGGAATTAGAGCAAACAGCGTATAATATGCCAGTGCAGCTCCATGGAAGAACGCCCCCTCCTTCACATAGGCAATAAACGCTTCTTTTAAGACCGTCAAATACTGCAGGAACCTTTGTAGCTTAGTTTTTTTTGTCGATGTCAATTGCAGTGGTATTATTAAGAGGATTGATGCTAATGAGAACAAGTTCCTCTTTTGCTAAGGTATAAAAATAATTATAATAAATTGAACCTAAAAATACGGCACGCACAAAAGATAATGATATTGCTCCACTGCTATTTTGTTTATATTCATCAGGTCGAAAAAGGACTCTTTTCCCGTTTAGCACGATAGAATTAATTGGTCCAAAGAACAAAGCATCGATTTTACTTGACGGATTATAGTAAGACTCAATCCGGTTTTTTTTTCGACTCAATCGCCCATTTTTCAAGATACAAATACTATCAGAAACCCCTAAAATTTCTTGCCCATCATGAGAAACGATAACCATTGCCACCCCTTCTTTTTCTTTTAATTTAAGCAAGAAATTAGTCAGTTTTAGGCGAAGTCTAGCATCGAGATGAGCAAAGGGTTCATCTAAAAGTAGCACCTTAGGTTTTTTTGCAACAGCTCGAGCAATTGCAAGGCGTTGTTGCTCACCTCCTGAGAGCAAATGAGCTTTTTGATGCCTTATGGGTTTTAATTCGAAAAGGCTTAGCATTTGCTCCACTCTACGTTCACGTTCTGCATTTGGAAGATACAAAATAGACTCCCTGATATTTTCGGCAACAGTATGATAAACATCCAACTTAAAATCTTGATTGACCAACTCAATTCCTTTCGTTCCCGGTATTAAGCGCAGCGATGATTTTGGCTGTAATTTCCCATCTAGCAATACGTCACCGTTATCCTGATCTATTAGCCCGGCCATGATTTTTAAAAGAGAGGATTTCCCAGCACCACTTTTTCCTACCAAACCAATTATTTCAGACCCAACTAATGTCAATGAAACATCGCAAAGTACTGGTTTTTCATAAGCTAATGATATCGTAGAAACGGCTAGCATCAGGAACTAAGTTCTTTGGGAAATTCTTTTGTGGATATATAAATCCCTGGAACAGGATTAGCGAATGGCTCCAAATCCTTTAAGAATATTTTGACAATATATTGTTCAGCATTATTTGTCAATATGATTTTTTCAATCATCGATTCCGAAGCACCTACGTAACAAACGGGAGCGTTTTCAGATACGATTTTCACCAAACGCATTGCTGGAATTTCGAATTGAAAGGCTTCCCCATTTCCATAAGAGCCTTCTAATTGGTAGGATTCACTATGCAACTCCTCAACAGATATAACGGTAGAAGAAATTTGTAATTCATCTTCCCAATGGTTTTTAACATTATCAGCAGAGGGTTTCCCATCATGTTTTTCATCCGCAATAGTTTGAGAAAAAAGCTCGTTAACTTGGTAACACAATACAACACATTTCATTTTAAACACTTTCGATAAAATTAATTTAAATTCATATAGAAAAATTTACATTTGCATAAACTTATGAAAATAACCATACTTGGCGGTTCCGGATTGATTGGAATGCACCTTATTAAGCAAGCTTGTGCAGACAATTACTTCACAAAAATTAATGTCATAGTACGAAGGCCTTTAGCAACTAAAGATCCAAAAATAAATGAACTTGTTATTGATTTTGCTGACCTTTCATCAGTTATCAAAGAAACAAATGGGGACGCTTTGATCTGTACCCTAGGAACCACCAGAAAAAAGACACCCGATAAAAAATCCTATCGTGAAATCGATTTAACGTATACGCTTATTTCAGCGAAAGGAGCATTAGAGAATGGCCATAAACAAGTGCATTTGGTAAGTTCTATTGGTGCAAATGAAAAATCATCTGTTTTTTATCCTGCATTGAAAGGAGAAATAGAACGATTAATTAGTGAGCTTTCTTTTAATTCCACTTTTATTTATAGACCATCGATCTTAATAGGAAAGCGAGAAACTGCACGACCACTTGAATGGATATCACAACGAATTTCAAGCCTCATCAATCCCCTGCTTATAGGACGCTTAAAAAAATACCGCAGTATTTCTGGTGAAAAAGTTGCGAAAAAAATAATCAATGAATTAAAAAAGAACAAGGTTGGAAAGCATTATTTCGAATCAAATGAATTGGAAATATCTTAAATTAAATTACTAATTTAGAACCATGAAAAAACACATGCATATTTTATTTGTTTCAATTGGATTACTTACGAGCCAACTAGCGATAAGTCAAAAAGACCAACTGAACATTGTTGAAAAAACAAGCGTTAATCTCTCCCTTAGTAAAAGCATAGAGCTTTACAACCTAACTCGTTTTAATGATGCCATTGCATTACTAAAAAAAGCAGAGCTAATGGACACGACAAATTGGAAGATTCAATATTGGATGGGAAAAAGTTTTTATGAACTATCCCTTTATTATGCAGCAGAGGAATGTGCTTCACGTGCACTTGAATTAATAAGCCGATCAGATGATGCTGATGCCGGTTTAAATGAACTATTAGCATATGTTAATCAACGGCTAGGCAATATTGATATGGCAGCTGTTCATTTCAAAAAAACAGCACAATTAATGGGTACAAAAACCGCGAAATTAAATAATATATTTTTTTACATTGATCAGTGTGAACTTGCTTTAAAAGATATGAAGGCTGGCATCACTAATATACGAGAGCCCTTATCGCCATTACTAAATACACTTGATGCCGAGTATGCTCCGATACTAATTAACGATGGAAAAGAGTTGATTTTTACCGCAAGGAGGCCCGAGACAACAGGAAATAACCTCAACCCCGATGATCTACAATATTATGAAGATATGTACCATGCAGTTTGGGATATAACTAAAAATGATTGGGTGATTCAGCCGGGAACATTCATTGATTTTAATACCAATGGATTTGACGCCATGAGTTTCGTTGCAGAAAATGGGCTTTATGGATTAACAACAGTGAATACATCTGCTGCTGAAAAAACAACAAAAAGCTCTGATATCTTTGAAATCACAGGTGATGTTCCTTTCCAATGGTCATCAATGAGTGTGATTAAAAATAAAAGTATAAATACTGATTATTTTGAAGGTGGGGCAACCCTATCTGAAAATAATGAGGGTGGAAGACAACTGATTTTTATCAGTGACCGCAAAGCGGAAAATTCAGGAATGGATCTGTTTGTCGTGCAACAAACAGATGATGTTTGGGGAACAGCAAAAGCGCTTCCAAAAAACATTAATTCCCTTGATAATGAAACTACCCCCTTCCTAACTTCAGATGGCAAGTATTTATTTTTCAGCAGTGATGGACTACCTGGTTATGGCGGATATGACATTTATTATTGTGAAAATATTGAAGGGGTTTGGAGTGCTCCCAAAAACTTAGGTTTGGCGATAAACTCTGCGAACAACGATACCCATTTTCAATTTAATCCAAAGACAAATCAATGTGTTTTTGCAAGCATTAACGAAAGTGGTGATTATTTTAGTTATGATCTTTTCAAAGCCGACTTAAGTAAGCTGGATTACCCATTCGTTACAAAATAGCTGATGTTATTTAACCCTTATTTTTTTTCGGGAAAACTTATCTAAATCGTATCGAACAAAGACCTCTGTTCCTCCTTTGAAATTGGAAACGATAGACAGTCGAGAAATGTTAATGTCATATGAAAATCCAAGCGAAACAGCGCCCCATTCAGCCATAAGCTTGATAATCATGGCATCTTTATACCGGGTAAATAGTCCCACTGAGAACGAGGCTTCTTTATTTATTGAGGTTGTTCTGGATCCTTCTGTTAAGAATTGCTTGTAATAAAATCCGAGCATAACTTCATTGTATGTTTTCTGTCGTTGATAGTATATTCCAGGTAAAATAGCACCATTGGCTTGAGGAAGCGCGATACTGCCATTTACAAAGACGCTATACCGTATCGGTAATTGTTGAATGGTAGAATTATAAAAAGAACTTATCGGTCGGTTGATGTGAAATGCAGAAACGCCAACATTAATCGACTTATCCGCTTTATCATTGACGTATTTATTATTGGTTTTATACGAATATAACATCCCTGCTCCCATGTCAAAATAGGAAAAATTTTGTTTGTAGAATGATTCTCCCGAAGCGATAACAGGATTGAACGCTGTGCCATCATACTGCACACCCCATTGACCTGCAGCAGGATTTGTTGAAGCCTGCCCAAAGCCCGAAGACAATCCTAGGCCAACTTTACTATTTTTATTTAGCATCAGATGATACGCCAAGCTTATGTTGACGAGGGTTTGATTATAATTATTTTCGCCCATACGATCATTATGGAAGTTAATTCCCCCTCCAATAATTCCTTTCTGCAAACTAGATGCTGGGGTTAATTTTCCATCCATGGAAGCCGCCATAGTAGTGTATGGAGTGGCGAAACTACCATATTGAGAGCGAAACATTGCAACACCTTGAAAAGTCGAAAATGCGCCCGCTAAGGCAGGATTTAGTGTCATAGGTGCATACTCCATTTGCGAAAAATGAACATCTTGCGCAGTCAACTTAGAGCCCGATAAAAGACTAATTAGGACAATTGAAAATAAAATTAATTTCTTTGTTTTCATACCTATCTTACCAATGTGACACTACCTGATGCATTATAGATTGAATCATCAAACAACAACACACTTAATTTATATACATAATTACCACTTGTAGCTGGTCTTTCCTTAAAATTACCATTCCAACCATCTAGAATATTAATGGATTCAAAAACCATCTCTCCCCAACGATCATAGATTTGGAAACTAAAACGTTTAATGCAAGCCACTTTTCCGAAGACCCATAATGTATTATTTGCTTCAGGACCTATTCCATTTGGAGAAAAAATCGTTGGTACGTAAAGTTCGCCACATAGTAACTTAACTGTAACACTCATAGAATCGTTTCCTTGGCATCCATTGTCATCACTCACCGATACATAATAAATACCTGAAGAATCAGGTGAAACAACTGGATTAGGACAAGTGGTACAACTTAATCCATCAATGGGTGTCCAAACATAATCACTTCCTAAACTGTAAGCATTAGCTACAAAGGAAGTTCCTGGATTGATGGATGTATCAGCTGGGTTAATATTGACCAATAAATCGTTAATAATACCAATTGTTGTTCCATAAGCAATAGAGCAACCATTGTTGTCAGTGACATTTACCGAATAGGGCCCAATGTCTAAATTACTGATGCTATCCGTTGAGACACTCGGAATATTCCACGTGTAAAGATATGGCTGTTCTCCACCCGACACATCTACATCTACCGTTCCCAATGTGCCTAATTCACAATCGATAGGAGTAGAACTTCCAAAAATGGTCAGAGCACTGGGTTGAGCGATTGTAAAACTTTGCACAACGACACATTGTGCTGCATCTACAACAACGATATTGTAGTTACCCAAAGGCAAATTAGTAACCGTATCATTGGTGCCTCCCATTGGGGACCATGAATACACAAAAGGAGAGGTGCCTCCGGAGGTAACCTGAACGGCCGCGCCACCATCAGATAAACCATTACATGAAATACTGTCTACGTACAACAAGGTGATATTTGGTGGTATAGCAAGCGCATTAATAACTGTAGGACCGTTTGAACTGGTGCATCCAGATGAATTGTTTTGAACGTAGATTGTATAATTTCCTGGAGGAACTCCAGAAAATATAGGCGAAATTTGATACGATATGCCGTCGATTGAGTACGTGTAGGCACCAAGGGGAGCGCTTACGTTAATCGTTCCTGAAGGTACTGGACAATTCGGCTGAACAGAAGTGGCTGTTGGAACAGGAGGAATAATCGGTGCGATATTTATTTGTGCAGGAAGACTACTCAATGAAACACAACTGTTAACATTATTAGTAACGGTAAAAGTAAATGAGGTATTAGGGATAAGGCCTGTTAGCAAGGTAGAATTCCCAGTGCCTGGAGTGGAAATTGCGCCAGGGCTTGTTGTGATTGTCCATGCTTGATTAGGAAGTCCACTTAACGCCACACTACCCGTTGGAACACTACAGCTCGGCTGTGTAATAGTCCCAATAATCGGGGCTGAAGGGACTATGGGAGGATTAATGAAAATTTGGTTTGAACTTGAGGAAGAACAACCATTTGAATTTTGAGTAAGAACAAAGGTATAGGAACCTACTGGAAGCCCTGTGAAAGAAACTGTTGAGCCGATACCAGTTATAGATGTCGTAACAAGTGTTGCGCTTGTGGCAGTGAGCGTCCATCCACCCGTTGAAGGTAAGTTAGAAATGGCAACAGATCCAGTAGCTACAAGACAAGTCGGTTGCGTAACTCCTCCCGCAATGGGCGTATTGGGAACACTAGGCACTGAATTTATAATAACTGATGAGGTTGGATTAGAAGTACAAGCCGGAGAGGTAACACTGTAGGTAAAGGTGTATGATTGCCCAGGAATTAGCCCAGGAATTACCGCAATTGAACCGCTTCCGGATTGGGTTACACCCGCTGGTGAAGAATTAATAGTCCATGAGCCCGAAGGAAGCCCAGATAAATAGATTATTCCGGTTGGATTGGTACAGGTTGGTTGATCTATCGAATCTATGTTAGCTGAGTTTGGACATTGTGAAAATGCATTGCTAGTAGCAAAAACAATTAAAAACAAGGTAAATCTCAGTAAATTATAATTCATATAAATTTTCAAACGAGTAGTTTAACTGAACATTCATGCGTAAAGTTACAACATTAATGTAAAAAAAGGAAAACTTAACCTATTATTAAACGAAACACTACATGCATAGTTGCCCCCTCGAATTTTAATAAATTGAAGGGTTAACTAAAAAATATTATCAATCTTTGTGCAAAATAATATGAGACGGTATTTTTTTAAAATTAGTTTTAAAGGCACTGGTTTTCATGGCTGGCAAACCCAACCAAATGCCACTTCTGTTCAAGAAACCATAGAGACTTGCCTAGCACAATTGTTTTCAAATACCTCATTTTCCATTGTAGGTTGCGGAAGGACTGATACCGGTGTGCATGCAAAAAATTATTTTTTTCACGTCGATTTCCTAGATTCAATAGATGAGGAAGCTCTAAAAAACACCTTAAACAAAGTGTTGCCCAAAAGCATTGTAATTCTTGATGTTTTTCAAGTAGATTCAGCGCTTCACGCTAGATTTAACGCTAAATCAAGAACGTATCGTTATTTTATTCATCAAGAAAAAGAGCCTTTTTTATCTGAATTTAGTTGGTTTATGCGCAAGCCGATTGATATTGATAAGATGAATGAGGCCGCACAATACCTCATCGGGAAACATGATTTTGCCTCATTTGCTAAAAGTCATTCAGACGTTACAAATACATTTTGCGAGGTAAGCTTTGCAGAGTGGAAGTTTGAAGGTTCTCAACTCGTTTTTGAAATACGCGCAAATCGTTTTCTGCGGAATATGGTTAGAGCCATTGTTGGAACTTTATTAGAAGTCGGTTACAAAAAGTTGTCACCTGATTCCATCCCAGAAATCATGCTCTTAAAAAGCAGGCAAGCAGCAGCTTTATCCGTTCCGGCAGAAGGATTATTTTTATGGGAAATAACGTATTAATGGTTAAGAAAGCACTTATATTATTTTTTCTCTTTTACGTGTACGCTGCTCTTCGCTACCATTTTGGAAAAGGCTTAGGTATAGATAGCACCCTATTTGTTTTTAATAAATCATTTGCTTGGACAGCCGGGACATTTTTCGCAATGACCTTATTACCAAGCAGGTGGTTTTCCACTTACCCTCTTTACCGGAGCGAATTTGGTAAAATTGCCTACGGATTTAGTCTATTGCATATCGGCGCCAATTTAATTCTCATTAATCCAAGAGCACAAGCCGCATTATTTGACGGGACTAGTCTCAATTTACATGGATGGTATATCGTATTAATGGGAATCATAACATTTATATTTTTCAGTATCCCACTAATTGCGACATTTAAAAGAATTCCGTCTGGGAGCAAATTGTATAAATTTGGAAAAGTTGGTGTGATCAGTTCCTTAATCCATGTTACAATAATTGGATTACATGGTTGGTTTAACCCTAATGAATGGCCCTATTATTTGCCACCAATAACGCTACTATTTGTTGGCTCTACCAGTTCCATTCTCGTTTTTAGGACCTTATGGAAATAATTTATTGGGCAGCGAGCCATGAACGGTACAACTCAAAATAACCTTTCGTTTCAACAACGATAGCGCCCCCCATTGTGTCGCCGTATTTTGCTGGTAATCCTCCTGTAAATACCATCATTTTACTAATTGAGACACTCGGAACATTGAATACATCAGAACATTTCACCCCATCAACAATATAAATCATATCGCCTTTTCGGGCACCTCGAAACATCAATTCCCCGTTTTCATCCTGTTTTATTTCAGATGACATTGAAATTGCAAGCGTACGAATGTCGAATTTATTGACATTTACTTTAATATCAGCAGCTGTTAATTCCTTTGTAGGCAACTCACCGAACACCAATTTCACCCCAGATTTTACCGTAACCGTTTTAAAAACATTAATCCGTTCAAATACAATATCTCCTAGATTACAATAGGCTTCCATTGGAACATCAGCCAGTATGTTTTTCATTGTATCCTTTCCGCAGATAATATATAAATAATACCTTCCTGAAGGAATTCCTACGATTCGAAAGCGACCATCAGGCTCCGACAAGGCTTGATATTTTCGGCCATTATCTTCCACAACAGCGCGTGCATTAAAGATTGGTTCTTTAGTATGAAGATCATACAAGGTTCCTAAGATGTCACCGCTTACAATTTGACTAAAAGCAGTACTTGTAAGAAAGCAGATAATAATAAAAGATATTAATTTCATGGCTATAAGTTTAAGATTCTATAAGTAGATGATTAAACCCTAAAAAATCCATAAAATCAATGAATAATTGTAGCAGATGATGTGATTAGTTCGCGGTCTATTTTTTTAAATAAGCCTTGTAAAACTTTGCCTGGCCCCACTTCGATTACTTCACTAACCCCGTCAGCAAGCATGTTTTGCATAATCTGCGTCCATTTAACAGGTGCCGTTAACTGCAGCACTAAATTTTTCTTTATTTCTTCAGGAAGTGCCACTGGGCGTCCCGAAACATTTTGATAAATCGGGCAAATCGGATTTGAAAAAATAGTGCTCTCTATTGCGGCAGCCAATTCCTCTCGTGCAGGCTCCATTAATGGCGAATGAAATGCGCCTCCAACTTGTAGAACGAGCGCCCGTTTGGCTCCCGCGAGCGTTAATTTTTCACAAGCTTGTTGCACGGCGTCTATTGAGCCAGAAATCACTAATTGTCCGGGGCAATTATAATTTGCTGGCACCACTACCCCATCAATTGTTGCGCAAATTTCTTCCACAATATGGTCTTCTAAGCCAAGAATAGCAGCCATAGTAGATTGCTCCAAATCGCATGCTTTTTGCATGGCCAAAGCCCTTTTATAAACGAGTGAGAGACCATCTTCAAAGCGCAACGTTTTATTAGCAACTAAGGCTGAAAATTCGCCGAGGGAATGGCCAGCTACCATACTTGGAGTGAAAGAATCACCTAAACAGGCCGCCAAAATAGTAGAATGAATAAAGATTGCAGGTTGCGTTACCTTGGTCTGTTTTAATTCATCCTCAGTTCCATCGAACATAATTTTTTGAATATTAAATCCTAAGATATCATTCGATGCCTCAAACAACTCACGCGCAAGAGAAGATTGCTCAAAAAGTTCTTTCCCCATTCCACTAAATTGGGCTCCTTGCCCAGGAAAAACATATGCTTTCATATTACCACTATTATAATTGTTCTAAGGAATGAAATTTTCCTTCTTTAAATACTTTTATTTTTATTAAAAGACCGTTACTTCCGTATACATATACTTTTCCATCGTATAATTGTCCATCTTTAAAATTTCCATCTTGCCAAATTTCATCGTTTTCGTTATAAATAGTATTATACCCTGAAGGAATAAAACGAACTCCTTTCGTCTTCGGATTAGTTATTTTGGGAGGGTTTTCATCTTTGTATACTTTCTCATCATTGAATTTTTTTTCAACGGCATTCTTCGTTTTCTTTCCTAACTTTCCAGCTAGCACTAGCTGTACCGATTTAACCTTCCCATTTCTAAAATACGTAGTTATTTTATCTGATAATTTACCATCTATTTTAGTGTACTCCATTTCTACTTGGCCATTTTTATAGTAATGTTTTACCAAGCCCATTTCTTCTCCTTTATCATTAAATTGTGCCCTGTAGGCCTCTTGGCCATTTTTGTGATAGCGAACAAGTTCTCCTTTATATTCATTATTATTAAAGCTTCCTTTTTCACGAATTACTCCATTAGAATAATAGCGTGTATAATTTCCTTCTGGACGATTATTCACATAATTCCCTTTTAATTTTATCGTTTTTCCATCAAAATGATATTTAATCCACTCTCCAGTTTTTCTTCCATTGGTATAATTTCCTTCTTCAATTTTAGTATTTGCTCCGTATCCAGATAATATTCTATCAGCACCCAAATAAACCCACTTTCCTTGTTTAAGCCCATTACTATCCTTTTTATTTTGAGCATACAGCATGCTGTTACCAACAAAAAATAAGAGGAAGAAAAGAAGAATAAAATGCCGCATTAAATACCTATTTAGGAATACCAAAGATATATTTTTAGGGCAAAAAATAGGTAATTTGTGTATAATTTATTTTTAAAGAAAGAAATGTCCGATGGATTTTTAGCTACTTTTGATTAACAATTCAGCCATATGATTTCTTTTACCCCAAAAGAACTTACCGTTGCAAAGATGCATCACTATTTATTAGGCGCAATAGGGCCTCGACCCATTGCATTTGCATCAACAATTGATGAAAATGGTCAGGCGAATTTGGCACCATTTAGCTTTTTTAATGTCTTTAGTGCTAATCCACCTATTTTAATTTTTTCTCCTGCTCGAAGTGGACGAACAAATACCACTAAAGATACCTACAACAATGTTAAAACCCATCCAGAAGTAGTAATAAATGTCGTTAATTTTGATATAGTGGAGCAAATGAGTTTAGCGAGTTCTCCCTATCCTGCAGGTGAAAGTGAATTCGTAAAGTCTGGTTTAACGCCTATTCCGTCAGATTTAGTGAAGCCCTTCAGGGTGAAGGAATCTCCTGTTCAATTTGAGTGTAAAGTGAACCAAGTTATCGAATTAGGCACGGAAGGAGGCGCAGGCAATCTTATCATTTGTGAGGTAGTCAAATTTCATATTGACGAAAGCTATTTAGATGAAAATCAACTGATTGATCAACAAAAAATAGATTTAGTAGCCCGAATGGGTGGGAATTGGTATTGCAGAGCAAACGAACATGCGATGTTTGAGCTTGAGAAGCCTATTACCACTTGCGGTGTGGGGTATGATCAACTTCCGCAAGATTTTTTGCAGAGCGATGTCCTATCAAAAAATTTATTAGCTCGTTTAGCAGGAATTGAAGAAATTCCTAACGAAACGGATGTAAATGAATATAAGTTGATGGAATTAAGCGATTTATTTCTATCTTTAGATGGTCAGCCAAAAGAATTAGAATTAGCTTTGCATAAACGGGCTAAGATATTGCTAGAACAAAACAATTTGAAGGATGCTTGGCTCACCCTTCTATCATTTAATAACGGATAAAAAAATAAAGAGTATGTTTAAATTAACAGGAAGTGTAAAAATGATTAACGCAACCGTACAGGTGAGCGATCGATTTTCAAAAAGAGAATTTGTAGTGTCTGACACAAGCAGTCAGTACCCACAAGATATATTATTTCAAGCGACGCAGGATAAGTGTAGTTTATTGGATCAAGTTCAAGTAAGCGATCAAATTGAGGTCTCGTTTAATTTACGTGGAAGAGAATGGACTAGCCCACAAGGGGAAATTAAATATTTCAATACCTTAGAGGCTTGGCGAATAGAGAAAGTTTCTCAAGGTATGCCTGCAGGAGGTCCTTCTGCCATATCTTTAGATTCAAGTGATTTCCCTTCTGCTGGAACTGAAAAGAAGAGTGATACAAGCAGTACAGACGAAGACGACTTACCTTTCTAATTTAGTTTTTTTCGTATTTTTTCTTGTATTTCAAGTAAAGGTCTTCTTGAAAGTTTACTAAGGGAACCGTCACACCGTCTCTCATAATCAGGGTCACATTATTTGTTCTCATATCCAAGGCATTCCCTTGAGATACAAATAAAGTTGCTGACTTTCCAACTTCTAAGGATCCATATTTATCAGCAATGCCTAATATTTCGCAGGTTGACAAGGAAATTGATCGAACGGCCTCTTCCTCTTTTAATCCATAAGCCATTGCTGTACCAGCTTGAAACGGCAGATTACGTGCATTCATCGCTTCCATATCTCCTTGATTTTGTAAGCAAAATAATACACCCTGTTGATGAAGCAAGAATGGTAATTTATACGGAAGATCGACCGGTTCATCTTCTAATTCAGGTAATTTATGAACCCTTCCTAACATAACGGGAATTCGTGCATCTTTTAATCTTGCGCCCAATAAATAAGCATCGTAACCACCAACGATTACGGGAAACTTAATATTAAACTTTTCACAAAAATCAATAATATCTAATAATTGTTGCATTTCATCGGCATGAAAAAAGACTCTTTTATTGCCCTTAAAGCATGGTTTCATGGCTTCTAAACGCTGATCGAAGTATTCATTTTTGTTATCGGAGTATGCGAGCGCTACTTTAAAAAAATCCTCAATACTTGTTTTTTGATTTGCGTAGTCATTGTTGATTGATTTAGGAGCAGGTTCTGCCCACCAGCCCCCGCCACTTGTAGCAGAAGGCCAATTCACATGAATTCCGTCGTCTTTCAATACTGTGGCATCTTCCCAATTCCAACCGGCCAAAAACATCACGGATGATGTACCTGATATCGCACCACCCCTTGGAGTTGCTTGGGAAAACAAGACGCCATTCGAAAGAACTGTTTCGATAACATTTGATTCAACATTAAAAGCAATTTGAGTGCGGACATGAGGATTGAATTCGCCGACATCCTGAAAATCCCTTGTTGCTCTTACCGCATCAATCTCGGTAAGGCCCAATGTAGAGTTTGGTGCTACAAATCCAGGATAAACATGCTGACCCTCAATATTGATAACAGTATCCCAATCTCTTGAATCATGGGTGGTAGTCATTGCATTTTTTATTGAAACGATCTTTCCGTTAATTATACCAATTGCGGCTGTAGGCATTACCTCTCCATTGCCTACGTGCAAATAGCCATTGATCAAAAGGGTTTTTTGACCAAGGGACCCAAAATGAATACCAACTAAAAATATAACAACGACAATACTTCTTTTCATATCAGTGGGCATTTTCTAATTCACTACCTTCCTCACCAATAGTGTTACAATGAAATTGGCGATGGCGTTTCGGTTTAAACTTTTGAGTAGCTTCATTTTTTTGATTTTGAGAAAGCATAAGCGAGGTCAGGCGTGCTCGTTCCATTTTATTACGTGATTGCAAGGCATTATCTTGATCTAAGCTAAACAAAACTTGGCCATCGATAAGCGTCATCTGTACTACAGCGTTAATGCTTAATGGATTATCGCTCCACAATACCAAATCGGCATCTTTACCAACCCGAATACTTCCCATTCTATCGTCTAAGTGCAATAATTTAGCTGGATTTAGCGTAACTAACTTCCAAGCATCTATTTCAGACATTCCACCGTACTTAACGCTTTTTGCTGCTTCTTGATTTAAACGCCTGCCCATTTCTGCATCATCCGAATTTATTGCCACCACAAGGCCTTGTTGGTTCATGAGTGCAGCATTGTATGGAATAGCCTCATTTACTTCAAACTTATACGCCCACCAATCAGAAAATGTAGATGCCCCAACCCCATGTTCTTTCATTTTATCGGCTAGTTTATACCCTTCTAAAATATGCGTAAACGTATTTACAGTAAAGCCCATTGAATCGGCTACTTTCATGAGCATATTTATTTCAGATTGCACGTAAGAGTGGCATGTTATTTTTCGTTCACCTTCTAAAATTTCACATAAGACCTCTAATTCTAAATCTTTTCTTGGCGCAATAGACTTATCATTTTTCGCACTCAAATTATACGCAGTCCATTCCTTTTTATACGCTTGAGCCCGTTTAAAACCATCGTAGAATACTTGCTCAACCCCCATTCGTGTTTGGGGAAAGCGAACCGTATTATAATCTCCCCAATTGGATTGTTTTACGTTTTCACCTAGGGCGCATTTAATAAATTTTGGCGCATTTGGAATAATCATGTCATCTGGAGATGCGCCCCATTTTAGTTTTATTAAAGCCGATTGACCACCAATTGTATTGGCAGAGCCATGCAGCAATTGAGCTGCTGTTACCCCACCCGCTAACTGACGATAGATGTTAATATCGTCTGGATTTACGACATCTGAAATACTTACCTCAGCTGTAACAGTTTGTCCACCCTCATTAACACCTTTTGAAATAGCAATATGCGAGTGCTCATCAATAATTCCTGATGTTAGGTGCATCCCGGCACCATCAATAATGATTGCGTTTGGTGGTATCGGCACCGCACCTTTAGCAATGGCAATAATTTTTCCTGCAAAACATACAACAGAAGCATTTGAAATAACACCATCTTCTTCATTTGTCCAAACCGTTGCATTCTTAAAAACAATTGGTTTATCTGAAGATGGATAAAGTTGCCCATAAGCCAAATTTGGCATCCAGCTTTGCGGATCAGGAGCACTAATTTTCTTTTCCTTATCCGACTCACTAGCTTTAGGAACCGAGGATGGTTTTCGAATAGCAGCCCACTCTCCCCAATTTCCATCTGGTAAAAGAAGATCACCTTCCATAATATCGCCGTCGCGCTTAAGCTTACCATGTAGCTGATATCCCCCTAATTCATTTTCAATTGGAAATTTAAATGACATTGAAATATCCAATTGATTGATCATAATTTCTACGTCCGAAGAAATGGTATCTATAACCGTCTTCTTTTTAATAATTTTTTCTTGTGTATAATATACTTTCCCCTTTGGTTTATCTTTTGATCCTGAAATATCCAATTGATATTTATCTCCATTAATTAGCAGAGAAAAATGGCCTAATGCATTTATTTTCTGCGGTGTTTTTAGCACCGTTCTTTCCCCCAAATGCCATGCTTCCAATATGGAGGATTCCGCCGTAAATGGGTTTCCCTCAAAAACACTAAAGCTCGCTAATTTTCCTACTTCTAAAGACCCTATCAATGCTTCTTTTCCTATCATTTTAGCTGGAATATCCGTTAAGGATTCCAAAATTTGTTCAACACTCAAGCCAATTTCTATTTGCTTCCTAATATTTTTCCAAAACGTTGCCGGTGCTGTTATTCCATTAGAGCTTAAGGCAACCGTTAATCCATTTTCTTTAAGTGATTTAGCATTATAAGGAGCTAATTCCCAATGTTTCAAATCACTTAAAGGAATTTGGCGAGCTAAATAAGGATCTTGCACATTATAGGCCAATGGAAAATTAATTGGAACGATTAGTTTAGGGTTAATTTTCTTTAAATAGTCCACGTTTGCGTATTCGTTTCCTGAAGCGACATAGATAAAATCCAACCCAAACTCTTTCGCAATTTTATTGGCACGAAGAATTTCCCATTTATCATCAACCTTAAAGAAAGAAGGGTTCTTCAGTTTAGCAGACCAAGCATCCATTGAAATTGAATTATCATTATTTGCCTTATTCTGTTGATAATAAATCAAATCATACAAACTTTGCCGAAGTAAAGCAATCGATCCCATTTGTGACGATGGATACGTTTGGTTAGAAATTCCCTTTGAAAAAGAATAAAAAAGGCCCGCATTACTTTCAATCAATTGTTTATTTACATCATCATTTCCTAAAGATATTAATGCGCCTGAACCTCTTACGATGCCATCTTGAACGTGCGTTAGCGCAAATCCAAAGCCCATATTTATTAAGTTTTCATTTGCTTTAGCATCGATTTTAAACAAACTTGCTGCATCAAGTTCCGGATGAATGGCTTCATTCCAATAGTATGCTCCTTTCTTACTCGACTCCAATTGCGGTCGATTCCCAAATGAACCATTGGTAGGTGATGGAAGTGCGGTATTGGAATAAAGTTCAATAAATGCAGGGACAATCGTTTGGCCTTCCATATCTATTTCCACACAAGCATCTGGTAGCAAGATGAATTTTGCGATTTTTTCAATTTTATCTCCCTTAATTAACACGGTTGCATTTTCAATGAACTCATGGGCTGAAACGTAAACATTTACATGCTGCAAGGCATAATAATTGGCTTTAGATTCGGCTAAACCATTGGTAGGTATTAATTGGGAAAAACTATTTGAAGCTATTAAAAAAAAGGAAAAGAGAATAAAAAGACGCGTCATACAATAATTTCAAGAGTAAATTTATAAATAAAAGGGATACTTCTAAATATTCCGTGAAAATTTGTCACTTTTTCGCGATGTATTTCATCGCTTCACGTTTCGCTAATCCAGCTAACTGTTTACTCTCTATCGTAGCTTTAACCCATTCAGGATTCCATTTAGAAACCTCTCTCAGTGACCATCCAATTGACTTTTGAATGAAAAATGCATTATTGGATTTATACACCCCTATTAAATAAGACAATCTTTCAAGATTAGTGGCATTTTTATATTTTAACTGATAAATTATACATGAACGATGAAGCCAAATTGATTTTTCATCTTGCCATTCCATTATAACTTGATCCATCATTTTCGGAAATTTAAGGGCATATTTCCCCAAATAATTAGAAGCAATTAAATCCACGGTATCCCACCATGATTTGTTTGAAATTAAAAACTTTAACTCCTCTATATCGCCTTCCCTATATGCCGATACCGGCCATGAATTCATCCAATCAACCGCAATGTATTGGTATTCTCTTTGCTCTTTTTCCCATAACTCTCGAATTAACTGCCATTTAAATTCATCAGATAGAGGAGATTCCAGATTAGATTTCCATGTTTTATATATTGACTTTCTAGGAACACTTGAAACACCATAAAAACAAAACAAGCCCTTCATGTATGCTTCCATGCCAGGTGCTTTCTCCTTGTTTTGTTGCAATTCAAGCTCAGACGTTAATTGAGCGATATATGTATGCATCATTTTATGTAAAAAAAAAGGCAAATCGTAAGCCGGGTTCTGTTCACTTCCTCTATAAAAGAGTTAGCTGTCTATCATTTCTCTAGCCTCAACTTCACAATTGAGATCTATCAACCTACCCTCCGAGATCGAGCGAGCAGCTCTCAAGCCTCGGTATACATGGTCTTTCAGTTCGTAAGGTTTACCTTGCCATATTTGTCACCAAACATGCGGTGGGCTCTTACCCCACCTTTTCATCTTTTCCCTCAAAAGAAGGTAGTTTTCCTTTCTGCGGCACTTTCTGTTCTAAAAAGCGTTAACTCTTTAGACCTTCCCGTTAGGAAGTACGACGCTCTACACTGCCCGGACTTTCCTCTCTTCCGCATACGCGAAACAGCGATAGACCGATTTGCCGGTATAAAATTACGTAAATTAGTTCTTAATCACCTTAATTATTCGTGAAGAATCCCCAAAGATAAGTTTTAGAAAATAATATCCTTGACTCAGGGATGACACATTGATTTTTTTACTCAAAAGTTGATCGGGTGTAACTGTCATAACAACTTGCCCATTTACGTCTACTATTGCAGCGCTAGAAATACTGTTATCGCTTTCTATAGATAGATAATCATGAACAGGATTTGGAAAAACAAGAAGGCTAGCATCGAGCTGATCAATCCCTGCATCTAAGCCTAAATAATCCTCCTGGTATTCCACTGCGGTGATATTCCCGTTGGTTTCTGTTACTTTTAGTAGCCACTCCAATTCATTGTTTCCCCACCATTCAAATTCCGTACGTTGAATGGGCGGCGTTCCGAACCAAGTACCTGGCCCGAAAAAAGTTTGGTAAACGGAATCGATTTCGCTAATATCATGTCGTAAACGAAGCACCTGAAAAGTACCTTTAGGTGTGATTAGGGTGCCATAGCCATCTACTGTTGTTAGTCTTTGGCGGTATTGCTTGATTTTAAAATCAATTACAGGATTGAGGTCAATGAACGTATAGCCGCGAGAATAATGGCTGTCATTGTAATTTAATGGTAATTTATACCTTGTTTCAATGGTATCCGATTTAAAAGGCACACCTTGACCATTCACGGCTATGGAATATCCAAGAGAGGTGATGGAATCTGCCATTCGCTTGGTGTACTGATTCAAATCACTCAAGGCAACTGGAAGAAATTGAGATAGCTGATCTAGGGGCAAATCATTGGTTGGATTAAAATAAGTGGCCTTGTATTTATTGGGGGCAAGTGGGCCGTAGGTGGTAAACACTAAAATGGAAGCAAAACCAATGGGATTATATTCTTTCAGATACTGGGAATTCGCTACTAAGCTGCTATAATCCCAATTGAAACTGGCTCCAGTAGACGTAAAATCCAAGCCCGCACCATCAGCTTGACTAATTCTTACCGTATCAGCGGCAGAAGCAAAATCAGCGACAGATACCGTAATTTGAGCATTAAACTGAGCAATAAGCATTAATCCCAGCGCGAAAGAGAGAAGACGAGTCATATTGTAGTATTTGGTTTATTGTAAAATTACTTTAATTTATCATTAATAAAAAAAAAAGAATAGGCTTATCTTTACCCCATGGAAGGGAATAGTTTTATTGGACAGTTACAAGAATTACTCCTTGAACTTAGCACCTTTAGAGGAGACGATATTTTGGTGAACCTTAACGATAAGCATTGTATTCAATTGCCGCTTGGGAAGCATGAATTAACAAACGAACTCGAGAAAATAATCAGCGAAGCAAATAAAATTGAAAAAGAAAAAGGCGTTTTTCCTTTGTGTCAAAGTCGAGGATTATTACACTTCGAGTATCAAAAGAAGCTTGTAAAATCCCCTATTTTTATACTTCCTTTAAGTATTAAGGTAAACAGGATAACTAAATCCGTCACCTTGCTTGAATTACCCGACGAATTGATGATCAATCCCTTTTTAGCACACCACCTACAAAAAGAATTTCCATCAACTAACATTCCAACAACCGTAGAAAATCCGGCTGAATTTATTTCTTTGCTCAATGAACTTGGATTTGAGGACCTTGATACAACAATAGAATATGTTGGGAACTTCCACCACCATCGTTTAGCCTTAATGGGTGAATTAGAAAAGATCATTGAAAAAAATGAGGGGTCGAATCCCTTATTAGAACTTTTTGGGGAAGAAACCAAGCCAAATCCCTTTCCATTAACCTTGTCTAGCGAAGCATTATTTCCTTACGATCAAAAACAATTTGATGTCTTTGAAAAATTAGAAAGTGACAATTGTGTTGTTCAAGGCCCTCCCGGCACAGGGAAATCACAAATCATTTGTAATGTAATTGGCAAATTACTACTCATGCAAAACAAAGCCTTAGTGGTTTCTGATAAGCGCGCCGCATTAGAAGTGATTCAGCAGAAACTCGAAGCCAAAGGTTTGGGTAACTTCAGCCTAATAACTACCGCCAACTATTCCTCTAGCACATTCATCAAAAGCCTTAAAAAAAATTGGTTGGCACTTGAAAATGAAAAAACTGACCCCGGACAAA
This sequence comes from Flavobacteriales bacterium, assembly GCA_947462255.1. Lineage (GTDB taxonomy): Bacteria > Bacteroidota > Bacteroidia > Flavobacteriales_D > Crocinitomicaceae > UBA952. The sequence continues at coordinate 98,312 of CANHOA010000004.1, read as the reverse complement.
AAGAGCACCATGCGCAAAAAGAAATACGCTCCCTTCAACAAGATTTAGCGATACTGAATCAAGCAGGAATAATTGGAGGAGTAAGCGTGAAGGAATTTTTAAGAATTAGTAAAAATAAACCCTTGAGCTCAGCAGATTACCGCAGTAATTTACCGAGTATTAGCAGTTGGCTAAACCATAAAAATGAATTAGAACAAATTCCTCAAGAAATACTATTTACCCTTCGTTTTATGAAGGATCTTAGGCGGCAAATACCAAGCCTCGGAGAACATGACGCATTGTTTAAAAATTGGCTAAGCGATCTTCGATTACTAAACAATCACTTCTCGTTTACGACATTCGGAGAACTTAAAAATCTTTTTGAAAAAGCAAGAATCTGCCATCGCTTTTCCACCGACTATTTTAAAAAATTCCAGGAAATAGTCTGTAAAGACAGCAAACGCTTTTTACGTAAGAAAACAAGCTATTTTCAAGCAAAATTACTACTTGCCCAAGCGCATGAAAATGAAACACATTGGATAAAACGACCGAGTCCAATAGAGGTAGCACATTTGGAGAAACAATACCTTAAAAAAGGAATCATAAATAATTACCGTTGGAAAAGAGAGCTTAAAAAATGGCTAAGAACTCCTGCATTAGATTTCAGTAATGCACTAGCATCACTAAAGAAAACCTATGCTTTAGAGGAAGAACTCAATCAATTAACACTCGAGTTTTCAGCTATGGGAATAGAAAATTTAGCCCTTGATTTAGACATGATCAGCGCCTTAGTTGATGCTCAAAATCATAATGAATGGGACCAATTTTCAGCCTTGAGCGAGCAAGAACGAAGCGCATTAAACACCTATTATACCAAGATTAATAGCCTTGTTTCTGAATTAAAATATCATTTTAATTTTGTAGACGAAAGCAACATTGAGTCCTATCTTACTGAGTTACTAAAGGGAATAAGCCTAATACTTCCTTACAGTTCAATCATCGGCAACATTCCAAGCGATATCATGATGCTTTACCAGTCTAATCCATCAATTACTGCGCTTGAAAATCAACTGTTTCATTCGGCATGGACAAGCTTTCGATCAAAACACCCTGCTTTTTCGGCACATAATCCATCTGAATTTTTAGCACGTTTAGTTAAAACAAACCTCGAATTTGATGCTGATTCGATTTCATTATCAAATACAATTAAAGTAAATCAAGAGAAAGAATTCAATTCTTTTCACACACTCTTGCAGACACCGGCCTATAAATTAAGCCCTGCTGATAAAGAGAAAAAGCGCATGTTGAAAGCTGGAAAGTCTTTGTTAGTTAAAGAGTTTGCTAAACAACGTCGACATAAATCCATTCGAGAATTACTAAGCAGTGATGCGGCGCCATGGATACATCTATTAAAACCAATTTGGCTAACTAACCCTAGTCAATTGGCAAATAATATTCCATTAGAAAAAAACTACTTTGACCTAAGTATAATAGACGAAGCAAGTCAATTACTTTTAAGCCATTCCATTGGCACATTGTATCGTTCCAAGCGGATCTTGATTGCTGGGGATAGTCAACAAATGGCACCAAGCAGCTACTTCAATACAAAAGATGAAAATGCGCTGACTGTCTTACACAAGGCAAGTTTTTACTTCAAAAACATCCTCTTGCATTATCATTTTAGAAGCGAACATCCCGCCCTTATCGCTTATTCAAATGAACATTTTTACAACAACGAATTGGTGGCATTTCCTTCTGTTTCTCAAGAACAGATGCCTATTAAATTTCACGAAGTAAAAAATGCCATCTATTCCAACCGGACGAATGAGCAAGAAGCTAAAAATGTTGCCGATCATCTTGCCTCGCTCTTAGGCAATAAGAGCGAAAAAATAGGCGTTGTAGCTTTTTCCGAAACCCAATTGGAAAGTATCTTTCAACAACTCAATGCAGCGGATCGAATACGCCTTCTTACACGAATAGATGAAGACAGCTTATTTTTTAAAGCACTCGAGCAGGTCCAAGGCGACGAATGCGATCGACTCATCATTAGTTTTGGATATGCGAAAAATGAAAATGGGCAATTTGAAATGCGTTTTGGACCTGTTAATGAGAAAAATGGATCGAAACGATTAAACGTATTGTTTTCTAGGGCACGCAAGAATATTGATTTTTTTGCATCTGTAAAATCAGAAGATTTCGCTTTATCGAGTAATAATTCCATACGATTGCTTTATCGTTGGTTTGTATTTATTGAGGGTGAACAATTGAAACAAAACGAGATAGTATTTCCATTTGAGTGTGCTATTTCTCAAAAAGAGCATATTCTTAGCATGGCGGATTGGTCAGATCTTTCTTGCAATGCAAACGATATGCTAACCATTATCCGAACCTTAAAAATGCGCGGATGGCAATTAGCAATACATTAATCCTTCTTTTTTTCTGGAACTGGGTCGTGACCATGACCACCTCTAGGATGACATGAAGCGATTCGCTTAAGCCCAAGCCAAGAACCCCGAAAAGGTCCCCATACCCGAATGGCTTCCAATGTATAGTGAGAACAAGTTGGTGTATACCGACAACTTGCCGGTAAAATGGGTGAAATAATGAGTTGATAAAATCGAATGATTGCAATTAAAGGCCACGACACTATTTTTAATACCCATTTCATGTCAACAAAAGTAAGAAATTCAACAATAGAATGTGTTAAACTAATTTGTATCCATTTCATACTAATTGCGTTTCTTTCTATTTTTAACAGATGATAAAAAACATAACAATATGCCTAATTGCAGCTTCCCTTTTAATGTCCAACATGGTTAAAGGGCAGAAATTATCGTGGGAGGACGAGAAAATATCACTCTATAAAAATAATGCAAAGCACACACTCATGAATGCCGAGAGCATCTTTGAAGAGCGCTGGGATGAATTAGCACAAGCACAATTTTGGCAAAAAATAATGTTGCTATCCCCTGATTCCTGTATCGTAAATGTTGCCGCAACCCGTCAAATACTATCAATTATTCCAGTAAGTCAGTGGGCGAGACAAACGGAAATTGCAAAAGCAGCCTATAAATTAACGATAAAGGCAGCAAACGGCATTGGTTCCGAGGAAGAAATTTACGTGACTACAGGGAAAAATGATTTTTATAAATTTCAAGATGTGTTTAATTCATTATCAAAAGGTGTAGCTGCCTTCGATAAAAATGGCGTTGACCCATGGTATGCACAATCCATTTTATTAATTGAAAGCCCTGGCCAACTAAAAAAATCAGTTGCTGGTGCCTACGGAGCCTTTCAATTAATGCCGTCTGTTGCTAGAAAATATGGATTAATTGTCAATTCAAGTATCGATGAGCGCAGCGATTTCGACAAAAGTGCTGCTGCAGCAAGTAAATTAATTTTTAGCGTGTGCATTCCGGAAGCCAAAAGAATCTTAGCTAGTCACGGCATTAAATACAATGAAAAAGACTTATGGTTTAGGTTATTTGTAATGCATATCTATCACGCTGGCGCATCTAATGTTGCCGCCGTTGTTGCGAAGATCAATCCGAGTGTTGGTTCACAAGCTTTAGTGACACAAATGTGGACGACAAGTGCCGCAAGCTTTGGTAATAATTCACAGAATTATAGCCAACTCATACTAGCTGCCCAACTCATTTTAAATAACATGATTTACACCGAATGTGATGACATCGTTCACTGTGGATCGAAATAGTTATTTACTCAATTTTACAGCAATAGAATTAACACAATGCCTTGTGTTCTTAGCGGTGAATTGTTCGCCAAAAAAAACATGCCCTAAATGACCCTCACAAGAAGCGCAAACGATTTCCGTTCTTCTTCCGTCGGCATCTAAAACGAAGCGTACATTTTTATCAATGAACTCATCAAAACTTGGCCATCCGCAACCCGAATCAAATTTTGAATCACTCCGGTAAAGCGGCAAATCACAGCGTTTACAATGATAAATTCCAGGATCTTTACTTGAGTAATATTCGCCTGTAAATGGCCTTTCCGTACCTTTTTTTTCAATAACATAGGCCTCATCAAAAGTAAGCGGATTCCAATTTTCTTTCGATTTCATATTGTCATAATTAATTGTCCTTGTTTGACAACAAGCTTTGATGGTAAATTGTTTGAGAAGATCCCTCCAGTACCTAAACCTTGGGGTAAGTTGATGGAATAATTTCCAGTAAATTGAGCAATAGCAGACAAGCCTATGGAGCCTTCCAATGCAGAAGTAATCCACCACCCTATGGCCTGTTTGTCCGCCAAACGGATCCATTCTGCTGTTCCAGCAATTCCTCCATGTAAACTTGGTTTAAGCACAATGTATTGTGGTTTAATCTCCTCTAACAATGCTGATTTATCGCTGCTTAGTGTATGACCAATTAAAGACTCATCTAAAGCAATAGGAACTATATTTTCTTTCGCTAGGTCCTTGAGCAAGGAAAGGTTGAGTGGGGAAACCGGTTGTTCAATGGAATGAACGTCACAACGATTTAATTCTTTTAAAACCTTGTAAACCGAAAGTTCATCAAATGCACCATTAGCATCAACACGAATGGTTATGTCTTCTGCTGAATATTTTTGTCTTATGCCTTTAATCAATCCTAATTCGGTATTAAAATCAATCGCTCCGATTTTTAACTTAATGGTTTTATATCCCGCTGCTAACTTTTGCTCAATTTGTTCCAACATGAATTCCTTTGTGCCCATCCAAACTAAACCATTAATTGGGATTGAAGATTCTCCACGACTAAATGCATTGTTAAAAATAGTTCCACAGCCCTTATTATTAAGATCAAAAAGAGCGCATTCTAAGCCGAATCTTAGCGATGGCCAAGAATCTAAATCACTAAGAAAGGCATTGCCACTTGGCGAAAAGGCATCACCTTTAAGATGCCAAAAAAAATCAGCTAGTGCCCATCCTTTTAATTTTTCAATGACTTCATTAAGTTTTTTCTCATAGCTAATTTCATCCGTAAAATCCGGCGAAAGCCCTTGTATAATGCTACACTCGCCCGTTCCTGAGAGATTCTCATCTTCATTAAAAAGCGTTAGAAACCAAGAGTCTTTAGTGTGCAAAACACCCCTGCTTGTCCCTGCAGGTAGGATAAAGTTAAACGTGTGTTTTTTGAAGACTGCTTTCATGCCCTTATTAATTCATCCATTGCTTGTACCACATCTGAAAGACAAGTAAATACCACACTTTGTTTGTATATTCTAACTTGCCCGACCTAAACGCTTTAACTATTTGATCCATTACCTCCCAATTGAATAAGCCTTGATGGCGAATATCGCTTTCTTTTAAATACTCATCAAGCAAGAAAGAAACATCATTTAGCATCCAATTAGCGATCGGAATAGCGAACCCTTTTTTAGGTCGATCCATTAATTCTTTAGGCACTAAATCATGGACAATTTCTTTCAATAAAAACTTTTTTATTCCTTTATGATATTTGAATCCGTCCGGCAATTGTGCAACATATTCTATTAGTCGATGATCCAACAATGGTTCTCTCCCCTCCAAGCCGACATGCATAGTTGCTCTATCTACCTTTTGTAAGATATCATCCGGTAGGTAAGTTTGGTAATCAATCGCCATCATGTAGCTTAAAGGCGAAGAAAATTCCTTTAATAAAGCCATTGATTGATAGGCAGTAGGAAGTAATATTGGCTTCTTTAGTAGCAGAAAAGTTAAATCTTCTTCTGTGAATTGTTTGCTAAGCGAGAACATGAAGTTTTTTTCGCTAGGATCATCAAGCAACATTTTTAATTTTTCATACCGTTGATGAAAATTATATTTATTCCGCAAGAAAGGGATTTTTTCGGCAGCAATTTGCTTCATTAAAAACACCATGCTATTGCGCATAAATTCGGGAGTTGCGCTGAATTTTCGTTGATATTTCATCATATAATCATAGCGATTGTACCCTGCAAAAACCTCATCTCCTCCATCAGCACTCAAGGCCACGGAAACCGATTTTTTGGCTGCCTCACTAACTAGCATAGTTGGAATTGCGCTACTATCCGCAAAAGGCTCATCATAATAATAGGCTAAATCAGCGATTTTACTAATTGCTTCTTTTACATCACAATGAACTTCTGTATGATCGGTCCCAATAAACTTAGCTATTTCAGCTGCTTCCTTCGATTCATCCAATCCGAGATCTGGAACCGAAATAGTAAATGTCTTCAGCGGTTGGGGGAGATTTTTTTGTAAAATTGCCGCAACGGCAGTGCTATCGTAACCCCCACTAAGAAAAATACCAACAGGGACATCCGACACCATTCTATAGTTGCAGGCAGAGGTTAAAATTTCTGTGGTATTGCGTTTCGCTTCATCAAAGGAGATGTCTAATTTGGGTTTATTATATGCGTCGTAAACTGTCCAATATTGATGACTTTCAAGAGAAGTAGAAAAATCTTCTATTGCTGAACATTTAAGCAGAAGGTAGTTTCCTGGCAACAACTTATAACAATGCTCAAAAATAGTATGCGGTGCGGCGATATTTCCAAATTGAAGAAAAAGACTTAAGGCATCATGGTTAATTGTTTTTTTGAACTGAGGTAGTTGATGAAAAGCTTTTAATTCCGAAGCGAATAAAAATAAACCATCATTAAAATAATAAAAAAACGGTTTAATTCCTGTTCGATCCCTTGCACAAAAAAGGACTTCTTCTTTTTGGTCAAACAAAACAAAAGCAAACATTCCAATAAAGCGATTAAGGCACTCTACACCCCATTCTTTAAAAGCATGAAGAATCACCTCGGTATCAGAATCACCTTGAAATGAATGCCCTAATATCGTTAATTCGGATTTTATTTCGGTATAATTATATAATTCTCCATTATATGAAATGGCAAATTCCTCAAACAACATGGGCTGTTCTCCCGCATTAGATAAATCAATAACAGAAAGCCTACGGTGACCAAGTCCTATTGTGAATTTTTCCTTCTCGAAAATTTCACTTCCTTTTCCATCTGGACCTCGATGCATTAATACCTTGTTCATCGCAGATAAATCCGCACGAGTAGCTTGCCTATTAAAATCAAGAAAACCATTGATACCGCACATATTAACTACTTTTCACTTCTGTTAATTCGGTTGTCTCTTTCTTACCCCTAACTGTCAATATAAGATATACGAAAGGCAGAATGATAGCCCTAATACGCACTAATACACCAAACAATATCGAGGTGAAACCAGCCATAAAACCAATAATTAGAATAAAAACCAAAGAAAATAGAAGAAATTCATTTTTTCTAATTTTATTTATTTTATTGAGCACATTAACACTTAAAAAGAAACGAAGGGTAAGAAAAATAAATAAGATACTTTCCAAACCATTTAGGAACAAAGAAATGGATAAACTCTCAGTTATGTATGGGCGATAAATCCCAAATAGCAAACCTTGGGGAAAAGTTTTAAGCAAGCCAATTGGCGATACATCACTCGTGATCAACTCGTATTTTTTTCCCGTATACACCTCATTATTTACAAAATCTTGTTGAATTTTATTCGCTTCAGTAATAAGATTGGTAAGCGCATCGGATTTGAAAAACATAAAGATGATTAAGAAGCCCCCAACAACGTAAGCTAGTCTCAAGCTAAATTTTGCGAGTGGGTTGGATTCAAATTTTTTAGTTAAACGAGCACCATAGGCGAAAATAACTGATGCAAAAAATGCCATTAGAATAAATGAACGCGTATGATAGATGAAATAGGATGCGATTAAAATTACTAAAACGCGTTTAACACTAAGCTTATTTTCACTAATAATTTCAAAGGTATTAATGAGCAAATAAAGCACTAAAACGTAAACGACTCCATCTTTTGATAAACCCGAGCACCAGAAACAAACCGATGGAATAAACATAAATGCAAACAATAAGTTACCCTTAGCGTGAGTCTTGAATTGAGCAATAAGCTCCATTAATCTCCATGAGCCTGCAAAAGATAGATAAGCAAGAATCAAGGTCATTGCAAAATAACTTTTAAACGTAATAATGGATAAAATTGAGGCGATTTTACAGATTATCCATCCTTCTTTTTCACGATAAATCCATCCTGGTGGGAAGCCTGTATTTGAATTAAAATGTTGACTAAAAAGGGAAGGTGACGAATCAGATATCATACAATCAATATAATTCATTGGCGAATCGAAGAATAAGTTGTTCAATGTATTTGCACCTTGCCAGTAGGCTAATGTATCCCCACCTTTCAATTTGAAAGCATAAAATACAGCAAAGAATAGGGAAAACAAAATTCGGTAACAAAGTGAGAAATAGAATGCTCCTTTGAATGCTTCAGATGCTATTTTCGATTTTTTAAAATAGGCATCAACGAAAATAAAGAGTAAGAACAAGAAGGTAACAAGAAATTCAATTATGGAAGCTGATGGTAAAATCAAAATAGTTGAATTGACGTAAAATATAAATTAACTAGCAATGGTGGTATTTTTCTCCTTTTAATATTGTAAACGAGCGATATAATTGTTCTAAAAATATCAATCGTATCAGTTGATGTGAAAATGTCATTTTTGATAATGAAACTAATTCATTGGCGCGATCATAAACCTCTGGAGAAAAGCCAAATGCTCCTCCAATTACAAAAATAATCCTCGTTTTTCCTTGCATCGCTTTTTTTTCAATAAAGGAAGAAAAATCCATTGAACTAAACGATTTCCCCTTTTCATCCAATAAAATTAAAAAATCTGTGGGATTAACTTTTGAAAGAATTAACTGGCCCTCTTTATTTTTTAATTCATTATGAGACAACGAAGCGCCAGTTTTTACATCAGCAAGGTCTAATCTTTCAAAATTACAATAATGCATCAAACGATTCATATACTCTTGTTCACCCTCTTTTAGAAATGTAAAATTAGTTTTACCGACACAAAGTAATCTGATTTTCATAATCAAAATTAACCATTTAATACTAGTGTATCAATAAAGGCATTATTTTTGACAAAAGCGTTTGCCCATGAAAACAATCTTATTAATTGTAACAACCATCGTATTGCTTATGATTGACCCTCCGGTCGAGGTCCCGTATGCAAAAATTGAAAGTGCTTTTAATAGCCAAAATGCTAGTACTATTATTTCTTATGGAAAAGAGTACGTTTTATTAAACGTATTGGATAAAGAAGGGGCATATAATCATGCTCAAGCGGAGGTAATCCTTCAGGACTTTTTTGACAAAAATCCAGGTGGGACATTTTCTTACACCTTTAAAGGAAAAGAAAGTGAAGAAAGTGTTTTTTGCATGGGCCAATATGCCTTAAAAAATGACAAGTTTAAGGTTTCTATGCAATTTGAAAAGATAAAGTCAGCCTATCAATTCAGATCGTTGACCATTACACTAGAAAAGAAATAATTGTCTGCTAAGTTCTCCGTTCCTTTAGCGTAGAAAAGAAAATAACCCCATAACCTATTGTTAACATTAAGTGGAAGGGCACCATACCAAAATCGCCATATAAGGCTCGGTTAATGGCAGTAAATCCAAAAACCACCATTAGAATACCCTCCATAATATTGGTGATTGAAAGGCTTTTTTTATCATATTTATTTCCTTGAAATTCTGCCTTTTTCGACACATTAAACTTCGGTGTTCGAACAAAAGAGCTTTTAATCCCTAAATAACCCTCAATCACTGCAACAGCATTACTTAGAGATAGGGCCATAGAAACCGTTAAAAACTGAAAAAATCGGGCAGTAAATCGCACGATATCCGATACCATTTTTCCTTTTTTATCTCGATAAGAAAACCAATAATAATAGGCCAAGAAGATGGTGCTTATGATAAAAAAAGATCCAAATTGAATAACGAAATTAAGATCAGAAAAACTGTCTTTAATATGTAAAACAAATAAACTTAACACGGAAAGACATAAAATAAAGACAAAAACCGTTGAATTAAATAAGTGCGCTAAACCATGAACTTTATCCGTAAAACGAACATTAGGGTTTTTAACTAAGCGTTTCCACATTTTCATAAAAACTTCTGCCCCTCCTTTCATCCATCGATGTTGTTGACTTTTAAGAGCTGACATTGTTATCGGAAGTTCGGCAGGAGAAATAACATCTTCTAAATACTTAAATTTCCAACCTTTCATTTGCGCACGATAACTTAAATCTAAGTCTTCTGTAATGGTATCGTGCTCCCAACCTCCTGCATCTGCGATACACGATTTCCTCCAAATACCCGCCGTACCATTAAAATTAATATAATGTCCATTCGTACTTCTTCCACCTTGCTCAATTGCAAAATGGCCATTTAATCCAAAGGCTTGAAGCTCGGTTAACATGGAATAGGTTTTATTTAAGTGACCCCATCTAGTTTGCACAACTCCAATTTTTTCATCTTGAAAATACGGTATTGTTTTAAGTAAAAAATCAGTGTCTGGAACAAAATCAGCATCAAAAATTGCTATGAATTCCCCACTTACCTTATCCATGGCTGAATCCAGTGCTCCTGCTTTGTAGCCCGTTCTATCGGTTCGATGAATGTGAATAATATCAATCCCCTTTGCTGCTAATTCTTTTACTTTATTAGCAATGATTTCCTTCGTTTCATCGGTAGAATCGTCCAACACTTGAATTTGAAATTTATCCCGTGGGTAATCTAATTCTGCTGTTGTATCTATAATCCGTTCAGCAACATACATTTCGTTATACATTGGCAATTGCACCGTAACCTTTGGCGCATTTGTGATATCAAATAATGGGGCGATTTCTAAGGCTCGTTTTTTACGACTTCTAACATACGCTGCAGCCAATGAAACCTGAACAACACTGTAGTAAAAAATTAAAAACAAGCAGAAAGCATAGAGAAATAAGATAATCTTAGCCGTAAGATGCGACCAGTAATGTTCTTTAATGATGGTTTTACCTTTTACAACAACCGTTCTATCTCCCCAATTGAAAAGCCAAGAAACTTTAAGTCTTACACCAAAAGGTTCGGAAAAGTGAAATTTTTTGAGGTGGTTGGAGTCAGTTTCGAAGCCAAATTTTTCAGATCGGTAATCTCTGTCGATTATTTTGAGTTCTAATTTACCGAGAGGAATATTCTTAAAAAGAAATTCACCCTTATCGTTAGTAGATGTTGTCCAACTTTTACCTGTTTTTATGGATAGTAACTGCACTTCAACTTTATCCGCTTCATCTTTGGTTTTCATATCGATCAAACTACCCTTAATTTCCTTTGATACTTGGGCAGATATGCCGTTAAAAAGGAAAATTATAGCGAAAACCAAAAGTGCTTTTTTCATAAAAATGTGTTTCTCAATTATAAAAATCGGACAAATATACATTAATTAAATCGACGCTTAAAATTGTTATTAACTAGCGAATAATTGTCATTTCATCGACCAAGTATTTTGCATTTGAATACAGATCAATGACCCATAAAACATATCGAATATCAACCACTACATTCCTACATCGTGTAGCGTCAAACATATAATCACTCATGGTGCTTTCCCAAGTTCTATCAAAATTCAATCCCATCAAATTTCCTTCGGCATCAATAACAGGCGACCCTGAATTTCCACCAGTGGTATGATTAGATCCAGTAAAACAGACCCATAATTCACCATCTTGGGCATATTCACCATATTTTTTTTCAGTATGGAGATCTAACATTCTTGGCAATAATTCAAAATCAGGATTCCCAGTATTATACTTTGCAATTATACCATCCAGCGTGGTATGTTCGGTATACATCATGCCATCGGTAGGTGAAGAACCTTCCAATTGACCATAGGTAATTCGTAAGGTGCTATTCGCATCAGGCCAGTGCTTTAGTTCAGGATACATTAATTTTCTTCCTTCAACATATACTTGGAGCAATGCGGTCATACTCGAACTAAAGGCATTATAACCGGGAACCACCTCATTACGAAAGGCATTGATTTCCTTGTTGTAATGAAAGAAACCAGGGTCTTTTTGCAATTTCGCCAAGCTCTTTGAATTAAATGAGCTTAAAAAATCTTGGAATCTATTTTGATTTGTAAAAATAGACTTGCTATAAATCGTATTTGTCAACTTATCAACTTCCAAATCGCTTTGTTGCGCATTTCCAGGATAAATTGATGTGAAATACGCTTTCGTGAGCAAATTGAAAATTTCTTTGTCTATCTCCGAATTATAATTTTTAAAAAACCCTTCTCCGCTGGCTTTAAGTTTTGCAATAACCGAAGAAAGTTCGCCAGAATCTTTGTATTTTTTATAATTAGTGATCAGGTCATTAAGGGATCGCGCTAGTTTAAAATACTCTGGGCCAACCGAAAGATATTCAATTCCCATAGCATACTTGAATTCAAAATCACTTTGATTAGCTACAAGATCATTCATTTTTTTAATAAGAGTGCCATATTTCTCTGACCATGCTGGATTAGACAGTGCTCTATCCGTATATTCTTTTTCTCGCTGAATTTTTATGCTCACACCATCCAAATTTTGCAAGCCTTCAATTTGGCCAATCCATTTCTTCCATGCATTTGCGATACTTGCTTGTTTGGCCGAATATTGTATTCGGATTAAATCAGAACTGCGCATCCCTTTATCTATTACCCCCAAAGATAGATCCCTCATATGAATTCGAGCTGGACGTTCTTTTTCGATAATAAATTTTAAATACGAAGAAACCACATGTTGTTCTGTCGTTCCAGGAAAACCATAAACGAGGGTAAAATCACCCACATGCCTATCTTTCATTGAAATTGGCAAATAATGAAGTGGCGAATAAGGGACATTGGTTTCACTAAAAGGGGCAGGCTGGTTATTTTCACCTACATAAATTCGGAAGACAGAAAAATCACCTGTGTGTCTGGGCCACACCCAATTATCAGTATCCCCACCAAATTTTCCGATCGAATTAGGCGGTGTACCAACAAATCGGACATCCAAGAACTCTTCTTTTACCATCAGATAATAGGCATTGCCGTAATCAAATGCTTTTACCTCTGCGACGTAATGGGTTCCTACCACTGCTGCAGCTGCAATTTTTTTCATAATTGCTTCCATCGATGCATTGTCCGCTCTGGAACTTATTCCGCTTAATATAGCATTGGTAACGTCTTCTATTCTAACAATTCGCGAGGCAGTTAAACCAGGATTTTTCAACTCTTGACTTTGATTTTGCGCCCAATAACCATTTCTTAAGTAGTCATTTTCAAGTGATGAATGAGATTGAATTTGAGAATATCCACAATGGTGATTCGTCAATAACAGGCCTTTACTGGAAACTAATTCCGCCGTGCACCCGCCGCCAAATTGAAAAATAGCATCCTTTAAACTGGAATGATTAACACTATAAATTTCTTCGGCACTCAATTTCATTCCTTTCGCCTTCATATCCGACTCAAAGGCGGCAATTAAAGAAGGAATTAGCATGCCCTCATCCGCAAAGGCGATGTGAATATTTACGAGAAAGAGTAGCAGAATGCTTGTTAATTTTTTAGTTGACATAAGCTGAAAAGATATCTATTTTAGGTACGAAGATAAACGTAAGTTTTAATCCATGAAATACTAGGTATAATTATCTTTTCATTTGTGTATTTTTGCATGAAAAAAAAGTGAAGGTCTTTAACGGCATAGATAAACCCATAGATTGTAAAAAACCAATTGTTACGATTGGAACATTTGATGGGATGCACCTTGGTCACCAAAAAATAATTAAGCAATTAATTCTAGCAGCGAAAAAAATTAATGGAGAGAGTGTATTAATCACCTTTTATCCTCATCCGAGAAGTATCATCAATAGTAATGAGCCCCTTAAACTTCTTCAAAACCAAGCCGAGAAAATAAACAAACTCGAAGAACTTGGCCTTGATCATTTAGTGGTCATTCCGTTTACCAGTGAATTCTCTAAATTAACCGCTGTAGAGTTTGTTCAAAGCATCATTAAAGATAGATTACACTGTCATACTTTAGTCATTGGATATGATCATCATTTCGGAAATAACAGAGAGGGGAATCTTGCGTTTTTGCAAGCAAACGCAAAAAAATTCGACTTTGAAATAATTGAAATACCTGCGAAGGAAATCGATGCCATTAAAATTAGTTCAACAAAAATTAGAAGTGCCTTACTTGATGGAAATATCGAAATAGCAAATGCCTATTTAGGCTATCAATACGAATTGAACGGCGTGGTTGTTTCAGGGAAAAAACTAGGTCGCAAAATCGGATTCCCAACAGCAAATATTTCCTTATCTGACAGCAATAAACTGATTCCACAACTCGGCGTTTATGCCGTAAAGGTACTTTTACATGGACAAACGCTACATGGAATGCTAAATATTGGAACGAATCCCACCGTTGAAGATTCCGCTAGTATAAAATTAGAAGTGCATCTTTTTGATTTTAATTCCGATATTTACCATAATGAGCTTAGCATACAACTTTTTAGTAAAATTCGGCCCGAGGGTAAGTTTGATAATTTACAGGCCTTAACCACGCAATTACAGCAAGATGAAATCGTTGTTCGGAAGTATTTTTCTTTGCCTTAGTTTATATGGCTTTTCACAGCAGGCAACTAGGATTTACTCCCTTGATGAAGCGCTGCTTGTTAGTCCTGACAGCGTTTACAGCATAGACCTAAGTCGAAAAAAATTAAGTGCTCTTCCGTCGGAACTTTTCCGTTTTCGATCCTTAAAAACGCTCAACCTTTCCAAAAACAAATTATCATCACTCGGCGATAGTTTATCGCTATTCACCCAATTAGAAAGCATTAATATTTCATCCAATAAATTTGAAGCTTTGCCATCTATTCTTTTCAAATTAGATCGATTACGCTATTTATTTGCCTCAAAAAACGACATAACGAGTATCCAAAATGAAATACAATATTTGTCATTACTGAAAGAAATTGATTTATATGACAATCCCATTGCCGATATTGGGACGGGGCTACAACAATTAAAGGAACTAGAGAAACTTGATCTACAAGGTGTTATGTATGGTCCGAGCTTTCATAAATTTATTTTAACAAGTTTACCTCATGTTCAGGTAAAAATGGATCCTCCTTGCTCCTGCATGGAGTAGTTTTCAACATTCATTTGCTTAAATATAAATCCTATTTTTAAGAAGTAATGTGACATTATTTTCTACTTTTGAGTAGTGTTAAAAAGAGGGCTGATATTACTAATTATATCCTATTCGTGTTGTGTAGGTCACGTCGTTTTGTCGCAAAATTCAATCACCTATTCTACTACTGGTTCCAATTGCAGTGATTCCACTAGTGCATTAATCTCTGTTTATGTAACAGGCGGACAAGCTCCTTATCAATATGTATTGGACAATGGTACTTTTACTGCCAATAACAATGCTGGTGTTTTTTATGGATTAGGGTCAGGTAACTATGATGTTTCAGTAACAGATGCCTTAGGTACAGTTGTTTCAGCGAATGGAATAATTATACTGCCTGGAACATATCTTAGCGTTTCCCCAAGTGATACGAGCGTGTGCCCGAATAGTAACCTTCAAATTTCTGTAAGTGGTGGCAATGGAAATTATAATTGGTCAGCCATTCCGGTGGATCCAACGTTAACATTTGCATTGAATGACAGCATAACTGTTTCTCCAGTGCTCAATACCATCTATACCGTTGCAACGAACGACCTAAATACTAACTTACTTTATAACGGAACATTTGAAGATGGGAATATCGGTTTTTATTCCGGCTACACATCCTTATTTCCCATCAATACAAACGGGATACAAGCAGCTTACGGCATAACGGTTAATGCTTCCTTTTGGGATTCAATCTATAGCCCCTGCGTCGACCACACCTATGGTAATGGTATCGGTAAAATGATGGTTATTGATGGGGCTGTAAGTGGAAGCAATCCTTTTTGGAAGCAGACAATTGCCGTTGAAAAAAATAAAAATTATACATTTTCCTATTTTGCACAAAGTGTAACAACAAGTAATCCAGCCCAAATTAGTGTCTCATTCAACGGAATTGCAACAGGAATAGATACCTTATCTTCTAGCACATGCATTTGGGATGAATACAGTTATTCTTGGTTTTCTGGAAATGATTCTTCCCTTACTATTGTCTTAACAGATCTGGAAGATGCAGCAATCGGGAATGATTTTGCCCTCGATGATTTAAGCTTTAGCACCTTAAAATCGTGTAGCATTACGTCTTCGGTCCAAATTACAACAAACAGTGCTAATTTAGGCTTGTCATACCCCGCAAATGCTTGTGTTGGCGGAAACAATATCGCTCCTGTCCTAAATCCAAACTTCCCTTCAAACGGCACTTTTAATGTCACACCTGCTGGGTTAAATGTAGATCCATTAACTGGGAATATTGTTCTTGGCAATGCAACACCTGGCACATATCAAATCATTTATACCAAAATACTTTGCAATCAAAATGTGCAGGATACTGCGCTAATCACTGTTCGCGCACGTCCGAATCTTATTCAATTAACGGGCGGTGATTATTATTGTGCTGGGCAAGAATTCAATCCATTAGCGCTACTCGTGAGTGGTACCCCAAGTTGGGATGTTTACTATTCATTAAATGGAATTCCACAGAGTGTGCTTGGTGTAAGCTCCTTGCCGATTTCAATTGGAAATTCGATAGGAACCTACGTATTGGATTCTATTCAAGATTTATATTGTTCAAATATAATGGTTGGTAGTCAAACAATTTCAGTCCTAGATGGGCCGCAAATACCCCTCTTTTTCGGCGACACCTCTCTTTGCGAAAATGAATCAACGAGTAGCATTCTAGTGAGCAATTTCAACCCATTAGGCGCCGTTAATTGGTATAGTGATGCTGCTTTAAGCAACTATTTATTCAGCGACGACGAGTTTTTTCCATCGAGTGATACATCAGCAGTATTTTATGTAACACAAGAAGTAAATGGCTGCGAGGGACCCTCTGCAGTATTATCCGTTTCGATAGTACCTTGTGGATTTGTTATCCCAACTGCCTTTACTCCAAACAATGATAACCAGAATGATCGTTGGGAAATTGTCGGTTTGGACTCTAAGTACCCTACAAACAGCGTGAGGATTTTTAACCGATGGGGCGAGTTACTGTTTGAATCAGTTGAAGGAAAATACAGCAATAATGAATGGGATGGGACGTACAAAGGGGAGGCACTTCCCGTTGGTTCTTACTACTATATCATAGAATTAGCGAAAGATAATTCAAATGAACCCATTAATGGTACCGTATCAATAATTCGATTAAAATGAGTCGATTGAAAATACTTTTCTTGTTATTCATTAAAATGCTGTTTTCAGGAACTGTAAGCAGCCAACAATTACCTCAATACAGGCAATTTCTTTTAAATAAATCCTTGTACAACCCCGCTGCTATGGCAATAAATAACCAAAGCTTTGTTTCATTGGTGGGGCGCTGGCAAATGCTGGGATTTGGATTAGAACCTAAAACAATAGCCTTATTTGGCCAAACGAAGATACGAAAAAAACAAAAAATAATTTTTAATCCTGCGAGCCGAATAGGGCAAGAAATTTTGCCCATTGAGAAAAAAAGAAACATTAAGCTAGTGCATTTTGTTGGGGGAGAAATCTTGTCAGATCAATACGGTGCTTTTCAAGCAACCAAATTTGCAGCAAATTACGCCCTAGCGATACCACTGAATATGAAATGGAAAGCCACTATTGGACTTAGTTTGGGCTTGAACAACCATTCCTTTAATCCTGCCAGAGCAGTGGTGTTAAATGTAAATGATCCAATGTTACCTTACCTTGGGGGAGATTTAGAATACGATGCTTTTTCACAAGGAAAAATAAATCAACTGAATATAGATGGCGGAGCAGGTCTAGCGCTTAGCAACAGTGATTTTTTTATATCACTTGCAGCAAAACAAGTTCCTAGAAACTTTCTCACCATTGGTAATTCTTCTATCAATTTTGATCAACGAATCCATTGGAATGCCATGGCAGGTTATAATTTCTCGATTGCCAATGGACTAGATATTCAACCTGCGGTACTGATTAAAAAAATGACGCCGAGCCAATTATCGTATGAATTTAGTGCCTTGGCCACCATTAACTATATTTTTTGGGCAGGGGTGAACTACCATTTGGGAGCTTCGACAGGAATAATGGTAGGAATGGAGGTCAGTGATGAATTAAAAATTGGGTACTCCATGGAATTTGCGACAAGTCGAATAAATTATTTTAGTAATGGTGGACATGAAATAATGATTAGTTATGCCTTTTAAGAACTGGATCTCCTTTTTATTCATTTGTTTTAGCCTTGAAATAATGGCTCAAATCTACGATTTTACTGATCCGATAAGATTGCCTGGTCAGCTTAATAGTTCTGCCGAAGAAACCAATCCGATTTTAGCACCTGATGGACAAACACTTTATTTTGTTAGAACACTCGATATAAAAAATGTTGGTGGTATATACGATCAAGACATCTGGGCGAGTAGACTTGATTTAGGAGCATGGGGAAGTGCAAAACCAATAGGTGGTTTGTTGAATAATAAATTCAACAATGCCCTAGTTGCAGTAATTAATGACAGTACTGAATCGCGTTTATATTTGCTTTCAAGCTATACTTCAGAAAAAGATATACGCAAAGGAATTGCAGTATCAACATTAAAGGATTCAGTAATTGGTAATCCAATAAAAGTTGCTATTCCAGACTTAGACATCGATGGAAAATATGTTTCTTATTTTTTATCACAAAACGAAGATGTTCTCATTTTTTCCTATGAAGGTTCCGACTCGGAGGGAGAAGAAGACTTGTATATTTCGACTCGATCAAGCGAAGGATGGAATAGCCCAGAGCACATGGGGAACACCATTAATTCGGCTGGATTTGAAATTTCCCCATTTCTATGCCCAAGCAACGACACCTTATATTTTTCTAGTAATGGCTTTAAAGGAGAAGGCGATGCCGACATCTATTATAGTGTAAAAAAGGGGAAATGGACAAGTTGGTCAAAGCCTGTTAATCTTGGAAAAAAAATTAATACGCCAAAATTTGATGCATATCTCATAAAGATTGGAGAGAATATCATCTGGTCAAGTAATCGAGATGGCAAAGATTGTGATTTTTATTCTGCGAAAAGCATTGCTCCGCCTAAATTAGTTATTAGTTCAATAGCTAAAGATGTTAGTGAATTTCAAGGGTATGATGGAGAAATCGATGTGAGTATAACTGGTGGTATACCGCCCTTTAAAATTACATGGTCAAATGGTCAAGTAACAGAGGATCTTATTGGATTGACGAAAGGCAAGTATACCATTACGGTAATAGATGCTAGTGGACAAAAAGCAAGCTTGCTACAGGAAATAAATGAACCCATATTTGAAGACAAAAAAATAATTCGTTTCCCTGGCGTTCAATATGAATTTAATAGTTGGAAATTCATCAATGATTCATTGGTAAATTCATCCGATTCACTTGCTTATGTAGCAAAATTGCTGCAAGATTACCCTGCCATTGTCATCGAACTAATTTCTCATACTGACTCCAGAGGCGAACAAGCTCAGAATCAAGTGCTTTCCATTAATAGGGCCCGAGCTTGCTACATATACTTAGTTGAAGCGTTAAACGTTGATCCTCGGAGAATCGTCCCTGTTGGTAAAGGAGAACTTGAACCTGCTACTTGGCGCAACCCAGCAACAGGAGAAAAAATCGTATTAACAGAAGAGTATATTAATACGTTTAGAGAAAATAGTACCCTTTATGAACAGCTAAATCAATTAAACAGAAGAACAGAGGGACGCATCATTGGAAAAGATTTTGATCCAAAGACCTATCCTGAGGCGTCAAAAGAGTATTTAGAATTTATCATTACGCCAAAATAATATGGAATTAATTACTTTACTTTTTAGATTGGGCGTGCTTTTCGCGATCTATGGATTTATTTGGTTTTTTGTTGACTCTTTTATTCGTTTAATAACAGCAGGTAGCCAACGAAATAAAATAGAATATTATCTCATTAAAAGTGCTAAATACTTGTTCTTAGTGAATGTACTAGTCCTGTTTTGCCTCAATAAAACAAAGACCGAAATAACTTTTATAAACATTGCACCTACCCTATCCATATTTTGCATTTATTTAATTGGTCGCTTACAAAATGATGAACGGAAATCCATGATTCAACTATCTTTTTTTGATAAAGAAAGAAATAAAAGTGGCGCAACAAGTAATTTTAACCGCAGGAATGAAATCATGCTTATTATTGGGGCCTTAATTGCTTTTGTTGTTTTGGCATTCAATGCTGATTATGCTAAAAACAATATTGCAGAATGGTTTTATCGCAGCATTATCGATATTGAGCAAACAGCCATTATTGGATACATCTTTAAGTTTATCGGAGTACTATTTTTAATTAGTATGATTTTTAAAATGATTGGAGCCATTAGTTACATACTTAATGGAGGACCAATTATTGATGTGAAATCACGGATTAAAAATAAGAAAGACGACGAATTTGACGATTACGAAGAAGTATAGGAAACGAATAAAGAATGTACAAAAAAACCATAACTATTAACATTTGAATTATGAGCGAAGATTGGAAAAATGATAAGGCGGAGGCTGCAATGCGAGAAGGAACTGAAGCCATACGAAAAGCAGCAGAATTAAGAGCAGATTTAGAAATCGAAAAAAGTTGGGATGCCTTAAAAAGCTCATTGTCCGAAAATCGTCCTGAATTAAAAGATCAGATTAATTTGGTGATTGATTTGTTGAAAATCAACTATGAACTTCCTGAGAAACGTGACTAGGAAGTATTCAGCAGTGCGAACTGATGAAGGCTACCAGATTGGCTGCCAGATTTAAAAACCAATAATTCCCTCGGGTTATTTCAAATACGGATTTACTTTGAGCAAGGGGCCCAGGTCTTTGATGCTAAGGAATACTTCTGGAGCGCCAGCAGCGTAGGGACCGATTTCATAGTGTTGGTAAGTAAACGTAATTCCTTTTCGAGTGATGGAAAATACCTCTGGCAATTCAAAAGGTTGATCGTCTTCTGTAGAAAACCACCACACGTCGTTTCCATTTTGCTCCAAAAACTTTCGCTTTCCTAATACTTTCAATGCAGATTTGTAATTGTCAACCAATAAATCTTTCAACTTAATTTGATTGCCTGTTTTTAGGTCAATATTTAGGACTGAAGAACCATGCTGTCCATGCGCTGCACCAAAACCATAATACTCAGAAAAGATATACATCGATAGGAAGGTATTAGAGGAATCTGCCAATCTGCAAGTATAAGAATCTTGCATGTATTCTACATCCCCCTCTTCAGTGCTCGTGTTTTTAATGTCAGCCATAAACTGCTTAAGTGATTTTTCCTTTCCTCCACCTGCGCCTGTAATTACTTTTTCAATCAAAACATTGATTTTCTGAGCTACTTCAGCGTCCTTCATGGAAACCTTCAAGCCATCAATTTCACGCGTATTACACCAATCCTCATCGATTTCCATTTCGAACCCATCAGAAAAAGGCATGTTACAATTTTCGGCCTTTAGATTAAATTTTTTGAAGCTTAAACCCGTGGGCAAAGTTGCTTGGGTTTCGATTTGGGCGGAAGTATCCGCCATCTTCGGCGCTTCAACTTGATCTTTTTGTGACTTATCACTAAAATTACAAGCACTTAAAAAGGAGATTGCCCCTATAAAAAACAGTAGGTTTCGCATATAAATAATTGTTATTCAAAGGTAATGGAAAAGTTGACATCTTGAGTTGCCCATTCATCAACTGTTTTCTTCGTAATAATAAGAATAGTCAATGCCTTTCATAAACATTTCTCGACTGTTGATTTCTATCGTTAAAGCACTTTTTAAAAGCTTTTTTAGAATAGTTCTATCAAGCGAACTTTTTACCATCGCGTCCATGTATTCGTTCTTGCCAATTTTACTCCAGTCTATACAATTTTTCAAGTTTGTTTTTAATATCAAATCCAACCATATTCGAGTGCTTCTGCCGTTTCCTTCCATAAATGGGTGAGCAATGTTCATTTCTACATATTTTGCCACAATTTCATCAAAAGTAGTTTCGGGCATTGCTTCTATTTGTTTTAAGGTATCGCCCAAAAAGCGTGATACGGCAAATTGAAAACCTCCTTTTGAAATGTTTTTTTGCCTGATTTGTCCTGCAAATTCATATAAGCCACCAAACAAGTAAGCGTGTATTTGTTGTAAGCCATTTGCTGTGCCTACTTCAATGCTATTAATAAAAGAACTTTCAAACAAGGCGTATGCCTTTGTTTTACTTTTGCCATCTATGCTTTCATCGCTGTAGGTAAACCATTCTATAAAACGGTTGGCTTTTGTTCCAGGAAAATTTTTACCCAAGGCAATAATGCCGTTGTAGTCGAGCATATCAGACTTATACTGTTTTCCATCCGCTGCAATTAGTTTCAGTTGGGTAGTATTACTAACCAACTGGACACCTTCTTTCTTTAATTTGGCTTTCAGGTATTTCCAATAGTTCCGGGTTTTAGTATAGTCGTTTTGGTTGGTAAGCACAGCTACAATATCCAATACTGAAAACCACCATTTGGAATTTACTTCATCCCAAAGAGCACGTACCTCACGGTCATCAAAAAAGCGTATGGATATTTTTTCGCTCATCGTCTGATCCTTTGATTAACTTGCTTTTCTTGTTGGCTAGCACCTAAATTACAAGTAATTAAGAAAGAGATTGCCCCTATAAAAAACAGTAGATTTCGCATATAAATAATTGTTATTCAAAGGTAATGGAAAAGTTGACATCTTGAGTTGCCCATTCATCAACTGTCCATTCCCCTCAAAAATCGTTCAAGTGGGCCCAAATCATTGACTTCAATAGTGAGTTCATACACGTCTTTTTTAGCATTGAATTTGAAGTGTGGGGCAGTCATTGGGAAATCGTTTTTGAGGAGTAAAAATTGTTTTAGAGGCAGTGCTAAATTTACGGGATGTTTCACGCCTGAAAAAGCAAAACCAAAGGCATCTGGAATTTGTTGTTCGTAGTCACTTTCAAAAAGGCAACTTTGATTGTTAAATTCAACCGAAGAAATTCGATCGATGTTGTACGTTTTGTTTTTAAGCGATGAAGGTTCGAATGCCATTACTGTGCAATAGTTGTCGGTAAAACCAAAAGGCTCCACTACTCTATCGGAAATGGTTTCAGAATTAATTGATTGGTATTTTTTCAAAATAACCTGTTCCTTGTTGGCAATGGCAGTGGAGAGCTTCTCAACAACTTTCCCATTCTTAGCATTAATTAAATGTCCCGCCACTATGGTAGCATCCGAAGAAAGATAAATTTTACTTAGTACAGCATCCTTCAGTTTACTCTTTCTACCATTAGTCAAAACCAACTGTTTAAGATAATCGGCTTCTTCAGGCGTGAAGCGTACGCCGTTCGAACGATCATTGACAATAAAAAAGCGATTAATTTTATCGCGTTGCAAATCAAATCCACATTCTTTCACAAGATCTAGGTACCTATAAACCGTTCTATCAGTTGTATCCAGCAAAGAAGCCAACTGAACTACCGTTTTGGAAGGTTCTTGTTCCAGGAAGGAAATAAATTGTAGAACCCGAAGTATTTTATGTTGATTTAACATTTCTTAGTCGTTTGTATACAAATTAGGACTATTAAAATAAGCCCACCAAATCTTTGACCTCAATTGTCAAACTATTTTTTGTGTTGATTTCATATTGACTTTAATTGTCAAATAAAACAAGGAGTTTTGGTGAAATTTAAAAAAAGAATTATGAGAAAATTATTATTTATTGGAACAATGTTACTTGGTATTGCAGCATGTTCAGGATCGGGAAGTGGTAGCGAAATTGGTGCCTTAGTTAATCGTGGGAGTGAAAATAGCCCCAGATATTATATGACATTAGAAGCAGAAGACGGAGACAAAACTAAAAAAAAGGTTGAATTTATGATTGACAAGCTCATTATTAAGGAATTAAAATTAAATGAAGCAAAAATTCGAGAAATTTGTGATGATGGAATCCGATATGCTGATTGGAATGTCAAATTCAAACCTACTTACAAATCTAGTGAAACAGCAAGTTTGTTTTATGATAAAGAAACAAAGAGAATTAAAGCAATGATGAGTGGTACAGCAGAAAATGCATACGGTGTACCAGATAACATTTATACATTTATTCCATTTAACATCAAAGGGAAAATGATAGAAGATAAGGATGGATTACCTGAAATATATTGATTTTGGAACTCTAAAAATTTCAGTAATTATATTTATCATAAAAAGAAACTATACTCAGTGATTGCACAATTTGACTGATCTTAAAAATACCATAAGACTATTATATAACCCCTTAGGGGTTGAATGATTTAACGCTGGATGAAATCCAGTGAAAAAAACAGGAATTAGTTCCCTTTTTGGAATGTATTTTTGTTTAAAATCATGACAAAAAGATCTTGTGGTAGGATAGCGATTAGTCAATTTAAACTACAATAATAATGACCCCACCAAACCTTTGACCTGAATTGTCAAACTATTTTTTGAATTGATTTCATATTGACTTGAATTGTCAAATATGCCATTAATCTTTGAATCTAATTTTAAAACCTAAAAAAATGAAAAACAAAATTCTATTCTTATTAACCTTGACTGCGTTAATTATACCAACAAAATATTTTGCCCAAGAAGTAGTGAAATATGATGATTTACAAAATGCATTAGTAGATAAGGGGCAATATACTTCCTACATAGCCAAAGACGGCAGCACTTATAATATTGAAGATAAAATAAAGTTCGGCACACCTTCTGGAGTGAATGGAAAGTTTGTTACCATTCAAAAATTTGATATTATGTTGAACGTTTATGTCGTAGGTGCTGAAGCAATAAATACCTCAGCTGAAATTAAAAAAATTAGAGTTACTGGGACAAAAAGAGCAGGCTATAAGGTTCAACTTCAAACAAAAGGTATGACAGGGATTGATAACTACTTTGTTTATCTTGAAGATGCTATTCTAGTTGGCGAAATAAAATCCTTTGGAATGACAAGTGATGAAGCGCTAAGCGAATTAAAAAAAGCGAAAGATAAATTGGATTTAGGCATCATTACACAAGAGGAATATGATCTTAAAAAAGCTGAATTGACCCCTTTTATCAAATAGAAAATATGAAAACTTTATTCTTGACAATAGCTTTAGCACTAAGCTATGCGGTAAGTGCACAAACGATAGGATTTTGGACCATGATTCCAAATGATAAGATTAAGTTTGACTCTACAACAAATGAATATTATATATCGAAAGACTATAAACAAATATACGTGGATGAGTTTACTAATACACCTGGAAAAGAGTTGAATCTTTATGTAAAACATCATACTAAAGGCGTCATATTAACCATGGCAGGTGGTCTTATAATGGGAGGAGGAGCTGGCCTTTTATCACAGAGTAATTCAATATTGCCAAAAATTGGGATGCTTATGGGAGGTTTGCTATCGTTAACAGGGTTTGTCTATATTTTAGAAGCCCCTGTGCATATTAAAAGAGCGGCCATAATTTTAAACGAGACAGGCGTAGGAATAAAATATAAATTATAAAGAATTAATCTCTTATCAAAAAGAAAATATGAAAACTTTACTCTTCTCTTTCGCAGTAGTAACTGCCCTTTTGTGTTCTTGTAAAAAAGAAACTAAAACTTGTAATTGTGGGACAATTATGTCTGATAATGTTTCTAACTATTCTGTAAACATTAAGAATGATTGCAGTGGTAATGTAAAAAATTGGGTTTTATCTGAAGGTGATTGGATGACTGCTTATGTAGGAAGCCATTATTGCATAACGAATACAACTTCATGGTAAACATATTGGTGATCCATAGTGAAACGAAAAAAGCCAGTATCCGACATTGCAGATACTGGCTTTAATTATAAAAAATAGGTGACTAAGAAACCTTCTCTTTGCCTATTTATTTCTTAAGCGATTTGTTAATTCAGGGAATCTGTAAATAGCAACTGCCCACAAAAATGCTTGAATAATACATGGCGCCATAATAGATTGACCATGTTCCAAATGGGTTGCAATTGCTCCCCCCATGTATGCACACAAAAGCAGTGTACCAATGACTCCTGTGCGAGGAATAATGAACAATACTAAGCTTAGTATTTCAATGAATCCTAACAATTTGTATGTGTTCGCATCCATTCCCATGCTTACTGCCATTTCTAAGGCTTTTTCATCTGCCATGATCTTACCCATAGCGCTTCCTAGGAATACAAAAGCTACCAAGCCTGTTAATACCCAATAAATGATCTTTTTTGTTTTTTCTGACATACTTTTTAATTTAGATTATTATTAATGAGGTGCAAAATTGAGGTAAATTACTTTCCAAAATATAGTAGTTACCTCTGAGTAAGTAGTTACCTCTGGGTAATTTCTATGTCGTAATTTTGTTACATGAATCAGAAAGATCAAGTTTGTCAATATAAATTGTTGGCATCAAGGGATGCCCTGGAAGTCATTCAGGGGAAGTGGCGTATTCCAATTATCATTGCCTTAACGCATGGCACCAAACGATTTGGGGAAATTCAAAGAGACATAAGTGACATTTCACCTAAGATGCTGTCACAGGAATTAAAGGCATTGGAAATGAACAAAATTGTCAAACGCACGCTGCATGATACCATGCCGGTGACTACAGAATATTCCTTAACACCCTTGGGAGAATCGATGACGAATTTATTGAATGAAATTCTTAATTGGGGGATTCATTTCAGAGAAGAGGTTTTGAAACGTGATAATTAATAACTGAGTAAATGCAATTGTCTCGGTCATCAAAATAGCTTCTGATTTCATTACTTCATTTTAACATATGGCTAAATGAATCAAAGCCGAATCTTGATCCCTGTACTGTTGCATCAATCAAAGCTGCCTTAGACTCAACATCTTTAAGCATTGCTTTAAATATATTTTGGCCATAGGAACTTACGAAAAAAAAGCAAAGAAACGCGAAGAGAATAAGCTGTTTTAGGGATTTCATTTGGCGAAGTTAAGCCAAATTAATTTTTAGTATTCAATTTGAATTACAATTCAAGATTTCGATTTAATTAATAATCGATAGCTATGAAAAACAATTAAACCTAAAAATACTCCAATCAAATTATACTTCACATCTTGAATGTCGAATCTGCCATGAATGGCTTTCCCAATAATTCTAATGGATATTTTATTTGAAAACTCTTGCGCAAACTCTATAACAATACCAAATAGAACAAGTCCTATTGTTGCTATTAACCATCGTTTTGGAAATATTAACGTTAAAAATATAGTTGCAAAGAAGTAGAACATGGCATGCAGCTCTTTATCAAAATGATGAAATACTCTTGGCAATTTAACCATGAATCCTAAAATTGTGCATCCTGCAAAAAATGAAACCAAAACTATTTTTTGAAAATCTCTCATTTACCTTATTCTTTTAAACTACAACATAACGTTTTGTGGCTTGGCGAAGGGCGGGATTTTAGCACGAATGTTCATACGAAGCACAAATGTTGAACCTTGTACAAATGTTTCTACGAAGCTCGAAACCCCGCCTTTTGCCAAACCACTGTTATAGCCAGTGGTTTTTTGACTTAGAACGATTTTATTATTCCAAGTCTTAGTCTAAATCCTGCGTCATTTTGCTCTCCGTTCATATGTTGAATAACTGGTAGCGAAACAGTCAAAGGTAAACTCCATTTTTTGTATGAAAGGTTAGTGCCCAATGTCGCAAAACCTAAGTAGTAACCTGAATTTTCATCAACTACATCTTCTTCTGTTATTTTGTCTAACCACTCACCATAGTATCCACCGAACACGCTCCACCCAAAGTTAGTCTTACCTGTTTGTTTAGATGTATCTGGACTGCAAAAATTATTGTCGCCTTTTATACGGTACGATAGTGATAGGTTCTGAACAGAAATACTACCATAATAATTTTCTTCAAAACCAGTTGTGGTGTATTTGAATAGTCCGTTTCCTTGTAATGTCAATTTATCCCAACGCTTAGAAAAAGCTAATCCCGCCATTGGGTCAAACGAACCCGAACCAACCACAACAGTAGTATTGTCAAAGTTTGAACCCTTTTGAATACCTGTCGGAAGCTCAACGCCTGCCTGTAAAGCCAAGTTGAAATTATTCTTACTAAATATATTGAATGTTCCTAAAAGAATTAAGTCGCCAATTCCATTGTCGTTACCATTGTCTGTTTGGAGGAACACATAGGGTAGCAAGGCTGAAACAGTGATTTTGTCAGTAATACCATAACGAAGTCCCAAAGAACTAATAAACATACTTTTTAGTGGTGTTTCTTCTTCTGCTGATGTGTCGACAGGTTCGTGAGGTCCGTGATGTCCAGCACCTTCTTTTATAGTGCGATAATCGCCATAGGTTTCTGCTACCCACTGTTTTTTTTGTAGGGTTAGAATACCATTATTATAGTCTCCATTAGATGAGCCAGTTCCTGAACCAGCACAACAGGCACATTGACTATAAGCCTGAGTTGTTGCATATAGGGCAACAACAAACAATAAAATTATTTTTGTCATTTTTATTTTAAATTTATTTTGAACATAAGAAATTTGGCCAACAGTATAACTGATAGCCGTTTGATTTATATAGTATGTCAAATAAATTTAGGTGGTCTGAAAAATGAGTTGTAATAACCAGGCAAAAGAATTAAGCTTTTGTAAGTTGGGGTTGATTTGTCTGATGAAAACAAATAGTTTCCAAAACTCCAACTAAGATTATGTAACACAAATAAATCAATAGATTTCAATTTCAAAATAGCATTTGGAATTCCTTTATTATCACTTTCTGTGTTGTCTGCTTTTTTAAGTTGTTTGTTCAAGTAGCATTTTCCGTTACAGTGCATTTGAGGTTTGTTCTTGTTTTCGCAAAAAGTCTCCGCAATGTAGGCTTGGTTTGCCTTCCAATAAATAAAATATCCTACCTTGAACATTGTCTGCCAAGTCAGAAGTAATAAAAGCAATATGGAAGTCCACTGTTTCAAATTGTCTGCAAAGTTAGTGTTTTGTCAGGTCTTTTTACCATTGGCTATAACTTCTCGCTAAGCGCCATTGGTCAGTTTTACTCAAAATTACAACTTATCTGAGTATAGTGAAACTTTAAGGGATTCATCAATCAAAACGGAGTTGTAGAACCTAATTTGGGAGGGGGGAAGTGGAGCACTGAACACCCACTCTAAAAGAAAAGCGCAAATACAAGAGCGAGAAACAGAGTGAGTGCGAGGAAAAAAGAAAAAGCCAAACCGCTTCTCGCTCTTCTTCGCTCTCGTTCTCATTTTCACTCTGAAAGAAAAGCGACAACATAAGAGCGAGAAACAGAGTGAGAGCGAGGAAAAAAGAAAAAGCGCCGTCACTTTCGTAACTGCGCTTTTCTTTTTAGTAGCGGGGAGTATCGAATTATCGAACCTAATCTATGTTGGTTTGGAACAAATTGAAGTCCAATTTTTCGAGGAAATACTGGTTGAAAATGGGTCTGTTTAATCTTTAAGGCAGCGAACAGATAACCCAGAAGCCTTATCAAAGGCATATTCGTAAACATCAGCACTGCAGCATTCCAAAGAACGGGCGAAGGCAGCGTTGATATTGAACTCCGAAGAACTCCACCAGTAAGCTTCAGTACCATTAAGGAAAAAACCATAGTTCAAGCGGACACCACCTGGAAGGCCTGAGAAACCACTGGTGTTGGTGCCATTTCCGTAAATCCAACCACTCGTACTTCTCATTTTTTCGCCGGCAACACTTTCCCCTCCCAAAAAATCGGTTAACACCGTCCATTCCGCATTTGTTGGTACGTGGTAACCGCTTGGTGCCAAACCTCTTGGGTCGTTAACAGCAAACCAATTATACCATATTCCTTTAGATGAGTCATTCTGATAATAACACCAGGCACCCGTTGTTAAATGATTCCATTGTGATGAGTCTTGGACTTGAGGGATTGTATCACCATTCCTGTACTTTTTAACCTTTAAATTTTCAGTCATCCAAATTTGATGACCAATGGATTTAGCCCCGTACGAATTACCTTCAATATCCATCAGTGTGTACGTACAGTTTCCATTATCTTGATTGGCAGAGGAATTATAATTATTCGCATTAGGATCAAGACACCCCAGTTTTTTACAGGATGAAAAACCAAGGATTAAACATAGAGGTATGTAAATCACTTTTTTCATAAGAATATTTTATTCAAAAATAATGAATCGAAGTAACTCTTGCAATATGAGAATCATCAATTAATTTGGATGATAAGTCTTTCCTTGTAGCGGGGACAGGAATATCCTCCATTGCATTTCGGATGGACCTCGGGGAGGGCTTAACAAGGAAAAGCCAAACCGCTTCGCGCTCTTCTTCGCTCTCGTTCTGATTCTCACTCTGAAAGAAAAGCGCAAATACAAGAGCGAGAAAGAGTTTGAGAGCGAGGTAAAAAGAAAAAGCGCCGTCACTTTCGTAACTGCGCTTTTCTTTTTAGTAGCGGGGACCGGACTCGAACCGATGACCTTCGGGTTATGAGCCCGACGAGCTACCAACTGCTCCACCCCGCAATATCTTTTTATTGCTCTATTTTATTTTTTTGTCGGGTTTCAACCGACGAGCTACTCCCGAAACTTCGGGACTCACCCCGCAATATCTTTTTATTGCTCTATTTTATTTTTTTGTCGGGTTTCAACCGACGAGCTACTCCCGAAACTTCGGGACTCACCCCGCAATATCTCTATATTGCTTTATTTTAATTTCTTTGTCGGGTTTTTCATCCGACGAGCTACTCCCGAAACTTCGGAACTCACCCCGCAATATCTTTTAGTAATTAGTTCAAAATCAAATTGCGTTTGGCAAAGATACATACAATATTTAAATCTCCTAATTAATCCATGAGTAACATTGCATTCTTAGTAAATTGATTTCGAGTGTTCAGTTTAATTTTTACTCCAATCGAATGACTATTCATATTTACTTGGGTCAATGGCGAAAACCCATATTCGAACAAATAAGTAAGCACAAACACCTTTTTTATTCGCCCACCCAAACCAATTTGGATTCCTTTCATCGAAGGTGTTCCTATGAATAGATTAACGACATCAGCGTAATTTAACTTCAGCATGACATCGTATAAAAAAGGAGAATAAAAAATCTTCGACAAGCGCAATGATGGCATCAGTGACCAATTTTGATGAAGCGTTAGTAGATACCGACCATAAACTGAATATTGGGTGCTAAAAGAGGAAGAGGAGCCAATGTCCACCCAATTTTTTGGGCCAATATCATCAATCGCCAATCCGACTATATAATTCTTAGTTTTATAGGCTAAGCCAGCGGTAAACTGTGGTAAAAATTTAGACGAGAATCGCTGCAAAGCATTTTCTTGTTCATAGGTAGAAATCAAATCGGCATTGTGTCCAACTTGAACCGCTCCAATCCCGATACCTAAGCTAAGTCGATCTTCGTTTTTCACTTGAATATTTACAGCACCTGCTATTTGCAAACGCGTATTAGAAAAAGTTCCAATTTGTTCATTCGAAATATTCAAGCCCATGCCAAACATAGCTGCATCACTTTTTCGATTATTAAACGGCAAAGATAACGTAGCATTGGTTGTCTTTGGAGCACCTTCAAATCCAAGCCATTGGGCTTTAAATCCAGTAAATAATTCGGCATGCTGCTGTAATCCGTGGTGAGCAGGGTTAATTCCTCCCCAATTCATGAAAAAAGTCGTCGCATTTGGTGTCATTTGTGCCACTGAATAACTTCCAATACAAAATACGAAAAAGATGAAGATACACTTTTTCATCAGCGAATTATTGAAATTGTTCCTTTTTTCACCCCAAAATCTCCCCCAAGATATAATATATAAAAATAGACCCCTTCGGGCAATTCACGATTATTAAAAATACCTGTCCACGCATTGGTAAATGTATAAGGGCGTGATTGGTAGAGTTCTTGTCCAAAACGGTTCATGATGATCATTTCATTCGATGGATAATCGTTTATGTTTGGGATTAACCATATATCGTTCTTTCCATCTCCGTTAGGAGAAAATGTATTGGGAATTCTAAAGCTTCCTTTTACAAAAACGGTAACATAATCTAACTTTTCGCACGAGCTTAGTGTTCCTTTCAACATGAAAGTAGTTGTTTCGTTTGGACTTGTGGTGGGCTGGATGATGAGTGGATTTGAAACTAAAAAACCTGGCGACCAATTCAATTGATTCGCTGAAGAGCTTGCCTGAAATTGAACCGTGCTTCCTGAATCAATATACAAATCCGGTCCTGCATCTAGCGTAAAACTATTGACTAAAATCGGATTTGATGAACTTGTTAGCACCAGAATGGAATCGATTGCTACTTGGCAACTTACTTGAACTTGTAATACATCGCCTTCCTGAAAGCCCGTTGTGTCGAAAACTAAACTGTTATTTGAATTGACTACCGCGCTATTTATCAGCCATGAAACCGAGTTGATGACAGGGCAATTTTGAACTGTTACCGAATATGAAAGCGATTCATTATCGCAAATCGTATCCATTTGGTTACTTAAACTAATACTTACAGGTTGGGCAGTTGCATGAGAAAGTCCCATCAAACTAAAACAAAGAAGTAAAAAGTAGTTAGTCATAAGCTAAGAAAAAAGATAAGGTATTCATAGTTTAATTTAGCATTTATAACGAAATTTGGCATAAAAATAGCAAGCGACGCCACGAATTTAATTAAAACTGCCATTTATGATAAAGATATACCTAAGTTTTTTATTTGCCTTCATTACCCTATACTCCTCCGCTCAACGCGTAGATTATGATCATTCATCGAAATGGTTTTTGGGCCTAAATGCCGGTGCGACATGGAATTCGAACGATGTAAAAAATAAAACCGCAGCAGGATGGGGCTTTACCTTGGGGAAAAGCTACAATTATGATTACGGTAAAATTTTAAGTTTCGATCTTCGAGGCAGGTATTTAAGGGGTTATTGGTATGGGCAAGACCTTGACACGACCTCCTTAGCAAATTATACCGGAACGGCACTTAGTACTTTCAAGGATTCCTCAGGATTTACAGTCAATAATTTTCAGGCCGATGTTCATCGTTTAGCTTTTGAATTAGTAATACATGCCAATAAAATAAAAGAGAATTCAGGTTTCGACCCGTATATCTTTGGAGGTGTAGGGTTAACTTGGCATCAAACATTCGGTGATTTAACGAATGATTTTGGCTACTATTCATACGACACCTTACTTAATAATGGTCCAATATCAGAGGGCGTTTTATCCACCTACTTAAATGGAACATTTGATAGTCCTTTAGATGGAAGTAGTGCGTCAAAATACAAGGTTAATTTTATGCCGAGTTTGGGCTTTGGTTTAGGTTATCAATTGGGAAAAAGGGCAACAATAGGAATCGAACATAAAACAACTTTTACTTTAGCGGATAATTTCGATGGCTATATTTCTTCAAGTCCGCGTATAAAAAATGACGTGTATCATTACACCTCTGTATACTTGCAATTGAGATTTAAGGCACGCGAAGAAAAAGAAATCGTTGACCCAATAGTTCCGGAAAACTCGAGCAACAATATAAATAATTTTAATACGCCTTGTCCAAAACCAATAATTTCCATTTCGGAACAAACTATTACAACCAATACCAGCACTTACAATCTACAAGCGAGTATTTCAGGTATAAATAATCAAAATGAAATTCAAATAAGCAGCCAATACGGCGTGGCCATACCAACTATATATTCCTCAACAACGAATAAACTTAATGCGAATTTGACCTTACAACCCGGCTCAAATACTTTTACCATTACTGCTCAGAATAATTGTGGAATAGACAGCAAAACGGTAGTTATCATTTATAACACCTGTAAAACACCAACCGTTATAATAACTAATCCAAGTTCTAATGAACTAACTGTTGACGCTTCTTCATTTGTTTTTTCTGCCTTGGTTCAAAACGTTAATAGCCAACAAAACATTTCGTTATTTGTAAATAACGTTCAACAAACTAATTTTACCTTTAACGCTGTATCAGGCCAAATCCAGAGCAACATAGCCTTAGTAGCCGGAGTCAATACAATCCGTATTGATGTGCTTAATAATTGTGGAACGAGCACGGCATCCACCAGCATTATCTATAATAATTGTATTACCCCACAACTGCAATTAATTTCCCCATCAGCATCTGGCTCAACAGTAAGTGATAATGCCTTAAATATAAAAATAAACCTTGTGGGCTTTAAAAATAAAAATGAGCTAAGTGTTTTACAAAATGGGGTGCAAGTCTCTAATTTTTCAATGAATAATAATGTTTTAGAGATCCCCGCTCAACTTGTTATTGGATTAAATACATTTACCGTTAACGGAACAAACCTATGTGGTTCAGATGCAATTTCCCTTGCTGTTACCTATCAAGTTTGTGTTTCCCCAATTATAACCTTAATCAACCCTACCACAACCATAAGTTCAACCTTAAATGGAAACTATCGCTGTAGAATGAAGGTAGAAAATAGTCTGCAAGCCAATATTCAACTGATGCTAAATAATCAGCAGATAACAAACTTTACGTATAATGCAACCACGAAAACAATCGATGCTAGTTTAACCCTACTTCCTGGAAACAACACCCTAATTTTGAACGCAAGTAATCCATGCGGTACAGACATAGAAACGGTTTACATCAATAATGAAAATTGCAAAACCCCTACTGTAGTAATTAATGGGGCACCTAATACAACTGTTATTAGTCCTTCATACACGCTCATATCGGTGATTCAAAATATCACTACGGCACAAGAAATTTCTGTAAGTCAAAACGGGAGCATCGTAAACTTTGATTATACCAATGGAGTAGTTTCCTGTTTTTCAGCCCTACAACCTGGTATTAATACCTTTGTTGTAACAGCTACAAACGGTTGTGGTCGAGATAGCGAAACATTTACCATTACCTACAACAACTGTATCGCACCACAGATAACATTAATCAACCCTACTGCTAGCGGCATTACTTTCGCTAATCCGAATTACAATTTCCAAGCCTTGATTTCAAATATTAGTAATGCTCAAAACATTTCCCTCAAATTTAATGGTGTTATTACCGCTGTAAATTTTCAAAATGGCGTTGTTAATGCCCCTCTGATTCTCTTGGAAGGCACAAATAAAATTCAGCTTAATGTTACCAATCCGTGCGGAACCGACAGTGAAGTAATCACTATAAACTATAGTCTTTGTAAATCACCCGTCATCACGATTCAAAATCCGAACACACAAATTACTACGACCAACAATGCTTCAGCGACCATCAATGGCAATGTTCAAAATATAAGCAGTGCTCAAGAAATT
The DNA here is from genome assembly GCA_947462255.1 of Flavobacteriales bacterium. Classification (GTDB taxonomy): domain Bacteria; phylum Bacteroidota; class Bacteroidia; order Flavobacteriales_D; family Crocinitomicaceae; genus UBA952. The sequence goes on along the minus strand of CANHOA010000004.1, from coordinate 62,998 downwards.
TCCTTGCTGCTTAATAATGTTGCAGTACCCGTAATTCTTTCCGGGAATTCATTTACCGCAGTGATAAACTTTCAACCTGGAGTAAATTCTATCAAACTTACTGCGACTAATGCTTGTGGTTCTGATGTCTTTCAAACCAACATTACCTACAATAATTGTATTACGCCAAACATTACATTATCCACAGCGATTGCGGCTCTTGCGACTTCACAGCAAGTAGCCATTAATGCCATCACTCAAAATATAAGTACTGCGCAACAACTTTCCTGCATGCTCAATGGAATTTCACAGCCCTTCACATTTAGCAATAACACGATCAGTGCTTCACTAAACTTAGTTAGCGGCTTAAATACCATTGTTATTTCAGCGACCAATAATTGTGGCAATGACATTGAAACGATCCAGACTACTTTCGCGCCTTGTTTGCCTGCGCAAATTTCCATAATCTCCCCAGTGAGTGCCGGTTTATCAGTTAGTAGTCAATCATTTATGTTTAGTGCAATGCTGACGAACGTCTCTAATGCGCAAGAAATTTCCTTAACCCTCAACGACGTCATTCAAAACAATCTTAGTTTTTCAAACGGTGTCCTTAGCAGTAATCTCAGCTTACAAGAAGGTATAAATACTATTGTTATTCAGGCAAACACACCCTGCGGTAGAGTATCACAATTAACCACGGTCGCTTACAATAATTGCGTTGCGCCTCTTGTAACTACGTCTATTTCGGCAGGTACCGTAGTAAGTAATGCAAACTATAACTTTGTTGGCCAGGTTCAAAACGTAATCAATAGTGAAGCAATCAGTTTAACACTAAATGGACAAAACATCAGTAGTTTTAGCTTTAATGCAGGGCAAATTGTCGCATCTGTTACACTGCAACCAGGAATAAATACCTTTTATTTATATGGCAGTAACGAATGTGGGAATGACAATGACATCAGCGTAGTGAATTACGAAACATGTATTTCCCCAGTAGTGATGATTAGTAATGCTTCTGGAACCCAAGTTACCAATTCGAACTTTAATTTACTCGCAAGTATTCAGAATGTAACAAGCCTTCAAAATATCAATGCAAGCTTAAATGGCAATGCAATTTCGGCTCTAAGCTTTAATAACGGTCAAGTGTTGGCTAACCTAACCTTGCAACCTGGAATCAATCAATTTGTTATTACTGCCACAAATGCGTGCGGCAACGATAGCAAGAGTATAACAGTTGACTATATAAATTGTAGTCAGCCTTCTCTTACTATCAATGGGGTAACTGGAGCGAGCGTTTCAACATCCAACTATGCCTTTCAAGCAAATGTAATGAACATGGCTACTGCCCAAGGTATATCTCTTTCATTGAATGGAAATACTATAAGCAATTTCAATTATTTGAACGGGCAATTGACCTGCAACATCAATTTGCTACCTGGCTCAAATGTATTTGTATTATCGGCCAGTAATGCTTGCGGTAATACCACAGAAACATTTACCCTTAGTTACCTTCCTTGTGCTTCACCAGTAGTAAGTATTAGTGGAAGCATTCCTAATAATTCAAGCAGCCAAGACGGAAGCCTCACCCTCAATGCTGCTATCACAAATTACGACAACCAAACCCTTGTCGTAATCACAAAAAATGGGACGGTGATCAGCGGTTACACCAACAACAATGGTCAACTATCCGGAACGATCAATCTACCTATAGGGACCACAACAATTACCGTAAGCGCTACCAAACCATGTGGTACAGATCTTCAAACTTATGTGGTTACCCGTTGTAAAGCGCCAACAGTTACATTAAATATGCCGAATGCAATGAATACAAGTGTGCAATCCTCAACATATTTCATCCAACTGAATCTTGCCAATGTTGATAATATTAGTATGGTAAATGCGACCCAAAATGGCAGTACAATCAACACCCTGACGCTTTCTAATACGATATTAGGCGGGCAAGTAAGCTTACAACCTGGTTTAAATACATTTATCATCAGTGTCAATACAAATTGTGGCGTAGCTTCAGTTACTTTTCAACTAAACTATTCGCAAGGAAGTATTGCCCCGCCAAACGAACAAGGAAATGGGTCCGATAATAACGGTCAAAAAGGTTCAGATCAGAATAAAAATGAAAAACCCGTAACACCAGCACCTGTAAAACCCGTAACACCAGCACCTGTGAAACCCGTAACACCAGAGCCTGTCAAACCCGTAACGCCAGCACCTGTGAAACCCGTAACACCAGAGCCTGTAAAACCCGTAACGCCAGCACCTGTGAAACCCGTAACACCAGAGCCTGTCAAACCCGTTAAACCAGCACCAGTGAAACCCGTAACGCCAGAACCTGTAAAACCCGTAGTGCCAGACCCACCAGTTCCAGTTGAGAAGAAACCAGAAGAAAAAGGAGGTGGGAAATAAGCCTTCATTTTATTAGAAATTACTTTTCAAAACCGATACAAATTAGTATCTTCGCGAACTAATAAAATAAGAAAATGGCAATTATTGGAAAAATACGTGAAAAATCTGGACTTTTAGTTGGAATTGTTGGTCTAGCTTTATTGGCCTTCGTTTTGGGTGATTATCAAAGTATGTTCGGTTCTTCGGAAGGCATTTATGGTATTGGCCTTGTAAATGGTGATAAGGTAAATGAGAATAATTATAGCATCCTAAGTGCTCGTGTTCAAGAACAAGATCGTGCTCAAGCAGAGCGAGAGCAAAAGGGATTTGGAGATGCAGAAATGGCCGGCGCAACTGATAAAGCTTGGAATTTTACAGTCGATTCAATTTTACTTCATAAAGAATACGAGGCCCTAGGAATAAGTGTTTCGGACAAAGAATTTAATGCTTATTTATTAGCAACAGATGGATTTCCAATTCTGCAAGATTTAGCTAGTTTTTTTACTGATTCATTAACAGGTGTAGTATCTGAACAATCTACCATATCGGGTCGTCAAAAATTACAAGAAACAATTTCACAGTTAAAAAAGAGCAAAGAAGCTGGAGCAAAACAACAGTGGGAAGGGACTAAAAAATATTTTTCCGATCGAAGAAAGCAAGAAAAATATTTCGCATTGCTTGGCCAAGGTGTTTATGTGACCAAATTAGAAGCCAAGCAGGAGTATTTAGCCCAAAAAGAAGTTAAAAATATATCATTTGTTCAATACTTATTCAGTGACATAAGCGATACAGATGCTGGGATTAAAGTATCTGAAGCTGAAATTAAAGCCTATTATGAAGATCATAAATCTGATAAGAAATATAAAAATAGAATGGCTTCACGTGAAGTTAAAATCTTTGAAGTAGCCGTACAACCATCCAAAAAAGATACTGCTGAATTTTCAAAAGAAATTATAAAATTAAAAGCTGACTTTTTGGCTTCTACTAATGATTCATTATTTGTAATGAAAGAAAGTGAAAGCAAGATGTATTTTGGAGACATGAGAGGAATAGCCGTTCCTCAAGGACATGAAAAATCAAATAGATTTATGTCATACCCACCAGACTATGATACCATCTTCAAATTAGCAAAAATTGGTCAGCTAGTTGGACCGTATTCCATGAATGATAAGATGTATATTTCTAAAGTAATTGGATTTACACCATCTAAATTAAAAGCACGTCATTTATTAATTGCAACAAATGGTTCCACAGATACCAAAGTATTAGCTGCTAAACGAAAGACGGCAGATAGCTTATTGAAAGTAATTAACAAAACTAACTTTGAAGCTTTAGTACTTAAGTATAGTGATGATCCAGGATCAAAAGATAAGGGGGGATTATATGAAAACTTTCTAGAAGGTGAAATGGTGAAAGAATTTGGTGGTTTCTGTGCTAATAATCCTGTGGGGAAAATTGCCGTAGTTAAAACTGATTTTGGCTTTCATATCATTGAAATAATGGAAAAAGGAAACTCTAAGTTTCCTGTCCTTACAACAATTGAAAGAACCTTTGGCGCGTCCGAAGAAACAGCTTCCAATAAAGATGATGAAATCAATAACTTGTTATACAAACTTGATCAAAAAATATCTAAAATCGAAGATCCGATCAAAAAAATCAACCTATTTGATACCATCGTCCGAAAAGCAAACTATTTTGTTCGACCTTTAGTATTTGAGGATAATAATCCTAAAGTATATGGCTTAACGAGTGAAATGGCCGAGGATAAAGTATTAGAATTAGCTTATGGAGAAGATGTGACTGTAGGGACGTTAATCTCTTATCCAATAAAAGATAAGAACAAATATGTAATCGCTATAGTTACAGCAATTAAAGAGGTCGGAGAACCACTTTATGAGCAAGTAAGGGATCAAATGGAAAAAGAAATATTGATTGAAAAGAAAGCCAAGCGATTGATGAATAAAATGTCTAAAACAAAAAACTTAGCCGTTTTAGCACGTAATGGAAAAACTATTGTTAGTGATGCACAAATCATATTTGGAAACCCATCTATTGGAAATTCAGGATTTGAACCTGAAATAGTAGGCGCATTGTTTTCAGCGATTAAAGATGGACAGACCACAATTCCGTTAAAAGGAAAGATGGGCATTTATGTGGTTAAAGTAACAAAAACCACTAAAGCACCAATAACAAATAGTTACCAAGCGGAGCACGATCAATTGTTAAATGCTGCTATGAATGTAATGCAAAATGAAACCCTAGGTGCCTTAAGAAAGAAAGCTGAGGTGGTGGATAATCGAAGATTATACAACCTGAGGGTAAGACTTTAAACATAAAAAAAAATAGTATTAAAAGGCTGTCAGTTCATGACAGCCTTTTTTTTTATGGATTCAGGGAAATAAATTCCGCTCCTAATTGAATAAGAAATTTTCCAATTGCTGGATCTGCTTTATAGTAATCTGTTGAGATAATTTGCGCATTCGATTTCAATGCAGCATTAAACCTTGAATAGTCATTTGCGCGTGCTTCTAATGTTCCAGCATCTGATCGTGTCCGGACGATATAATTTGCGGTGAGTTTGTTTATTTCCTCCTCGTTACCAATTGGATCATTTCGTAATAAAAATACAACGTTTTCATCGGATACGTCGCCGTAAAGAAAAATAGGTCTTTCCGCTTTATTAGTATATAACTCGACATTGTCGCCCTCTAAAATAAAGAAGGTTTTTCCTCTGCACTCTGATAATAAAGGCCAACCTTCAAGGCTAACTCGCTCCCTTAACGAAGCATAATTTTTTTTCATTTCCGATGGTGAAAATAATAGTCCCTGAGAGAAGTTAGCTTCAATTAAGCTATCTAGCAAATGAAAAGTGTTAGGGGTAAATTGTGTTGCTCGTTTGAATCCGATCCAGCGTAAAAACTTCGAAAGATCTGCTGGTGAGGATGATTTAACTTCAAGATTAATAAATAATGGGCAATGTAAGGGATGATTAATACTCCATTCTCTAATGTCAGAAAGAGCAGCTTCTAGGGTTAGATAATTCGTTTCGTAATCAATATCAGCGATATGTAGTACTTTAAATCCGGGAGTTTTTAGCGCTTTCTCCTTTGATTTCGTCTTTAATCCAAATACAAATGAATTTACTTTTCGCTTTGCGAACTTCCCTCCTTTTGGATCATAGTAAACATCTAATTCAAAACCCCTGACCATATAATCAGAGAGCTGTGTACTTAATAATTCGTGACCATATTCCAATTGAATTGGGTCGTTTTCCTCGCCAATTTTATCTTTTACTTTATCCAAAAATTTCATAAGCTTAGGATCCGGCTTCTTCTTATAGCTATTATGAGATGCCAAAATGCGAATCTGGTTTAAGCGAAGTGAATTTGTTTCTTGAGAAAAACCTATTGTGATACATCCACTATTAAAAAAGCCTATGGCGAGAAAAAAAAAGTAAAAAAAAGCTTGGAGTTTTTTCAAGTGGGGATCTTTTAGATGGAATAATCAAAAAATAATCGGCCATTTAGCCATTGATCAGATAATTCAGCATTATTTTTCTTATAAAAATTAATGGCTGGGTAATTCCAATTCAGCACCTGCCAATCCATTCTAGGCACCTTATTTTTTTTAGCCTCTTCCACTACCCGATCAAAGAGTGTTTGCCCTATCTGAAATTTACGATACGATTCTTGAACATAAATATCCTCTAAATATAGGCAAACTCCTTTCCATGTTGAATAGGAATAATAATAAAGCGCAAAAGCGATAATCTCCTGATCATCTTCTTTTTCAGCGACTATTGCAAAGCAGATTTTATCAATAAATAGATGACGGTGAAGAGCTTCCGGCGTATTAATAACTGCGCTTGGCTCAAGTTCGAATACTGCTAATTGATTAATTAACTGATGAATAGTTTGTTCATCTCCTGGTTTTGCATCCCGATAAATGATCATTGTACACCAGCTAAATTAAAGCGCACTTTAATTCCCGTATTTAAATTCCCCGTTGCATAACTAGTCGCTACTTTTGGTGTGTTAATGTTTTGATCGTAGAAGAACGTCATGGTGAGATTTGGTGATAAATTATAATCAATATTAAACTTAAAGGCTACCATTTGCTGACCTGCTGTTTTCTGATTGGTGTTTTCAACCACCTTTCTAATTACGGTTAAATTATCACGGAACGAAAAATTTATCCCTGCATTAACATCGCTAGCAGGTAATTTTTTAAACAATTTCACCTTCGTGATTTTGGATTGCAACCCGACAACAATTTCTTCAGAAAGGACTTCCGTTACCTGATTATTATTTAAAGAAAGAGTTGCTTGCCGATCCTTCTTGTATTCAAATTTAGTGGTGAGTGATTGTCCAAATACCATCCAAGTAGCATCAAGTCCTATTAATGGAGAAAATTGTTCGCTTATTGTTACATTTTGTACTTGTAATCCCGAAATGATGTTATTATTTAAATCCAAGGCATTTGCATTGCCACCATTATCAAAAGTAGCCGCTAAATTCGATTGAATTCCACTCACACTTACTGTTGAATTATAGGCATGTCTAACAACAAATGATTTAATAATATTCTTAGCAAAAGGAAATTTAGATAGACCATTATACGTAACGCTCCAATTGGGAAGCGGTGTGTTTTTAACGGGATTGATTGACCTACTGCTTACGCTACTGTTGCTATAAGCAGTTAAAAAAGCACCTAGCACAACTTCTTGTTGGCTACCAGAATACCCACTATAATATCCTGAAGGCAAAAGATTTGCATTTGGATTTTGTGCGCCAATTATTTGAGATACGCCAAGCCTATTCGCTAATAAATTTTGAAATACCTGAGACGAACCATCGCTGTTTAAAGCAGCAAAAGCAGTTCCAATATTGAGGGTAGAATAAGTAAGCGTTGCGGTTTCAAATTGACTTTGCCCTTCAAAATCAGCTGTTTGTGTATTCCAGCGATAAAATTCACCAGAATTTCTACTGTAATTCCGATTCATTTTGAGTTCAACATTAAAATCTTTGAAAGGTTCTAAACTTGCCCTCATGTTTAATGTTGTAGCATGAGTAGTAGTAAATTGCTTATTTAAGTTTTCGTTTTGCACCAACCAATTATTAGTGGTTGAAAGATTAGCGACATTAAATCCATTTGAATTTCCCCAAACATCATATCCTTGCCTTCCGAATGCAAATCCAGCTAACTGTGTGCTTGAGCCATTCATTCCTAAAATACTTGACTCCTGATTATAGCCAGGGAGTAAAGTTCCATCATTGATGGTGTATGTTCCGGATACATTTCTAATCGTCATAGCAATTCGGGCGAAAAATCCACCCACCGGATTTACTTTTTCTTTTTCACGTTCTTTTCTACGTTTTTTGCGTTCGAATTGCCGCTTTAAGCGTTCGAATTTTCGACGTTCCTTTTTGGTCATTTCTTCTAAAGGCTTTGGCGGTTTTAATTCTTCTTCAGTTGCCTTCGGATCACCGGGCTTCGTCTTTTCTGTACCATTAAGTTCTTTAGGATTGATCGCCCCACGGGAATTTCGACCATCAGAAAGTACACGTTTAAAATAAGGAATTTTATTATACATCGTTACGAAATTGGCTTGCGATGTCATGTTGATAGACCGATTATTTTGAATGGTATTCCCAAATTCGCTTTGACCTAAAGGTGCTCGCTGCCAGTTGTAAGTTCCAGAATATTTAACATTTGCGGTAAGCCAATCTGTTAGAGGAAGTTTATCTAAAGGAATGGTATAACTTAGGCTATATGTATGCCCATAATCCATCGTTTTTCCAAAGGTTGACATTTGTGAACGAATGGTGTCTTTAAACTCTTGAAAGCCAGCTTGATCAAGTTTTCTGTCAACCCTACTATTTCCTTCTTCAAAGATCGATTTATTGGTAGCTGTAAAACTTGCCTTCAAATTCTTAGTAATATCATAACCGATATTATAGTTCCTAGTCCAATCGAAACGTTTCAAGAAAATAGGATCAAATTCATAGTTCGGTACTAAATTATTTCTAACCTGCCTTTCATTGTATATCCTAGAAAAATCATTAGTAAAGGAAATATTTTTGGGCATTAGGAATATATTGACATCCTTAATTAATTGGAACCATTTTGATTTTTGAACGGGCTTCCATTTCTTGAACGGTTCAATGGCTTTACCTGCAAAGGTGTAATTATAGTTTAGGGCACCGGTCCAAGTTTTGGTTTTATCGTAATTAATATTAAAATCTCTTTTAAGATTTTCAGAGAAAGCATAGCTTGCAGACCAATTAGAAATTCTATAAAAGTATGGTTTTGCTCCTGCTTTCGCTTCTTTGCGAACGTTAGTGAAATTATATGATTTTCGTTCCGTAAAATCTTGTCCCATTTTCGCACGTTCTTTTCGTGTGGCGGGATCGTAATCAGCGAGTTTAATATCTGGATTAAATGGATCGTATTCTGGATTAATAATACCCAAAGAGTAGCCATAAAAGAAAGGTAATGATAAGCGTGTTTGTTTTCCAAAAAACTGACCTATTTGAACATTCGCATTCATATCAACACCAATTTTTTCATTTCGTTGTCGTTCTTGCACTCTACTTTCGACACTTCCCCAATTAATTCCAGAATAATTTCCAGAAGCAGAAACAGTAGCAAAATCAGCTAATTGCACTTGCATTTGCCCAACTGCTGCAGACCCTCCTTCGCTTACAAAATCTGTCAATCGCAACTCGTTAATCCAAACAATAGCACAATCTGCTTGACCATCATCTGGCCAATTATTGTTAGGATCGCTTTGCAAAGGATTACGAACCCCAACCATAATCGTACGGACACCTTGAAGATTTGGACTTCCTTTGATTTTAATTCTTCTTTCAGAGTTAGCAGGGTCTTGAATAGAATATTCTAATAAGTATGAAATTCCTGGCGCACCTTGCTCAATTTTTGCATTCCTATCTTTTTTCAGATCTAGTAAATCATCAAAAACAATTTCTACATTATTCCCCTCAGGCCAGATGGCATCTGGCGAAGTGGATCCCCATTGTGTAACATCCATAGGGAGTTCATATTCGTAATAATTTTCTATGTAATCGGTTCCTAAACGAACAAACAAGGTTAAATCCGAATTATTAAGTGGCAAGAGAGGGTTAACTTCTTCAGCATGCACAAACATTTTTAATTTTTTGTAGGTCCTAACATCAAACTGCACATTTTTGTACGCTGCACGTGCATCTCCATCTTGGAGATTACAAACTTCAAGCACTAATGATTGCTCGTTTAATTGGCGTTGATAGGTTTGAGATGGATCAATTTCTCTGGTAATACCAGGCGGAACTTCATATTTAATGGGCGTACGCTGATCATTTTCTTCCACGTTTACTGCAGCGATATTGAAAGATGTAAGATTTGGATCTTGTTGAATGCTAATTCCAGGTTGGGTAAGGTCATTATAATACCTTCTCCATTCTCCTCGAATCAATTCTAATTTAGCAAAACGGAGCAATACTTCTTCATCAAATCCCTTCAAATACATTCTCATGAAACGAATTGACCTAAAATCTTGAATTCCATTAACCTTTTTCTCGAAATCTCTCAATGGTATTTTTACTTGATACCAATATTCCGTTTTGTTGCCGTTTTGATACGTTTGAACATTGGTGATATAGTTTTTTCCAACAACTAAATCATTTGGTCGTAAGCTCATTTTATACTGAAAGTAGCTTTCCGATTCGGACAAGTTATTATCCTGATTAATATCTTCGAGATCGGGCATGTTGCTACCTTGAGTGGGGTATCCATCAGCGTTGGCGGTATCTGACATTTCAGTAGTTGGAGAATTTCCCTCCATGCCGTTATATTTTTTATATCTATTTAATATGGTAGCACTTTGATTGTCGAAATTATCATCTAAGTAATAATTATAATCATCATTAGATGGATCTGCTATCATTCTAGCTTTAACTAGTGGATCTAGAACCGTATTATTTTGAACCCATTGAACATAATTTGTAAAAGCAAGTTGTTCTTTTGCATTATTCCAACCATCGATGCCTACATCTTGATTTTTCCGTGCTTCAGGATCTGTATCAAAAGCGTTTACAACAACCTGTTGAGTTGAAATTCTAGACCAAACAGTGGTATCAATATTATCGACAATTGATGTTGCTATTGGGGGAAGGCCATTTTCAAAACTTTTTCTTGAATCAGGTAAGATATCCTCCGATATATTTCCAAGGTTAAAATATAAATCTCCACCAGCATGTATAGCATTCGGATTAACATTTTCAGCATCTTCATTAAAAGGGTCTAGCACCCAAAACTGAATAAACTCAATATTTGTTTGTTCAAAATCATTTGTGGTAAGAGCCCTCATAATTCCCCCCCAACGATTCTCAGGATTAGTAAATGATCCATCCACATTTACGGTATTAGTGGTGTCGTAATTGTGCATTCCTCTTTCCGTAGGGTAATAAGCCAATTCCATGACAGAAATATTCGGAATAGATCCATATTGCTGCTGAAGGTTTGGAAAAATATCTTTTTGATTAACCAATCGCATGCGGCTATCTGCTAGCATGGAGGCATCTTGCTTGATATGATCAGGTGTTAAAGCATTACTTTGATAAAAAAGTGGGTCGATCATATACCATGAAACTTTTGAACGCTTAAATCCAGCTGAAAGATCTTTTACATACGCTTCAGGAAAGAGATCAGGCTGACCTTGAGGAATAGAAGCAAGGCGCCAAGCCGTTATTGATTTTAAATCTATCGCACTTTGACTAGCTTCAAAATCATCAATATAGGACGTTCCTTCTTTGCTTATAGCTCTAGGTTGGCCGGGAATTAAGTGGGCAACCTCGCCGGTAAAAGAGAACGTAGACATTTGCGTGGTAGATATGACAGGCAATAAATCAACTAGTTTAGTTAATAATGGCACATTGGTTCTAATGGCAAAATCTGCCCCTATGACATTATTTTTAAATGGTTCAGAACCAAAATCAACCTTTTGTGTAACGGGTCTTTCCGTCATTCTAACCCAAGTAGCACCTACCTTAAGTTTATCACTAAAACGATATTGGTAATGTCCTCCAATAAGCGATCGGGCTTGGAATCCAAAAACAGAATTGCTTTCAATCGAAATTTTAATTGGTGTATTAGATTCAAGGATACCAGTATTTAAGATCTTCACTCGCCCTAAATTGTAATCTACCGTATAATCTGTTCCTTCCGTCAAGAGTATTCCTCCAGCAGTAACTGATACTGCTCCTTGTGGTACATTTAAGGCATTAAGTGGAATATCTGAGCTTACCGATGATTGGTATTCACCTTTAAATAGGAAGCGATTTTTACTCGGAATTTGTTGAGCTGCTGTTTTAGTTGAATCATATAGTTCATAAAAAGAAACCTTATCTACCGTAAGTTGAGGAACCCCTGCATCCGATAATTTTTTCGCCAATGTTTTTCCAAAAGGTTCAATAGTAGAAAAGAAAATTCGTCCATTTTTACGGTTAATTGTTCCGCCATTATCGGCTTTATTATTTACGATATTAAAAGGCACAAAGTCAAAGACACCATCCGAAAAAGGCTGATTGTTTTGATTGATTTTATCCATATCCAACAAGGTGACTAATTGCTTATCATCTACCCCATTCATTGGAAAAATTGGCAAAAGAACCGATGTTTCTGGATTATTGTAGAGTATATCTACTCTAAAACCTAACTGATCTACTTGGAACGCGCCAACAGAATAAACGTTTTTCATCATTAAGTCCCAAATTTTATTTCTTGGGTTGGTAATGGTAGGCTTTATTAACTTCAAAATTAGCGCTTGTTGTCCGCTAGCTCCATCTGTAGAAAATTCGCCTACATGATAGGTTTCACCTCGATACGTATATTCATAAGCGACACCCAATACCTCATCATTATTAAGCGCATTATTTAATGAAATATATCCCAATAATGCATTATAGGTATATTCCTGCTCCGTCAGTTTTCTAGCATTTTCAACTTTTTCGTAATCGATTGCTTGTTGAAAAGGCCCCGGAGCGGTAACTTGCGAACTTAAGGCACTTACAGCATTTGAAAAACCTCGAACCAATGGTTGGTTGGATGCCCAATCGTATAATATATTGGCTCGATTGTCTGGATCATAATTTGGTTGATACCCACCTGGCGCTCCTTGACAATTGCTAGCAAGCCCTTCTCCTAAATCAGCGAAGGCAATAATATTTCGGGTATTTTCGGTATTATTTGTTCGATTTGTAATCCACACCTCAATACGTGTAATATATCTGGTAGCATTAACAAATGGAAGGGTAGACATCGCATTATCGTAATTTTGCTGATGAAATAAGTTTAGGAAATAATGTCGATTTGCCTCATAATTATCCGCGCTCAGCTCAAATTTTTGGACTTGGGATTTTCCTGTAATATTAATTTCTTGGCGTTTTCCTTTCGAGGAAGCCGCAATTAAATCAACTGTAGCTCTACCGAATTTCAATTGTGTTTTTGCACCAAAAAGTGTTTGCGAACCTTGAATTAAAGATGTAGGCAAATCCAGAGAAACCATACCTAATGCAATTTTCTGCAGAATTTGATCTTCATCTCCAGTATGTTCTAATTTGGAAATGTTTTCAAAGTCAAAAGAAGCTTGGGTACTATACTTTGCGCCTATTTTTAATTTAGTACCGATTTGCCCAACAATATCCATGTTGATATTTTGTTGAAAATCAAAACGCGTAACCCGCCTTTGTCTCATCGGTAAAATTGGATTATCATACCGCGAGGAATTTACCCCAAATTGTACTTCCACATTACCTTGTGGACGGATTACTATTTCATCAGAGCCGAAAAAATTCTTAAATGCTTTACTTCCTATTTTTATGGGTAATTCGAAGGATCTTCCCTCAACTGATTCCTCGTCAATTATTTCCTGCCAATTTTGATCAATTGCCTTTTTATTTTGATAGTCTAAGTATTCTTCCAAGGTCATCATGGAAGGATTCTTAAAATTGAGGCCATTTCCTAATGTTTCTGAAAAAATGTATGACCCTGTGGTGGGATCATAGACAATTGTTTGATTGAGTGAACTAGGACTTCCTAAGTCAAAACTTTGCGTACCATTTTGGCCTGGATTTAATGGATTAAAAATAGGGAAAGGAAGTGTTGGTCCGTTTTGAGAAAAAACGGTGCTAGCAATAATAATAGCTGACAGCACCAAAAGAAGCCTTACACAAGCAAGGCTTCGCATACAAAAACTCATTAATGTAAACGTTCTATTCAAATCACAATACTTTTAATGCCTCTTTGATTAAATTTTCAACAGGTAAATCTCCAGAATCAACTCTTTCGATTGCCTTTTCAGCCGCTTTTTTATCGAAGCCCAAAGAAACGAGGGCATTTAACGCATCAAATCGTTTTGTATTGCCCAAACCTGATGTATTTTCTGCTCCTTCTGCAATTTTCATCACTTTTCCTTTCAGATCAATAATAACACGCTGCGCCGTTTTTGCTCCAATCCCTTTTATGCGTTGAATTGTTGCTACATCCTCCGTTTGAATTGCGTGGGCAATTTCTTCAGGTACTAAGGAAGATAACATAATCATAGCGATATTAGGTCCGATTCCAGAAACGCTAATTAAATAACTAAACATTTCCCTTTCCTCTTTGCTAGCAAAACCATATAAAAGTTGGGCATCCTCACGGACAATAAGTTTAGTATAAATTCGAATTGCCTCTGCTGCACCAATTGCCGTGTATGTATTGAGTGATATTTTGACTTCATAACCCACGCCACCGCATTCGATGATTAACTCTGTTGGGTTTTTTTCGACTAACTTACCATTTAATTGTGCAATCATCTTATTTATTTTGAGCGTCTATAACCGCAATTTTGACCATATTCACAATTTCTCTCACTGTAGAACCCAATTGAACCACGTGAATTGACTTTTTTAATCCAATTAATATGGGCCCAATAGCGTCACCATCTGTCATTTGTTGCAGTAATTTATAGGCAATATTACCAGCAGATAAATTCGGAAAAATCAAGGTATTCACCTCCTTATTTGCTAAGGCTGAAAACGAAAATTTCTCATTCATTAATTCAGAATTTAGAGCGAAATTAGCCTGCATTTCTCCATCAACGATTAATGTTGGGTGGTTTTCATGTAATATTTTGACTGCTTTTCCCATTTTTTCAGCATCATCTCCTGGAGAAGAGCCAAAATTGGAATAACTTAAAAGCGCAATTTTAGGAATAACCTTAAGTTTCCGGATTGTTTTAGCAACATTCAGTGTGATTTCGGCAATTTGTTCTGCATTTGGATTTAGATTTACCGTAGTATCTGCTAAAAATAAAGGTCCACGTTTAGAATTCAAGATATACATACCTGAAATTCGATTAACATCTTTCTCTAGTCCAATAATCTGAAGTAAGGGCTTCAAAGAAGATCGATAACTTCTCGTTAAACCAGTAATCATTGCATCTGCCAAACCACTTTCAACCATCATTGCGCCGAAGTGATTTCGCTCTCGCATCAATTGAATTGCCTCAAATTCCATGATCCCTCTTCGTTTTCTTTTTTCAAAGAAATCAAGACCAAATTTTTTACGTCGCTCTTCTTGGCTTTCGTCCTTTGGATCGATTATGGTCATTTCGGGTAATTCAATAGCATATTCAAGAATCAAGGCCTTAATTTTTTCTTCCTTCCCCAAAAGAATTGGAAGGGCAACACCTTCCTCGTATGCAATTTGCGCCGCTTTAAGAATTTTTACATTATCTGCCTCTGCAAATACGACTGTTTTGGGATTGCTTTGTGCTTTAGAAGTAATATCTCTTAACAATTTATTATCTAAACCCAGTCTGCTCTTAAGTTGATTTTCATATGCTTCCCAATCCAATATCGGATTTTTTGCCACGCCAGAATCCATTGCTGCTTTTGCTACTGCGGGCGCTACATAATATATTAATCTTGGGTCAAGTGGTTTAGGAATAAATTGATCTCTACCGAAAGAAATATTTTTAGCACCGTAAGCCTCAATTACCTCTTCGGGAATTGTTTCTTTCGCTAATGCAGCAATAGCTTTTACTGCAGCCAGTTTCATTTCTTCGTTAATTGTTGTTGCCCTTACGTCCAATGCACCTCTAAAAATAAAAGGGAATCCTAGTACATTGTTCACTTGATTAGGGTGATCGGATCTACCCGTAGCCATTATAATGTCTTTCCTAACCGATGTTGCTTCCTTGTAAGAAATTTCAGGCTCAGGATTTGCCAGCGCAAAGACAATGGGATCTTTGGCCATCATTTTTATCATTGACTTCGTTACTAAACCTGCTACTGATAATCCCAAAAATACGTCCATATTTTTAAACGCTTGTTCGAAAGGTATATCGACTTTATGACCGGCAAAAAAGGTTTTCATAACATCTAAGTCCTTTCGTTGTCGAGAGAGTAGACCTTTAGAATCGAACATAAAAATATTTTCCAATTGCACCCCAAGGGAGATGTATAAGCGCGCACATGAAATCGCAGCAGCACCAGCGCCTGAAATAAGAATTTTTACTTTATTAATTTTTTTACCAGCTAATTCCAAGGCATTGAGAAGCGCGGCAGATGAAATAATAGCTGTACCATGCTGGTCATCGTGCATTATCGGAATATCCAATTCTTCTTTAAGTCTGCGTTCAATTTCAAAGGCTTCAGGAGCTTTTATATCTTCAAGATTTATTCCTCCAAACGTTGGTGCAATGGCTTTAACTGTTTGAATAAATAATTCAGGGTCAGTGGCATCAACTTCAATATCAAAGACATCAATATCAGCGAATATTTTAAATAGCAAGCCCTTCCCTTCCATTACAGGTTTTGAAGCTAAAGGACCAATGTTTCCCAATCCGAGTACAGCAGTTCCGTTAGAAATGACCGCCACCAAATTTGATTTAGACGTATATTTATAGACATCATCCGGATTTTCTGCAATCTTTAAACAAGGCTCAGCAACACCCGGTGAATAGGCCAAGGCGAGGTCACGCTGCGAAGCATAGGGCTTAGTAGGTACGACTTCTATTTTACCTGGGCGCCCTGAAGAATGATAATCAAGTGCGTCTTGTTTTCTAATTTTTGACATTAAATTGTGTCTTAGTTAAATTGATTAAAGTTGGATTTACAAACCCAAAAGAACTTGATTAATATCTTTAGCTCCAAAAAGCATTCTTTCAGGATTTTCCAACATTTCCTTCACCTTGACAAGAAAGCCAACTGATTCTTTCCCGTCTATAATTCGGTGATCATAAGACAATGCTACATACATTATCGGTCTAATCTCGACCTTTCCATTAATTGCTACAGGACGATCAACAATATTATGCATTCCAAGAATTGCCGCTTGAGGCGGATTAATAATTGGGGTTGACAACATAGATCCAAAAACACCACCATTTGTTATGGTAAAAGTTCCTCCCGTCATTTCGTCGGGTGTTATTTTTCCATCTCTTGCTTTAATCGCTAATCGTTTAATTTCTCGTTCAATTTCCGCAAGCGACATTTGTTCTGCATTCCGAATAATTGGTACCATCAACCCTTTAGGTGAAGATACGGCGATACCGATATCAGCATACTGATGAAAAATCATATCTGTATTATCAATTTGGCCATTAACAGCGGGAAAGATATTAAGCGCTTCAGTAACCGCTTTAGTGAAAAATGACATAAAACCAAGGTTAACATCATATTTCTTAGCAAAGGCATCTTTATATTTAGCCCTTAAATCCATGATAGGCTTCATGTCGATCTCGTTAAAAGTAGTCAACATAGCGGTTTCATTTTTCACGGCCACCAATCGCTCCGATATTTTTCTTCGTAGCATCGACATTTTTACGCTAGACTTTTCCCTTGTTCCTCCCCATCCGGAAAGTTCCGCAGCATTGAATCCATTTGAAAGAACATTATTGACATCCTGCTTTGTAATTCTCCCATCCTTACCTGATGGCATAATTTGAGAAGCTGTTAGCTTATTTTCAGTCATTAATTTTGAAGCGGCAGGTGAAGCGCTTCCAGCGGCGTACGAATTATTTGGTGCAATAGGATCCGGATTTGGTGCTACTGGTTCTTTCACAACTATCGGACTTGCGTTATTTTCCTCTTTGATCACCGAATCAACTCCCTTTGGTTTAGTGGCCGAGGTATCAATGATACAAACGACCTGGCCTACCTTCACTACATCTCCTTCAGCTGCCATGATCGTAATTGTCCCTGATTCCTCTGCAGGCAATTCCAATGTAGCTTTATCTGAGTCTACTTCCGCAATTGCTTGATCTTTCGTTACGTAATCGCCATCTGCTACTAACCAAGTTGCAATTTCAACTTCGGATATTGACTCTCCAGGAGAAGGGACTTTCATTTCTAATTTTGCCATGCTTTTCAATTTATTTTATTTGCCTTTTGAATAGGAAAACAAACGTTCATATAAATGATCTAATCTTTTTTCGTGTAATTTTTTTGATCCCTCGGCTGATGCAGCAGATGCGGGTCTACATATCCCAATTAACTTTATTTCGTTAAAATTCATGGCCATATACGACCAAGCGCCCATATTTTCAGGCTCTTCTTGCGCCCAAAGGACATTTTTAGCCTTGTATTTTTTTACGATCTCGTTTAATTGCTTTTTTGGTAAAGGATATAATTGTTCAACGCGAACAAATGCCATATTTGTAGAATTTAATTCGCGTGCTTTAGCTTTCGCCTCATAATAAAATTTTCCCGAGCAAAGAACAAGAGTATCTACTGATTTTGTTGTGGCATCTACATCATCGATAACTTCTTGAAAACTACCATTAGCCATCTGATCCATAGTTGACGTGGCATCAGGATGGCGCAATAATGCTTTTGGAGAAAAAACAATGAGAGGCTTTCTAAAATCTCTTTTCAATTGTCTTCTCAAGACATGAAAATGATTTGCTGGCGTAGACGTGTTTACCACCTGTATATTCAAATCTGCTGCCTGTTGTAAAAATCGCTCCATTCTTCCGCTTGAATGTTCCGCTCCTTGGCCTTCATAGCCGTGAGGCAAAAGCAACACTAAACCACTTTGAGTGGCCCATTTGTCTTCACCTGCAGTAATAAATTGATCGATCATTATTTGAGCGCCATTGAAAAAATCGCCAAATTGTGCCTCCCAAATGGTGAGGCAATTAGGCGTTGCTAGAGAATACCCATATTCAAAACCGAGTACACCGTATTCGGACAATAGTGAATTATAGATGGAGAAATTTGCCTGATTCTCTTCTAATAAATTGAGCGTTACGATTTCCTCTTCGGTATCTTCGGTAATGACAACAGCATGACGATGTGAAAAAGTTCCCCTTTCCACGTCCTGACCAGAAATCCGAACAGGGTGACCTTCAACGAGCAAAGAAGCGTATGCTAACATTTCCGCCGAGCCCCAATCTACTTTATCATTTAAATAAGCATTCGCTCTATCATCAAATATCTTTGCAATTTTCTTAAAGTATTTTCTGCCTTCAGGAAGCGTAGAAAGTTTTTTTCCAAGCTCCATTAATTTTACGAGAGGCACCGCCGTAGCAGGTGATTTTTCAAAGTCTGTGGCTAAACCGTGTCTGAATCCTGCCCATGTTTCGCTTAAGAAATCATATACTAAAGCCTTTTCATTTTTTCTAGACTCAGTAAATTCAGTCTCTAAAAATTCAGCGAAATTTTCTTCCATCGCATTTGCGTCCGCTTCATTTATTATCCCTTCACTATGGAGTTGCTCAAAATAAATATCTTTTGGATTCGGGTGTTTTGCTATTATATTGTAAAGTGACGGTTGCGTAAATTTAGGTTCATCACCTTCATTATGCCCATATTTTCTATAACACAACAAATCGATAAAAATGTCTCTTTTAAACTCTTGTCGGTATTCTACCGCGATTTCCATAGCCTTTACGACCGCTTCAACATCATCACCATTCACGTGAAATACTGGACAGCGGGTTGTTTTTGCGACATCCGTACAATAAGTTGACGATCGGCCATCAAGATAATTCGTCGTAAATCCAACTTGATTATTGACAACAATGTGAATCGTTCCACCGACTTTATAACCATCTAAGTGCGCCATTTGAATTGTTTCATAAACAATCCCTTGGCCTGCAATAGCTGCATCACCATGAATAAGAACCGGACAAACCTTAGATTCATCTTCAAAAAGGAAATCAATTTTAGCTCTTGCAATACCTTCGACTACTGTATTCACCGCTTCAAGATGCGACGGATTAGGGGAAAGCGTAACACCAATTTGATTTCCATTGGACAGCACAATTTTTGTTGAAAACCCTTGGTGATATTTTACATCTCCATCAAATGTTGATTCAAAATCAAATTCTTTGCCTTCAAACTCTGAAAATATATCCCTTGGTCGTTTTTGAAAAATATTTACTAAAGTATTTAACCTTCCACGGTGCGCCATTCCCATGACAAAATAACTCAATCCTAGTTCTGACCCTTTATTAATCAAGGTATTTAATGCTGGAATTAATGCCTCACCCCCTTCAATAGAAAAACGTTTTTGCCCGACAAATTTCTTCCCTAAAAAACGCTCAAAACTTGTTGCCTGGTTTAGGTTACTAAAAATCCCCAACTTCTTTTCTTTTGAAAAAACTGGCTTGTTTACTACTTCCATTTTAGCCTTAAGCCACTCCAGTCTTTTTGGAGTTCTGATGTACATGAATTCTACACCAATTGATAGGCAATAAGATAATTCTAAATGCTTAATAATATTTTGGAGGGTGGCGATTCCCAAACCGAGTTCATTCCCCGCTTGAAATTTTTCTACTAAATCCGATTCTTTTAGTCCGAAATTTTCAATCGCCAATGTAGGCAAATATTGCCTTCTTTCCCTAACCGGATTCGTTTTCGTAAAAAGATGCCCACGCGTTCTATATCCATTAATGAGATTAAGGACCTTGAATTCTTTTTGAAAGTTTTCGGGAATAGATCCTTCACTATCGAAAACTGTTTTAGCAAATTCAAAGCCCTCAAAAAACTTTTTCCATCCTTCATCGACACTTTCTGGATCTAAACAATATTGATTATAAAGAAATTCTATTGCATTAACATCAGCATTACCCAAATATGAAACCTTATCCATCCTATTTTATGACTAATTATAGCAACAAAGTTAAGAATTTCAGCAGAAAAATACACTAAAAATTACTGAAATTAACCTTGTCCGTATTTGTTTGTTCGCAGAATAAAGAAATCGGCCTTTGAATAAGCTAAAAGGATGCGATTTTTGCGATTTACCTTAAGCCTGTATATGGTTAAGGCTAAACCGTTTTTTTATATAACTTAAGAATAAAAAATCCCCATGAAATAATTAAAATCAATCCCCCAATTGGCGTAATGGGGCCACAAAAAGACACAGAAAAAGGAAGGATTTCCTTTAATGCGAGCAAATAAATTGAGGTAGAAAAAAGCGAAATGCCAAGAAGCATTCCGATAGAAATCGGTCGTAAATTAAACGATAATTTATCCTTTGAAAAGCCAATAATTAAAAATGCTAATGCCTGATAAAACTGGTATCGAACACCTACTTCAAATGAAGTAATGGCTCTTTCGCTTACGACATCTTTAAGCGCATGTGCACCGAATGCACCAAGTATTATAGCAAATACAAAGAGAATTGCACCGGACCTTAATAAGAAATTATTCATTATTGACAATTAATACACAAAACTAACAATCTAAATGTATTATCTTTGACTATGAAAAAAGTTAAGGTACTTAGCTATATAGGATTGTTACTCTTTTATCTTTTTATTCACGCTTGTTCAAACGAGGGTGCAACCACAATAAAAGAGCGAAAAATCAACCAAGAATCAGACAAATATTACCAATTTGCCAAATTAACATTAAGTGATTTTGATTTAAATGCATCCATTTTTATTCCTGATGAAACAGCAGGAATTGGCGCTTCATTCAAACCTATAATCTCTCATGAAGAAGATTTTAAATGGACGATATCAGCGGGTCCAAACTTCACATTGTTTATAGAGGATTATGGCGATTACTCTTCATTAATGGATGAATTTGAGGCAAAAATTTCTAAAAGTGATTTTTTCGACATCTCGATAATTAGCAATAAAAACGGAATTATTTTATATCAACGGAGCATTAAAAAAAATACATTAAGCGATGCTTCAAGCAAAGAAAATCATATAAGCTTTCATCTTTATGCCATAAAAAATATTAATGGAATCTATTATGAGCTAAAAAACAAAGAGGAGGGTGATACCAGAAAAGTAATAGAACTTATGGAGAAATCTGTAGAATCATTAAAACTAATTAAATGAGCATTTCGCGAGAACGCATAGAGGCACTTTTAGAAAAAATTCAGGATCCCGATCTAAAGAAAGGATTAGTAAGCGCAAAGTTGGTGCAGGAAATAATAATCAATGAAGATCAAATTAAGGTCACTGTTTCCATTTCGAATCCTGCGTTACATGCACGAAAAAGAATGCACGATGCTGTTCTTTTCAATTTGGAAAGAGAACTTGGTAAAGAAATAAGTATCCAATGTGAAGTAAACAGTGGTGCCGTAGATGAAAGAAAGTCAACTAGAACAGTTTTACCTGATGTTAAAAAAATAATTGCCATCGCATCTGGAAAAGGGGGTGTCGGCAAATCTACTATTACGTCTAATATCGCTGGTGGATTGGCTAAAAAAGGGTTTCGTGTAGGAATTATTGATGCTGATATTTATGGCCCATCAATTCCGACCATGTTTGATTTAGTAGGAGAACGGCCTAAGATGATCGATGTTGACGGAAAGCAATTGATAGAACCAATTATGAGTTTGGACATCAAAATACTTTCCATAGGGTTTTTTACCGACCAAGACAATGCCGTTGTTTGGCGTGGTCCCATGGCGTCAAAAGCATTAACACAAATGATAAGCGATGCACACTGGGGAAAATTAGATTACCTCCTAATTGATTTGCCGCCAGGAACCGGAGATATTCATTTATCATTAATTCAAACCGCACCATTAGATGGTGTTGTTATCGTGAGCACGCCACAAGAAGTTGCCTTAGCTGATGCAAGACGCGGAATAAATATGTTTAAAATGGATGGAATCAAGGTGCCAATCATTGGAATTGTAGAAAACATGGCTTGGTTTACCCCGGAAGAACTCCCGAATAACAAATATTATATTTTTGGGCGTGATGGCGCTAAGAATTTAGCACAAGGAATGCAAGTTCCATTTTTAGGGGCAATTCCCTTAGTACAAAGTGTCAGGGAGGCTGGAGACGCTGGGCGACCTGCTGTTTTTCAAAGTGATACCCTTATGTCTATTGCATTTGACGAATTAGTTGATACCTTTATATCGCAATTAGAAGTAATAAACCAAGAAAAAGCGCAACAAGGTGTCAATTGATAGAGCAACAATAGAAGAGAAAGTATTACTTGCCATCGAGCAGATAAGGCCGTTTTTACATGCTGATGGAGGGGACGTTGAATTAGTTGAGGTGAGTGAAAACAACACCGTAAAAGTTCGATTAACTGGCAGCTGCAAGGATTGCTCCATGAAAGAGTCTACCATGAAAGGCGGGATAGAAGAAAGTATTAAAAAAGCCGTTCCAGAAATCAGCGCTGTGTTAGCCGTTGAAGATTAAATCACCATCATCTTACGCGAAGTACCTTTAAATCTTATGACGTAAAGTCCGGGGGAAAAACATTGATTAAAAACATCATTGGGCAAAATACAAATGGTTAAAACATGCCCCAAAGCATCTATAATTTCGACATTTTCTTCCATCAAACCATTATTTTTAATCCAAATAGTTTCACTTGGATTCTGACCAAACACAAGAGATGGTTGATTTTCATGACTTAGAACCTCATTGGTGTTTAGTGCCATTAAAATAGCCTGATGAGCATTTAACCTTCCATAACCCATTTCAATATTCCATGTTCCAAATGGAGCAATGCTATCATAGGTATAGGTCACTTTCTCGGCTGTCGAACTTAATATTTGACGTAATTGATAATTAGTTAGAGCAGGATTCGCCCCAAGCAACAGGGCGCCTACGCCTGCCGCATTTGGACATGAAGCACTCGTTCCGTTAAAGGTAAATGTCGTAGCATTTGTAGAATAACCCTCCGTTCCTATCATATCTGTGGTTGAAATTTTCACGCCAGGCGCTACGAAATCTAAACCAAAACCATAGGTGCTTCCCCAATTCTCGTTAGAGCAGTCAAGTGGTTTTTTTCTATTATCGCACATGTCACTTGCACCAACAGCTATTGTTGTATTAAGATTGGCTGGCCAAAGCACGTCATTAATATCATCGTTTCCAGCAGAAAAAAACATAGAAACACCTAATCCATTTCGACCTTGATGATAGGCGCTATCAATTTCATCGTTGATTAATTGGGTATTAATTTGCAGTGCAGAAATGAACACTTCACTCAAGCCGGCGGAAGTAC
The DNA here is from genome assembly GCA_947462255.1 of Flavobacteriales bacterium. GTDB lineage: Bacteria > Bacteroidota > Bacteroidia > Flavobacteriales_D > Crocinitomicaceae > UBA952. Next base: position 39,137 of record CANHOA010000004.1, on the reverse strand, counting down.
TCATAATATCACAATCAGCAATTCGCCAAGCATAAGCTGCGCCATTCAACAAACCGAGCGTACTCGTAAAAGGTTGAACACCAATATTTCCGGCATATTGTAAATAATAAAAAATACGCACCGGGATTAATTTTGCTTCAGGTGCAATACCTGTGGTTCCGATTGTATTATCTTGAACAGCAGCAATGATGCCCGCGCATGCTGTACCATGGCCATCTGAACTAAAATTTGGTATCGGATAACCATTTGTATTAGAAATACTGTCTGCATATCCGTCAAAACCCGGAAGCAGATTTACAAGTAAATCTGGATGTAGCGTATCAACTCCAGAGTCAAGAACAGCAACTTTCACTCCGTTCCCTTTAGAATAACTCCAGGCAGGAACAACCTCCATATCAGCCCCAGCTGTACCATTGTATTGAAGCGAACCCCCAGTATTTTCAATAGACCATTGCCGATTGAAATTTGGATCATTAGTAGTGGATTCCATGGTAAATATCTGATTGTTAAAAACCTCAACCGAATATTCTTTCTTAACTTTTTCTTCATCAACTACCAAGGATGGCATATCTACTGCCTTCGAATAAAAAAGGAATAAACCCGGAATAAAAGAGTGCTTGTGTATTCCGAGGGGTAAGGATTCCAATGCTTCAAGTTTTCCTTCGATGTCGCGAAGAATCAGAATATTTGTCTCGAAACATACATGATCTCCGACACTTCTTACCGAAGATTTAAATGTGCCGTTTGCAGCAAACTTTCCATTGTCGACCCATGTGAAACCATGAGGCAACTGCGCCAAACTAATAAATGAAATTAGCTGAGTAAATATAAGTAGTAATTTATTCATATTTTATAAAAATATTTTTGGGCTCTGTAAAAAAGCGTAAGGCCTCTAAACCACCCTCACGACCTACTCCAGAAGCTTTCATTCCGCCAAAAGGTGTTCTTAAGTCTCTTACCAACCAAGCATTTACCCATACGATACCCATGTTTAATTGATCTGCGATACGATGTGCTTTTTTAACATCCATTGTCCATACAGAACTCGCCAAGCCATATTTTGTATCATTCGCCATCATCAATACTTCCTCTTCTGTATCAAAGGGCATAATGGTAACAACAGGTCCAAAAATCTCTTCCTGATTTGTTTTACAATCATAGGGCAAGGATTCAAAAATGGTTGGCTCCAAATAAAACCCATTATCATGAGGAGCAGGTAAATATACCCTATTACCGCCTGTTAATAATTTCCCCCCTTCTGATTTAGCTAAAGCAATATACCCGAGCACCTTGTTCAAATGACTTTCAGAAACAATTGCGCCAAGATTAGCCCGAGGGTTCTCAGGAAAAGAAACAACTGAAGTGGATACTTTAGCGACAAATGCATCCCTAAATTTAGAATAGATTCCACGTTGCACAAAAATTCTAGATCCACACAAACAAATTTGCCCTTGATTCGAAAAAGAGGACATAATGGTTGTTTTTAATGCGGTATCAAAATCGCAATCATCAAATACAATTGTTGGGTTTTTACCTCCTAATTCCAATGATAATTTTTTAAACATTGGCGCAGCAGTTCGGGCAATGTGTTCTCCCGTTGCTGTTCCACCTGTAAAAGAAATCGCTTTAATTTTAGGATGCTTAACAATAGCATCACCAATTTTAGCTCCGGTGCCATTCAGTATAGTTAATACACCCGGAGGCAATCCAGCTTCAAGAGCAATTTCGCCTAACATCGTAGCCGTGTAAGGAGTTACCTCACTTGGTTTAGCAATGACACAATTTCCTGCCGCAAGTGCAGGTGCAATTTTCCATGAAAATAAATATAAAGGCAAGTTCCATGGTGAGATACAGCCAACAATTCCAATTGGTTTTCTTGTTGTATAATTAATCCCAACACCCTCCATATAGTGCGATTCGGAAGAAAAATGTAAAATGGCAGTGGCAAAAAAATGGAAGTTAGACACCGCTCTTGGAATATCTACCTGTCTAGCAAGTGCAATAGGCTTTCCGTTATCTTTCGATTCCGCGGCAACAAATTGCTCCATTCTATTCGCAATTCCTTCTGAAAATTTCACTAAAATCTTGCTACGTTGCTCTGAAGGCATTGAAGACCAAATAGGAAAAGCTTTTTCTGCTGATAAAACAGCAAGTGCTAAATCTTTTTCGTCTGAATCAGGAATAAGAGAATATACTAAGCCTGTTGAAGGATCAATATTGTCAAAATATAATTGATTGATAGGTGGGCAATATTCACCATTAATAAAATTCTGTAATTTCTCCATGCAGTTAATTGAACTACAAATTTGAGAAAAAGAAACTACTAATTCACACTTTCAAGTTCGAAAGCAACTTCATTTTTCCTTCCTATCAATTGCCAAGGAGGATTATAGCCAAAATAATAGCCCTGCCCTTTGATTTGAAAACCCTCTTTTAACACCGCTATTTTCAGTTCAGCCATACGCGCGGCTAATTTTTCGTTATTTATAAATCCACCAAAATCAAGCACAGCTAATAGTCTTGGTGCTTGCACAACGAATGTTAGATTTTGATCAATAGGAACAGGCATTGACTCTTGTGTTTTACTTCTAGGCACAACAAAAGAAAGTGTTGATATAGAATCAGCATGATAAATAACAGGGGCTGTCATAGCAATTTTTTCATTCGACTTATTTTTACCAAAAATATAGGATGCGATGGTTCTAAAGCCTTCACTTGATTTTTCATCAAAGCTAGCCACCCCTAAATTAGTAGTAGCGAGCATCATTGACTCATACTGCCTTAATTCGAAACGAGGGTATTTTTTTAACACCTTGTATTTCGGCGTTTCAATATCACTGGTTGTCATAGAAACAACTAGTTGAAATACCAAAAACACAGCAGCGATAACCAGTAGGGAAATAAGCCATTTATTCATGAAGCAATAATTTAGTTTTCTTTTTAAAGGCTAAGGTTCTCGGCTTGCTAACTGCTTGAATATAGCCATTATTAGGATTCTTTTTTTCATAATCTTGATGATAAGATTCTGCAGCATAAAAAATGGTAAAGGGAACTACTTCAGTTGTCACCAGTTTAAAGGTCCCATTAGTTACAAGTTCTTTACAATAGGTATTTGCATATTGTTTTTCGGCGTCATTTTGATAAAAAATAGCAGAACGATATTGCGTTCCTTTATCTGCGCCTTGTTGATTTAGAGTAGAAGGGTCGTGCGATTCAAAAAAAGCACGCACTAACTTTTCATAGGTAACAGATGACGGATAATAAACAACTTTAATCGCCTCTGCATGGCCAGTCTTTCCTGAACAGACCTGCTCATACGTTGGGTTTACTGTTTTTCCCCCTGTGTAACCAGACTCAGCAGATTTTACGCCAACTATTAATTCAAAAATTGCTTCACTACACCAGAAACAACCACTTGCGAAGTAAGCCGTTTTTGTTGCTTCTTTTTGAGCATAAAAAGCTGAAAAGGAAAAAGTTATGAATAAACTTACTATGAATCGAGTCATAATTTAATAAACTAATAATAGGTGAATTTGTTCATGCTATACTAAATATAATTTACTAATAGCCCGTTATTTTTCCTTTTTCTGTTGCCTTTACCCCCTCTAACATCCATGTTGGAGATGGGTCATTCATTAAATAATGCCCAAAAAACTGACGCATTCGAATACTTAAATCGATCTTATTGGGTAATTTAGTTAAGTTGTGGTCATCATCGTTATAATTTAAGAGCCAGCATGGCTTATTTAATCGGCGCATTCCACTATAAAGCTCAATTCCTTGGTACCAAGGCACCGCACCATCCTTATCATTATGCATGATTAAAAGCGGGGTACTAACATTTGGAAGATGAAAAATTGGAGAATTCTCAATATAGGATTCTTGCGCTTCCCATATTGTTTTTCCAATTCGACTTTGCGTCGATTCATATTGAAATTGTCGGCTTAGGCCAGAACCCCATCGGATACCACCATAGGCTGAAACCATATTCGCTACCGGTGCACCAGCCATCGCTGCAGCATACCTTGGCGTCATCGTTATTAACTGAGCCGTTTGATAACCACCCCAACTTTGACCTTGCAAGCCCATTCGAAGCGAATCCAGAGGATACATTTTAAGTAAATAGTCTGTGCCACTCATTATACAGTTAAAAGCAGATTTCGCTGGGAAGCCCACTTTATAGCGAATATCAGGAATGAAGACAATATATCCCGCCGAAGCATATTCTACAGGATTAATAGTACTTGCAGAAGGCCTCGGAGCATTATGATTATGTAGATTATCCGAATTTAATTCATAATAATAGACGATTAAAGGGTATTTTTTATTTTGATCAAAATCTTCTGGTTTGTAAACCAAACCCTCTAAACTGCTGCCATCATAAGCCTTCCATTTTATTAAATCAACAGTTGCCCAATTGTATTCGCTTTGCTGAGGATTTGTTTTAGAGATTCTTTTTTCGTCATTAAATGAGCTATCTAGCACACTGATTTCAGGGTAGCTCACAACATCCATTTTTCGAAGAATAATACCCTTGCCATTTTTGGATTTCAAAAGCGTATTAATGGCATAATTAGCAGTATATACTTCTTTAAAATCTAAGTGCCCATTATGGTCATCAAAGGTAAAAATAGACGAGGATTTAGTTTGTATATTAAAGCCTTTTGCATAGGTATTTTTCCAATCGATATAAACGCTATCCGCTGACCACTTGTTGAGCGAATATCGTGTATTTTTGAGTAAGTCACCATTATCTGAAAGACAGGTTATTTTTTGTGTTTTCAGCGAATATTTCCAAATATCAAATTCGGAAAGAACGACAAACTCCTCCTCCCCCGCTACATACTGCAAATCATCAATAGGACCCGCTGGTAAAGGCTGACCGTTGACATCCTCCTGCCAATTAACATTACTCACATCACAGGTGACACAAATTTCATCTTGAGTTTGCATGTCAACTAAAAAATGTTGCTTTTGATCATGATTAAAATAAGCATAAAATCTACCTTTTGGAGATAAAGAACCGCCAAAAGCCAAGGCTGATTTGATCTTAACGATTTCATTTGATGGCAAGTGGATCCGGTAGACATCCTCAAGCCCTGGCGAACGCCATTGCGCTTGTATAGCATACGCTTCATTAGAAGTGGCAATTACATAATCGCCAATAAGGTTTTTATTAACCCTAATCTTCAAGGTATCATTACTAATTTTTAAACTATTTTTATTTTCTAAATTCAACACGTATAAATCACTTTTTTTACGGTCTTCTTTTAACTGAAGCAATTGCTGCGGTTGAATCCGCTGGTCTTGGTAATGCCAAATATCAACACTCACTTTTTCAGATGCAAGCAGGGTATCTTTCGCTTCCTTTTCAATCTTATTCGCTGCACCAAAAAATAAATAATTTCCTGATTTGCTAAAGAAAGGTATTCTGTTTTCGCTTATTCTCTGAATAGAATCAATTTCTTTGCTTAGTGTATCCAAAACCAACCAATCCTTCCATGAAAGAATATCCATAACATGGATCTCATATTGTTTAACCTTGGATGTATCAGACGAGGATAGATAAGCCACTTTGGACAAGTCATGGCTCCACGAAGGAAGCATATAGGCCGTTTTTGTATTTAATTGATGAATTTCTTTAGCTTTAAAATCATAAAAATGAAGTGAAAAAGAATCTGATTTTACTTTTACGTGCGTAATAAAAGATAAATATTCACCCTTCAGCGAGAAATCAAATTCACTCACTTGATTCCGTTCAAATTCTGACTCAAGGGAATTATTTATCACCACTAATGCCCCACCATTTGATTTTGGTGGTGATTTTACCTGTTTTTGAAAGGGGCAATACCAAGGTTTTTTCGGAGGAATAAACTTATCGGCATCCTTAAGATAAGCTACTCGACCTCCTTCTTCAGCTACCTTATACTCTTTTAACTTTGGAATTCTCACACTTTTAAAGGTGCTTAACTCAAGGATATATAAAGAGTCCTTTGGCCATTTCGTTTTATCAACCTTATTTAATTCACACGACCGCAAGGTGTCATAACCCGGTGTTATTTTCACCATTAGCAAGTTAGACAAGGCATTAAATTTTGGATCTTTACCCCTTAAAATAGTATCAGTCTTAGCGGTCTCAACATTGTATAAGCAAACAAAACCGTCTCCTTTTAGCGGTGTAGTTTCGTAAGCAATCCATCGGGCATCATCAGAAATGACTTGTTTTTCGATTTTCTTCCAATTCGAGTATGCCGTATGATCTATAGATTTCTTCTGAGCGAAAAACGCAGGAGAACAGTACAGTAAACAAATTAAAAAAACCGATCGAATCATGCTTTATTATTTTTAAAATTCGCAAAATAAACTCCGATAAAGATAAGCAACATGAGGGTCATTTTCAAAAAACTTATACCAGACGACACATTATTTGTCCAATCAAAATAGGTGAATAAAGCCGTGAAAACAATGACCATAATCGGCTGTAGGTATATGTATGTACTTGATACCGTCGGTCCGACATACTTTAATCCATACATGGTGAGTAAATAGGTTAAAAAAGTAACGCCAACAATTACATAAACAATTACGCCTACGATTGGTAAAGGGATTACCATAAAATTAGTTGACAAAGCATCGCTAATAACTGGAGGAAAGCACATTACGAAAAATAAGCCGAACGTAAAAACCCATGTGATAACCGTTAAAGGCCTATACTTTGCCATTAAAGGTTTTGCTGCTATTAAATACAAGGCATACGAGAAGGAATTAATCACCAAGAAAAGATCCCCTTTAAAGGAAGAAGAGTCGGTATGAAAGCTATTAATGGTTAACAAAATTGCACCAGTGGCACCTATGACAATTCCAATAATTTGGCGGTAATTTAATTGATCTTTAAGGATAAAATAGGCCAGCACAACCACCATAATGGGATTAAATGCCATAATAATTCCAGCATTAAAGGCAGACGAATTATTTAGCCCATGAAAGAAAAAAAGCTGATTAATGGCAACACCGAATAAGCCACAAATAGCCAATAAAAGGAAATCCTTTACCTGAACTTTCTCGTAGGAAAAAACTCGAAAAAGCAGCCAAAACAACAAACACGCACCACTAACTCTTAATAAGATAAAAACATTCGGCGTTAGATAAGCAGGCATGACATCCTTTGCAATAAGATGGCTTGCAGCATATAACAAATTAACCAAAACCAAAGCACCATGTGCTTTCCAGTTCTCATTCATTTTCCGAAAAATTTCCATTTCGATTTCAATACCGATTTTCGATAATCATCTAGTTTTTCTGTGACACCTTGATGCCTAAATTTATCGAATAATTTAGCCGTCCCCTTCCCCTGTTTGTAATCCATTTCATCGGGAAACAAGGGGATTACGGCTAGAAAAAAAATGGTTTTTCCTTCTATCACCAATGGTTGGAGGTGTTTTTCCCATGCTATTGGCTTAGAAATAATAAAATGATTTTGAGTCATCGTTGACGATAAACTATTCATTTCTTTCCCGCAAGGCATTGTATGACCATGTCCTAGCCAGGTATTATTATTTTGGACATATTCTTTGATTCTTTTCAACCATGGGAAAACCCAATTCATATTGGGATTATCAAGGTCATTAATCACCCAATAATTGGGGAGGTAAAAATACAATTCGGCAAATTCTTCCCCCACGTGCTTTTCGTGAACATTCATTTTAAAAGTTGAAAAATCGCTTGTCATTAGTAAAGTACCTGAAAAATCGCTTGATGTAATCAAGAGGAAGGTTCCAAAATCATGATGGATTGTAGATACATTCGAATCGCCGAAACGCGCTTTTAGCGCCTGCACAAAGTGTTGCATTAGGTAAAGATAAGGTCAGTTTTTAGAATGGTGGCAAAACAAGCGATTTTTTGCCATAAATAGTCGTGAGATAACTGGTATCAGTTAAGCTTGAAAGAAATGACTTAAGCGCATCGCGATCAGCAGAAGATAAGGAGAACACCTTGATTCGGACATCTTGATTTTTAGGATGCTTCCCTCCTTGACTGTAATGAGTTAATACCTCATCCAGCGTTTTCATGGAACCATCGTGCATGTAGGGAAAAGTAAGTTCAATGTTTCGTAATGACGGAACTTTAAACTTACCAATATCTGAGGAATCATTATGAATTCTAAATCGACCTTCATCCTTTTCGTAGGAATGATACAAACCATTATTTGCCGCTTCATAGGTGGTGAAAAATGGCGGTGCATGGCAGGAAACACAGTTTAATTTCTGAGAAAAAAGTTGCCAGCCCTTTTTTTCAATTGATGAAAGTGCGTTTTCATTTCCTTTGGAATAGCGATCAAATTTGGAATCAAACGAAAACAGTGTTCGTTCGAAAGCAGCTAAACTCCGCGTTAGTACGAAAGCATCAAAATCGCGGTTAAAAATTTCACGCGCGGCGCTTTGATAAGCCTTAATCCCTTTTAATTTAGGAATCAGGTATTTCATATTATGCCCCATTTCAGCATGGTCCTGAAGTGGAACGATCGCCTGCATTTCCAAACTAGGAACATGGGCATCAAACATCAATGTTTTTGAATACGCTGAATTAAGAATTGAGGATGCATTGCGGAAGGCGGTTCGGCCATAAACACCTTTGCTAAGCGGTAAACGATCAGTCATTGCAAATTTTGGGTTGTGGCAGCTAGCACAAGAAACTGTATTGTTTATTGAAAGCCTTTTATCAAAAAATAATTGCCTGCCTAATTCAATTTTAGCCTCCGTCATTGGGTTATCAATTGGGGTAGGAACAGGAAAGGGAATAACATTATTATGTCCACAGGATGCTAAAAGACAGGTGACTATAAGAAATGATAGCGAAAAATAATTTCCTATTTTTTCCTTCATTCCTTAAATTGGTTTGGTAGCGATATATAAAATTTCGTCGGAAGAAATCCTGAATTTATCGATTTGGTCTTCGCTAAAGTGATTTGACAATTGATACTCCTTCACTTGAAAACCAGCTTTTTCTAACCATTGCGGATAATCCCTTCCGAATAAACGCAAGTGATCGTATTGCCAAAAATGCTTTTCTCGTTCTTCGGGGCTAGTAATGCTTGCATCTTCATACGTTTTTTCCCTGCTCATGTCTTGAGGCACCTGCATTATGGCCCAGCCGCCTGGTTTAAGGACACGAAAAAATTCTTTCATGCATTGAATTGGATCAACGACATGTTCCATCACATGGTTGCAGAACAAAACATCAAAAGAATTATCCTCCAATGGAATTTGGTGAACATCAAAATGCATATCAGCTATCGGAGATAATAAATCTGCAGTAAGGTAGCTTAGATTTGCTTGTTTTTTAAACTTAGGAATGAAACATTGCTCTGGTGCAATATGCAATAAAGACAACTTAGGCGCCGAGAAAAAAGTTGATTCATTTTTTAAATATAACCACATCAAGCGATGTCGTTCGAGGGTGAGATCATAAGGACATAATACATTTGAGCGATACGCCACATTCGATCCATATGATAAAAAGGTTGAAAAAGAACGCTCGCAAACCGGACATTCCACCTTATTACCACGATACATAAGCGGCGCAAAAAACTTAAACACATAACTTAAACGTATCAAAATTGGACGAGGAAGTTTATTGATTAAGAACTTATACATGGATTTCATGGGGCAAAGTTAGCTAATTTTTCAACGATTTGCTTTAGTTATAGAAGTGTAAACTTTTGACTATTTTTGATCTAAAATTACGCTGCATGAAACAGATTATACTCTTAACTTGCTGTATCTTAAACACCATGACACACAACGCCCAAAATACCAGTCCCAAAGCAGTAAAAAAAGCACATTCCTTAGAGCTTCACGGGCATAGCCGAAATGATGACTATTTTTGGATGAAAGAACGAGATTCAAAAGAAATATTAGCCTATTTAGGAGAAGAAAATAAGTATGCCGAAACGTATTTTAATCCATTACAAAGTTTGGTAAAATCATTAATGCTTGAATTTGACAAACGCATAAATCCAAATGATATCAGTGCTCCTTTTATTTTAAATGGGAAAAAATACCAAGTTCGAAACGAAGAAAATTTAGATTATCAAAAGGTGATTCTTATTGAAAAGGAGAAGGAAACTGTATATTTCGATGAGAATATTCGTGCGAAAAACCACTCTTTTTATGAATTAGCAGATTGGTCGCCATCTCCAGATAATAAATTATTAGCGGTAAGTGAAGACTTTGTTGGAAGAAGGAAATATGATATAAGCATACGGATTAATAAAAGCGGTAAATTTCTTACAGACAAGATAAAAGAAACAAGTGGATCAATTGTTTGGGCAAACGATAATAAGACCATTTTTTACATAAAAAAAGACCCACAAACATTGAGGGAATTTCAAGTCTTCCGTCATGAAATAGGCAGCGATTCGAACAAAGACGTATTGGTTTTTGAAGAAAAAGATGAAAAGTATAGTGTGGGCATCAGTAATTCCGAAACAAGAGGATTAATCTTTATCTCTTGCTACAGTTCCACAACCTCAGAACAGTGGTGGATAGATGCAAACCAACCCAATACATTACCAGTTGTTTTTATACCGAGATCAGCAGGGCATTTATATGAAATCTCCGATCATCCAAATGGATACTATATTCTGAGTAATCATGATGCCGTCAATAAAAAAGTTTGTTTCTCGGCAACTGCTCCAAGCTCTATAACTGAATGCAGCGAATTTATTCCCCACGATCCAGCAGTATTAATTGAATCCGTTTCTTGTTTTAAGGATTTTATTCTACTCGAGGAACGAAAAAATGGCTTATTAAAATTGAAATTAAAAAATCTAAAAGATGGCAATGAAAATTACATCTCCTTTAATGAAGAAACCTATTTTGTCGGCTTAGGATTGAATGATGATATAAACGCTACAAGTATTTTCTATAATTATAATTCGATGACTACCCCATCTTCGGTTTACCAATATAATTTAGTTTCAGGGGAACAATCACTTTGGTTTCGAAGAACACTCATCGACACCACTTTTTTACCCGAAAATTATGCTTCTCAGCGAATTTGGGCTACGGCAAATGATGGTACAAAAATTCCAGTTAGCATGGTCTATAAAAAAGGAATTGAACTTAGTAAAGCACCCTGCTTGCTTTATGGGTATGGGTCTTATGGATACACAATTCCTGATGTTTTTAGTGCAACGCGCTTAAGCTTACTAGATCGAGGATTTGTTTTCGCCGTTGCACACATCCGCGGAAGTAAATACATGGGGGAAGAATGGTATGAAAACGGAAAATTTCAGCATAAAATAAATACGTTTACAGACTTTATCAATGCGGCAGAATTTATGGGACACATGGGTTACTGCGATAAAGATAAGATCTATGCGCAAGGAGGAAGTGCTGGCGGTTTACTAATGGGTGCGGTTTCAAATATGGCGCCTTACTTATGGAAAGGTGTTGTGAGTCAAGTTCCTTTTGTTGATGTAGTCACCACGATGTTAGACGAAACAATTCCTTTAACCACTGGGGAATGGGAAGAATGGGGCAATCCAAACGATTATGATTTTTACTACTATATGTTAAAATATTCTCCCTATGATAATATACACGCGATGGATTATCCAGCCATGTACATCACAACAGGCTATCATGATTCGCAAGTGCAATATTGGGAGCCCGCTAAATATGTTGCTAAACTTCGCGAGTTAAAAACCGATGCAAAGCCATTAATCTTTGAGTGCAACATGGATGCAGGACATGGGGGTGGTTCAGGAAGAACAAGTGAACGAATGGAAATTGCTAAGGTTTATGCATTTATTCTCGGTCTTGAAGGCATTCGCAAGTAGTACTTTCTTATTACTGTTTTACACAGTAAATTTTGGCCAAGATAGTGGGGCATTTATAGAAGAGTTTCGCGATTCAAAGGTGTTTTATGCCGATTTAGGTATGAACACAGCGCCATTTAATATTCGCAATCCCTTTCCAAATTCAATTGAGAAAATCAGCTACAAAAATAACTTCAAGCCAATTCTTGGTATAGGCTTCGCTTACAAATGGATTTCATTGCGTGTTGCTTTACCTATACTAGGAAATATTCGACCTAAAGCAGAATATGGCGAAACGAAACAATTTAATATTGGACTAGATTATACCTACAAAAAAACCTATTTAGATTTAGAATATAAAGGATTAAAAGGATACAGTATCAAAGATGCTGCTTTATGGGATACAAGTTTTAACTCAATGAATCCGAATGCTCTTCGGCCCAATCTAAGCGCTTATAATTTATCGTTCAATGCTTGGTATTTTGATAATGTCCATTTCAAAATGAATGCACTTCAAGGAAAAAGGGCTCATTTTAAACAAAAAGTACAAACATGGTACATTAAAGGAACATTTAGTGTTTTTGGCATTGATCAATTAAACAAAAGTATTATCCCAAGCCAACTACAAAGTGGTAACAATAGTAAATTACAAGCAAGAAATTTTTCCGCAATGGATATTGGATTGGTTCCTGGTTTTGCCTATGCCAATCGCATCAAAAACTGGCAATTTTCAGGATGGCTCGGTTTAGGGGGTGTAATACAAGGAAAGTTTTATACACCTGTGAATGGTCAAGCGACTGGATTTCTTGGCTTGGCGCCGCGCTATGACATTCGATTCATTGCTGGCTATTCAAGCGATGATTACTTCATTTTTTTCGTAACAGATTTTGACAATAAATCGATTAAATTTAACGATCTAATTTACCGGCAATACTATTACAGTTTAAAATTAACAGGAGGATTCAGATTTGACCATCCTAAAAAGAAGCAACCAAAAGTTAAATCCTGATTAATCCAATAGCTTGTCTACGGTTTGATCGTCGACCAAATTCGGCATTGTTACTTTAAGTAAAGGCTCGGCTTCCATGGCGCGCTGAATGGCAAAGGTTGCGTTTTCATTTCTCGCCCAATTCCTTCGAGCGATTCCATTATTCACATCCCAATGCAACATCATTTTTATATTTCTTTCCGCATCAGAACTACCATCAATCAACATTCCAAACCCACCATTGATAACTTCTCCCCAACCTACACCGCCACCATTATGAATGGAAACCCAAGTGGCACCGCGAAAACTATCACCAATTACATTTTGTATGGCCATATCTGCGGTAAATTTTGATCCGTCATAGATATTCGACGTTTCTCGGTATGGAGAATCCGTACCCGAAACATCATGATGATCACGCCCTAAAATGATAGGTCCAATTTCGCCACTTTGAATCGCATCATTAAATGCCTTAGCGATTTTCATTCTTCCCTCAGCATCTGCGTATAATATCCTTGCTTGTGAGCCAACCACTAACTTATTTTCCTGTGCACCCTTGATCCATTGAATATTATCTGCTAATTGCTCTTGTATTTCCATTGGAGCTGTACGCATCATTTCTTCTAACACCGAGGAAGCAATAGCATCTGTTTTGGCTAAATCTTCCGGTTTACCTGAAGCACATACCCAACGAAATGGCCCAAATCCAAAATCAAAACAAAGTGGGCCAAGAATATCTTGAATATAAGATGGATATTTAAACTCAATATTGTTTTGATCCATCACCTCAGCACCAGCACGTGATGCTTCCAATAAAAAGGCATTACCATAATCGAAAAAATAAGTCCCTTTTTCAGCATGTTTATTGATGGCTTGCGCATGCCGACGTAAACTTTCTTGCACATACCTTTTAAAAGAGATTGGATCCGATGACATCAGCTCATTTGATGCCTCAAAGGATAAACCGACAGGATAATATCCTCCAGCCCACGGATTATGTAAAGAAGTTTGATCAGAACCCAAATCGATATGAATTCCAGCAAGATCAAATGCTTCCCAAACACTTACCACATTTCCGACAAAAGCGATAGAAACTACTTCTTTAGCTGTTTTTGCAACGCGAACACGTGCACATAAATCTTCCACATTATCAATTACTTCATCAACCCAACCCTGCGAACGTCTTGTATGCACCGCCTTTTCATTTACTTCTGCTGTTACACTTATTACGCCAGCAATATTCCCCGCTTTTGGCTGAGCGCCAGACATTCCACCTAAACCCGCTGTAACGAATAATTTTCCATGTAAATCATCCTTGGTTTTTGACAAACGTCGGATAGCATTTAAGACGGTTATTGTGGTTCCATGAACAATTCCCTGCGGACCAATATACATATATGATCCAGCTGTCATTTGTCCGTATTGTGTTACACCAAGTGCATTAAACTTTTCCCAATCGTCTGGCTTTGAGTAATTCGGAATCATCATCCCATTGGTAAGCACTACCCGAGGAGCCTTTGGATGAGATGGAAATAAACCCATTGGATGACCGGAATACATCACTAAGGTTTGTTCATCCGTCATTTCAGCCAAATACTTCATGGTCAGACGATACTGAATCCAATTCTGAAAGACGGAACCGTTTCCTCCATAGGTAATTAATTCATGTGGATGCTGAGCAACTGCAGGATCGAGATTATTTTGAATCATTAACATAATCGATCTGGCCTGCAATGAATTACCAGGGTATTCTGAAATTGGACGAGCGAACATTTGATAATCCGGCCTATATCGATACATATAAATTCTACCGTATGTCAATAATTCTGATAAAAATTCTTCAGCCAATACCCCATGCTGCTCTTTTGGAAAATAACGAAGGGCATTTTTTAAGGCTAGTTTTTTTTCATCTGCCGTTAATATTTCTTTTCGTTTTGGCGCATGATTCACTGAAAAATCATATTTCTTAAGACTTGGTAAATCCAAGGGTACGCCCTGCTTTATTTGTTCTTGAAATGTTGTTTCCATGTACTAACTATAATCTAAATGAATAGAAAATTATTGACCTCAGCGCATTATTGACCTGTACCAATTAAAAATATCACAGGTATTTTTGTAATGTCAAAAGCATGCTCACGCCAATCCAATACCGCCATCGTTTGAATACGTTGATTGATCGTTGTTAAATTGGCAGCTATACATAATTGTGTTGAATCAGCGCATTCATTGAGCAGATCCTCCAAGACATGCATGCTACGAAAAGGTGTGTCCATAAAAATATGTGTCGCCCCTTTTCTTCGGGTATCCATCTCCATATCTTTCATTTTTCTAATTCGATCTTTTCGTTCTCTCGGAAGGTAGCCATGAAAGGTAAAATGCTGCCCAGAAAAACCGCTGCCGATTAGTGCCAATAATATGGATGAAGCACCTACCAACGGAACAACCTCAATCTTTTGAGAATGCGCTAAAAACACTAAATCTGAACCTGGATCAGCAATCCCTGCACAACCAGCTTCTGAAATAATGCCGAGATTTTCGCCTTTCGTTAAGGTAAGTAGCATGTCCATTAAATCACTTTCTTTTGTTGTTTTATTAATTTGATAAAATGTTGACTCGTCGATTGGAAATTCTCGGTCCATTTTTCGTAATAAGCGCCGAGCAGATTTTATTTCCTCAACAGCAAAAAATCGCAAAGATGTTGCTATTTTAATAACATCAGCTGGGATAATATCCGTTACTGATTCTCCACCAAGCGTATTGGGAATTAAGTATAATTTACCTGTTTTTGTCATTGATTAGGTTGTTTTTAACGGCTTCAGTTAAGGTATCTAAGAGCACATACACATTTTCAAAATCAGCCATAGAGCCATAATATGGGTCAGGAACTTGTTGATTAGATCCTGGGTGTAATTCATTTAAAATCAAGCGTACCTTGTTTCTAGCTTCAGGGCTAGGCGCCAACTTTAGTATATTTTTTTCATTGGATTGATCCATGGCAAATATAAGGTCAAAATCATCAAAGTCTTTCGCGCAAAATTGCCGGCCTTTTAAGTCGTGAATTGGCGTGCCGAATTGCTTACCTATCGCCATCATTCGATGATCTGGTGACGAACCCACATGATAATTAGCAGTTCCTGCGGAATCAACTATCCAATCTAATTTTGCTTCTGAAATTTTTCGTCTCATTAAACCTTCGGCCATGGGCGAACGACAGATATTTCCTAAACAAACCATGAGTATTCGCATGTTGCAAATTTACGTACAATAAAGCAAATGAAGTCTATTGCTTCACAACTCTAGTTTTACGTCCTTTCCATGTTGGCTTAAAAAAAGGAAGTAGTAAGAGAAGTAAAAAATGATAAAAAGGAAAAATTACTAGATAAAGAGGCAATAGTATCAGAGCATTAAAGCGCTTAAAGCGAAGAAAGTAGGGGCTAAAAAAAATAAAATCTAGCAAACATTTAATTCCAAAAAGCGTCCAAAACAGACCGTAATTACTTGAAATCATAAGGAAAATAATTAAGGCCAAAAACCCCATTGCAAAAATAGCTTGCCCAATTCCTATTGCATTTGCAAGTGGGTCATTGACATGACCTGTTTTTGCAATCCATCTAATCCGTTGGTTCAAGAACTCCATCCAAGACCTTGGTGTTTCAGTAATTACCAAAACGTTACTACTTGTAGAGAGTAAAATTTCTTTATTTTCAGCACGCAAGTCTTTCATTAGATAGACATCATCACCACTTGCAATATGCTCATGATGTGAAAATCGAGAACACGCGGCATACGATGATTTAGAAATTAATAAATTAGCCCCACTTGCTACAATTGGCCTAGACCAGCCACTTACCCCTGCATTCAAGGCATTAATTAATAGAACATCGAATTCAAAAAAAGAGTGAAAGAAATTATCCGCCTTCATAAGTACAGGTAAAATGTATAAATCGGTAGATTCCAAATTGGTCAGGGCATTCAAATAATTTTTTCCAAAAGAAACATCAGCATCTAATGTTAATATATAGTTTGTTTGCGCATGATGAATGCCAAATTTAATGGCCTGTTTTTTTCCACTCAAACCGCTTGGCAAATCAATAATCAAAATGGGCAATCCTTGTAGTTTGTTTTTAATTAATGCTACAGAATCGTCTGAAGAATGGTCATTAACAAAAATATAGCTGTTTACCTTTCGATCGCTCGAAACAATACTACTCAATAAGCCCTCTAATCGATGCGCTTCATCTCGAAAAGGAATAATAAGCGTAATCTCTTCTAATAATACCCGTGCATTTTTAGCTTTTTTTTCTTTGACTTGTTGCCTATACCAACCCAGAAACACCAAAGCGCCGACAGATATAGCATATGCAAGCAAAAACAAGAGTACAAAACACTCAACCATTTATTTTTTTTATTTTAAGAGATGCCCAAATGGCAGGGATGATTAAATTTAATAACCAAGTGCTCAATGAACTTAAGAGAACCGGAATAGGAGCGATCCCTGCGATACCAAGTATGGCAACAGCAATTGATTCACGCACGACAATTTTACCTAAAAACAAAGACGGAGTTAGGGTAACCGCCATAAAAACAAGTGCTATCCAAGCCAAAAAATGTATGGAAAAAGTTCCTGTACTTGCATAGATACACAAGGAAAATTGAGTGATAAAAAGTAAATATCGCAGAAAAGAAATGCTCAGTTGATTCGCTCTAGATGGCCCCCTACTGACCATTATGGCAATTGATTTGAGTCGTCTAATTGGCAAATAACGCAGGGTTAATTCTCCGAAAAAATAAAAAAGTAAACACAGTATCGCAAAGCATATTATACCTATTAATTCGAAGGAATTTGCATTAATATCATTGCTTCTAGCAAGAAGAACAAAAGCCAAAGCACCAACTATTATACTAATAGAAAACTGAGCAAAATTAGCGGACAAAGTATAGAGGCTTAATTTTAACCTTTTGTCTTTTTCAAAGTAATACATTCTACCTAAAAAATTTCCTGCCATTGCTGGAGTAAGCAAGCCCGTTATCATACCAGCATAAAACGCATTAAGACGATTTGGATGATCACCATCGCCAATAGTTTGGAGCATTAAAAGCCATTTTTTATATTCTAAGAACCAGTTTATGGGAACGCATAAAACAACTAAAAGTAAAGGCCAAAAATGAACAAATTCGATCTGATTTAATGATATATTTTTTTTTCCTAATTGAAAATAAAGTAGTGTGCAAATTAGAAGAAATGCTAGAATTCTAACTGCAACTGCTAAAAACGACTTTAATTTATTAGTTTTAACCACTTATTTTGATTTGAATGGTTGAAGATAAAATAATTCTTGGAATTGACCCCGGAACATCCGTAATGGGGTATGGTATTATTCATATTCAAAACGGGAAAATGAGCATGTTAAATTTTGGTGTTATCCAATTAAGTAAGTTAGAAAATCACCCTGATAAATTAAAGCGGATACTAGATCGATTAAATGGTTTAATCTTAGAATATAAACCGGATGAAATGGCTATTGAAGCACCTTTTTTTGGAAAAAACGTTCAGTCCATGTTAAAATTAGGTAGGGCTCAAGGAGTAGCAATTGCAGCAAGTTTAAACCATAATGTTCCCTTTGAAGAATATGCGCCAAGAAGAATAAAACAGTCGATTACAGGCAACGGAAGCTCGTCAAAAGAACAGGTAGCAGCAATGCTTCAAAAACTATTAAACATAGCAGAACTCCCCACCTATTTAGATGCTACAGACGGATTGGCTGTTGCAGTATGCCATCATTTCTCTAAAGGCATTGGCGCACATAATAAATCCAAAGGTGGAGGGTGGAAAGCCTTCATTAATGCTGACCCTAAAAGAGTAAAGAAATGACGCCAATACGAATTTTTACAGATGGCTCAGCTAGAGGCAATCCAGGACCTGGAGGCTATGGTATTGTTCTTAAATTTAATGGTAAAGAGAAAGAAATTAGTGGGGGATTTAAATTAACAACAAATAATCGCATGGAATTACTAGCGCTAATTATAGCATTGGAAAACCTAAAATCAAAATCTTACCCAATAGAAGTATATTCCGATTCAAAATATGTTATCGATTCAATTACGAAACGTTGGGTTGATAATTGGAAATTGAAGCAATTTAAAGGTAAAAAAAACAAGGATTTATGGCTTCGTTATTTATCCGTTCAAAATAATTTGACCATAACATTTCATTGGGTTAAGGGGCATGCCGGACATCCTGAAAATGAACGATGCGATGAACTAGCCGTTGCAGCTGCTTGCTCAAATAATTTGGCGGAAGATACAGGATACAAACCAGAAGGTCAAGATGGCTTATTCTGATCCAATAACGGTAACAAAACTGGTTCTTTCTACTAAAGTACCTCCGAGCATTTCTCCGGTAATTCGATAGAAATAAACCCCATCTGTACAGGGCGTTCCGTTCAGGGTTTTGCCATCCCAAAGCGCTGTTCCCGATTGATTTTCTAAACTGTATACCACATTTCCCCAGCGGTTAAAAATTAAGACATTGTAGGTCTTGAAATAGGCTTCAGACAAGATAAAAAAGTCATTTTTACCATCGCCGTTAGGCGTAATCACATTGGGTATAATTAGATCCGGATCTTTTACATTAATCACCAATGTATAAGTATCTTCACAGCCTTGAGCATCTATTACTGTTAAGGTTATGGTGTATGGCCCACTCAAAGCATACGTAGCGGTTTGATTTGCATCATTTCCCAAAGTATAGGTGCTATCATTTCCTAAATCCCAAGTCCAGCTGACAATCGGACTAGAAATGAAGGTTGATAAATCATCAAATAATACAGGGTCGTTCTGATCTACTAACATTGGATTGGCAGTAAAGGTGGCATCTAGCCCATCATCTTGAACCGTAACCGTATCTAATAAAATCTCAATTTCGCAACCATCTATACTGATTAAGGTTACAGATGGAACATAAGAACCTGCCGAAGCATAGTTGTAAAAGAAATTGGTTTGATTATACACGAAATTACCATCGCCCATATCCCAAATCAAACTGTCTAAATTCATTGGAGACTGAACTAAAAAACCAGCACCTTGCGAGCAAATGGTACCATTTTGAAAAACCAAAGGATCTCCTTGTGGGCCTCCAATCGCCACGTAATCATTTACCGTAGTATCGTCGGTACAACCATATTCGTCAGTGACCTCAAAATACAGGTCAAAAACGCCATTGTTTACAAAAGTGTTACTAGGATTTTCCAAGATTGAGGCATTGTTTCCATTGCCAAACTGCCAGTTCCAAGCGCTGATGTTACCAATAGATTGGGATGAGTCTACATAATTTCCAAATAGAGGTGGACAATTATACTCCCCATTGGTATTCAATATCGCTCCCGTAAAACTATACGTCGGTTGGGCATGTGGAATAGAAACCGTTATATTTTGACTCACCGTATCGGGACAATTATTTGAATCAATCGCCACCATGGTCAATACAAAATTGTCGCTCAGCTGACCAAATGGGATATTCCCAGGTAAAGTATAGGAAAGATTTGGAGTACTCGATGTAGAAACCACTTGCCCATTAATCAACCATTGATACGATAAATTACCAACTCCTGTTGAATTATTCACGACTAAATTTGAATCTAAATTACACACAACCGGTGGAAAATTAAAAGCCGCTATTGGTTGCGTTATGGTAATCGGCACGGTGGCAGGGGAAGACCCACAACCGAATAAATCATAAGCAACCATGGTCGCAAAATAACTTCCATTCCCAACAAAGGTGTGGTTAATGGGCTGGCTAGCTGAATTGGTCGTCAAGGTGCTGTTGTCGTCGGAAAAAGTTGTCGTAAAATAAGAAAGTGCTGTACCATTCCCAATCGTCAACGAATTGTTATTAAACGTTACCGAAAAGGGCGAGCATCCAACTGCATCCAAGGTGCTTAATATGCCAAAAGGAACATTTAGAACCCTGATGGGGTGCATGATTTGAGCGGTACATCCAACGCTATTCGTGACCGTCAAGGTTATATTATACAAGCCTTGGTTAGTATACACATAATACGGATTCGGGCCATTGTTTACATTTTGACCATTACCCATGGAATAATTCCAGTTGCTTAATGGGTGAGCGCTAGGTGGATTGCTCCAAGAAGAACTAGCATCAAGCATTTGAAGGGAATCGTTTTTACAGATAGAATCGTTGGCTAAGGTAAATTGGGCAGCAATTTGAGAAATATTAATGGTTTTGGTAATACTATCTTTACAACCCGTAGTAAAATTTCGGACGACTTGCTCCACCGTATAGGACCCATAAGTAGCGAAATTATGGGTGGTATTCCCATTGTTGACTCCATCCAAAACCGCATTTCCAATATTCGTATTGGCTGTTCCATCGCCCCATTCCCAAGTCATGTTCACATTATCCGGCTGTTCTCCATGAATTGCGTCATCGGTAAAACTAACATTCACTGGAAAAGCTCCAGGATTGCAAAAAAGTTGAGAAGAAGGTGTGAATTTTGCAATAGGTGCCAAGACATAAACAGCTGAATCAATAGTTATCGAATCCAAGCAGCCACGAAAATCAACTACCAAGGTCACAGACATATATCCTGTATCAGCCGTAAACTGGTGTTGAGGATTTTCTTGGGTAGATGTTCCATCGGAAAAAGACCAAAAGTAGGATACCTCGTTGGGTTGATGAGGAGCACTAATGACAGTTGTGTTCGTAAAATTGACATTTTGCTTGGCGCACGTTGTTAAGGGATTCATGGTGAAACCTACTTGGTCAATATCACCAACAGTGATATAATCATTGATAACCTGAGTGTCTGTGCAACCTGATTGAGAAGTTACAACGAGAGTGACATCATAAAGCCCTAAGGTATAGGTTTGACTTGGCGGATTTGGTCCGTTGAAGGTTTGACCATTTCCGAAATTCCATTGCCAACTCACAATTGGATTAGCGGGATTAGGGGTTGAAGACGTATCTGTAAACTGAACCGTAAGAGGCGTACAACCACCGGTTTCATTGGCGGAAAATCCTGCCTCAATATTAACAATGTTAATGAAATTATTTTGAGTGACAGTGCCATTACAACCCGAGGCGGTACTCACAGAAAGGGTGACATTGAAAGAACCACTAGTTGTATAAATCTGTGGCGGAGGATTGTTTCCCGTAAAAGTTTGACCATTTCCAAAATTCCATGTATAGGTTCCAGCAAGACCAGTGGTGTTGTTAAAATTAATGGAGGCAGGCGCACAATTGGTGGTAGGATTAGCGGTAAAACTAGGTGTTACAGCATTTTGTATGGTAATTTGCTGAGTCGCATTATCTGTACAACCGGAGCTAGTATTTTGAGAAGTTAGCGAGATAGTGTACGAACCCGCTGTACTAAAAGTAAAGCTAGGATTTTGTTGCGTGCTCGTGCCTTGCCCTCCGAAATTCCAACTCCATTGATTGGCTCCTGCCGTTGAGTTGTCTTGAAAACTAATACTAGATCCAACACAGGCAATGATGGGTGCAGTGATGCCCGATTGAAAATTGCTCACAACCACTGAATCTACCATACTCGACGTGCATCCATTACTGGTATTGGTAACGGTTAGTTGAATGCCATAATTACCGGCAGTATTGAAATTGATTCCTTGCGGATTGGTACTTGTTGAAGTCCCTGGCTGCCCACCACCAAAGGTCCAACTATTCGTATAATTAGCTCCAGAAGAAGATGTATTTGTAAAATTCAAGATTAACGGAACAGTACAACCCAAGCCAGCAACATTAAACCCAACATTTGGAGAAGGAAGTACTGTTATGTAATTGGACTTTACTTCAGAGTCTACTCCGCCAACTGAATTGGTAACCACGAGGGTGATCGTGTAAGTACCTGCATTGGTGAAAGCATGTACCGGATTTTGGGTACTCGCAGAAACACCATCTCCAAAATTCCAAGCATAACCAACGATAGCTGTGCCACCATTAGCGGAGGAAGTAGAAGTAAAGGATACAGGAGCCCCTGCACAAACGCTCAATGGATTCGCCGTAAAATTGGCCACAGGCGATTGAGCGAATACCTGAAGGAAAAATAACGAACTTAAACTTGCTAGAAGAAACCTCATTAATGAAAATATTTATAAATTTTTGACCCAATCAAGACACTAAATTAAGTATAAAAGTTGCTTTTACAGCATACTTTACAGATTGTTAATCTAAGGCTATTGAATTATACCATTTTGAAAAATCATCATATTCTTCTCCTCTTCTATTTATGATATCCTCAACCTGTTTTTTTGAAATTTTTCCTGTGCCAAAGTATTTTGCTTGAGGGTGGGCGAAATACCAACCACTTACAGAAGCCGCAGGAAACATAGCAAGACTTTCGGTTAAGTAAACCCCTGTGTTTTCCTCAGCATTTAAAAGCTTAAATAGACCGATTTTTTCCAAGTGATCAGGACAAGCAGGATAACCGGGCGCTGGTCTAATGCCCAAATATTTTTCATGAATCAATTCTTCGTTAGAAAGGCGTTCCGAACTGGAATAAGCCCAAATCTCTTTTCGCACTAATTGATGAAGGTATTCAGCATATGCTTCAGCCAATCGATCTGCTAAAGATTTAAGTAGAATGGAGTTGTAATCATCATTATTTTTTTCAAACTCCAGCGCTTTAAGTTCAATGCCATGTCCTGTCGTAACGACAAATCCTCCAATGTAATCCTTTATGCCACTTGCTTTTGGGGCAATAAAATCAGAGAGTGCTAAATTTGCTTGACCTGCTGCTTTTTTGGATTCTTGCCTTATCGTTCGTTGGGTATAAATTGGGTCGTTATCCTGTTCATTCTTATAAATTTCAATATCATCACCAACAGCATTGGCAGGAAATAAACCCGCGACTGCTTTAGCCTGTAGCCAATTTTCGCTAATAAGTTTAGAAAGCATTTCTTGTGCATCCTTAAATAAAACCTGAGCCGCTTCACCCACCACTTTATCCTGTAGAATTTCCGGGTATTTGCCATGTAATTCCCAAGTTCTAAAAAAGGGGGTCCAGTCAATATAATCTATTAATTTATTCAGATCGAGTGAATCAAATACTGTAAGCCCTAGGGAAAGAGGACGAATAATCTCTCCTCCATCAAAATTTAAAGACAAGGCATTAGCTCTAGCTTCTTCAAGAGAAACAAGGTTCTTTTGTTCGAGATGGCGTGCATGATGTTCACGCATCTTATGATATTCATGCTTTATATCAGTAATAAAAGCTTCTTTTTTTGTCCCTAAAAGGCTTTCGACTACTGTCACGGCTCTTGAGGCATCTAGGACATGAACCGCTTGACCTTTCAAATAATGTTGGTCTATTTTTACTGCTGTATGTACTTTTGATGTTGTAGCTCCACCAATTAAAAGAGGAATACTTAAACCTTTTCGCTCCATTTCTTTGGCAAGTAGTACCATTTCATCAAGAGAAGGGGTAATTAAACCACTTAATCCTACGATATCTGCTTTTTCATCAATTGCAGCTTGAATAATTAGCTCAGGAGCCACCATCACGCCTAAGTCAATGACCTCATAATTATTGCACGCTAAAACGACTCCAACAATATTTTTTCCGATATCGTGTACATCACCTTTGACGGTTGCCATAATTATTTTACCGGACGATGACCTTTTTCCACCTTTTTCCAATTCAATAAACGGTAATAGATAGGCCACGGCTTTTTTCATCACGCGCGCAGACTTCACGACCTGAGGTAAAAACATTTTTCCGCTACCAAAAAGATCCCCAACTTCGTTCATTCCATCCATAAGTGGCCCTTCAATGACTTCGATCGGACGCTTATATAAATGCCTACATTCTTCGACATCTTCATCAATAAATTCTACCAATCCTTTCACCAAAGCAATGGCCAACCTTTGTTGAACGGGTACATTCCTCCAAGACAAATCCTTTTCTTGTTTTTTGCCATCTCCCTTCACCGTTTCCGCCAACTCTAATAAACGCTCCGTAGCATCAGGTCTTCTATTGAGGATAACGTCTTCCACATGTTCGAGTAGATTTTTTTCAATTTCGGAATAAACCGTTAACATAGATGGATTGACAATACCCATATTCATCCCATGCTGAATAGCATGGTAAAGAAATACAGAGTGCATGGCCTCTCTCATCATATTATTTCCTCGAAAAGAAAACGAAACATTGGATACTCCACCACTAATTGATGCACCGGGCAAATTTTCTTTTATCCATTTTGTAGCCCGAAAAAAATCAACAGAATTATTGTTGTGCTCCTCCATACCGGTAGCAACAGGGAAAATATTTGGGTCGAAAATAATATCGGTAGGAGAAAATCCTACACGCTCTACTAAAATGGTATAGGAGCGTTGACAGATTTCAATTCTTCTTTCGTAAGAATCCGCCTGACCTAATTCATCAAAGGCCATTACAACTACGGCAGCGCCATAGCGTCTTATTTTTTTTGCCTGCTCTACAAAAACTGCTTCGCCTTCTTTTAAGGAAATCGAATTCACAACTCCTTTTCCTTGAATACACTTCAGTCCTGCCTCAATAATTTCCCATTTTGAACTATCAATCATCACGGGAATCCTAGCTATATCAGGTTCAGATGCAATTAGATTTAGGAATTTAACCATCGCGGCTTTACCATCAATCATCCCCTCATCCATGTTCACGTCTAATATTTGAGCTCCACCCTCCACCTGCTCTCTTGCAACAGCTAAAGCGGCATCAAAATCACCTTCGTTAATCATTCGAAGAAAGGCCCTTGATCCTGTAACATTGGTGCGTTCTCCAATATTAATGAAATTCGTTTCAGGTGTCACCACCAACGCTTCGAGTCCTGATAAATTGAGTGATTTCATTCTACAATTCTAGGTTTATAGTTCTTAGCCAAACTCGCAATTGCTGCAATGTGCTCAGGTGTGGTGCCGCAACATCCTCCAATAATATTCACAAGACCTTCGTCTAAAAATGTTTCTATTTGTGCTGCCATCATTTCAGGTGTTTCATCGTAAGCGCCAAATTCATTTGGCAAGCCAGCATTTGGATGAGCGCTAACAGCAAAGGGAGCTTTGCTATTTAATATTTGTAAATACGGACGCATAAGCGATGCGCCCAAGGCGCAATTTAACCCAATACTTAATAATGGCATATGTGATAAGGAGATCAAAAATGCTTCTGTGGTCTGACCGGTTAAGGTTCGGCCACTTTGATCGGTAATCGTTCCGGAAACCATAATCGGTAGTTTTTCGCTACGTTGCTCAAATACTTCATCGATTGCATACAAAGCAGCTTTTGCGTTTAGGGTATCAAAAACTGTCTCCACTAAAAGAATATCGACAGCGCCATCCATTAAAGCGTTGATTTGTTCCGAATACGCAAGTACTAGCTGATCAAAAGAAACACCACGAAAACCAGGGTCATTAACATCTGGAGAAATGGAGGCTGTTCTATTTGTTGGTCCGATAGAACCCGCTACAAAGCGTGGCTTATCAGTAAACTCATTGGCAACCTCTTTAGCAATTTTTGCCGATTGATAATTAATTTCATAGACCGCCGATTGGAGATCATAATCAGCTTGAGCAATAGTGGTTCCGCTAAATGTGTTGGTTTCAATAATATCTGCTCCAGCCAAAAAATATTGGCGATGAATTTCTTTAATAATCTCCGGTCTTGTTAAGGAAAGTAAATCATTATTTCCTTTTAGAGATTTATGATGATTTTCAAAATAACCCTCGCGAAAATCAAACTCGGTTAAATCGTGGCGCTGAATCATTGTTCCCATTGCCCCATCTAAAATTAATATGCGTTCGCGCAACAATTTTTCTAATTGTCCCATAATTTATATTGTGTTGAAGAAAGCGCAGAAAGCGACAAAAACTTATCTTTTCCCTTTACGGAATCGGAATTGGCACCTTATCAATTTGATAGGTTGCCAAGGTATCATAGGGCCTGTCCCTCCACCTTTCTTCATAAGTTTATTTAAATGAACTGCCACAAAAATAACATGAAAAAATGAACAAACAATTTTTATTTAAGGAAATCCAAGCTATTTTTTTATATTTTTATCGTCCTAACTATATGAAATGTCATTAAAAATATGGGGCTTGTTACTTGTAGGTATTTTACACCTCAATTGCTACTGCCAAGTAACGCTTACGGAATCAAACCTCCCTATCCTTAAAATAACAACACCTTTGGGGCAACAGATAAATGATGTTAATAGAATCGTTTGTGATTTGGGCATTATTGACAATGGGCCAGGAAATTTAAATCAAATCATTGATCCATTTACAAATTACAATGGGAAAATTTCGATAGAAATTCGGGGATCTACCTCACAGCAATATCCTAAAAAAAGCTACGGTTTTGAGACGCAAACAGCGCTTGGCTTGAACAACAATGTAAATTTGCTAGGTTTACCTATCGAAAACGATTGGATACTCAATGGTCCTTATCCGGATAAAACGCTGCTTCGCGATGCCCTAACATTTGATCTATCTAGAAAGATGGGGCATTATGCCTCGAACTTTAGGTATTGCGAATTGCTTATCAATAACAATTACTTAGGCGTTTATATTCTATTTGAAAGGATAAAACGCGATAATAATCGGGTAGATATTGCCAAGCTGGATCTAGACGACCTGGCGGGCGACTCGCTAACAGGCGGTTATATTATCAAAGTAGATAAATTAACAGGAGAAAGTGGAACCACATGGAATTCTAATTTTAGTAACGAAGTGGTATTTCAATTTCACGAGCCCGAATCCGATGAATTAAACCCGATTCAAAAAAATTATATGCAAGCGTATATTTCAGACTTTGAAAATGACGTACAGTCCAATCCCGAAGCAAATTATCTCAACTACATCGAACCAATATCTTTTTATGATTTTTTCATTTTGCAGGAACTAGGCCGCACTGTAGATGGTTATCGTTCGAGTTCATTTCTTTACAAGGATAAAAATTCCGGCGATTATCAAGGGCGTTTGGTTGCAGGACCCATGTGGGATTTTAACCTGTCCTACGGAAATGCGGATTATTGTGACGCTCCTTCAACGACTGGTTGGCAATACAACTTTGATCAAATTTGTAATTTTTCTACACAAATCCCATTTTGGTGGAAACGCTTATTGGATGCCCCGAGTTATCGAAATGGCCTACGTTGCCGCTGGAATGAACTTAGGGAAGGACCGCTCAGTACGGATTCTATCCACTTTTGGATAGACTCTATGACCATCCTACTCGAAGATGGGCGCATTAGAAACTTTCAACAATGGCCCATAATCGGACAGTACATCAATTGGAATGCCTTTGTAGGCAATACCTATGAGGAAGATGTGGACTTTTTTAAAACCTACATCGAAACCCGCGCCTTATGGTTAGATGCTAATATTCCCGGACTTTGTAATTTAGAAAATACTGATTTTAGCGCCCAATCTGCCAAGGTCTGGCCCAACCCAATGAGCGAGAAAGGTAACATTGGCTTTTCATTGCTCCAAGCTTGTCAAGTTAAGCTTTCCATCCTAGACTTAACCGGTCGGGAAGTATTAAAAGAAGAATATGGCTGGTTAGATGAAGGGTATCATGTTTCTGGAATTCAAACAAACGACCTGATGTCTGGAAATTATCTATACCTTCTCTCTAGCACTAGCGGTGTCTTATACAAAGGAAAAATATCAATTCAAAAGTGATGCAATTGATGCAGCGAAGGATTACCACATTACATCAAACTTATCCGATTACCTCTAAGCGATTGAATTACATTTTTCAATTCTAAATTAAAAAGTAGTACACTTAATTTTGATGGATGCAGATGAAGTGCTTGTATCACAGTATCTACATGAACCTCTCCCTGTTCGTTTAACAAATGAATGATTTCTTGTTCTTCGCTACTTAAATCTAAGGCAATTAACTTTTGCTTCTTAATGGTTTTATTTTCCCAATTCATGATTTTTAATAAATCAGCGGATTTGGTAATGAGATGAGCCTTCTGATTTTTTATTAAGGCATTACAACCCGCAGAATACATGCGGTCAACATCTCCTGGATAAGCAAAAACATCCCTACTGTAATCATTGGCTAAATCTGCCGTAATCATTGATCCTCCTGACTCCTTGCTTTCAATAACAATTGTTGCGTCTGATAATCCAGCGATAATTCGATTCCGCATAGGAAAATTCTCCCTATCAGGATTTGTATTCGAGGGAAACTCTGTCAGAAGACCTCCATTTTGAATCATTTTTATAGCTGTACTCCGATGTGAACTTGGGTAAATTCGATCTAGTCCGTGACCCAAAACCGCCACTGTTTCAACCTTATTTTCAAGGCATAGCCGATGAGCGCGTATATCTATACCATAGGCTAATCCACTTACGACAAGTATGTTTTTATGAGCGAAAGCGCTTACCAATTCCTCTAAAATTTTTTGTCCATAATTGGTTTCATTTCGTGTGCCGACAATTGATATTATTTTCTTTTGATTTAGATTGCAGGTTCCTTTGAAATATAACATGATTGGGGCATCTTGACATTGTTTTAGGCGCCTTGGGTAATTCTCATCTAAAATAAACAAATGTTGCAACTGGTTTTTCTCACAATAATTCCACTCTTTCTCTGCAAAAACGAGCGCTTCGTCGCGTTTCATTTCCCTTAATAATGATTTTGAAAATCCTGATTGCAGGTATATTTCTTGTATTGAAGACGAAAAAATATCGTCGATACCACCCATTTTTGATGTTAATTGGGCGATTCGGATAGGACCAAAACCATGTAATTTACTTAGAGCAATTTTATGAATTGTATTATTACTTTGCATTATTTTTTAACTTTGATTTAATTTACAAATAATTTAGATGCGAAAATTTAAAATCCCGAAGTTTCTTTTCTTTTTGATTATTTTAACAAATTATATTAGCGCGCAGAACTTCCAGCAAGTTTCGGGCTTTCTCCTCGATGGAAAAACAAAAGAAGGTATCTATGGTGCAAAGGTGGTGTCAAAAAATGGAGAAAAAACCTTAAGCGAAACAGATGGATCTTTTCGACTATCAATACCCTCATTTCCTACCCTTCTCGTTTTTTCAAAAGATGGCTATAGAAGCGATTCTTTAACCGTAAGCAACGGAGGAGAAATAAGCATGAAATTATTTCCAAATTTACTAGAAATAGAAACTGTAGTGGTAACTGCTGGTCGGCGAGATCAAAAAATTGAGGATGTAACTATTTCAATGGAAATCTTAAAACCTGCATTAATAAATAACAAAGGATTCACAAATTTAGAGCAAGTGGTTGATCAAAGTCCAGGCGTTTATGCCATGGATGGGCAAGTGAGCATACGCGGAGGTGGAGGTTATGCCTATGGGGCAGGAAGTCGCGTTATGCTTTTATGGAATGGCGTTCCTATGCTTTCTCCAGATATTGGTGATATTAAATGGAATGCAATCCCAATGGAACAAACCTCTCAAATTGAAATTATCAAAGGGGCTGCATCCGTTCTTTATGGAAGTGGGGCATTAAATGGCATCATTGCGCTTAATGAAAAAGAACCCAGTGCAAAAGGCGACTTTACGGCCAAAATACAGTCTGGGGTTTATGGCAATCCTAAACGAAGTTCATTACGCTGGTGGGATAATAATCCAACTTTTCATCTGGCGGATATATATTATGGTAAAACAATAAATAATTATGGGTATACCTTTGGTGTGAATGCCTATTTGGACTCAGGGTATCGACAAGGAGAAAGTGAAAAGCGAATACGATTAAATGGCTCCTTCTATTATAAACCACTTAAAAATCCAACACTTAAAACTGGTATTAGCTACAATTTTCAGTACCAAGACATGGGGATGTTTATTTTATGGAAAAATGACTCCAGTTGCTATCAAGCGCAAGACAATACCATCTCTCGTCAAAAAGCAATACGAGTAAATGTTGATCCTTATGTAAAATTTCAAGATAAATGGAAGAATAAACATCATTTAAAGACGCGTTATTACCTAGTAACCACAGGAAATGATTCCGATTATGCGGATGCTTCTTTTGCTCAAATGTTTTTTGCTGATTATCAAATTCAACACAAAATTAACAATGCAAGTAATCTAATTTTTGGAGCTACCAACACACTAAATAAAATCACAAGCTGGGTTTTTGGCGACCACCAAAGTGAGAGCGCCGCAGGATATCTTCAATATGAACGAAAACAAAAGAAATTAGACCTTTCAGGTGGAGTACGCTTTGAATTCTGTCAATTAGACACCTTAGCATTTGACTCTAAATTTAAAGTGAGTGATAAACTTTCTATTCCTGTCTATCCCATTTTTAGAGTTGGTTCACATTACGCCATTTCAAAAGCGACGCATTTGAGAATGTCAATTGGCCAAGGAATACGCTTTCCTTCCGTAGCAGAAAGATTTGTATCTACTTCTGTTGGAGGGGTCGTTATTTTTAAAAATCCCAAATTAAATCCAGAGACAGGTTGGACGGCAGAAGTTGGTGGAAAACAAATTGTAAAGATTGGTGACACATGGAAAGGAGTTTTCGACGTCGCTGGTTTCATAAATCAATATAGTAATATGACAGAGTTCACCTTTAATGCCTATAATCCATTAACCGGTGATAAACTAACATTTTTAGGTGCTGGAATAGCTAGCCCTGAAGATTCAGCTATATGGAATGATCTAGTTGCTCAGGGTGTAACGATCAATAACGTATTAGGGTTTAGAGCAGATAATGCAGAGAAAGCAAGAATCACAGGCTTAGAACTTTCATTTAATAGTTCAGGGAAAATTAAAGAGGTGGAAGTAATCACGCTACTCGGTTACACCTATATGAATCCTAAAAGTTTAAATAAAGATTCCACTTATAGACAGACATTTTCTGATACCTCTTCAAATATGTTGAAGTATCGATTTAATCATCTTGCGAAAATGGATATTCAATTAAATTATAAAAAATTAAGTTTTGGATTCTCCACAAGGTACAATAGTAATATGGTAAATATTGATGCTATTTTCGAGGGGTCGGTTCCTACACAAAATGGTCCACAATTCATCTTGCCGGGATTAAAAGAATATAGGGCAGCTAATAATAATGGCGCATTCATCATTGACACGCGCTTTAGTTACGATGTTACTAAAGCAGTAAAAATTAACCTCATTGCCAATAACCTATTTAACCAAGAGTATTCTTCAAGACCTGGGGATGTTCAAGCACCAAGGAATTTTATGGTTCAAATGCAAATCGCACTCTAATTCACTTATTTTTTCGTTCTTTACGGCTCGACCGTTTTAAAATTTAATTTAACGCTGATTTTTTATGAAAATAATATACGTAGCTCTTTTTTCTTTTTTATTGCCAATATCCTTTATCGCTCAAGTTACAGGTGTTGTCACTGATTATTCAGGTAAAGCACCAATGATTGGTGTTAAGGTAATCGCCTCTTCTGGTGAAAAAACCATAACTGATTTTGATGGAAAATACAATCTTCCTATCAATAAGTTTCCTGTCACCTTAGTATTTTCCATGATACAATATGCAAATGATACAATAGTAATAACTCAAGCTGGCAATTATACACTTGAATTAAAAGAATTTGTAAAGGATTTTGAAACAATTGTGGTATCAGCGGGAAGAAGAAAGCAAGCGGCAGAGGATGTTCCGGTTTCTATGGAAGTTATTAGACCACAACTCATCGATAATAAAGGAATAACAGATTTAGAACAGGCCGTTGACCAAACGCCCGGTGTTTTTACCATGGATGGACAAGTAAGTATCCGCGGAGGATCTGGATTTGCATACGGAACAGGAAGTCGCGTATTATTATTATGGAATGGGATGCCCTTACTGTCTGGATATGCTGGGGATACGCAATGGAATGCTATTCCAATGGAACAAGCTTCTCAGATTGAGGTAATGAAGGGAGCAGCCTCCGTTCTATATGGAAGTGGTGCCCTTAACGGCGTTATTGCCTTAACCGAAAAAGAGCCTAGCTACAAACCCGAGACTAAAATAAAAATACAAAGTGGTATTTATGAAAATCCAAAGCGTTCATCCCTTAAATGGTGGACGCGCAACCCAATGAATCAACAAGTTGAAGTTTATCACGGGCAAATGCACAATAAAGTGGGTTATACCGTTTCTACAACGCTCTTCCATAATGATGGATACAGAGAAGGTGAAACAGAAATGAGAGGCAGAGTAAGCGGCTCACTCTATTTTAAATCACAAAAATTCAATCGCTTAAAAACTGGGATAGGGTATAATTATCAAATACAAAAGTCTGGTAATTTTCTCATTTGGGAGAGTGCTGATCTTGGATACACGCCGAGCGGTGGAGCCGATACAAGTATTGCAGCTTCAACACTGACCTATAATTTTGGGCAACGCTTATTTTTAGATCCGTATATAAAATTTACGGATAAAAATAATAACAAGCACAGCCTTAAAACGAGAATGTATTTTGCTGAGAATGTTAACCTAAATAATTTGTCCCAAAGTAACGGTGCCGTAATTTATTTTTCAGACTATCAATTCCAAAAGCAATACAGCAACGATTTTACACTTACAACGGGTATCTCTAATATCTACAATGTTGTAAAATCAAATTTATTTGGTGATCACACCTCTAATAATATCGCCGTTTATGCACAATTTGAAAAGAAAATTGGAGAATTGGATATCACAGCAGGTGTTCGTGCTGAATATTTCGAAATGGATGGAAAACGTGGGGACACCGATTTTTTAATTTCCAAAAAAGACTCCACTACGATTCCAATTTATCCTATATTAAGAATGGGATTACATTATCAAGTAGCAAAATATACGCACTTGCGCGCTTCATTTGGTCAGGGAATACGTTATCCTGCTGTAGCGGAAAGGTTTACTCAGACTTCTGTAGGTGCCTTAAATGTCTTTCCTAACCCAACTTTAAGACCTGAAATTGGCTGGTCAGCAGAAATTGGTATAAAACAAGGCGTGAAAATTGGCGAATGGAAAGGAATGTTAGATGTAGCAGCATTTGTTAACCAATATAGCAACATGATGGAGTTTTCATTTATTTATTTCAATCCAATTTCTCAAATGCCATTAAACCCCATAAACCCAACACCGGAAGACATTCAGTTTTTAACAAATGGTCAATATAATGTCGCAGATTGGGTAGGATTTCAGGCGCAAAATGCTGAAAAGGCACGCATAACTGGCATCGACATTTCGTTCAATTCTAGTGGGAAATTAGGGAATGTTGAATTAATCTCGCTTTTGGGTTATACCTACATGAATCCAATCTCGTTAAATAAAGACCCATTGTATGCAGCAAATTTTTCAGATCCAAACACTAATATGCTAAAATATCGATTCAAGCATTTAGCAAAAGCAGATATTGAAGCCAACTACAAAAAAATTAGCCTTGGTTTTTCCTGTCGCTACTCAAGTTTCATGAGAAATATAGATCGCACGTTTGAAGATGATCTCGATCCCTCTTTAACATCTGAGGTATATATCCTTCCTGGATTAACCGCATATCGCCAACAATATAACAAAGGCAATCTGGTTTTTGATGTTCGATTTGGTTTTAAAATCAATGATCAATATCGAATTGGTCTTATTGCTAATAATATATTAAATGCTGAATACACCACCCGACCAGGAGATATTCAACCCCCGAGAAATTACATGGTTCAACTTCAAATGAAATTCTAGTGAAGGTTCTCGGTATTATTCCCGCACGCTACAGCTCAACTCGATTTCCCGGGAAACCCTTAATTGACTTGAAAGGAAAATCTATGATTCAACGAGTTTATGAAGGCTCCTTAAAATCATCTAAGATAGCCTTGCTGATTGTGGCTACCGATGACGAGCGTATTGTTAAGGAAGTACTACGATTTGGAGGAAATGTAGAAATGACAAAAAATACGCACCAATCTGGTACCGACCGTTGCGCTGAAGTAGCGGCAAGACATCCCGGTTTTGATGTCATTATCAATATTCAAGGTGATGAACCATTAGTAGATCATCGGCAGTTAGACCTATTGATTAATGTGTTCCAAGATGCTTCAGTTAAGATTGCAAGCATAGCAACAAAAAAAATAAGCGCTGAAGAATTATCAAACCCAAACCGAATAAAAGTGCTCCTCAAAAATAACAATGACGCTTTATATTTTAGTAGGAATCCCATTCCGTATACCCAAAGTGTTGCAACAACTCATTTTAATTTTCTACGGCACATTGGCTTATATGCCTTTACCACCGAAACACTTATGGAGATTACCGCCTTAACACCAACACCACTAGAAAAAGCTGAATCTTTAGAACAACTTCGTTGGTTATTCTATGATTACGCCATTCGGATTGTCGAAACAGAAATTGAAACGCCAAATATTGATTCCCCTGAAGATGTTGATTATGTAATTAGCTGTTTATAGAATTTCATTTTTAAATTAATTTTAACGAACTTTGACACATGAAGGCTTTTGATGAAATTCTTGTTCAACTTATTATTCAGCACGATTGTGTCGTGATTCCTGAATTTGGAGGTTTTGTAAGCAAGGCTATTTCGTCTAAAATTGATTTTGATAAAGGCACCATGTCGCCACCTTCTAAACAATTGCTTTTTAATGTTCAGCTAATTAACAACGATGGCTTGTTAAATGCTAGCATTTCTTCGATAAACCAACTAAGCTACTTGGAAGCAAGTGAGGTAATTCGCACCAAAGTAAGTGAGTATAAAGAAGACTTGAAAAGCGGAAAAAAAATCACGATTAATAAAGTAGGTACATTACAATACAACCAAGAAGGTGCGTTGATTTTTGAACAAGATCGTTTTTTCAATTTTCTTTTAGCTTCTTATGGCCTAAGCCCCATAAAGTTTATTGAAGCAAAGCCTATTTCTACCAAAAACAACATAGATAGAAAAAATAATCTTTGGAAATATGCAGCTGCGGCATGTCTGCTACCAATTGCCTTTTATTCATTATGGATTCCATTGAAAACAAATGTTTTGTCTTCTAAAAGAATCTCTATTAATGACCTTAATCCTTTCCACCAAAAAAGTAAAATTAATTATGTAAAAACCCCACTTAGCATTTCAGAAGAAAGTGCTATAGTGCTCGATGAATCAATCGAAGAACAATATAATCACGCCGATCTTACCCTTGACTATTGGTACTACGAATATGATGGACAAAAACAATTCGCCATACTCAACGAAAATAAAGATGTGGAAATCATCAATACTGAAGGTAAAAAAGTCAATGATGAAGATGTAATTGTTCCAAATACACCAAATCAAATAGATATCATAACCCCGTTTACATTCAATTGTATCGCGGGATGCTTTTCTAATTACAAGAACGCGCAGCGCTTTGTTACTAAATTAAAAGGGAAAGGATATAATGCATGTATTTTGCCTGGAGGGCAATTATACCGCGTTTCTTTAGGTGGGGGATTTTCTGAAGAAGCAGTGATTAAATTAAAAGATAAAGCCAATCAAGATGGAATTGACGCTTGGATTTTACATTAAAATTTACCCATGAACTATCTCTTTGCATTTCTTGCTCTATCGTTTATCATTTTTTCCAATGCGCAAATTACAAGCACCAACATTGAAGGTAGTAATTACAAATTTACTAAAGTTGCTCATTTAGATGCTACGCCTGTTCAAAGCCAAGGAAGAACTGCAACGTGTTGGAGTTTTTCAGGTCTTTCATTTTTTGAATCTGAATTAATAAGAAAAGGAAATAAAAATCCTGCTATACTTTCAGAAATGTATGTCGTAAGAAAATCTTACGAAAATAAAGCCGACAAATACATCCGAATGGATGGTAAAATTAATTTTAGTGAAGGTGGAGCATTCCATGACATTCCATGGGTTATTAAAAATTATGGGATTGTACCCTATGACATTTACAACGGATTAGTTGGTTCTGAATCTTATGACCACGCAGAATTCTTCGAGGTTTTGAATGGAGCGGTGCAAGGACTCTTAAAATTCGGGGCATCTTCTAGTAATGGAATTAGTCCAAATTGGAAACCTGCAATTTCTGGAATTTTAGATGCTTATTTAGGCAAAGACATCAAAGAGTTTGAATTCAAAGGAAAAAAGTATACCCCACAATCCTATGCTCAAGCAATTGGATTAAACATGGACGATTATGTTTCATTGACTTCATTTACGAATCATTCTCTATATTCGAAATGTCAATTAGCGATTCCTGATAATTATAATTGGGGCGACTCCTATAATGTTAATTTAAATGATTTAATGACAACTGTAGAATTCGCATTATCCAAAGGCTACACACTTGCCTGGGGTGCCGATGTTTCAGAAAAAGGATTTAGTTTTAAAAATGGAATTGCTTTGGTTCCAGAAGACCCAAACTCAATACAAGTAGTTGGGAAAGACAATAAGAACTTTTCTGATGCAGGAGCAGATAAAAATGCCAATGCTTTTCTTTCTCCTGTTAAAGAACTCGCTATTACTGAAGAAATAAGACAGAAGGGATATGATCAAAAAACAACCACTGATGATCATGGAATGCACATCGTAGGGTTATATACCGATCAAAATGGATCGAAGTATGTATTGGTAAAAAACTCATGGGGCACCAGTAATTATCCAAAGGGATATTTATATGTATCTGAACAATACTTCAGGTACAAGACCATCAATATTTACCTTCATAAAGAAGGTATACCTTCTGAACTTAAACAAAAAATTAACTTAAATTAAACATATGAACGCTAGATCCGGACTTCTTTTTGCACTTTTATGCATGACTATTCTTGGCTGTGGAAAAAATAAATATGATAATGATGCCTCAGCCTTATGGAATTTTAAAATTGAAACCACCTTTGATGAAATAACTAATATTTCAGATCAAGCAATTACTGGAAATATGGTCTACTACAAATCTGGCGAGATTATCACCTTGATAGCTGGAGAGCATACAGATTATGTAAAAACTCCTTGTAGCGTAGTTATTACCATTGACACATTAGCGAGCCCCAAAGTATTAACGGTAGACTACGGCAATACGAATTGTACATGCAATGACGGAAAAACAAGAAGAGGAAAAATAATTACAACTTTCACCGGTCCTTATTTGAGTCTGGGTACAGTAATTACACATACCCCAGATAATTATTATGTTAACGACATAAAATACGAAGGAATAAAAACGGTAACTAATTTGGGGCTCAACTCTAACGGCCAACCACACTTTGACGTTCAAATTAATGGTTCTGCAACAATGACAACAGGAGAGATTGTTACTTATTCATCATCTCGTTCAAGAACATGGGTAGAAGGCTACACCACTTTATTAAACAGATTTGACGATGCTTACGATATAACTGGAACTGCTCTTGCTACCTATTCAAGTGGAGGAGGATATTCTTGCCAAACAAACACACCCATTCATGTTAAAGTTGGTTGTGGCTTTCCTGTAAGTGGCGTTTTACAAATTACTCCCACCAATAAACCGATAAGATCCATTGATTATGGGAGTGGAACTTGTGACTATACCTTCACGGTTACCGTAAACGGAATAACTTTTACGATTAACTAGAAGTACTCCCTCTTCCGCTCCGCCTAGGAGAAGGAGAAATTTATCACTTTAGCCCTTGCAAAAGCAGGTTTTGAAGACTCATTGAATTTGGCAAATGCTACGATTAGCTGTAAGCTCAATCGGCAGCATTCAAATTTGGTGGGGATTTAAAATACTTCGAATTAACTCAAGTATTATGATTGTCACAATCCGTCGAAGTAAAGCGTATTGCTAGGATGCTCCTTTTTTTGTTACTTTTTTTGAGCTAAAAAAATCCTCCCCCTTCACCCCCCTCCTCCGCCTAGGCGGAGCGGCGGAAGAGGGGGAAAGTTAAGACTACATTTTAGTGCACAAAAAAAGCCCCTTCATTACTGAAGAGGCTCTTTAAAATCGGCATCGACTTACTCTCCCACCCTCAAAAGGGCAGTACCATCAGCGCAAGCAGGCTTAACTTCTCTGTTCGGAATGGGAAGAGGTGGACCATGCTGCTATAGACACCCAAAATCGTTAACTTTTCGGATTAGAGAACAATTAGTAAAGCACATAAATGTCCTTTATTTCTTTGTTTTCCAACCATCAAGTCTAATATTTTAGAATGATATATCGGACGATTGAAGCAGTAAATTAATAGATTAGTTCGTTTGTAAGTCTACGGGTTATTAGTACTACTCGGCTTTGACATTACTGTCTTTACACCTATAGCCTATCAACGTGGTAGTCTTCCACGGCCCTTAAAAGAAATCTCATCTTGAGGCGAGTTTCGTGCTTAGATGCTTTCAGCG
>CANHOA010000003.1 GCA_947462255.1 Flavobacteriales bacterium | reverse complement strand
TGTAAACAATAAACATGTATGTAAAACAAAACTTTGGGAAGATTATTACAAACGAAAAACCCCAAAAGAATAAATTCCCTGGGGTTTAACTTTCTCGTGAAAGGTGGAAGCCAATTCACAAGGCTTTAATAACAAAAAACCCCAACATTAAGTCGGGGTTTTTGTACTCGAGGCGGGACTTGAACCCGCACGCCCATACAGGCACAGGATTTTAAGTCCGGCGTGTCTACCGATTCCACCACTCGAGCGAAATACAATCAAAAAGATTGCCGGTAAAATAATGGAGCGGGAGACGGGATTCGAACCCGCGACCCCGACCTTGGCAAGGTCGTGCTCTACCAACTGAGCTACTCTCGCTTATTATTTAATTCTAATATTTCGTTCAATATTAGGTCGCGCTCACTCCGCCGCGGCGGAAGCTACTCTCGCTTATTATTTAATTCTAATATTTCGTTCAATATTAGGTCGAAATCACTCCGCCGAAACGAAAGTTACTTTCTCTTTATTTCAATTCAAACTTACTTCTTTAAGCAAGACGCCTTAAAGTTTTAAATAATCTCTTAAGGGGCACAAATTTAGAAAAAAAACACTAATTTTTTACTGTTTTGGTAAAAAAATTAACCTCCAATAAGTTTTTTTATATCGTGAAGCTTTATTAATGCTTCTACTGGGGTTAGAACATTAATGTCAATACCCATCAATTCTTCATGAATACTTTCAAGCACGGGATCATTTAACTGAAAAAAGCTCAGTTGAAGGTTTTCTGCATGCTGTTGATTTCTCAAGGTTGATTTCTTTTTAGATTGGTTATTTGATCCCACATTTGCATGGGAAAGTTCGAGTTCTTTTAACACTTGCTCGGCACGTTTAATAACCACCCCTGGCATGCCGGCCATTTTAGCTACGTGAATCCCGAAGGAATGCTCACTGCCTCCTGCAATTAATTTTCGTAAAAATAAAATGGCATTTCCCACTTCCTTAACCGCAACAGTAAAATTCTTTATTCGCTTAAAATGGTTGGCCATTTCATTAAGTTCGTGGTAATGGGTTGCGAAAAGGGTTTTTGCTTTTGCTGTTTTGTTTTCATGAAGAAATTCAGCGATTGCCCACGCAATAGAAATACCATCGTAGGTGCTAGTTCCTCTTCCTATCTCATCTAATAATATTAAACTTCTTGATGAAATGTTATTAAGAATACTAGCTGTTTCATTCATTTCCACCATAAATGTAGATTCCCCTGAAGAGATGTTGTCGGAGGCGCCTACACGAGTAAATACTTTGTCTACCCAACCGATTTCCGCTTTTTCAGCAGGAACAAAAGACCCCATTTGAGCCATTAAAACAATCAGTGCTGATTGTCTTAATAAAGCGCTCTTTCCGCTCATGTTTGGACCCGTTATCATAATTATTTGCTGCGATTCCGTATCTAAAAACACATCATTCGCAATAAAATCGTCTCCGTGTTGAAGTTGTTGCTCAATAACTGGGTGACGTCCATTATGAATATTAATAGCTAAACCATCATTGATTTCTGCTCGCACATAGTTATTCTTAAGAGCAACTATAGCAAAGGAATAAAGACAGTCGAGCTTTGCTATAAGCGCGGCATTCCTTTGTATTGGAAGTATGAATTGATTCAGCCATGTAACTAATTCTGAAAATATTCTGGCCTCTATTTCATAAATTTTTTCTTCGGCGCCTAAAATTTTAGTCTCATACTCTTTGAGCTCCTCTGTGATATAACGCTCCGCATTAACCAAGGTTTGTCGTCTAATCCATTCTTCTGGCACCTTGTCTTTGTGAGTGTTCCTCACTTCAATATAATATCCAAAGACATTATTAAAGGAAACCTTTAGGCTTGTGATCCCTGTTCGTAACGCTTCTCTTTCTTGAAGTTTTTCGAGGTAATCCTTTCCGGAGAGCGAGATGTTTCGTAATTCATCTAGGATTGGGTCAAGGCCCTCGCAAATAACGCGACCTTTTCCCACTTGGATTCCTGGATCAGCATCAAGGGTAGCATCAATTTTAGAGACTAGTTCAAAACAGTCCGTAAGTTGTGATTGCAAGTGTTGGATAGAATCCACGCTGTTTTTATTCCCCAAAAGCGCACTTATTTTAGGAACGTTTTTCAATGTTCGCTTCAAATGAGAAACCTCTCTAGGATTTATTTTTCCGACCGCAACCTTTGAAATCAGTCTCTCCAAATCGCCAATTTCATTAAGCAATGAACCTAGTTCCGCTGTTGCCGATTCGTCGTCTTTTAACCACCCCACCACATCGTGACGCGCCTCCATTTCTTTTTGGTCTTTTAGGGGCATAATCAGCCAACGTTTCATCAACCTTCCTCCCATCGGTGTGGAAGTTTTATCCAAAACATCTAATAACGTTTTTGCGTTTTGATGAGGGGAATAAACCAATTCAAGGTTGCGTATTGTAAAACGATCTAGCCAAACGTGACTAGTTGCAGCAATCCTCGATAGCGTGTTAATGTGGGAAAATTCTTTGTGCTGGTTTTCGGAAAGGTAATATAGAGCAGCGCCTGCTGCAATAATACCCGAAGTCATCTCTTCAAGACCAAACCCCTTTAAAGATTTCGTTTTAAAATGATTATTTAACCTTTCATGCGCATTGTGTTCATTAAAAACCCAATCTTCTAGTCGAAAACTACAATGATTGTCTCCAAAAGCGCTTTTAAATTGCGCTTGGTCTTTCCTAGCATAAAGAAATTCACTTGGTTCAAAGCCCGCGATTAATTTATCCACGTATTCTTTATCCCCTTCTCCAATCAAAAACTCACCCGTTGAAATATCAAGAAACGATACGCCGTGGATCTTTTTATCAAAATGAACCGCGCAAAGAAAATTATTTTTCTTTTGATGTAAAACCTGATCATTAAAAGCAACGCCTGGCGTAACTAGTTCCGTTACTCCTCGCTTTACAATCGTTTTCGTTAGTTTCGGATCTTCCAATTGATCACAAATCGCTACGCGGAGGCCGGCTCTTACCAATCTAGGTAGGTAAACGTCTAATGAATGGTATGGAAATCCCGCGAGCTCTATGTCCGTGCCGCTACCATTTTTCCGTTTCGTTAATATGATCCCTAATATTCGGGAGGTTCTAACCGCGTCTTCTCCAAAAGTCTCATAAAAATCCCCGACCCTAAAAAGCAATAAAGCATCGGGGTGACGTGCTTTTATTTGATTATATTGCTTCATTAAAGGCGTTTCCGCAATTTCTTTTGTGGTTTTCATTTCGTAAAATCAAATGATTTTGTGACTTTTGTACGTTAAAATTAAGCGCATATCTTCTTATTTCAAAAGAATTGAATCACTTCTTATGAACATTAGTAATAAAAAATTAAAATTATGGGAACTTAATCGAATTTCGGAAGAAGAATCTCGATCACAATCAAAAATTCCTGTACTTGTCATTTTAGATGATATTCGTTCCCTTAATAATATTGGTTCATTTTTTAGAACGGCGGATGCTTTTTGCGTTGAAAAAATATACCTGTGTGGGATTACAGCTTGTCCTCCGCATAAAGACATACATAAAACAGCGCTCGGAGCAACTGATGTTGTTTCTTGGGAATATTGCTCCTCTATCCTTGATTTAGTTACTGAATTAAAAATGAAAAAATGGGGGGTTTATACCATAGAACAAGCTACCGAAACCCTAGAGCTTCAGAAAATAAATTCGCTTCTTCACACGCAATTTGCGCTTGTTTTTGGCAATGAAG
This sequence comes from Flavobacteriales bacterium, assembly GCA_947462255.1. GTDB lineage: Bacteria > Bacteroidota > Bacteroidia > Flavobacteriales_D > Crocinitomicaceae > UBA952. The sequence continues at coordinate 153,896 of CANHOA010000003.1, read as the reverse complement.
TTAATGGCGTAAAACAAGAAGTGATTGATATCTCCGATGGTGTTATTGAAATACCACAGTTTGGCACTAAACACAGTCTTAATGTTAGCGTTTGTGCAGGTGTGGTTTTGTGGGAATTTTGCAAAATGTTGCATCCTAATTTAAAAACGAATACATAAAAAACATGCGATTTATCTTCGTTTTTTGTTTGTGTTTTTCTGGGTTTGCGCAGGAAATAAAAAACGTACAATTACTCGATAAATGGAGCGAAGACACTCTCTTAACCAACTCAAGCAATGTTCGATATAGCAGCTGTTGGGGCTTTGAATACCAAGACAGAGAATATGCTGTTATTGGTTCTACCGAAGGAGCTCATTTCTTCGAACTTACCAGCGACAATGAACTCCGACTTATTGGATTCATAAAAGGGCGATTTAGCTCCTCGTTGGCAATAACAAGAGAATACAAATTCTATCAACATTATATTTATGCAGTTTGCGATGAGGGACCGAGCAGTTTGCAAATCATCGATGTTTCTACCTTGCCCGATTCTGTTTCATTAGTGGCCGATATTCAAAACAATCTTTTCGGAAAAACACATAATTTATTTATTGACACATCTGAAGCATTGTTATACATGTGTATGGTGACTCCGATTGTAGCGGGAATCAATTTGTCCATGGTACCGCTTCGTTTATTTTCATTAGCAGACCCTATTAATCCTACCTTATTATGGCAGGGGCCAAATGACCTTCAGGAAGTGCACGACCTTTATGTTCGGGATAATATTGCAATACTTAATTGTGGGTATGATGGGATAAGGGTTTATGATTTTTCAACTCCTACTGCACCCATCTATTTAAACGGACTAGCTTTTTATAATCAACAAGGATATAATCATCAAGGTTGGCTTTCTCCAGATAAGAGCACCTATGTTTTTACAGATGAAACCCAAGGCCTTGACATAAAAAAGTGCACTGTTTCTAATAATTGGACAATTTCCCCAACTCATTATTTTGGCGTCCAAGATGGCCCTATTGCAATGACTGCTCACAACGTTCAAATTACAAATGAGTTAGCCTTTGTTTCTTATTACAATGCCGGGCTTCGTATTTATGATTTGCGAATGAATCCTCCCGTAGAGGTTGGCGCCTACGACACCTATTTATTGCCAGATGCTCAAAATTTTACCATGTGGGGCGCCTGGGGAGTTTATGCCTTGTATTCAAGCAAAAGAGTCATAATTTCTGATCGAAACAATGGTCTTTTTCTTTTTGATTTTGACCGAAATTTTTTTCAAAATCAAAGTGATCCTTCCCTATTTATTGCCTACCCGAACCCTGCTTCTAAAGGGGAAAGTATTGTTATCCGATCTCCAAATGATGCGATTACAAATTTTAATTATGCTGTATTTGATACACGGGGCAAGGTAATAGAAAAGGGGTTTTCTGGCTATCAATCCTTTGTTGACTTATCATTAGATTTGGCGGCAGGCGTCTATTTTATTGAAGTCTGTTACGAGAATTCTTTGTCGGAGGAGAAACGGAGCACCATAAAAATTGAAGTGCTTTAATTACTTATAAAAGTGCATTTCTTCTACATACTTAAAGACTGGCTCTGTTAAGAGATACCGAACATCCCGCCCCTCTTTTATTGCTTTTCGAATGAAGCTAGAAGATACCTTCATCACTGGCGCATCATTACAAAAAACAATCATTGGACAAGAAGAATAATTCGTAATTGTGGATTCACTTATCGACCTTACTTCTTGTTCTTCCTGAAGGGTAAGTGCCCTTGGATACACATAAATGTGGTGGTTTTTTAATAGCACCTCATGATTGAACCATTTATGTAGCGTCCTTAAATTATCTTCTCCCATTATTAACGAAAATTCATGCTCAGGGTATTGTTCAATTAAATAAGCTAAGGTTGTTATAGTATAACTTGGTGTTGATAAATGAAATTCGACATCGCAGGCCGTCAGTTTTGGATTATCATAAATTGCCTCTCGCACTAATGCTAAGCGATGAAAATCGGCTAATAGGGTGCTTTTGTCTTTTAAGGGATTGTGAGGAGAAACAACTAGCCAAACTTTATCCAAATCTGTATAATCAACCATGTAATTCGCTATCACAAGGTGGCCCACGTGGATCGGATTAAAGGTGCCAAAATAAAGTCCTATTTTCATTTTATAAAATTTAGAACACTTGTTCTTGCCTCCTCAATGGCATCAACTAAAATGGTGTTTTGGATTACCATATCAAATTCATTTGCTCTACTCAACTCTATTCTTGATTTATTAAGGCGCTGTTGTATTTTTTCTTCCGTTTCTGTTTTTCTGTTTCTTAAGCGCGTTTCTAAAATAGAAATACTCGGTGGCGCAATAAATAAAGAAAGTGCATTGGCTCCAAAAAAAGATTTAAGATTGAGCCCTCCCACCACATCAACGTCAAAAACAACTACTTTTCCAGCATCCCAAATTCGATTAATTTCACTTTTAAGAGTGCCATAAAATGAGTCCAAATAAACTTCTTCCCATTCAACAAATGCGTCGTTCTTTATGCTTTCTTTAAACTTTTCTATGCCCAAAAAATAATAATCGACCCCATTTTTTTCCGTTGACCTTGGATCCCTACTACAGGCAGACACAGAAAAAGAAAGTTGATTAATTGTCGCTAGTAAGGCGTGCACAATAGTTGTTTTCCCGGCACCTGATGGCGCAGAAACAATAATACACTTGCCTTCTTGCTTCTTCATATCATAAAGTATTAAGAACTTGTTCTTTTATTTTTTCTAACAAGTCCTTCATTTCAACAACTGTTTTTTGCATCTCTGCTTGATTGCACTTGGAGCCTAATGTATTTATCTCGCGTCCTATTTCTTGTGCAATAAAACCTAATTTTTTTCCACAAAGTGGCGTTTCCATTGTCTCTAAGAAATAATCCAAGTGGTGGGTCAGGCGCATTTTTTCCTCGGAAATGTCTAGTTTTTCAATATAAAAAATCATTTCCTGCTCCAAACGATTTTGATCAACTGCGGCCGTGTCCAATTCTCTCAATGCCTTATTCATCCGTTCACGAATAGCGAGTAAGCGCTCCTGTTCAAAGGGCTCGATCTCTTTTAGTAATTTACGAATTCCAGTAATATATTTTTCAAATTCAGCTTTCAATGAGTCACCTTCTTTTTTTCGAAACTCATTGAGTTTCGATGCGCAATTACTGACAAGGTCGAGAACCCACATTGTTTCAGCTTCTTCTAGCTCCCCGTCTGCCTGGTTTAAAACGTTCGGCATATTCATTACAATCGACAAATAATTTTGAGGAGACTCCCCCCAGGATTCATTTAGACGCTTTAAAGCCTCATAATACGATGTTGCTAATGTAACGTTTAGTGCGTTTTCTGGGTGTGACCCTTGAGACTCAATATAGATGCTTACATCTATTTTACCTCGATCTAATGCCGATGAAACAATACTTCTTACAGCGGTTTCAAGTTCTTTGTAAGTACTGTTTAATTTAATGTTTAAGTCTAGCCCCTTGCTGTTTAAAGAACGGATTTCAACGGAAACTTTTTTTGATTGATATACCCCATTGCTTTTTCCAAAGCCCGTCATTGATGAAATCATGGTTGTTTATTTCTGTAAAAGTAAAAAAAATGATCTTTTAATGAAGAATGATGGCTTATCAATTAATCACCTCTGCTTATTTCATCCAATAGTTTTTCTGTTGCGATTTTATAATTTATGTATTCTACCCCTGTACCAGGGCCGCTAAAGCCAGTATGAATTCTTCGAACGCGGCCTTGTTTATCGATAAAAATTGTCGTGGGGAAACTGGAAATAGTATTCAGGGAGGAAAAGATAAGCTGCGCTTCTTTTGCTCCTTTATTTCCACCTAACACAACACGATAAGGCACTCTGCAACGCTTAACAAATCCTTTTAAACGTTTTCGTTTTTGGGTAGGACTGCCTATCTCAAAAGCAACAGCAATAAATTCAATCCCTTTGTCCTTATAGCGGGGATATAATTCCTTAAAATAATTTGTTTCGTCAATGCAATTAGAACACCAAGATCCCATTATTTGAATAATTGCCGCTTTATTTTTTTTTGGTGAGAAGTGATAAGGCCTTCCATTCAATTTTTGGGCGTCAAAAGAAAACGACTCCTGATTATTTAGGGTAGTCAAGGAATCTGAATCTCTCAAAACAGCCTGTTCATTTCGTCTCCCCGACCATCCAGTCGGTCCGTTTTTTCCGCTATAAAACAAGCCTTTCAACTCGTTATTAGACCCTATATTTGCAACAAATTGATAGGCGTGAGCGCCATCGAAGCCCGACAAATAAAGCGTATTGTTTTCGTCTACATTACCCGATAAAAATCCGTAATCTCCGGTTTCCGTTAAAAATGTGCCGGTTAATTCATTCCCTTTTTGTTCAAAGAGACCTATAGCAGGCTGATTGCCATCAGCAAATACAAGCTCCCACCTTCCTGTGAAATCATAACTTGGTATTCCCTTAATTAAAAATCGAGGTTCATTAGATAGATATGCTGTAAAAGGAATCGAAACCGGGCTTGTCTTATTATAATTTGTCCACTCACCGCTTAGCTGCTTGCCATTGTTATTAAAACGAATGCATAATTCACTGTCAAATTCAGAAAAACGATAATAATACACTTCTTTCTTGTGTTTTTTGAGAATTAGCGGAGTGCTACTTTTTCCATTTAAGATGCAAAGTTGGGGTGCGTTTTTAGTCGTATTTAACATGATTTCAAAGGGCAAATGAAGGCGGTCATTAAGAGATAATTCCCCATGCCATGCGCCATTAATAGGGCTTAATTTTTCTTGAGAAAACCCATGTTTTCCTAAAAAAAAACTAATAAACAGAAAAAAAATAGTGTTTTTTGACATATAACGCTTTATTTTACGGAGTGAAACTACTGATTTTTATTACAAGAAAATACATCTGGTGCAACCTTTTCAACATCATAAATGTCTAAACGAGTAAGCCATGGATGATGCTCAATTGGTAAAGGAATGTTTGAAAGGTAATCCGAAGGCTCAAAAAACGTTGTTTGATAGATTTGCACCTAAGATGTTTGTTGTTTGTCTGCGCTATTTTAAGCAAAGAAGCCAAGCAGAGGATGCCCTTCAAGATGCCTTGATAAAAGTTTTTGTTAAACTTTCAGAGTTTAAAAACGAAGGAGTGCTGGAGGGATGGGTTAGGCGAATTGTGGTGAATACTTGTTTGGATCATATCCGTAAGAATCTAAAATTTCAATCGGATGTTTCCATGGGAGATGTAGAATATAAGATAGAACAACAGGAATTTACTGTTGAGAACTTGATGGCGAATGATTTAATAAAATTAATACAAACGATGCCTGAAGGATATAAAGTAGTATTTAACCTTTTTGCGATAGAGGGTTACTCGCACCAAGAAATCGCGGCAACTTTGGGTATAAGCGAAAGCACCTCAAAGTCGCAATATTTAAGAGCAAGGGCCTATTTAAAGGCGAGAATAGAGAAACGATAATACAAATGGAAAACAAAGATCAAATTAAGGAACTTTTTCAGCAGCAACTCTCCAATCATCAAGAGGCTGTGCGTCCCGAAATATGGGCTTCGGTTTCTTCGGCGATAGCCACTCCTGTTTTGGTAAGTACTGGTATAAGCATTCTTTCGAAAACGTTTATTGGATTGGGCATTGCTGCATCGGTTCTTGTGTCTGCCTATTTGTTGTTTTCTTCTGATGATAAAGCAGTAAAAGTTCCCACCCAGGAAAAGAAAAAAGCGAAAGAAGTTCCATTTATTCCTAATAATAATACGCTTGTTCCAAATGAAACGAAAAAGAACGTTATTCCACTTATCGCGCTAGAAAACAATGATTTATTAAGTGGTGAGGAGGTCGTTTATGAGATAAATGCCCCAAAAATAATTCCTTTTGAATCAGTTCAACTTCCAAAAGTTCAACTTCCAAATACGGACCCTTTGCAAGATTTGGGAGAGAATGTCTCTAATAACACTGTTAAAACCAACAATGATTTAATTGTAATGCCACAAGTTGAGAACACAAATGAATCATCCCCTTTGCCAGAGAAGGATCAAGAGTTGGAAGTCGTTTTAACGAATGTATTTACGCCGAATGGAGATGGTAAAAATGATTATCTATTTGTCAATGCGAATGGATTAACTGATTTTAGCGTAGTTGTATTAAGCCAGGCGAATCAAGTCATCTTTCAATCAACAGACCCTTCCTTTAATTGGGATGGAAAATTAACTAATGGTGATGATGCCCCAATAGGACAATATGTCTATTTTATTACGGGGAAATCAGATCGTGGTGACTTAATTAATAAGTACAGCACCTTGTTTATTCAGCGTTAAACCCTTGATGCCTTACTCTTATTTCTAACTATCTGTTAATGATATTTTTTAATAGGGGGCGTAAACAATACAAATTCCTTATATTTGCACTCGCATTAAGCGAATTGCCCCGGTGGCGGAACTGGTAGACGCGCTGGATTCAAAATCCTGTACTTTCGGGTGTGCCGGTTCGATTCCGGCCCGGGGTACTAAAAAGCAGTGTGAAAAACAGAGCGAGAGCGATGTTGGGAACACTGCTTTTTTTCTTCATTCTGTTTCTCTTTCTCGCTCTATTATTTCTTTCTCGCTCTATTATTTTTTCGTACCTTAAATAGAAATTTAATTCTATTCATTATGTTCGACTTTCAAAAACTTGAGGTTTATAAAAAAGCTAAATTATTTCATGCTAATTGCAAAAAAATCCTTCTTGAAAAGAAATTAGAAAAGTTTGTGATTGATCAACTCGGACGTGCCTCATTAAGTGTACCTCTTAATATTGCTGAAGGAAGCGGTAAATTTTCAAAAGCAGACAGGAAAAACTATTTTACTACAGCTCGTGCATCCTTATTTGAATGTGTTGCTATAGTTGATATTCTAAAAGAATCTGGTCGTATTTCTGAAGTTGAATTTGATCAAATGATGAAAGAAGCAGATGAGCTATCAAGAATTCTCTATGTCATGATTAAAAATCTGACCTGATTTATAAGGCCTTCTAGTAAGTCATAGATTTCCTAAAGGTTCTCGACGAATGACCTCGTGAACGGAACCGTTGGGGGTACTAAAAAGCAGTGTGAAAAACAGAGCGAGAGCGATGTTGGGAACACTGCTTTTTTTCTTCATTCCGTTTCTCTTTTCCGCTCTAATCTTTCTTTCTTCTCCTTTATCATCATTATAGCGAGAGCGATGTTGGGAACACTGTTTTTTTTCTTCATTCTGTTTCTGTTTCTCGATCTATTTTACTTGTTTTTTAATCGGAGGTAGGTGTATTTTAGTTCTATCATCAGAGTAGTCTTCCCAATCTTCTATTAATTCCTGTGAATACTGCTTTGTTACAGTAATTGGAATGTGTTCAACAACAACGTTGGTTTTGTCCAGACCGAAATCTTCCGCTGGCTTAAGCCCAGTAGATTTTATAAATCGATATGTTTTAACGGCGATGATCTGCGAGGGCGTTAATAAATTATTGGTTGCTACTCTTGAGTTCAACACAATAAATTTGAAATCAGTCTCTGTGATATAGCCTTTTATGGAGTTAAAGACACTTTCGCCCGTAAGCTCCCCTTTTTCAATCATTTTTAGTTTAATTTGGCGCATTACAAATTCAGTTCGAAGCTCTTCCTTGAACCCTAAATGAAGTCCAATATAATAGCACGACTTATCTATTACCTCGTGTACAGAATAATGTACTCCCCAAGGCTCGTTAAGGATATCGAAGTGAAGAAACCAAATGATGCCCGCTTTCCTTGGACGCTTTTTGAACAAAGAGTGGAAAATCGTTGCGTCTAATTTATTTGGGTTGTCACTGCGCGTTGGATAAACAAGATTAGATGCTTCATATGGGATTTTATCGTCTGCATTAATTGCATTAATCATTGGTATTATTTTTTCCATGGGCACATACTCCGTAATTCTTTTTCGCAAAAGGCGAGCCTTAAAATACATGAACAATAAGACAAAAAATATGGAAGCAAGGACCAATGTAAACCAACCACCATGGGCTATTTTCCCAATATTAGAAAAGAGGAAAATTCCTTCAACGGCTAACAATATGGCGAAAACTGCGATAAAAGCAATTTTTCTTTTTGGGTATTTTAATATTAATAAAAAACCTAATAGAATTGAGGTCATCACCATATTTATAGTAATTGCCAAACCATAGGTGCCCTCCATTGCGGTTGACTTTTTAAAAACAGCAATCACCAATAAACAACCCGCCATTAGAAACCAATTGATGAACGGAATGTATATTTGACCTTGATGATCCGTTGGATACTTGACCTTAAGATTGGTCCATAAATTTAATTTAATTGCTTCATTCATTAAACTAAATACTCCCGTAATGAGCGCTTGTGAGGCGATAATTGCTGCAGTGGTCGCGAGAACAATAGCAAATGGCAACATGCCATCTGGAACCATAGAATAAAACACCGTTTGTTTGCCTTGTAAAACAAAACCATCAGAAAGACATAATGCAGACTGACCTAAATAATTCATCAATAACAATATGCTAATAAATGACCAGCTAATTCGTATGTTGTTTTTTCCACAGTGCCCTAAATCAGAATACAGCGCTTCAGCTCCTGTTGTACACAAGAATACCGCTCCCAAAACCCAAAACCCTCCTTTCACATTTACTACTAAGTTATAGGCATAGTAAGGATTGAACGCTTTCAATACCTCTGGATTCTTCATGATGTTTATTAAACCTAAATACCCCAAAAACAAAAACCATATTACCATTACAGGACCGAAGGCCTTTCCAATTGCCGAAGTCCCGAACTGCTGAATTGTGAAAAGCAGAACTATTATTCCAACAACAGCCGGAATTACGGGGAATTTAGGAAAAATATTTTCTATTCCCTCTACTGCGGAAGAAATTGAGATCGCGGGTGTTATAAATCCATCAGCCAATAAGGTGGAGCAACCAATTAAAGCAGGAATAATCACCCATTTTATGCGGCGAGATTTTAACAAGGCAAAGAGTGCAAAAATCCCACCTTCTCCTTTGTTGTCAGCATTTAAAGCAAAGTAGATATATTTGATCGTAGCAATTAGCGTAAGGGTCCAAATTACAGCTGATAAGCCCCCCATGATTAAATCCGGGGAAAAGTTTTTTCCGTTTCCAGTAATCGCTTGAAAAACATATAGAGGAGATGTTCCTATGTCTCCAAATACAATCCCTATAGCGACTAAAAGCGTTGCGGCACTTACTTTTTTCCTTGTAGCATCATCCATTACATTGTTTTTTGTGCAAATTTGCAATTAAAATTAACATAAAAATATATAAGAGGGTAAAAGTGTTGGATAAGCAATTTAAAATGCTAAAACAAATAGCTATCTGATTTTTCGTACTTCTTCGTGCGCTTTTATTACCTCCCTATCTATGGTGTTTATAACCCTGTAATAACCATCTTCGCCATATAATTGACGAGCAATCTCTGCTTTTAAATTAGTTGAGATAACTCTCTTGCTTCGAATAAACTCTTTGTTATTTTTGCTTACGCCTCCTGTCTTGTTTGCATAAGACACAAAGGCCTGAAGGATGTTGTCATTACAAACAAATCGCGAACAAAAGTCTTGTGGGTTTTTCCAGTAGTTACGCTTATTGGCAACAAAGTCAAAAGAATATGATTGAAAAGCGCCACTAAATAATAGCTCTGTTAAATAAAAACTGCTTTCTGTTGTGTCATAGGGCACAAAAACATCGGGTGTAATTCCTCCACCACCATAAACTGTTCGGCCTCCAATCGTTTTAAACTTTAAGGAATCAAGGTATAATGAACTGTCTAAATGATACATTTCTCCTTTCTCCATACGAACCTCATCCTTCATGTATTCTTCATAATTGCCAGAATATGGTTTTTGAATACAGCGCCCTGACGGCGTATAATACCTTGCAATTGTAATGCGCAAATTACTACCATCTCTCATTGGGCTATCTTCTTGAACCAGGCCTTTTCCATAAGAGCGTCGACCAACAATTATTGCCCGGTCATTATCTTGAAGGGCGCCAGCTAAAATTTCACTAGCCGAAGCAGAAAACGCATTAATTAATACAACCGCATCGATGCTCTCAAGTTCGCCTCCTGATGTTGAATAATAAATTTTTTCTTGTTCCTTACGACCTTTTGTTTTAAGCATAATGCGACCTTTGGGTAAAAATTCGTCCGCGATCATAGTGGCCGATTGAAGCACTCCGCCCCCATTGTTCCTCAAGTCTAAAATGAGTTTTTTCATTCCGTAACCCTTCAGTCTTATGGCCGCTTGATTAAATTCATCTGCCGTTGGTATAGAAAATTGGTCTATCGAAATATATCCCGTTTCGTTGTCTAACATAAATGCACTTGTCACTGTTCTAATGGGTATTTCTCCTCTCGTTATAGAAAAAGAGAGTTCTTTTTTTGCCCTAACGATTGTTACAGATACTTTTGTTCCTTCTTCTCCTTTTAAATTACCTAGCACTTTCTCGTTGGTGATCTTACTCCCAATAAATGGCTGTTTATTGATTTTAATGATTTTGTCGCCTGCTTTTATTCCAATTCGTTCTGATGGAGAGCCTGATATTACGTTTGTAATGCAAACCGTATCCCTAATAATTTGAAACCGTATCCCCACCCCGCCAAATTTTCCGTCAATCGACTCTGCTACAGCCTGCATGTCTTTTGCTGGAATATAGTTACTATGAGGGTCGAGTTTATGTAGCATTTCTGAGAGCATTTCCTCAAAAATTTTATCCTTGTCGATTGTATCAACATAGCGTTCATTTAAGATGTCGAGAATGTCTGTTATTTTCTGAACACGATCACTATCTATTGACCCATTGTTTGTATTGTTGCTTAATTTATTCCCAATAATTAGACCTAAAATAAGTGTGACGGATAATAAGATTGGTAAAAAAAAACGTTGGTTTTCTTGGCTAAATTTCATCTGTATTTTCTATTTGTACTATTTCTAACCCTGCTCTTTCTAAAAAATTGAGTCCCGAGGGGTCTTTATACTTTTCTATATAAACAACTCTAATTATTCCTGCTTGCAATACTATCTTACTGCACTCTTTGCAAGGTGAGTGTGTTAAATATAATGTTGATTGATGGCAATTATTAGTTGATTTTGCCACCTTCAATATCGCATTCGCCTCAGCGTGCAATACATACCAATGTGTATCGCCATTTGTGTCCTCGCAATAATTATCAAATCCCTTTGGCGTGCCATTAAAACCGTCAGAAATTATAACGCCATCTTTAACAATGATTGCGCCTACTTTTTTCCTGGTACAATAGGATAACTGCCCCCAACTTTTTGCTAGACGCAAATATGCCCTGTCATATCTTAATTGCTTTGACTTATCCGAATTCATCTTGCAAAGTTACTGTATTTTCTTATTGTTAAGTGCCTAATGCCTAGTAATGGAATACTCCTTTGGAATTATCCTCTTATCTAACAGGTATTGCACCATTTCTTTCGCCATTGTTGGAGCTATTAAGTACCCTTTTGCACCTAAACCATTAAACACATGTGTGTTTTTAAACGTCGGGTGGCTGCCTAATACTGGCCGTCTATCCATCGTTGTTGGGCGAATTCCAACGGGTTGAGAAATAACAACTGGCGCCACCTTCGTTAAATGAGTTAAATGAGATAGCAAGGTGTCTAAGGCTTTTTTTGTCGGGCTTAGTGAAACATTATCCCATTCATAGGTTGCGCCAACACGAAACATTTTATTCCCCATAGGAAAAACAAAACATTTTAAATGTAATGATTCTGTTTCTGGAAGTTCTTCGTGATGGATAATTAGCATCTCTCCCTTTGTTGATTTTACCTGACAATCCTTAAAAAATGGGTTTTCGAAAACCCTATACCCACAGCAAAAAACTACGTGATCATAAATTTTACCTTGGTAACACGATTCACTGGGAGAATAACTTGAATAATCAAATGCTTCTCTTTTTAATATGCCTAAATCATCAAAATACTGCTGGTTTTTAATGTAAAAGTTTTCGGAATGAACAACATAACCACTTTTTACTATTCCAAAAGACTGGCTGTTAGAAGAGGATGATATTTTTAATAAGTGGGATTTAAATTCCGTCAGATCTTCTTTCTTTTTCCACTCGTCTCTCTCCTGAGAAGATGGGAAAACACGTTTTATCCTAATTGGTTCAGCTAAAGGAGTGTTTAGCGTCTTCTCCAATTCTTTGTAAAATTCCCATCCTTCGATTAAAAATTCCGTCGCTCTCCAAGAGAGCGTGGTGCGGCGAAACACAAGTGGATTCACCAAGCCTGCTGCAACTCTTGTTGATACATTTTTTCCATCATCGATTAAGGTAACAAGTTGATTCCGCTTGAGCAAGTGATGGGCAAGCGTAATTCCGGCTAAGCCACCCCCAATAATTAATATGCTTTTTTGCTGATTATCCTTCATTATTTTGCCATAGCAACTGCAAAAATACTTATTTCAATCATGGGATACACTTGCTTTATTTCCTTTATCAACGCCTCAAGGGTAGCGCCTGTTGTAATAACATCGTCAACGATAGCAATATGTTTATACTTATTTTCATTTTGTGCACCTTGGCGGAAACCACCAGAAACATTCGACCAGCGTTCCGCTTTCGTTTTTTTAGTTTGACTTTCCGTTTGCTTTCTTTTAAAGATAAAACCATTATCTATTGGGATATTTGTAACCTTTGAAATACCTTGAGCAATTTTTTCGCTTTGATTATATCCACGAACAAATTTTTTCTTGTGGTGCGTTGGCACTGGAATTAATACGTCAATTGTTTGCCCTCGGGAATTTAGAAAAAATGCCTCGGCAATTTTTCTTCCCATAATGATTCCTAATTGTGGTTTATGACCATACTTTAATTCATGTAAAATAGACTGGGTTGCGCTGCCTTTTTGAAAATACAATAAGGCAAATGTTTGATTCACGAGCGCCCTCCCCCAAAACAATTGATCTAATGGGGTTGGTACTTTTTGATTCTCGAAACCTGTATGCTTGAACCCCGCTTCGCAGCACCAACAAACATAGGGTTCCTCCGGTAATAATTCTCTCCTGCAATGAATACAGGTGGCCGGAAAAACTAAATTAAAAATAGGCTTATAATAAATTAATATTGATTGGAATGCTTTGTGGTATTTGCTTATAGGAGCTACAAACATCTGGGTGTTAAAAACAGAAAGAAACAAGCCTGGTAGAAAAATCAAATTTAAGATACCTTTATACCATAATGTTTTTTCATAAGAATTATTTGAAGACTAATCACTAAAAGTTATTAAAAAGTGAAAATAAAAAGTGTGTATATCTTTAATTTAAGTGTTGAAAAATTAGGAAAGATAGGTAGTGTTTGGGGTGTACCATATGTTTGTTAATAAGGCACTGAAAATGTTCATTTCTTTAATTGGTTTTAATAATAATTATAACAAAATTTGTAGGCCTCAAAATTAATTTGATTTCCGCTTAGAATACATTAAGCTAAATTCTAAATTATGAGGATACATAAACTTTTAAGAAAGAAAAACACTGGAAATTTTGCGAGTTTTTTTCGCAATCATTAAATACGTTTAGTTTAATATATAATGGAGAAAAAAGAACCTATTTTACAAGAAAACACGAACAGATTTGTGTTATTTCCAATTCAGCACGATGATATTTGGGCATTTTATAAAAAAGCAGAGGCTAGTTTTTGGACAGCGGAAGAAATCGATTTGTCGCCCGATCTAATTGATTGGGAGCACAAGTTAAATGATGATGAGCGTCATTTTGTCAAGCATGTTTTAGCCTTTTTTGCAGCATCAGATGGGATTGTTAATGAAAATCTTGCTCAAAACTTTTTATCTGAAGTACAATATACTGAAGCTAAATTTTTCTACGGCTTTCAGTTGGCGGCAGAAAACATTCATTCGGAAACCTACTCATTACTAATTGACACCTATATTAAAAATACAGCTGAGAAAAATCATCTGTTCAATGCTATTGAAACATTAGATTGTGTAAAGAAGAAAGCGGATTGGGCATTAAGATGGATAGACAAGGGGTCATTTGCCGAGCGCTTGGTTGCATTTGCTGCGGTAGAAGGTATTTTCTTTTCAGGTTCGTTTTGCTCCATTTTTTGGTTGAAAAAACGTGGATTAATGCCCGGGTTAGCATTCTCTAATGAGTTAATTTCAAGGGATGAGGGCTTACATTGTGATTTTGCCTGTCTACTTTATTCTAAGCACCTAATCACTAAACTTCCAAAAGAAAAAGTAAGGGAAATTATTATTGATGCGGTTAATATCGAAAAAGAGTTTGTAACTGATGCTTTACCTGTAAAACTTATTGGTATGAACAGTGATATGATGGGTCAATACATAGAATTTGTTGCCGATAGATTATTAGTAGAGCTTGGAAATGACCGCGTTTATAACACCGCAAATCCGTTCGATTTTATGGAGATGATTTCGCTTCAGGGCAAGTCTAATTTCTTTGAGAAGCGTGTTGGGGAATATCAAAAGGCAGGAGTGTTGAATAATAGTGGAGCGCAAAACTTTGTGTTAGATGAAGAATTTTAATAAAAATAGTATAATATAATAAGCATGTACGTAGTAAAAAGAGACGCAAAAAAAGAGACGGTAAAATTTGATAAAATTACCGCGCGCATAGTTAAAATGTGTTATGGGCTTGACTCTTTGGTTTCGCCTGAAGCCGTTGCAATGAAAGTAATTGAAGGTATTTATGATGGTGTTACTACTATCGATTTAGATAATTTGGCGGCAGAAGTTGCTGCGGCAAAAACAATAGATCATCCAGACTATGCTTTGCTCGCCTCAAGAATAGCTGTTTCCAATCTACACAAAGAAACGAAGAAAACGTTCTCTGATGTAATGCATGATCTCTACACATACATTGACCCAAAAACAAATCAGCCGGCCTCATTGTTAGCGGATGATGTATACCAAATTGTGATGGACAATAAAGAATTGCTGGATTCAAGTATAATTTACGATAGAGATTTCCGATACGAATATTTTGGCTTTAAAACGTTAACGCGATCCTATTTAATGAAGTTGAATGGTAAAATTGCTGAGCGCCCGCAACAAATGCTAATGCGCGTAGCGATAGGTATTCACAAAAGAGATGTAAAGGCAGCAATAACAACTTACCACTTGATGTCTGAAGGCTGGTTTACCCACGCTACACCTACATTATTTAATGCTGGAACACCAAAGCCTCAAATGTCCTCTTGCTTTTTGTTGACGATGAAAGAAGACAGTATTGGCGGTATTTATGATACACTTAAATCATGTGCTCAAATTTCACAATCCGCTGGAGGTATTGGTTTAGCTATTCACGATATCAGAGCGACTGGTTCGTACATTAAAGGAACCAACGGTACATCAAATGGCATCGTTCCAATGTTGAGAGTTTTTAATGATACAGCACGCTATGTAGATCAAGGGGGTGGAAAAAGAAAAGGGTCTTTTGCTATCTACATTGAGCCGTGGCATGCCGATGTTTTTGACTTTCTTGATTTAAAGAAAAATCACGGTAAAGAAGAAAATAGAACGCGTGATTTATTTCTAGCGCTTTGGATTCCTGATTTATTTATGAAGCGTGTTAAAGACAATGGTGAGTGGACGCTCATGTGTCCACACGAATGCCCAGGGCTTTCTGATGTACATAGCGAAGCTTTTGAGAAATTGTATTTACAATACGAAAAAGATGGAAAGGGCCGAAAAACTATAAAAGCGCAGGATTTATGGTTTAAAATTTTGGAGTCTCAAGTAGAAACAGGAACGCCTTACATGCTATATAAAGATGCTGCAAACTCCAAGTCGAATCAACAAAACCTTGGAACAATTAAGTCGTCGAATCTGTGCACTGAAATTATTGAATACACAGCTCCTGATGAAATTGCTGTTTGTAATCTTGCTTCATTGGCGCTTCCAAAATATGTGAAAGAGGATAAATCATTTGATCATGATAAATTATTTGAAGTAACATACCAAGCAACTGTTAATCTTAATAGAATCATCGATGAGAATTTTTACCCTGTCGAAGATGCTAAAAAATCGAATTTAAGACACCGTCCAATTGGATTAGGAGTTCAAGGTTTGGCTGACACATTCATCCTTATGGGCTTGCCTTTTGAATCCCCTGGCGCAAAAGCTTTAAATAAAGAAATTTTCGAAACTCTTTATTTTGCTGCTATGACGGCATCGAAAGATCAAGCGATAGAATTTGGAACATATGAAACCTATGCAGGCTCTCCTGTTTCAAACTCTATTTTTCAATACGATATGTGGGGCGTAGTGCCATCTAATCGATGGGACTGGAGTCAGCTTAAAGCGGAAGTTAAAAAACATGGCGTAAGAAACTCATTGCTTTTGGCGCCTATGCCTACAGCATCAACGGCGCAAATACTTGGAAATAATGAGTGTTTTGAACCGTATACATCGAATCTATACACAAGACGCGTCTTGTCTGGAGAATTTATTATCGTCAATCGTCATTTATTAAAAGACTTAGTTAAAGCTGGCCTTTGGAATCGTGATATGCGGCTAAAAATCATGTCAGCAAATGGCTCGATACAAAATATAAGTGAAATTCCTCAGGATATAAAAGACTTATACAAAACGGCTTGGGAAATTTCGCAGAAATCTATTTTAGAGCTGGCAGCCGATAGAGGTGCGTATATATGCCAAAGTCAGTCCTTAAATATTTTTATGGAAAATGCCAATTTTGCAAAGTTAACATCAATGCATTTTTATGGCTGGGAAAAAGGATTGAAGACGGGTATGTACTATCTAAGGACAAAGGCGGCAACTGATGCTATTAAGTTTACAGTGGATCAAGCCATCTCTTCAGAGCCAGAAGCTCTCGTTTCGAAAGATGGCGATATGACTCTGGAGGAACAGGCTGCTCTTGCATGCTCACTTGAAAATCCTGACTCTTGTGAAATGTGCTCTGGATAGACCTATTTAGCATCTAAGTGCTCAAAATGCTTAAAAAAGGCATAGAAGCAGGCCTCACTTTCCTTTTGCGTGCTAAATTTTCCTTGTTTAGTCAATTCGTCACTCGAAATGAATTTTTTAGCATCAAAGTTGTACCGAATGTTGCCTAAAGGATTAATGTATCCATAGCCACGTATAGTAGAATAAAAAGCAAATTCCTGCGCATTAGGACTCATTAAGTCTTTGCTATACAGAAACTCTTCGCTATCCATATGCAATTGATGTAGTAAAGTAGCCGCTAAATCAGCTTGAGATCCAATTTTATTGATTTTTTTACCCCGATACTCATTTATTATTGGCTCCCCAAAAATCAACATAGGAATATTAAAAAATGCCGTTTCAAAGGGGGAATTAATCCCCGGTGATGCATGACCATGATCAGAAACAACTACAAAGATTGTGTTTTTGTACCACGATGTTTTCTTGCTCTTGGAAATAAAATCCCCCAAGCATTTGTCTGCATAGACCATAGAGTTTAAGTAATTATCTTCCTCACCTGAAAACGTTTTCTTATTAAGCAAAGGATAGTCGTATGGAGAGTGAGTGCTGCCCGTAAATGCGCAGTGTAGAAATGGAGATTTAGTGACGCTGATTTTTTTAAATAAAAGGGCGTATAAATCCTGGTCGAAATAGTTAAGTTTTCCTCTTTTTAATCCTTTAGGAAAGTCCGACTCATCTTCTAATTCATCAAAATGATGTTCCATAAGGAATCCCTTTATGTTACCATATTTCAGATCTCCACTAAACAAGTAATGAGTAGAATAGCCTTTCTTTTGAAGCTTCTCATTAATTGTTGGGAGTTTTCTGTGCTTTTCAGGATAAAGTGATATTGCTGTTTCTGGAACACTTGGGTAACCTGCAAAAATAGATGTGTTTCCGATTTCAGATGTTGTATTGGTGGCATATATTTTTGTAAAAAGAACTCCCTCCTTTGCTAAATTATCGAAATTAGGCGTGGCTGTTTTACATGGGTTTATGCTCCCCATGGCATTGGCAGACCAACCTTCCAATAGAATAATAACAATATTTGGTCGCGTAGCGGAAATAAAATTATTTTCATGCTCGCGATCGAAAGCAAACAGCCTGTTTATTTCTAACTGAGCTGCTTGGGGAGTAATTTTCGGCAGATGCTCAGAAGCATCACTTTTATTATACAAAACAAAACTGTTGCCGAAAAAATAGCAGGAATTGACGGATACATCATTAAGTATCTGATGTTTAGAAAAATACGCGGCATCAATGTTAATCGGTATTTGCTGAACACCTCCTCTTGCCAGGATTAAACAAATTGGGAGGCCAACAAAAATCGTTGCTATAGATTTTAAATACGGAAAAAGTGTGGTAGGTTTTTCATGTGAGGGTGAATCAATAATCGACTTTACTTTTCTTAACAAAAGAAAAGCGACGCTCAGCTCAATCAAAAGAAGCAGGGTAAAGTGGAATATGGAAGACCCATCGGCTGTTCTCACTACCTCATCGGGCATAGCGAGGTGCATAAAAACACGAGATGTCAACTTATGGCCCCACTCGTAATAGGCAATTACTTCACCACTATGAATAAACGAAACGAGAAAAACATAGGTGTAAATGAGTGATTTTAGCAGTATATTCAACCATCTAGTTGAATATGATATTTGAATTGATTTGATGATAATATATAATGGTGCTAAAAATGCAATCGTAGATAAGTCAAGGCGAATTGAATATAAGAACACCATCAAACAAGACAATAACCCTGTGTTTTTAGGGATTTCATTAAAATGATAGCTGAAGAAAAGAATTCGCTGAAAACTAAAAATCAACAACCAATACATGAAAAAATAAAGTATTGGCTTGGTATAAGTAATAATAGAATTCATGTGTTAAAATTAAGAAAACAATTTGTTAACGTTGATAAGCGGCTATTATCCTCTATTAATTTCCTTTCGCATACCATAAATAAGGCGTAAATTCGCGCCTAATTAATGTTCATAAATGAGTGGGTTAAAAAAAATTAAAAGTGCGTTAATCTCGGTCTACAATAAAGATGGGCTCTCAGATTTAGTGCTCGAATTAGATCGGCAGAAGGTTCGTATTTATTCTACTGGGGGCACCTTGGAATTTATTTCTTCTTTAGGGGTTCGTGTCGTTTCTGTTGAAGGAACCACAGGTTTCCCCGAAATATTAGGGGGGCGAGTAAAAACATTACACCCTAATATTTTTGGGGGAATCCTTCACCGAAGAGATCTAAAGGAAGATGTTGACACGATAAAAAAACACAATATTCACGCAATTGACTTAGTCATTGTGGATTTATATCCTTTCGAAGAAACGGTTTTATCTAAGTCAAGCGAAGAAGATATTATTGAAAAAATTGATATTGGTGGGGTATCTTTAATTCGTGCAGCGGCCAAAAACTTTAACGACGTGGCTGTAGTTTGCTCAAGAAGCCTTTATCAACATTTCACCGCATTATTTCAAGAACAAGATGGGCAATTAAGTCTTGAGCAACGTAGGTTATTTGCTGCTGAAGCGTTTAATGTAACGTCTCATTACGACAGCATGATTTATGGTTATTTTGCCCCAAGCCCCTTTGATTATTTCAAACAAAGCGTGCAACAAAAAACAAATCTGAGGTACGGCGAAAACCCACATCAAAAAGGCGTGTTTTTTGGAAATCTCGATCTGTTTTTTGATAAGTTACACGGCAAAGAGCTTTCTTTCAACAACATATTAGACATTGATGCCGCTGTTAATTTAATGGGAGAGTTTCTTGATGAAGGACCAACCTTTGCGATACTGAAACACAACAATGCCTGTGGCTTAGCAACGGCGGAAACAGCGGAAATTGCCTTTTCGAAAGCCCTAGCTACCGATCCACTAAGTGCTTTTGGCGGCGTTTTAATCTGTAACCAAGAAATTGATGCGCCGACAGCAATAAAAATAAACGAGCTGTTTTTTGAAGTATTAATTGCCCCAGCATTTCAAGATGAGGCATTGCTTATTTTAAAATCGAAAAAAAATCGTGTGTTACTGGTACAAAAACAGAAAGCGCTTCCCAAAGTACAATTTAGAACGGCCTTGAATGGGGTTTTGCAACAAGATCGAGATGAACTTTCTGCAGCTGAAGCTCAACTTGAGGTTAAAACAATCATCTCACCAACAACACAAGAGATAAAAGACCTGATTTTTGCAAATAAAATCGTGAAACATACAAAATCTAACACCATTGTTTTAGCAAAAAATAATACGCTAATCGCAAGTGGTACAGGACAGACATCACGAGTTGACGCTCTTTCGCAGGCCATTCAAAAGGCAAAGCATTTTGGCTTTGATCTAACGGGGTGCGCAATGGCTAGCGATGCTTTTTTTCCCTTTCCTGACTGCGTTGAAATTGCTTTTAAAGAGGGGATTACCGCCGTTATCCAACCTGGAGGATCTGTAAAAGATAATTTATCAATAGAATTTTGTGATAAACATAACATGACGATGGTTTTTTCAGGAATTCGACATTTTAAACATTAACTTTGTTTTATTAGAAAAATCCCTTTTTTTGTTTTTTCTTTGTATTAATTATTCAATCATATTTTTTTTATAGTAAAATGGGGCTATTTAGTTTTTTAACGCAAGAAATTGCTATTGACTTGGGAACAGCCAATACACTTATAATATGGAATGATAAAGTGGTCGTTGATGAGCCCTCTATTGTTGCAAGAGACATTCAAACCGGTAAAATTGTTGCTATTGGCAAAAAGGCACAGCAAATGCACGGTAAAACTCATAAATTAATTGAGACCGTTCGCCCTTTAAAAGATGGTGTTATTGCTGACTTTCAAAGTGCCGAACAGATGATCCGAGGAATGATTAAGATGATCAACCCAGGTAGAAGCTTGTTTAATCCAAGTTTGCGAATGGTTATTTGTATTCCTTCTGGAATTACAGAGGTGGAAAAAAGAGCGGTAAGAGATTCGGCAGAACATGCGGGGGCAAAGGAGGTTTACCTTATTCATGAACCGATGGCCGCTGCAATAGGAATCGGTATCGATGTGGAAGAGCCAATGGGAAATATGATAATTGATATTGGAGGCGGAACATCTGAAATCGCTGTTATTGCACTTGGAGGAATTGTCTGCGATAAGTCAATACGTATTGCTGGAGACGATTTTACAAACGATATCGAAGAATACATGCGCAGACAACATAATATTCTTGTTGGAGAACGCACGGCAGAACAAATAAAAATAGAAGTGGGATCGGCCTTAACTGAATTAGAAAATCCACCTAATCCGTTTGCTGTTAGAGGACGAGATTTGATGACAGGAATTCCAAAAGAAATAATTGTAACGTATGATGAAATTGCTGGTGCATTAGATAAAACCATCTCTAAAATTGAAGAGGCAATACTAAGTGCCTTGTCAATGACTCCGCCGGAATTAGCGGCAGACATTTACAAAACCGGTATCTATTTAGCAGGGGGAGGGTCTATGTTGAGGGGCTTAGATAAGCGTATTTCTGCGAAAACTAAACTGCCGGTTCATATAGCTGAAGACCCTTTAAGAGCCGTTGCTCGTGGAACAAGTATCGCTCTAAAAAACATTTCGCGTTATCAATTCCTTATCCGAGATTAAGAAGTTATAGATTTCTGCGCTTAACACCTCTATATTTCGTGGACTTTTCTACTTTTGTATATGCAACAACTTATTGCCTTTTTTAAGCGATTTCGTGTTTTCTTAGTTTTTATTATCCTACAAGTATTCGCTATATCCACCTATGTGCAATATTTAAGTTTTCCACAAAGCCAATACCTTACTAGTGCTTCGTACTTTGGGGGGAAATCATTTGCCCTTCGGTATGGTATTATGAAACATTTTGAATTGGAAAATACAAATAAAAAACTACAGCTTGAAAATGTCGCGCTTCGTAAAAAAACAATTAATAATCTTTACCAAATTAACCGTCACTTGTTTAAAGTTTCGGATACCACATACGCACAACAATATGATTTTATTTCTTGTTTGATCACCAATTCCAATACCGGAAAATTAAATAACTATTTTACCATAGATGGTGGGGAACTACAGGGGATCAAACGTGGCATGGGAGTCTTTTCTCAAAAAGGCGTTGTGGGAGTGATTCATAATACCAGTGAGCATTATTCCGTAGTTAAATCCGTTTTGACACAAAATATAAACATTGATGTTTTGATTTTACCAATCAACCTTTACGGTTTTCTGAAGTGGGATGGAAAAGACCCGCGTCGTTGTTCTATTACTGGAATTACCAATGATGTGAAGATTAGAAAGGGATCAAAAGTGGTTACAAAGGGCGGTTCAGGGGTCTTTCCGAAAGGATTACTAGTTGGTTACGTAGAAAAACTGAGACCAGTAGAGGGCAAACCTTTATGGGATGTTGTTGTAAGATTTAGTGAAGATTATCGCCGCTTAGACCGGGTATATGTTATTAAAAATTTATTTATTGAAGAGCAGCGTGATTTAGAAAAGAAAATACCAAACAATGCAAAAGAACCCACTTTATGAATATAATTATTGTTGGTTTCTTTCGCTTTATTCTATTTGTCTTTCTTCAAATATTTATTTTTAATCAGATTGAACTTGGTTTTGGCATACACTTATTAATGTGCCCATTATATGTGTTTTTACTTCCTTTTGAAATTAATCTTTTTGTTAGTATGGCCCTTGCTTTTGGCATGGGTGCTATTGTTGATGTATTCTCAAACACATATGGGCTTCATGCCTCTTCTCTGCTCTTAATGGCTTATCTTAGACCTATTATTTTTAAGTTTTTTTCGCCTAGAGAAGAGTATGACCCGCTGAAAACACCAACTTATTATGATATGGGTCACCTCTGGTATTTTTCTGCTTTTGGGGCGCTATTACTAATTCATAATAGCTGGTTTTTTATACTTGAAGCCTTTTCTTTTAAGAGTTTTCTTTATACACTGCAAAAAATAATACTCTCCTTTTTAATAATCTATTTGTTTAGTTTGCTTATGCAAGTGTTTTTTTTTCGGAGAAGTAAAAAATAAAGGATAATGAACATCGCAAATCGAAAATATATTATTGTCCTTTTTATTTTAGTAATCGGTGTGCTCTATTCATTGCGATTATTTTATATGCAAGTAATAGACGATACATGGGTGCTTAGAGCTCAAGAAATCGCGGAGAAAAGAAAGGAAATTTTACCCCCTAGAGCCGTTATTTTTGATCGTAACGGTCTTAAAATTGTTTCTAATAAAACATATTATAACCTCATGTTCATTGAAAATAATATTTCCCGATTAGATACAATTGCCTTTGCGAAATTACTTAATTGGACACCCATTCAAGTTCGTGAGCGATTTGCGGAAATTAAGGAAGGGGAAGGAGTATATCGGAATAAAAGCAGTGGAAAGAAAACGCCTAATTATCAAAAGAAAAGGGCATATCCTTTTTTAAAGGAACTAAGCCTAGAAGAAATTACGAATATCGCGCTTCATTTAGATAACTTTCCTGGTTTTTATGAGGAAGTAACAAGCATGCGCAGCTACCCGTTTTCTAATGGAGCAAATATTTTGGGCTATTTGAATGAGGCAACAAGAAAAGAAATTGATAAAGATCGTTTTTACAGGCCTGGGAGTAATATTGGGCGCTCAGGTATTGAACGATTTTATGAAAAAGAATTACGCGGCAGAAAAGGTATTCGATATGTTGTAACCTCAGCAATGAATAATCCTATTGAATCTTATGCTAATGGTAAATACGATACAATTGCAAAACAAGCGCCCGGACTAAAGCTTGGTATGGATATTACGCTGCAAGCATATGGGGAGTTATTAATGCAAAATAAAAAGGGATGCATTGTTGCTATTGAGCCTGAAAGCGGGGAAATATTAGCAATGATTTCCGCACCGTCATTTGACCCAAATCTATTAGTGGGCAGAAGAAATATTGGTCTAAACTACCCCAAATTAGCAACAGACATAAACAAGCCTCTTTTTCCCCGTCCCTTACAAGCAGAATACCCGCCAGGATCTATTTTTAAACTTGTTCAATCACTCATTGCTTTACAAGAAGGTGTTATTACCGAAGACACCGGCTTTCCTTGTAATAAAAGTGTTGTTGGTTGTCACAATCATCCCAACGCCTCGGGTGTGGCACAAGCCGTGCAATATTCATGTAATCCTTATTTTTATGCTGTTGTGAGGAAAGTTATACAGCAACGTAAAAGTAAAAACACTTTTACAGATGCCGAAATAGGGCTTAATCTATGGCATAGCTATATGAATAGCTTTGGCCTGGGCAAAAAATTAGAAACCGATGTGTCTGGACAACGCCCGGGGCTTATTCCAGACTCGAAATACTACGATCGTATTTATGGACGGCATCAATGGGCATTTTCAACTATTAGATCCATCTCAATCGGACAAGGAGAAATTAAGCTAACTCCTTTGCAAATGGCAAATATTGCAGCAATAATTGCCAATAAGGGTTGGTACATAGAACCACATTTTGTAAAGTCTATTGGTGATAGCGGCCCCCTTCCAGTATACCAAAAGAAAAACTATACTATGGTGGAAGCAAAGAATTTTTCAGCAGTAATTGAAGGAATGAGACGAGTGGTTAATGAACCTGGTGGAACAGGCAGTGCTGCGCGTCTAAAAGACATCATGGTCTGTGGTAAAACAGGGACCGTTCAAAATTCACAAGGGGAAGACCATTCTGTTTTTATTGCCTTTGCCCCTATGGAAAACCCAAAAATTGCACTCGCTATTTTTGTTGAAAATGCCGGGGCTGGTGGAACATGGGCGGCGCCAATAGCCAGTTTAATCATTGAGAAGTACTTATTGTCCAAAATATCTGATAGTGATAAGGAAAAACGAATTATTGAAGCAACATTGTCTAATTTTAATAAACCATGAGAAAAAACGATTCTCTACTGTCTAAATTAGACTGGCCATTGTTTATATCTTTTATGATCTTGGTTTTTCTAGGCCTAGCAACCGTCTATTCTGTTGCTTTTAATGAAGAAAACCCTAGTATTTTTGCGTTTAGCGAAAAATATGGCAAACAAATTATTTGGTTGGGGGCTTCTTTTTTTGTTGGACTTCTTATTTTTTTAATCGATGCTGATTATTACAGTAAAATTGCACTGCCAGTTTACATTAGCGTACTTGTTTTACTGGTTATTGTCCTTTTTATGCCCCCTATAAATGGCGCTAGGGCGTGGCTTGGAGTTGGTTCGCTCGGGGTACAGCCTGCTGAATTCGCTAAAATTGCAACGGCACTTCTTTTATCAAAATATATTAGTGAGCTTGTTGTAACGTTTCAAACCATCAAAACGGTTTTGACGGCTTGCCTCATATTATTTGTTCCCGCGTTTCTTATTGCGCTTCAACCCGATGCAGGAACATTGGTGGTTTTTAGCTCGTTTCTTTTTGTAATGTACCGGGAGGGTTTAACTTTTGACCCTATCATTTTGCGTATTTTAAACACGATCCCAGGTATTAAATTTAAATCCACATGGTTGGGAAACCACTTTATACCCGTTTTATTTGTTTTTCTTTTCTTGTGTATAATCACCTTGGTTTTAAGTAATGTGCAATTTTATTTGTGGGGCTTCCCAAATAATCCGTTACAAGGATCAACAGGTGTCGTTTTAACGCTTGGATCAATTTCTCTTTTGTTGCTCCTCTTTATTCGCAGGATTTCTAGTAAAAGAGATCGGCCTAGGATGATTTTGGTTATTGCTTTAGGTTTTGTGATTACGGCAAGCATTAGCCTGTTTGTTGACAAGGCCTTTTCAGGATTAGCAAAACATCAGCGGAATCGGATTGAATTGGTGTTAGGATTAAAAGAAGACCCTGATGGTGGAGATTATAATCGCAATCGCGCCATGGCTGCAGTGGGCTCTGGGGGTGCGCTTGGCAAAGGTTATATGGGGGCTTCGGTTTCTAGTATTGAAAGCAACCACGTGCCTGAAAGCGAAACAGATTTTATTTTTTGCCCCTTTGCTGAAGAATGGGGTTTTATGGGCAGCATTGTCTTAGTTGCCACATATCTGTTTATGCTGTTACGAATTGTTTTTATTGCTGAAAGACAGCGCGCACCGTTTAATCGAATTTATGCCTACTGTGTGGCTATGATCTTGTTTTATCATTTTGCTATTAATATTGGAATGAACATTGGATTTGCGCCAGTTATTGGGATTCCACTGCCTTTTTTTAGTTATGGAGGGTCTTCCATTTTATCTTTTTGTATTATGGTGTTTATCTTACTCAAATTAGATAGCCAAAGAATAGATGTTTTATAATGATTAATCTGTAATTTTAGGGTATGAAAAATAATCCGTTGGTGCTTTCTGAATCAAAAAGAAAACTGTTTACTTACGTTTTTTGGGCATTTGCCCTTTTTCCCTTTCTTATTGTTGCTAGTCTCCTTCTTTTTCAATCTGAAGATGACTTGCCCCCTGTTTCAATGCTAGATAATCCACCAGAACTGCAGGCTTCTCTTATCCTTGGACAAGAAGGTGATACTATTGGGCGCTATTGGCAAATAAATAGAACCAGTGCTAATTACAAAGATATTTCGCCTTATGTATTTGACGCACTTATAGCCACTGAAGATGAACGCTTTATGAAGCATTCAGGTGTAGATTTTAGGTCCATTGCTAGGTCTTTTTCTTCTTTAGGAAGAGCTGGTGGGGCATCTACAATACCACAACAATTAGCAAAGCTTTTGTTTACGCTTCAACAACGTCAACGTGATGAAATTGCCCGAGCAAATGGGGAGCAATCGAGTTCTAATTACAGCGGTATATTGGGTAAATTAAATCGCTTAAACGAAAAGGCTAGAGAAAACATAATTGCAACGCGTCTAGAATCAATTTATACCAAAGAGGAAATTATTACCATGTACCTCAACCAATTTGATTTTTTGTACAATGCTGTTGGTATTGAAAATGCATCCAAAGTATATTTTAATAAGAAACCTAAGGATTTATCAAAAATTGAGGCCGCCATGCTTGTTGGTATGTGTAAAAATCCTAGCCTTTACAATCCTTACAAGCACGCGGCAACAAACTACCGTGAAAAAATTGCGGCTAGCTTAGAAATTAACCCAAATGCTGTTACAAATGAACAAATTCTAGAAAGAAGAGCGAATGATTCTATAAGATCTTTGGAACGAAGAAATCAAGTGTTGTTTCAGTGGATGAAAAATAGCGATGATAATAATACTGCTATACTTAGCAAACTAAGCAGAAAAGAATACGACTCCCTATCAAAGCTCCCACTAAGCGTTAATTATCAAGTTGTTGACCATAAAAATGGTGCCGGAGCCTATTTTAAAGAATCTTTAAGAAAGGAAGTTTCAAACCTTTTATTAGAGAAAAATAACGGGGTTTTGAAAATTGCCAGAGAAGACGGTAGACCGTATGATATTTATAGTGATGGACTTAAAATTTATACTACCATAAATTCTCACATGCAAGTTTATGCCGAAAAGGCAGTAGAAGACCATATAAAAAAGACATTGCAGCCTGCCTTTAACCAAAATAATCGGGGGTTAAAAAATTATCCCTTTTCAAATGATATTAATCAAGACATGGTTAATCAAATTATGAAAAATGCAAGAAAATCTACTGATCGATATAAGCATTTAGTAAATAATGGTTTTAGTGAAGAGGAAATCTTAGAAAATTTTAACCGAAAAGTAGCAATGAGTGTCTTTTCATGGAGGGGGAAATGTGATACCATAATGTCACCAAATGACTCAATCCGTTATTACAAATCGTTTTTACATGCTGGACTAGTTTCTATTGAGCCTGGAACTGGTTTTGTAAGGGCATGGGTGGGTGGTATTAATTTTTCCAATTTTGCGTATGACCATGTTAGATTAGGAAAAAGACAAGTGGGTTCTACCATTAAACCCTTCGTTTATGCTGCTGCTCTTTCTATGAATGTGGTTAACCCTTGTACCTCTTTTGGGGCTGGAGAATATTGCCTTAATTTAGTAGATAATAATAATAGTGTTGTCGGTAAATACTGCCCCGAGGGAAAGCCCGCCGCAACAATGAGAGATGGACTTGCTTTATCATCTAACCCAACAACCGTGGCTGTAATGGCTAGAATGGGAGATTATAATCCACTTAAAAAAACAGGGGGGCCATACCAAATAGAGAAATTACTCAATGCAGTTGGTATCGATCTTAGAGCAGAAGATGTCGTGCCTTCTATGTGTTTAGGGAGCATGGACCTTTCTCTTTATGAGCTTGTTGCGGCGCAATGTATTTTCCCTAATCATGGTGTTTATGTTAAGCCTACCATTATTGCCCGAATTGAAGACCGGAACGGAAAAGTTATTTATGAGGCTACTGAAGATAAAAATCAGGCCCTTAATTCAACGGTTGCATTCGAAATACTGAAAATGATGAAAGGAGTGGTGGAAAGAGGAACCGGCGCAAGCCTTAGGGGTGGTAAATACGGCCCTATTGCCCCTACAGCAGGGAAAACCGGAACAACTCAAAATAATTCGGACGGCTGGTTTATTGGAATTACACCAGATTTAGTTACCGGTGTTTGGGTTGGGGCAGAAGATCGGTCAGTGCGGTTTAAGTCTATGAATTATGGCCAGGGAGCGAGAATGGCCTTGCCTATTTATGGCTTTTATATGAAGCAGGTTTATAAGGATACCCATATTGGTTTATCGACACTGGATTTTTCTGAACCATCAGACTATGATATTAGAAGATATGCTTGTTCTGATGCAATTATCCCGGAAGAAGTAATTGACGAAGGAGATGTACCCTTTGATAATGATTTTTAGTAGATGAATAAAGTTGTAGACAATGTAACAGATGCCCTAATAGGCATACAAGATGGTATGACCATAATGCTTGGAGGTTTTGGATTGTGCGGTATTCCTGAGAATTCTATAGGAGAATTGGTTCGGAAAGGAACAAAAAGACTCACTTGTATTTCTAATAATGCTGGAGTAGATGGTTTTGGTCTCGGCTTGCTATTAGAAACGAAGCAAATTAAAAAAATGATCAGTTCATATGTCGGTGAAAACGATGAATTTGAACGACAAATGCTTTCTGGCGAACTTGAAGTTGACCTAATTCCTCAAGGAAGTTTGGCTGAAAGGTGCCGTGCTGGCGGGGCAGGCATCCCTGCCTTTTATACTCCTGCAGGTTTTGGTACAGAAATCGCCGAAGGAAAAGAAGTTCGCATCTATAATGGGAAACCACACATACTTGAAGAGGCGCTGACCGCTGATTTTGCAATTGTTAAGGCTTGGAAAGGAGATACGGCTGGTAATTTAGTGTACAAAGCTGCTGCAAGAAACTTTAATCCGCTAATGGCAATGGCTGGTAAAATAACGATTGCTGAAGTGGAAGAATTGTTACCAGTAGGTGCATTGGATCCCAACGAAATTCACACACCAGGTATATTTGTTCAGCGAATTTTTCAAGGAAAAGAATTTGAAAAAAGAATTGAACAGAGAACAGTAAGAAAAAGAGATTAAATGGCACTTGACAAAATAGGTATCGCGAAAAGAATTGCACAAGAGTTGCAAAATGGTTGGTATGTAAATCTTGGTATTGGCATTCCTACTTTAGTGGCAAATTATATTCCAAGTGGCATTGAAGTAGAATTCCAATCCGAAAATGGCGTTCTTGGCATGGGTCCTTTCCCATTTGATGGCGAGGAAGATGCCGATCTAATTAATGCCGGAAAACAAACCATTACAACACTTCCTGGAGCCGCATTTTTTGATTCTGCCACTTCGTTCGCGATGATCCGTGGGCAACATGTGCAATTAACTGTTTTAGGGGCTATGGAAGTTTCACAAAATGGAGATATTGCTAATTGGAAGATTCCTGGTAAAATGGTAAAAGGCATGGGTGGCGCAATGGACCTTGTTGCATCTGCTGATAATATTATTGTTGCGATGATGCACAGTAACAAGGCGGGCGAATCGAAATTACTCATAAATTGTTCCTTGCCACTTACTGGTGTCGC
The DNA here is from genome assembly GCA_947462255.1 of Flavobacteriales bacterium. Classification (GTDB taxonomy): domain Bacteria; phylum Bacteroidota; class Bacteroidia; order Flavobacteriales_D; family Crocinitomicaceae; genus UBA952. The sequence continues at coordinate 123,841 of CANHOA010000003.1, read as the reverse complement.
CTGCGTCAAAAAAGTAGTAACCGAATTAGCCGTTCTTTCCATCATTGATGGCGCTTTTCACCTAATTGAGCGCGCGCCAGGTGTTTCCGTTGAGGAAATTATAGCAAAAACAGAAGGTAGATTAATTGTGCCAGAGTTTGTTCCTGAAATGCAACTCTAAACCCTTTGTTGATCGAAGCAAAATATCTAAGCGCAATTCATGCCGCAATTGTAGCCTCGAAAGAAATCATGCGCATTTATATTGATGTAATTAATCTTGAATACAAAGAAGATGGTTCTCCACTAACCAATGCAGACTTAGCTTCTTCAAAAATAATTCATGACCATTTAGAGCCCCTAGGCTTTCCAATTACCAGCGAAGAAACAATTAATACAAAATACCAGGAAAGAAAGGAATGGGCAAGTTTTTGGTGTGTCGATCCGCTTGATGGCACTAAAGAATTTGTGAAAAAAAATGGTGAGTTTGCCGTTAATATCGCCTTTATTGAAGGAAGTTACCCTGTTTTTGGACTTATTGCATCTCCCGTATATGAAGAAATACTATTTGGAGGAAAAGAAATAGGGGTTTATTCCTGTTCTTATAGCGATATCAGCGAAGCCTCAAAATGGAAACATATACCTGGAGGAGATGGTATTAATCATCCACTAATTGTTATTGGATCAAGAAGCCACCCTTCTGAATTAGGAAAAAAATTCTTTGAAGATATAATGCTAATAACGAAAGACCCTGAGTATCTTTCGAAGGGTTCGTCTTTAAAGTTTTTTGATCTTGCTAATGGAACCGCAGATGTTTATCCTCGCTTTGCACCAACCATGGAATGGGATATTGCTGCTGGTCAAGCAATAATAGAGGCTTTAGGCGGGGAGGTTACTAATGCGCTTGATGGAACACGGTTGCAATATAACAAAGAAGACCTTACTAATCCTTTTTTTATAGCAAAAACAAAGGGTTTTATTGCTAATTATAAATGAATTCTAAAATTGTTTTATTATTTATTTTAATTTGCCAATGGGCCAATGGGCAGAGTCAATTGGAGCCAATTGGAACTTATTTTAAAGACCAACTCTATAAAAAAAATACAAGCGCATCATTTCTCCCAATAAGCAAGTCCACCATCAAACCCTCTTGGAATTGTTACGATACTGTACTCCCCAATAAAACGAAAAGATTTAGAGACGAGCACCTCATCAAAGTAAAGGGGGGAGATTTTAAATTGGAAATTTCACCGCTTTGTCATTTTTCATTGGGATGCGACTTCCTTGATTCAAATAATCAATCTTTATATCAAAACAGCCGTGGCTTAATTATTTTAGGTGACATCACTCCTCGGTTTTCATTTTCGACATCTTTCTATGAAAATCAAGCGCGGTTTAGTTCTTACGAAAGTTCCTACATGAGTGAGCATGGCGAAATTTATCCCACAGCGAACAATCAATACAATGTTCAAAACGCGGTTGTCCCTGGCGCCGCAAGGACCAAACCATTTAAAAATGGCGGTTTTGATTATGGCTACGCAATTGGAAACTTTGTCTTTCGAGCTACTAAAAATATTACTGTAATGGCGGGTAATAATCAGCAATTTATTGGCGCGGGATACCGGTCTCTATTGCTTTCTGATAATGCTGTTGGCTCACCATATGTCCGGGTTGACTATCAATTTTTGCCACGTTGGACGTTTAATTACTTGCGAAGTCGCTTATTAAATTTAGTGCGTAAACCAAACTATACGACCGTGGAAGGATATTACCAGCCTAAAGGGCTTGCTGTAAATTACATTAGTTTTGCGGCAACTAGCCGCTTGACAATTAGTTTGTTTGATGGGGCCATTTGGGCAAAAGGGGATTCAATAAAAACAAGTGCCTTAAATCCATTGTATTACAGTCCCGTCCCATTTTTAGCACACCTTGTGTCAGATAGTATCTCCTATGCAATTACAGGCTTGAATTTCAACTGGGTGATTAATTCCAAAATCCGGCTTTATGGACAAGCAGCATTTGCGTCTGGGCAGAAAGTAGAGACCGCTTTTCAACTCGGTTGTCGTTCATATGAATTATTTGGATTACAAACACTTTTCATGCAGTTGGAATATAATCAAGTGTCAAGTCACATGTATCAAGCACCCGCTCAATTTCTTTCTTATTCGCAGTATAATTTACCCTTGGCTCATACAAAAGGAAATGGGTTCAGAGAATTAATAGTGCGAATAAATTGGCGGTGGAAATGCTTTTCCGCGGAAGGAAAATCAATTGTATATCAATTGATCGATCATCAAAAAAATTCGCTATTACCAATAACGAAGTATAGTACCCCTGATAATAATTGGCTGGCACTTGAACAAGCAGAACTCTCTTATCAAATTAATAAAAAACTTAATTTAAGTGTCTTTTCTACTTTAACGTATCGATTTAATTCTCCTTCCACTGATCAAAAAAATCTACTCCTTAATGTGGGTATACGAACAAGTTTAATTAACCATTACAATGATTATTAAAGCGGGCCTTTTATCGGTTTTTATATGCTGTATCTGTACCATCTCAAGGGCACAAATTGCGGTAGATTGGTTAATTGAACCGCGGCCAAACGATAGCTTAAAAACAGCCGAATTAACACGACATGACAACTTTCGCCCTAGTATTCAATTAAATATTGCGAAAAACGGGTTTCAAATAGGTAAACAAACGCAAATTATTCCCATTCTAGACCTTGCTTTTCAGTATAATAATACCTTAAACTATCGATTTGGTGGCGGTGGTTTTATAGAGGGTCAACCACATAAAAGTTGGTATTATCGTATTGGAGGAATTACTTATTTAGAACAAACTGATAATTTATTTAAAGTGCCTTATCAAGAATATAACGACCAGCCAAATTCTATCGTGGGCGTTTCGCCAATGGGAAGAATTGCCTTTCAACCTCACAAATATTTCAACTTCCAACTAGGCCTGGATAAAAATTTTATTGGAGAAGGGTGTCGGTCTTTGTTTTTAAGTGACTACGGTAAACCCTATGCTTTTGGTAGAATGCAAACTCATTTTTGGCATCTTGAATATACAATACTATATCAGGGGCTGACAGAGCAATATCAAAACAAAACGCGATTAAAGTTTGCTTCAAGTCATTTTCTAAGTTGGAACGCAACAAAATGGCTTAACGTCAATCTGTTCGAATCTGTCATTTTTCAAGCGAAGGACACTTTGCTTCAACGTGGCTTGGATCCAGAATACTTGAATCCCTTTGTTTTTTATCGGCCACAGGAGTATGCTGTTGGCTCCTCTGATAACGTTTTATTGGGCGGGGGGTTTACCCTTAAATATAAAAAGCATCGAATGTATACACAGTTTATAGTAGATGATTTTCTGTTGTCTGAAATACGAAAAAAATCAGGCTGGTGGGCAAATAAAATAGGTGGGCAAATCGGTATAAAAGGTTGGTTAGGAAAAGGCGCTAACACGTTTTTCTATCGTGTGGAATGCAATGCTGTAAGGCCTTACACCTATTCACACTTAAGCCCTCTTCTAAATTACGGGAACTCCAACAGTACATTAAGTCATCCCCTAGGGGCTAATTTTGCTGAAATTCTTGGTGAGTTTAAATGGCAAAAAAACAAATGCTTGGGTAAATTAGTTGCCTCATACGGATTGGTGGGTGGCGATAAAGATAATTATAGTTATGGAAGCCAAATTTATGAAGCCTATACCTTAAGGCCTTACGATTTTGGGACTTTTATTGGACAGGGCAGTAAGCAACATTTTTTTCGCTTAAACATTCAGTTTAATTACCAAATTATGGAGAAAGGTGCAATCAATGGCTTTGTTGAATTTGCATTGCGTTATGATCTAAAAAGTCAAGGAAATTCAAGCCTATACGCTATTCAATATTTACCCCTTATTGGTATACGGTCGCAATTATGGAATGATTATAGAAATTACTAAAAAACAGTTTTACATTTTAGCGGGGAAAAAGAAACATGAATTTTTGGCATAAAAAAAAGCAGCCTAAGCTGCTTTTCTGTTAATTAAACGGAAATTAAAGACCTATAATCTGGCGGAGTTCCACCTCGGTCATACTTCTCTTTTTCCCTTGATCGGTAATATAGCTTCTATTTACTAGGCGGCCATGGATGGCTACTTTTTTGCCTTTTTCAGCATATTCCTCAATGAATCCCGCTAAATTTCCCCATGCATATATTCGATGCCATTGGATTTTTGCGGTATATTTTCCGTCGTTATTTCGAGCCACTTTTTGAGTCGCTAAACTAAATCTGGCAACTGATTTGCCATCTTCGTATTTGGTTATTTTTGCTGGGGTGCCAATACTGCCCACCAGAGTAACATAATTTCTAATTGTATTCATGAGTTGTTTATTATATTTAATTGTATTTATATATAGTGGGACCGGCAAATCCGTGATCATTGCGGCGCCGTTGAAAGCCGGTCCTCGTTAGATTAGTTTATATTACATGATGATAAGGTCATTTACCTCTACCTCTGTGATGCATGCTTCAACTCCTTGGGTTTGACAAACCCGATTTATTAAGCGTCCTTCTATGGCTAAGCGTGTGCCTTTAATGCCATATTCTTCAATGAAAGGAACCCATCTGCCCCAAGCCGTTATTCTGTGGTTTATGTTTATGGCAACGATTTTTCCCTTGCTATCGCAAATGTGTTCACTAGTTGCTAATAAAAACCGGGCGACTTGTCGTCCGGTTTCTGATTTAGCAATTTTTGGGGAAGAACCCATTTTTCCGATTAAATTCACGTGATTCATTAACGTATGATTTAGAATTTATTTTTTAATTGATTCTTTTTTTTCGCTGATTACCAAAAACTCGGTCGCTTCAATAACTGTTGAAAATCGCTTTTCACCTGTGGTCGTTTCGTATGACTGATTTACAAGCTTTCCTTCTAAAATTATTTCCTGCCCCTTATTAAGTTTTTCTTTAACTCTTTCGGCTGTTTTTCCCCAGGTATTGATCGTGTGCCACTGTGTGGTCTCTTTCCATTCACCATTTTTATCTTTGTAATTCTCGTTAGTGGCCATGGTGAATCGGGCAAGTGTCTTGCCTGAATCAAACGTTACTACTTCGGGTTGTGCTCCTAAGCGGCCAATTAAATTAACCTTGTTTTTTAATGCATTCATTGTTTATTTTATTTAAAATAGTTTGTTAATTGTGTTGTTTCAAACGCCATTGTCTGATATCAACGGTGCAAAGGTTCGTGCAAAGTCAAATTAGATTCGGTTAGTTTTCGTTTACTTTCGATTATTATTCGTTTGTTGTCGGATATCTATTTTATTTAGACTCTCAATCATTTGAAAAACAAAGGTTTATTGCCCTTTTTAATAGAGTCCCCGGGGCCGCTCTTTTGGACGAAGGATTTCATCCAGTTTATTTGATTTCTCTTAGCGGATCATTTCTTTTAAGACGTCGGTTGCACGCTCACCGTTCACTATTTGTATGAAATAAACTCCTGGCTCTAAGTTCAAGTCTGTTAAAATCAATATGTTGATCCCTGGTTTTATTTCAATCGTTCGGTTGAGAATCACTGCGCCTTTCGTGTCTTTCACGCTTAAAATTCCTGATCCTACCAAATGCTTATCATTCAAGATCACTTGAAAAGCTCCCGTACTTGGGTTTGGATACGCTGAGAAGAAGCCTTTCGTGGCACCTGAACAATTCGCATTGATTACATCATACGTTTTTGTGGCTCCATCAATATCTATTTGTTTCAAGCGATAGTAGTTATTTCCCTCACCTGGATGGTCATCTACTGCTGAATAATTCAATAATTCAACACTGTTTCCCGCAGATGGAACCGTAGTTAACAACTGCCAGTTAATGCCGTCACGTGATTTTTTAACTTCGAAATAATCACTATTGTGCTCACTGGCAGTTTGCCACTCAAGGTTCACTTGACCTTCGTAGCAATTGCCATTAAAACTCAACAACTCTACCGGCAAGGATTGGCCAGACACTGTAAACGTTGAGATATAATTTGCCCCCCCGTTGGATGCATATACTGTGCCCCCAGCGCATGTAACCGAAGAGGAACTGTAAACCTCTAAGTAGTATGAACCGGAATTCAATCCAGATAATAAATTAATGTTATTGCCCCATGCCGACCACATTTGGTCTTGACCGCCGCAACCATTGTTAAACCCTGAAGTCCATGGTAAACTTATGGCACTAAAATTTCCTGGACTACCATTTGTTGGGTATACTCTGTAATGAATTGTAGTCGATGTTAAATCACAACCCCCACATTTCCATACGTTGTGTTCGGCTCCTTTTAAAACTAAAGTATTTGATGACACATTAAAGGTGCCCAAGTTTGCGTTTTGAAAATCCAAATTACCCGTTGCTGCATTTAAATCATAATAAACGTTGCTGCCTCCATTGATAGATAAAATTACGAAAGTGTTATTAAAACCTGATGACTGGGCATTAGTAAAAAAAACATTAGAAATTAATAGTAGTAAAGCCGTCACCTTAAATATTTGAAACATATTTAATTCATTTAAAAAGTGTAATTATAATCTGTGGTTATTGAAAAAAAACAAAAATAACATATTTCTTAACTGCTTTTTAAACAAAGCAATATAAAGCCCCAATCCGAAAGAACGAGACATTGTAACTTATTTATTTGTTTTCACTTAACGGATCACTTCTTTCAATATGTTGCTGTCGGGTAAACAATCCCCAAGAATTAAAAAACACTAAGTTTAACAAGGTTTTAGGGCTTAAAAAAAATAGTAACTTTATCCCATCTAAAAAAAGCAAGATGTATCAACATTTATTAATTACGAGCGAAAATGGTATTCAAACCATAACAATTAATCGTCCTGCGCAGCTCAATGCCTTAAACAAAGAGACGATTTCAGAATTAAGTATGGCCTTTAGGGTGGCTGATGAGGATCAAGCAATTGGCGTTATATTACTTACAGGACAAGGTGAAAAATCTTTTGTGGCTGGAGCCGACATTAAAGAATTTGTACCGTTTTCAATTGCACAGGGAGGCGAGCTAGCTTATTCTGGTCAAGAATCGCTGTTTAATTTAATTGAAAATTTATCAAAGCCGGTTATTGCTGTAATAAATGGGTATGCATTGGGTGGTGGATTAGAGCTTGCTATGGCATGTCATCTTCGCGTAGCGGCTACAGGCGCATTGTTTGGATTGCCAGAAGTTTCTTTGGGACTAATTCCAGGATATGGCGGCACGCAACGCTTAGCCCAACTCGTAGGAAAAGGACGTGCTAACGAACTTGTTTTTACCGCTGGGATGATTTCTGCGGAAGAAGCCTGGCGCATCGGCCTAGTTAATCATATTGTCGCGCCTGAAGAATTACTTAATAAGTCGCATGATCTCGCAAAAAAAATAATGAAAAATTCAGGCTCTGCCATTGCTTCAGCTATTTTAGCAATAAATGCGGGCTTTAAAACTGGCGTTAATGGCTATGAAATAGAAATTGAAGCGTTTGGAAAGTGTTTTGGAACAGAAGATTTTAAAATAGGAACAAGTGCCTTTATAGCAAAAGAAAAACCCGGTTTTAGGAAATAATGAACCTTAATATTAAGCGACTTCTAGGGCAAACAGCCACCTATGGCTTATCGAGTATTGTCGGTAGACTGCTTAATTATTTATTGGTTCCTTTATACACCAGTAGCGCTGTTTTCTCAAATCCATCTGATTATGGTGTTGTTTCAGAGCTTTATTCTTGGGTAGCATTTTTTGTTGTTTTTCTACCATTTGGAATGGAAACGGCATTCTTAAGGTTTCTTCAAAGCAGTGATGATAAAGAAAAGGTGTTCTCGAATAGCTTCCTCTCCGTGTTGGCAATTAACATCATCTTCTACATCGGATTACTATATTTTAATGCGGATCTTGCTAACTTCATGCTGTATGAAGGACATAATGAATACATCGTTTTGTTGGGGGCAATTGTTTGTATTGACGCCATAGCATCGATTCCTTTTGCGCGTCTTAGGGCCGAAGAAAAAGCGCTTCGGTTTACGATAATACAATTAATCTCAATCGGTGTAAATATTTCCTTAAACCTTATTTTATTACTTGGGTTTTTTGACCCTTCGCGGCCTGAAGAAGGGGTTTTGTTTATTCTAATTGCGAATCTATGTGCGTCATTAGTTAAAATAATCTTAGTGTATGACATCATTTCAAAAGTCGTTCTAAAAATTGATTGGGCGCTTGTCAAGGTATTGTTGACATATTCTTTTCCGCTTGTTATTGCCGGGCTTGCTGGCATTGTGAATGAAACGATTGACCGGATTCTTCTAAAACAACTATTATACGACCCCTTGATTCCGGGTTCGCTACAAGCCGCCGAAGCAGAGGTGGGAATTTATAGCGCATGCTATAAATTAGCCATGTTAGTCACTATTTTATTGCAAGCCTATCGATATGCCGCAGAACCATTCTTTTTTGAACAATTAAAAAATGAAGATCGGAATAAGGTATATTCAAAAATCATGAATTTATTTATTGCTGTAGTCTGTTTCGTATTTCTAGCAGTGAGTGTTAATGTCAGCCTTTTTAAATATTTTATTCAATCTGAAATATATTGGGAGGGCTTGAAGGTTGTGCCAATCTTATTATTAGCGAATGTGTTTTTGGGTATTTATATCAATCAAAGTATTTGGTATAAGCTCAGTGGAAAAACGAAGTTTGGAGCTTATATTGCAATAGTTGGGGCCTTATTCACAATTGGTATAAACGTTTTGTTTATTCCTAAATTTGGTTTTATGGCTTGCGCTTGGGCAACGCTTATTGTTTATGCGCTCCAAATGATGCTTTCGTATTTCTTAGGACAAAAACACTACAAAATACCATACAACACCACAAAATTCGCGGTTTACATTGGTGTGGCAGTTTTGTTTTTCTTAATTTTTACTTTAGCTCGCCTATTCTTCAACGTAGCACTAAAAGACGTTAATTGGTCGCTTTTAATGCTTGGAAACACCCTGCTATTTGTTTATGTTTTGTTGGTTGTAACCTTAGAAAAGCGTTTGCTAAAACGTGGATAATTCTTGAAAATAAAGAATAGCTTTTCCTACTTCCTCGCTAGAATTTCCGATTGATAAAAAATCATTGTAACAAATGATTGGGCGCTTTAAAAACGTATATTCCTCTAAAATATTCTCTTTATAATCAGATTCGGAAAGTGTCTTTTTATCCAATCCTTGTGCTTTGTACTTCATCGCTTTTTTGGAAAAAAGGGATGCATAGCTTCCTGCTTTATCGCGAATAAATTCTAATGATTCCAGGTCAATATTAGTTTGTTTAATGTCTATTAATTCCAAGTCGCTTGGCAGGGCCAACTGCTTAATAATTCGCTGGCACGTAGAACATGTGCTTAAAAAAAATAGCTTTTTCACACTTAGCAATAAGCCTCGTAAGCCGCAGTTAAATTCGCAGCTATCATTTGAGCGGTACCGCCTTCAATGTGATGTCTTTCTAAAAAATGAACTAATTCGCCATCCTTAAACAATGCAATAGATGGTGATGAGGGTGGATAGGGTAAAAAATACTTTCTCGCCTGACTCACGGCTTCACTATCTACTCCAGCAAAAACGGTACAAAGAGTCGCTGGCTTTTTATCCACTTGTAAAGAAAGCTTAACTCCTGGTCTCATATTACCTGCGGCACAGCCACAAACAGAATTTACCACCATAAGTAATACTCCTTTTGAATTCTTAATGGTTTGATCTACTTCTTCGCTTGATATTAATTGCAAAAACCCTACGTTAGTTAGGTCTTCTTTCATTGGTTTTACTAGTGCTTCTGGATACATGGTTTTTTTTGTGTAAAATTAAAGAAAAAATATCACCTTAATGCGTTAAATAATTCCGATTATCTAATGAGAGGACTCGGTCTACTTGATTATTACGTTTAATGGAAAAATTGAGGAATATAAATACTTACTTTATCCTTGGTTTAACTCAATTGATAAGGACCACTTTCCCAACTTTTCTGCTGCTTCCTTGATTGGTGGCTGTCCAGATAAGATAAACGCCCGAGCTAGCTTTGTTTCCATCAAGCGTCCGACCGTTCCAGGTGGCTGTTCCCCCGTTGGATGTTGTTTTAAAAACCAAATTACCAGAGATGTCGGTTACTTTAACGTCGGAATCGTAACGAATGCCTTGAATTGTTACAAGTCCCTCATAATTCGGCCGAACAGGATTAGGAAAAACAATTACATTGCTATATTCGGGGTCTTCATAAGTGGCGTTGGCACGATAGGATACTAATCCTAAATCCGTAATAATAAATAATTCGCCGGTATTATGATCAATTTTTAAGTCATAAATATTATCGGAAATCAAGGGCGAATTATCTTTAGTAAATTGCTCTAGAATTTCTGATCCATCAGCAGAAAGTAATAAAATTCCCGCAGATGCCGTGGCAATCCATTTCCTGTTTCCTCCATCCACTTCGATATCTGTTATGTGGGTACTTCCCAAAACGTATTCAACATTTCCTTCGAAATTAACTTTAATGCGTTGCGGGTTTATTTCGCCTGCCACTGCATCAAAAGCCCCTTCTGCATTATACAAAACGGCAAATCCAGCATCGGTGCCTATCCATATTTCGTTATCAAAATCAACCGCAATGGCAGTAATATTGGAAGTATTTATATCAATACTATTCAGCTCGGCTGATGAAATATTAACCACCTTGTCATCTGAGGCATTAGACAACGTTTTATTGTAATTATACCCAAACAGCCCTGCAGACTCAGTCGCCATCCAAATATTGTTTTTGTAATCAATAACCATTTTTGTCGTGTATTTGTTTCGCGCGTTTACGCCGCAATCAAAAGGATACCAAATTCCATTTTTATCCAAAACACTCAAGGGACGATTAGTAAGGCCATTTAACACCCATAAATTTCCTGTTTCGTCATAACAAACATCAGATGCCAATGCCCAACCATTTCCTGCTAAACTAAGCTGCACAGTTGAATTGGAATTATCGTATACTTGACATGTCCCTAGTTTTTTATTAACGACCGAAACGGGAAAAGCAGAATAAGTAGAAACCGCGATTTCATCTTTATTCGTTGGATTAACAGAAACATCAATAAAATCATGAATGTCAATACTATCCCATTCATCCGTGTTTTCGGGAGCAGAATAATCCCATGCTTCGTCTTCAAAAGTATACAGTCCATTTCTTAAAAACCCTGGGCTTTTAAATTCCAATCGTCCACTTGCCATTGCGAGCTTGCCCTTTTGCCAATCCATCGCATAAAAATCATTTTTACGTGGACCAGGATAACTAATTTGCTCATAGGAATAATCTTCTATTATTCTAAGAAGTCCGCTCGTTTCATCGGCAATCCATTTATTATTGTTAGCAAAGCACATTTGAAGAGGCTTATACCAAATACCTAAATAAAAACTTAATACTGATTCAGAAAGCTGTAAATCATTCGTGTAACTTAGGGTTGTTCCGTCAGCGAGCACATCGATCATTCCATTGTGTGTGGTGATATTATTAATCTCTAGGCTAAAAGGGTAATTTGTTACTAGTTCTCGTCCTGTTTGAGTTAAGCGATAAACAGAGTCTGATCCATAGGTATCTGTCTTTAATAATACAAAAAGTTGGTTGTTAACGTTTTCAACTCCCGCATACGAGTTTTCAAAGAGAGTAGCCAAACGATTGTCTAGTGTCCATGCAGATTGATTAGGGATTAGCGGATTTGTTTTTTCAGCATAGAGAAGTTTGCCACTTGTAAGTGCATAAATAACATCCCCTATAACCGTGAGGTCAAGGATTGGTGCCTGGCTATTTGTGGGATAAAAAGTTTCTTTTATCTCGTCTTTAATTGGATCTATTTGAAGAATGGAAAAGTCTGTTGCGGCATAAAGATACTGCTCATCTCTATAAAATTTATTTATTTTTTTCGAGCCTGGAATTGACGCTTGTGCCAAGGCGGAGATGTTTATCGTTTGTGCAGGAGTAATTTTATCGATGTTTCCATTTTTATAACCAACATAGAGAGCATTTTGAAGGCTATCAAATAATATACTGCTAATTTCTATGTCAGATAAGCCTTGTACTTGCGTGTATATTTTTTTTTCTTTTGTATCGAAATCATAACGTAAGATTCCATTTTCATAGGCTGTGAAAATGTATTGGTCTGAATTTGCAACATCAATTGCTTTTCCTGTTGCCACATGAAGTCGCCAGGTTCCCATGCCTATTTGAGCTTGAAATGAATAAGCTGTAAATAGGAAAAACGCGAAAAAATTAATTTTTTTCAAGTGAATCATAACGTAACCCCTTTAAATATATTCATTTTGCTTTCACAAAAATAATGGGAACAACTCTATAAAACTAATTAACTTTAACTTTCCATTTCATTAAATGAAAAACAAGGTTCAACGCATTACGTACGGAATAGGTCTTCTTTTGTTTCTATTTCCGGTTACTCTTTTTAGTATTGCCACTGTGTGGTTGATCCTTGGATTTGATGTAAATGCCTTTCTCTTCCCGCTATCGCTCTTCATTGCTGCACTTATTTTTTACCTTCTATTACATTCGGAAGGATATACAAAACAAACCTTTTGGGGAATTTTGGTTTTCGTAGCGGGGCTTTCTGGCTTCTTGTTTGCTTTTAGTGGGCACTTTTATGATTTTTCTTTTGATGGTCAATGGTACCATCAAGACGCCATTATTTTATTAAAGAATGGTTGGAATCCTTTTTACGACCATCCGATTTTAGATGAAATTGCCTCTGGAAAAAATGCAAATTATATCAATTGCTACCCTAAAGCCCCCTGGACCATTAGCGCCTGCGTTTATGCAACAACAGGAGCGATAGAATATGCCAAGTTTTACCAATTAGTTCTTTTGGCGGCTTCTTTTTTTCTTTCTATACATTTCACGCTACGATGGTTCTCCTTATCAGTCGTTAGCGCAAGTTTACTCTCGTTTGTAATCGCTTTTTCGCCCGCTGTAGTAGGACAATCGCTCAGTTTTTATGTTGATGGGCAGCTGGCTGTTTTTTCTTTGCTGACGCTTTATTTTATCTGTGATTGGATTACTAATTTTGAAAAAAAAGTGCCTTTAGTATTGTTAGCCCTTTGTTTGATCTACCTTGCTAATATAAAGTTTACAGGACTTATTTATTCCCTAGTGTTTTTGTTTTTTGCGTTTTGTTGGGTGTTTTGGAAGGATCGCGGTCGCGCCTTAAAAATGCTATTAAGCCTATCTGTGCTTATGAGTTTGGCTATTTTCGTTTTTGGTTATCCAACATATGGAACAAACATGCTTCATAAAGGCCACCCTTTTTATCCCATTATGGGGAAAAATAATGAAGGGAAAGAAATTGCGGCATCACAATATCCTAAAAACTTTTTTGGGAAGAATCGTTTTGAAAAATTTTATTTAGCAAGTTTTGCTTTACCCAATTATACAGCACCAAAAACACACCCCTCAATTCCCAAAGAATTATTTACGAGTAATGTCGTTAAAGCGAGCCTTCCATATTATCGGAATCATCAACCTGTAGAAATGAGCGCTATGGGTCCTTTACAAGCCGAATTGTTGGTTTTATTGTTGCCATTATTTTTACTTTCCTTCCTTTTTTATAGGAAATCCTGGATTTACGTCTTGTTTTTTGGACTAGTTACATCTTGTGTGATTCAGCCGGAATTGTGGAATTATCGTTATGTACCGCAACTACTTTATATTTACTTATTAGTGATTATTCCTGTTTTACTTAGTAAATATTGGTTAGTTAAACTCTACGGACAGTTGATTTTAGTGGGGTTTTCTGTCAGTTTTATGTTTGCGTACATACAATACTTTCAATGGAATGTAGAGAAGACCGCCCTGTTGAATAAGAGTTTTGCGGCTTTGAAAAACAAGCCATATCACCTTAAGAAAGGTTGGATGAAATCTTTTGGTGTTAAATTGGAAGAACGAAGTTTGCTTAAACTCGCTAGCCCATCAACGCCGCAAGACACGCTTAAAAGTTTTAAGGGTGACGATGTTTCGGGTTGGCTTTATACCTTTGTAGAATGAAAAAGTATTTTGAACTGATTCGAATTAAAAGTTGGGTGAAAAACGGATTTTTACTTCTCCCCCTTATTTTTTCGTTAAAATTAACTGAAACAAACACCATTTTATATGCGCTGCACGGTGTTCTTATTTTTTGCCTGGCAAGTTCCTTTATTTATATCATAAATGATGTGTTGGACGCTAATGCAGACGCACTTCACCCCCGAAAAAAATCAAGACCTATTGCTAGTGGGGCAATCTCCAAAAGCAAAGCGCTAATATTGGGCTTGGCGTGTCTTTGTGGCGCGGTCGCTCTTCATTTTGCCAGCCAAATGCCCTATTGGTTTGGCACCACCGTTCTGACGTATTTAGCGCTAAACCTCGCCTATTCCCTTTACCTGAAGACAGTTGTTTTAGTGGAGCTATTAGTTGTTTCTACTAATTTTGTGTTGAGGGTGTTGGCCGGCTGTTTTGCCATTAGTGTCGCTCCTTCAAATTGGATTTTAGTGGTTACCTTTTTTCTATCATTACTTCTGGTGGTGGTTAAGCGTAAATCTGAAATGCACTTGCTACAAGCAGATGCTTCTAACCACCGGGCTGTATTAAAACAATATACCCTTGGGTTTTTAAACGGCTTGGTTTATTTGGCCGCAACAATAACGATCACTGCTTATCTTTTGTATTCTATGGATCCACAAGTTACCTCAGCTCTGAATACCCAGCGCCTCATTTACAGCACTTTTTTCGTAGTCATTGGCATCTTAAGATTAATCTTAATTAGCGAAACAGCAGGTCACGAGGGCGAAGGCGATCCCACGGTTTTACTTTTCAAAGATCGATTTATCCAGATTACTATCATCTGTTGGATTATTTACCTCTATCTGATCCTATATGGACTCAAATAAAGCCAAACTAGCCGTTTTCGACTTTGATGGAACACTTTATAAGGGTGATTCCTTTGTAGATTTTTGTGCGTTTTATTACCTTAAAAAGCCTTGGCGACTTTGGTTTTTCTTCATCCAACTAGGTGGTTTTCTTTTTTGGAAACTAGGTCTTCTATCAAGCACCCTATTTAAAAGCCTTTTTATTCAATATCTCTTTTGGGATTCTGAAATGGAAATTAAACGCATGAGTCAGCTCTTCTGGGAAAGGCCGCGTAATTTCAACGAAATAGTTATCGAACGATTGGTGTTTTATCAAAAAGAAGGCTATACAATCCTTATTGCTTCTGCGTCACCCAAACTTCTTATTGAAATCGCTTGCCTAAAATTACACGTAAAACATGTGGTCGGAACGGAGCTTATCCCATATAAAAAGCGACATGTCGTTACGAAAAACTGCAGGGGACCAGAAAAGTTAATTCAAGTCAAGCGTGCCTTTCCTGAACATCACCTCGCTGTTGCTTACAGTGACAATAAAGACGACTTAGAACTATTGCAACAAGCAGAACGGGGTTTTTTGGTTCTCGGCGATGGCAACATTAAGCCTTGTTGATTCCCTATAAAATCGCTAGAAGTAAAGGTAGATAAGAACAAACACCAAATAGCGGAAAAACTTCCCGACCGCCATAAATATAAAAGTCCAAAGCACATTAGCCCTAAAAAATCCTAAGGCCACTCCTATCACGTCACCAATAACAGGTAACCAAGAAAGAAGGGCTAACAAGGATCCGTATTTTTGAATGCTTAACTTCCATTTATCTATCGCTTCTTGTTTGACACGCAACTTTTTTAACCATTCGGGTTTTCCTATATATCCAATTCCATAATTTAAATAGCCTCCAAGGGTGTTTCCGGATGTGGCTATAAACAAAGTAATGATTGGGTCGTATCCAGCAGAAAGCATGGCTATTAAGAATGCTTCAGATAATATTGGAATAATTGTCGCTGCTAAAAAGCAGGTGATAAATAGCCCTAAATATCCTAATTCAAATGTGCCCATTTTATAAAACAAAAAAGGCCGGGGTTAACCGGCCTTACTCTTGGATTTCTTTATTTATTTTTTTACGAACTTCTTCGTAACAACACCTGTTTCGCTAGCTAATCTTACAGAATAAATCCCTGCAGATAGATCTTCGATATTTAAAGACATCGTTTCCATTCCGTTAAAATCAGTATTAGAAGACAATACTTCCTTGCCTGTATTGTCTATTATACTAACAGAAACAGCTGTTTGTGTCTCTGATTGTAATTTAATGTTTAAAATACCATCGGCAGGGTTAGGATATATCATACTATTCAGATTAGCGCTGTTTTCATCCAATCCAATGGTTGGAGAAAAATTCAAGCGAACATAAGGAATAGCAGTTTGGTAATACCAAGTATTATCAAATAAATCTAAAAGGAAAGACGTTTGAGGATCGGTTGTTCCAGCATTAACGACTTTAAGACCTTGAGAATAAGCGCCACACACCGCTAAATAGGTGCCAACAACCATGTTTACTGGCATGCTCAACACGAATGTTCTGTTGGTGTTAAGGTCTCCCGCAACTACGATAACTGGATCGGATTCAGATTCAAATACAAAATCTCCATTAGCGTCAATACTGTAAATTTTTACAAAAACTTCTGTTCCAACAACTGTTCCGTTGGCTCCTCCCAATAAACGCACATCAACCGCTTTTAACGTTTGTGGTGCTACAATATCAAATAAATTACCAACTTCAAAACCGTCAGTTCCATTTGAAGTGGAACCAGCTGCTGTGCCGTTGTCACGAGCATAAATATAATTGGTAACACTAAATGCTGTGTTTCCTACAACGTTATTCGTAGGAATATCGTCCGTTGAATCTGCCGTAATAGAGTGAACCACGGTGTAAGCGCCCAGGGCCGCCGGCGTAAATGGTGTGGCTACTGTTAGGGTCATGGTATCTAGAGATACAATCGCTGTAGAGGGACTAGACCCTGTAAAAGCGCCACCGTTTACGTTGATGTTGTATTGAACATTAGTCTGCGTGTTCACTCCTCCATTAAATAAATCAACTTCAAAATCAATAGGAGCCGTTTGAGTGGTTGGGATTTGAGTATAAAATAAACCCGCTGATCCAACAAAGTCAGACGTTACGCTTAAATCATTTGTTGAGTTAGTTGATATTTTTACGTTATCAATGAACCAACCATAGGTAATCCAAACATTAGCATTGGTTGCTTGTGATGGGTAGTTGGTCGTCCAACTGAAGCGAATCCATATCGGTGCAGGATTCGTTGATAAAATCGGTGCTAAATTAATCGTTTTATTAGTTGGGTTAGCATAAGCCGCTCCGCCAGCAGAAGATAGAACTGACTCATTTAAATTATTGGAAACGGTCGTCCATGTTGTTCCGTTTGTGCTAATTTGAACTTCCTGTAGGTCGTTGAAGCGTGCACCGTACTGCTGAAATTCAATGCTCACTTGGTTTGATCCGCCTAAAGCAACAATATCAATCGGTGCTGCTGTCGTCATGGTGTAAGTAACTCCAAGCGCTTGAGTGGCTGGACTTGCGGAGGCAGATCCATTAACCAATTCGGCATAATTGCCGCCACCAGTAGAAGCTATGCCACTCGTAAAATACCAGCTCTCTTCAGTACTGTTAATATTCCATCCAAAATCAATTCCTGTTTGTCCACTATTGTCTAAAACCCAGTTGGTCGGAGTAGAAAAATTATCAGACCAAAGGGTAACTCCCAAGGTTTTATCAGTGTTTTCTGGCTTTGGAGCCTTTGCTGTTGGTGCAGATAATAAATCCTGAAAAGTTAATAGTTTTGGCTGTTTTTGAGCCGATAACGATACGGCGAAAAATAACGCTGTAGCTGTAAGTATTTGTTTTTTCATAGTTTTTTATTTTTTTTTCTCAAAAATAGATTTTTTTTAGTTCTTATCCAAGCCTTTATCTCTCAAAAAAGGTAATTCTTCTCTATAGGAACACAGTGCCCTTTTTGATAAACTTAGCGATTTTACGTTTTCATGTTCTTGATTAAGTGTTAGCATTGATTTCCCGCTGTATTCTATTATCATTGATTGCCCAGAATATTGAAGCCCATTTCCATCCTTTCCGATCCTATTAACTCCAACAACGAAGCATTGGTGTTCTATAGCGCGGGCACGAAGCAAGGTTTCCCAATGCAATATGCGTTTTTCCGGCCAGTTTGCCACGTATATCAATAGGTCAAATTTTGAATTTCCATACTCATCTATGGTATTATTTACACATTCAGAAAAACGTAAATCATAACAAATTTGCAAATTAATACGCCAACCAAGATAGCTCACTATTTGCTCTTTTTGACCTGCAGTAAAAACCAACTCCTCTCCGCCAAGTGTAAATAGTTTTCGCTTATCATAATAGTAAATTTTCCCATCAGGATAAACAAAACATCCCCTATTGTAAAACTTATCTGCCTCTTTAATCATCAAAGAAGTATAAATTGCTGCATTTTTTTGCCTGGACCAATTCTTTAATTGCTGGATGCTTTCCGAATTTTCAATGTCTTCTGAAAGTTCAATTGCATTCATACTAAAGGCAGTATTAAACATTTCGGGAAGGAGAATTAAGTCTGTTTTAAAATCGCTTGAAAGCAGGTCATTTATTAAGGCAATATTTTGCCTTTTATTTTCCCATGCTTGGTCTATTTGTACTAAAGTAATAGTTAAATCGCGCATAATTTCAAGGTGGCTTGTTGAAGAGTAAGAGAATCTTTAGCAAAACAGAATCGAATTAATTTATCATCCTTTTTATCAGCGTAAAAAACGGAAATCGGTATTGCTGCAACACCATGATTTTTAATTAACTCTTCGCAAAATTGAACGTCTGATTGCTCACTTATTGAAGCAAAGGATGCTAATTGGAAATAGGTTCCTTCACAGGGTAATAAATTAAATTTACTTCCTTCTAGTGCATTGCGAAAAGCATCGCGTTTTATTTTGTAAAACTCCCCTAATTGTTCCGGATTTGATTGAGGAAGATACGCAGCTAAAACTGCTTGAGCCAAACTATTCACTGAAAAAACTAAGTATTGATGAACTTTTTTAATTTCATCCAAGACCCTTTTTGGCGCTGTTAAATAACCCACTTTCCATCCTGTTATGTGAAACGTTTTGCCAAACGACGAAATAATTATGGCTCTTTCTCTCAATAGTTCATTAAATCTTGCGGAAATGTGTGTTTTTTCAAAGGTTATAAATTCATAAACCTCATCGGACAAGAGAAGTAAGTTGGGGTATTGTTCCATTAATTCAAGCAAGATCAACATGTCCTCTTTGTCCCACATAACGCCACTTGGATTATGTGGCGAATTAATTATCAGCATAGTTGTTTTAGCACTCACCGCCGACTTTATTTTATCCCAATCTGGCTTAAACTGCTTATTGAGGGAAACGTGAACCGGTTTTGCGCCAACAAGAAGTATGGGAACGTCATAGCAATCATAGCAAGGGTCTAAAATTATTACTTCTTCACCTGGCCTAACAAGGGCTTGAATGCTTGTAAAAATACCTTGAGTTGCTCCGGCAGTTATTAGAATGTTTTCTTCGGGGCAGACTTTGATTTTGTTAGTGTCCCAAATTGTATCGGCAATTGCCTCTCTTAATAAAACATTACCTTGCATAGGGGCATATTGGTGATGATTTTGGCGAGAAAGTTCTGTAATTAAGTGCTGTAATTTTTCATCTATCGGAAAATTTGGAAATCCTTGTGCTAAGTTAATCGCTTGATGCTGCGAAGCCATTAATGAAATTTTTGAAAAAATAGTAAGGCCAACTGTTGGTAATTTGCTTTCCATTATTGTTTAATTAATAAATACTCAAGGCAAGGATCAATATTATTTAAGAGTTGTGTTTGGGTAGGGTAAATAAGAACGTCCGGTATAATTGGATCTAATGATAAGGCGTTCAAAGATGCCGGCGTAATTTTTAATGTCGAAAAAGACATTGATAATAAGGTATTAGGCAGTGTGATTTGAGCGGAATTAGCAAAGGTGCCTGTAGAAGTTCCCATGCATGGGGTGCCAACAATTAATCCGCGATTGGCGCTTCTAAACCACCCAGTAAAATTGGCGGATGCAGACATGGTTAATCCATTTGTTAAGAGGGTACATTTTCCGGTGTAAGGTTGGATGTACTTATTTTTAAGTTGAGTAGTAATTAAAATCGTATCGCTTGTGCCGAACGGACTTTGATAAAAAGCCAATTCTCGGCGAATTGCCTCGCTTGAATTTCGATGACGACCCATCTTTTTAAATTGAAGCCTTTGCTGAAAACTTAAGGTGGAAAAACGATCGTGTGCACTTCGCTTATAAACGTAATTCGATTTCGTACTTGATTGGTCGTTTGCTATCAGAAGTCTAAGATACTCTTCAAGCCCAACAAATCCACCTGTATTATTTCTTAGATCAATTACCAATGATTCGACCTGCTTATCTTTAATTTCTTTAAAAATTTGTGTGAGCTTGTTTTTAAATTTTTTGTACGATTTTGGGCTAAAAGATGATATAACAAGGTGTGCATTTGAACCCTTTATACTTAAAAACAAGTTTTTTTCCTTTGGTGTAATTTCTAGTAAATTACTTGAGCGATTAAACAATGGAGCCTTTAGTACAACGGATACCGTGTCCTGGCCTGGCAAAGCATATTTAATGTTTTTTTTGGGAGATCTAGACATTAAATTTAATAAAGAATTGAGTTGGGCAATTGAAAATTCTTCTCTAGCAGAAGCAACATCTCCATCTGTTGGGCTAAGTCGAAACGACGACTCTTGTGTTTTTTTAATGTTTACTTGGTCAAAGGATATTAATTCGCTCCCTTTAGGAATTCGGTTTTTCCAACTTTTTTCGACTAAGATTTTATTATCAATCTCAACTAAACGAAATGGTAGAAAATAGCGTCGCTTGTATTTATAGGATGCTAAATATTTTGGAATTAAAAAGGTGTGGGAATCCTTTAGAAGGCGCACCCAATCCGAAACCAATAACGAAAAATCATAAATGGAAAGAGGTTCATTGACCATCAATATCGAAGCATTATAAGAAGAATCAAAGGATGCTTTTGAACAATAGGCGTAAAGTGAGGGGTGTACCTCATCGAGTTTCCTTTTGATAAATTGAAGATCACTTAATAATAACTCGGGACAAATTTTGTCGTTAATTACGTCGACATTGGACTTTAAAAAAAACGATGTGCAAAATTGAGCCTGAGAAGGAGTAATCAATAAAAGGAAAAGTAACTGAATGAACAGGACCTTCAACATGGCGCTTTCGTTTATGCAAAGATAAAAAAGCACTTGATTAAACGGCTTTGATAGCACAATGATTTTTTGGGCCCGAAAGGCCCTTATTATTCTGATACAGTTATTAATTAAACTATTTAGCTTTTACGTGTTAGCAAAAACAATGCGATGTTATATTTGTATTTTATCGATATAATTACAGTTTATATAGTATGGGGCAAAAAATAATATTAATAGCAGGAGGATCAGGTTTAATCGGGCGCGCACTTTGCTATACGTTGCGGAACAAGGGACACATTGTGTATGTTTTAAGTCGGAATCCGAAAAAAGAGGGCGATATTTTTTGGAATCCTATGTTAAAAGAACTAGATAGTGCTCTATTGGAGGGGGTTCAAGTAATCATAAACTTAACTGGTGAAGGAATTGGAGAAAAAAATTGGACCACAAATAGAAAAATAGCGCTTCGTGATTCTCGAATCCAAACGGCAAGCTTTTTATTAGAAAAGGCAAAAAAGATGGAGCGTTTAGAGTATTACATTGGCGCATCGGGTGTTAGCTGCTACGGTTTTGAAGGGCACGAAGAAAAGAATGAAGCGTTGCCCTTCGGTAGCGACTTTTTATCTAAACTTGTGCAAGAATGGGAACAAGCCAGTGATTTGTTTTTAGAGAAGTGTCCTGTTGTTAAACTTCGTATTGCGGTGGTGTTGTCAAACGATGGTGGACTTCTTAAAAAATTCCAACCTTTATTAAAGTTGCGATTCTTTCCTTTCTTTGGAGATGGAAAACAATTATTATCATGGATTCATATAGACGATTTATGTCGGCTTTTTGATTTTTGTATAGAACAGCGGCCTCAGGGCTCATTTAACGCTGTATCTAGAAATGACTCAAGTTATGATTTTGCGAAAGCCCTTTTGAAAAAAAGTGAAAGGAGGGGCGCTATCATTCGGATTCCTGGATGGCTTATTAAAACTGTTTTTGGCGAAATGTCAGTCGTTATATTGAAAGGTATTCGGGTGTCAAACGCAAAAATCAAAGCGGCTGGTTTTGTTTTTAAATACACTTTATTGGAAGACGCCTTGAGTATTATAAAGAAACCATAAACTTAATGTTACTGCTAACAACCCTTTGTAGATAAGTTCAACAAAAGGATAAAAGATCCCTATATATAAAAACTACTTTCACTAAAACATTCCTAAATGAAAAAATTGAAAAAGATTTTTGTATTGGACACATCCGTCTTATTACATGACCATCAGGCAATTACACACTTTAAAAGCCATAATGTTGCTGTGCCAATAACAGTGTTAGAGGAGTTAGACAAATTTAAATTAGGGAATGATACTAAAAACTTCTCGGCCCGCGAAGTCATTCGTTTCATTGACAAGTTATCGGCCGGAGGGGGGCTTCAAGATTGGATTTCATTGGGAACCGGTTTGGGAGGATTTAAAATTATAATGGAATATAGTCCAAAAGTATTGGACGCAGAAAAAATTTATTCTGTCGGTAAAAACGATCATAAAATCATTAATTCTGCCCTATTTTTAAAAGAACAAGAACCGAAAAATGAAATTGTATTAGTTACAAAAGACATTAACCTTCGGATTAAAGCAAAAGCACTTGGGGTTTTAGCGGAAGATTATGAAACAGGAAAAGTTACTGTTGAAGATGTTACCTCAACAAGTTCGGCTACTATTGAGGGGATAGACTCAGATATCATTAGGGAAATCTTTACACGAGGTTGGACAGCAGAAAAAGGAATATTAAAAGATAAAAAAATAAATAATGGTCATTATATTTTAAAAAACGGGAAATCATCTACTCTTGCATTTTACAACCATGTTACCGACCAAATTGAGCGCATTGAGAAAGAGTTTGTCTATGGCATAAAGCCGAAAAACGCAGAACAAGCCTTTGCTTTTAACGCATTACTGAATTCAAATATTAAGTTAGTAGCACTACAAGGTGTAGCAGGAACAGGAAAAACACTCTTGGCGCTTGCTGCAGCGCTTGAGCAAGAAAAGTCTTTTAATCAAATTATTCTAGCCCGTCCTATTGTGCCTCTATCAAATAAAGACATTGGCTTTTTGCCTGGTGATGCGAATGATAAAATAAGCCCGTATATGGAGCCATTGTGGGATAATTTAAAATTTATAAAGTCCCAATTTGGAGAAAATGAAAAGAAACACAAAGCGATTGTTGAAATGCAAGAGTCTGGAAAAATAATTATAACCCCTTTGGCTTTCATTCGTGGGCGAAGCCTTTCTAATATCATGTTTATTGTTGATGAAGCGCAAAACCTTACGCCGCATGAGGTTAAAACCATAATAACAAGAGCTGGAGAAAATACTAAAATTGTGTTTACTGGTGATGTTCACCAAATTGACACTCCATACCTTGATGAAAACAGTAATGGGCTCGCTTATTTAATCGACAAACTAAAGGGACAGGCGCTATTTTCTCACGTTAAATTAGAAAAAGGAGAGCGATCTGAATTGGCAAATTTAGCAAACGACCTACTCTGATTCTTTTAATTCGCCGTCTTCTATTTTAATCACGCGACCTTGAAATTTTTCAATGGTGGTAATATCGTGACTAGACATTAAAATCGCCGTGTTTTCTTCCTTGGCTAGCGCAAGTAATAATTGCATAATTTCTTCCGATGTTTCCGGATCAAGATTTCCTGTTGGCTCATCTGCTAAAATAAGTTGAGGCTTGTTTAATATGGCCCGAGCGATAGAAACCCGTTGTTGCTCTCCCCCAGAAAGCGCATGAGGAAAAACATTTGCTTTTTGCTCAACGCCAACGAGCTGCAAAACACTAAGTGCTCGGCTATGGATTTTTTCCTTGTCCTTCCATCCAGTAGCCCCTAAAACAAAATACATGTTTTGAATAACCGTTCGATCCATTAATAATTGAAAATCTTGAAAAACAATTCCAATTTTTCTTCTTAGAAACGGAGCGTCATTAGTTGTTATCCTTCTTAAATTAAACCCAGCAACAACCCCTTCACCTTCTTTTAATGGAATTTCTGCGTAAAGCGTTTTTAATAAGCTGCTTTTTCCACTGCCTGTTTTTCCAATCAAATAAGCAAATTCTCCTTCTTCCAAAGACAACCAAACATTGTCCAACACCAATTGATCTTGTTGATATATTTTTGAATTTGAAAGGGTAATTACGTTTGCCACTGCTTTTTTTTTTACAAAGATGTATATCCTTATCATTACTATTTAACCTTGCGCACTTTTATCTTAACACGCTTAAGTGTATAACTTTTAATGACTTCTTCGTTGCTAGGTATGTGGTGCTGTAACTTTGTTCTTGATGAAAAAGACGCTTTTTATACTTTTTACTGCATTTATTGCTTCGCTCACTAATGATTTAACTGGGCAAACAACGACGAAATATGACAATCCATATTCCGTGTACTATCATGCTGAAGAGCTTTTCGAAAAAGCGCAGTTTAGTGCTGCCAGGGAAGAGTTTAATACATTTATTCTCTCTGGGGTTAAAGAAAGTGACCCCTTTCTTTCAAAAGCATATTATTATAAAGGACTGTCTGCTTTAGAATTGTTTCATGATGATGCTATTGCATTGCTTGAAGCTTATAATGTCCGATACCCTGAAAACGTAAATAGGAATGTTATTTCCTTTAAAATTGGAAATTATTTTTTTCAAAAAGAAGATTTTGAAAATGCCGTGGTCTGGTTTGAACAAGTTTCAATGGATGCGATTGATACTAATAAAAAAGAAGAGTTGTTATTTAAACACGGGTATTCAGCTCTGCAGCAAGGTGATCGTTTGACCGCCCTCCATGCTTTTAGAGATGTTAAAGATGGGACTACTCAATATGCTACACCTAGCTTATATTTCTTTTCTCACCTTAGCTATCTGAATGGTTCACTGCAAGTTTCGTTGGATGGTTTTGAAAAACTAAAAGTTGACCCTGCTTATTCTGGTGTTGTACCGTATTATATTATTCAGATTTATCACAAACAAATGCGGTTTCAAGATGTGGTGAATTATGCACCAACAATTCTCGATTCTACCTCTCTTACTGATGTTTCTGATGTTTACCATTTATTAGGTGATGCACATTACAAATTAAACCAATACAAAGAAGCCGCGCAATATTTAGAAATATATTACCAAAAGGCTAAAACTACTCGGGAAGATGATTATCAAATTGCGTATTCCCTGTTTCGTACTGCGGCATATGAAAAAGCCATAAAATACTTTGATCGTGTCGCCCGTATTGATGATAGCTTGGGCCAAACAGCGATGTATCAGATCGCAGATTCTTATCAAAACCTTGGTAAATTGTTGCCCGCACGAAGCGCTTTTTACCGCGCATCCGAGATGACTTCAAATGTAACCATACAAGAAGACGCATTGTATAATTTTGCCGTATTATCATTTAAAGTTGATATAAATCCTTATGACGAATCGGTTAAAGCATTTGAAAATTACCTTAGAAAATACCCAAATTCCAAGCGGAAACAAGATATTTACCAATGCCTTGTTAATGTGTATTCTAATACTAGTAATTACGAAAAGGCACTAGAATCTTTGGATCAACTACCGTCCATTGATAGCCGATTAAAAGCTGTATACCAAACTATAGCATACAATTATGGTGTTGATTTATTTCAAAAAACAAAGTATCCTGAAGCAATTGCCAGCTTTGGACTTGTTAGTAAGTACGCTATTGATCCTCAGCTTATTGCGCTTGCTAAGTATTGGCGAGCAGATGCTTTTTATCGCTTAGAGAAATATACAGAATGTATTGCTGAATACAAGTTGTTTTTGGCTTCTCCAGCATCCAATTCTTTAGATGAAAAAATTGATGCTTATTATAATTTGGGTTATGCTTATTGGAATAAAGAACAATTAAATGATGCCATTGATGCCCTTCAAATCTACCTACAAGGGAATCCAAAAAATAAAGAGAAAAAAGTGGATGCCTGCCTTAAATTGGCCGATGCTTACTATACCAATAAACAAAATGCTCTTGCCATAAAATATTACAAGGAAGTAATTGACCTTAAATCAAATTTAACAGACCGAGCGACTTATTACTTAGCTAAAAGTTATGGTTATAATGGCCAAATACAGCTTAAAATTAGCACCATGCTTGACCTGATAAGCTCGTTCAAGGACTCTAAATATATTATGAATGGCATGTATGAGCTTGCTCAAAGCTATAAGTCTAGTTCAGAATATGACCCTGCACTTACTTATTTCAGGAAATATTTAGTCGATTATCCCTTGTCGACCTTAGTAATTGATTGTCGCCTTGAAATTGCAGACATACACTATAAAAAATGGGAATATGCACAAGCGGAGCTGGACTTTAAAATGATTTTGACAGAATACGGAAATGTGCGTGACGTTTGCGCTGTCGCTGTTAAAGGATTAATGGATGTTTATATCGCTATGAAGGTTCCTGAAAAAGCCTCAGATTTGGCGGATCAATATGCCTGCGCTAATGTTTCTCCCGATGAAAAAGAAAACCTTTTTTATAATCCCGCCTTGCAAAGTTATGTAGATAGTAATTATACAGAAGCCATACCAAAATTTTCGACGTATTTAGCTAAATTTCCTGCAGGAAGATATGTCGATGAAACACATTACTTTTTAGCGAATTCTTACTTCAAAACTAAAGATACCGCCAATGCCGTAAGCCAATACGAACTTTATTTAGGAGGGAATAATGGGGCTTATGCCGAAGTGGCTGCTTTTAGAGTTGCAGCATACTATTATAACCTTAAAGATTATGTAAACGGAATTAAATACTACCAAAAACTGGATCAAATTGCTACAAAAGCTAGTAATATCTTTGCTGGAAAGCTCGGACTAATGCGTTGCTATTTTCTTAATAAACAGTTTGATGAGGCTATAAGTTACGCTAAAATAGCTTCCGAAAACTCCGCTATTACAACTGCGATTCGCATTGAAGAATCATATGTACAGGCTTATGGAAACTTCTCCCTTAAACGTTACTCTGATGCCCTAACGCATTTCACGTGGTTAGTTAAGAATACAAATGCTGCTATTACAGCGGAATCTCGGTATTATTTAAGCGTCATTTATTTCCAACAGTTAGAGTTGACTAAAGCGGAAGGAGAAATAACGGCCATATTAAAAATGAAACCAAGTTACAATTATTGGATTGGTAGGGCTTTAATATTAAAAGCTAGAATTGATATTGCACATAATGATTATGTTCAGGCTGAACAAAACCTCAATTCAGTGCTTGATTTTTATCCGAAAGATTTGAAAGACGGGGTGCTTGACGAAGCAAATGAACTTTGGAATGAGCTTCAACAACTTAAAAACCCTGAGAAAATCATCGTGAATGAGCCAGAAAAAACAATTGAAATAAATCAAAGTAACTAATGAAAATAGTATTCCTCTTTCTCGTCTTTTTTTATACAGCATATTTTAACGCTCAGCCCGATTTATTTGAAGCGGAGGGTTTAGGAAATAGAGAAATTGAAATGACGTACAGAATAACTGCCAACCCTAAAGTTGCTGATAGTATTAACGTTGCTCCAATAATCGCACAGCCTTTAATGCAGCTTTACTACACTACTAAAATTCATATTGATAGCATTCAGGCGGCTACCATAGAAACCACAGAGAAAATTAAGAAGCTTTATCCTTTTTATGTTAAACTTGGAATAGGTTCTATTGTAATGCCTTTAGGTGAACTATACTATAATTCAACCCGCTCAAGAAGTGTAATGTTTGGTGCACACCTTAAACATTTAAGTTCTTTTGGACAAATTAAAGGAAGAGACAAGGTAATTTATGCCCCAGCAAACTTTGATAGAACAAGCGGATTAGTCTTTGGACAAATTATAAAAAATAAGTTTACCTTGGGTGGGGAGCTTAACTATGACAATTATGGTTACCATTATTATGGTGTGCCTATTCAAACGATAAAGGCCGACTCCATACGACAGCGAATTCAACGAACTGGTTTCGGTTTAATTCTTACTACTGATAGAGGCGACAGTGCTCGGCTAAATCTTAAATTTGATGTTGCTTACAAAAACTTAACTAGTCAAAAACCAAACGAAGATTCCTTTTCAGATGGCGGAGTAACTGAAAATCATTTTGATTTCAAAACGTTGGGGTGGTATAACAAAGGCAAGGAACACTTCTATACTGGTTTCGATGTTTGCTATAACGGATATAAATATGAGCGCGCTGATTCATCCAACTACCTAAGTGATACTAGTCTCATCGTGAACAATACAATCATCAACCTGTCACCTGGTGTTACCACTAGCTTTCTAGATAAAGCGCTAACAATTGATGTAGGACTTGGCGTAAGTGTTGATGTTGCGACCAAATCGCGTGCCTATATCTATCCGCGCATAAACCTTTCTTACAATCTGTTGGATGGTTTGTTGGTTCCATATATTGGTATTCGTGGCGGGCTAAAACAAATGACTTTTGGGAGTTTAAATGATTATAATCCTTATACTTTAACCAATATCTCTTTATTCAATGAAAACACTCCGTATGATCTCTTTTTTGGGGTAAGTGGCGGAATAAGTAAACGACTTACCTATGGGGTTCATGCTAGTTTTGCGCAGATAACCAATAAGGCTCTTTTTGTTACTGACACGTCCTATTCATCACTTAATAATCGGTTTGGAGTTATCTATGACTCTCTAAACTTAAGTACTGTGGAAGCAAGTATTAGCTACCAAATGAATGAAAAATTAAAAGTTGATGGGCTTGGTCGATTTTATAGTTATGAAATGAAAAATGAAGCGAGGGCTTGGAACCTCCCCCAACTTCAATTTATCCTCAGAGGAACCTATAATTTATACGATAAGTTTTATGTTCGGGCAGATTTAACAATGGAGAGTGGTCGTATGGCTAAAGTGTACGGGCCTGGAGATGGAATTATGAATGAAAATAGCCAATATGTAAAACCTTTAGGTTTTCTTGCTGACGGCAATCTTGGTTTTGAATATAGATACAACCCAAGAGTATCGGCCTTTTTACAAGTCAATAATGTTGCTTCGCAGCGCTATAGTCGATGGTTAAACTATCCCGTTATGCCTATTCAAATTCTCGGGGGAATAAGCGCGCGATTTTAAGACGATTTTTATCGGTTAAATTCAAGTATTGAAAAGAATTATTTGCATCATTCACGGGGGAAAAAAACTTAAAAAAAAATCCCGGTTATTTATTAATAACTGTTCGATAGAATTTGGGAATGCTTTCGAAATACATTACACCACTGAATTGGTGGGTGCTAAAAAAATAACCGCTGACAATCTTAAAAACACAAGTCATATCGTTGGTGTTGGTGGCGATGGAATCTTAAATGAAATAATTAATGGGCTTCCCTTTGATGACTTGGTTCCACTTCCCGTTGTTGGTATCATCCCTAATGGTACGGGAAATGACTTTTATCAAAGCGCTGGGTACACCGGTAGCACTCATTATTTAGATGCGATAAAAAATAATTTGTTTGATTGGGTTGATGTTGGGTCGGTGACGGCAGATGGGCAAAAGCGTTACTTTATAAATATCTCGGATATTGGTTTTGGGGGCTCTGCCGTGCTTGAATTGAACCGATTTAAGGGTTTTTTAGGTGGAAAATTTGCTTATAGCCTTTCCATTCTTTATACTTTTTTAAGCTATAAAAAACCTATAGTGACTATAAAATCGGGTGATTTCAATTATCACGGACCGCTTTTAATGGCCGCGTTTTGTAATGGGTCTGTTTTTGGAAACGGATTGCACATACACCCGAAAGCAAAGATTAATGATGGACGATTAAAACTTACTCTTTTGGGAAAGGTCTCGTTGGGGGACTATATTAAAAATGTGATAAAAGTTAAAAAAGGCAAGCAAATAGCACATCCTGAAGCACATTATTTATCCATAGAAAACGAAGCAGAGCTGATTAGTTGCGATGGAGTAATCTTTGCTGAAACAGATGGTGAAGGTCTTTCGGGACAACGTTTTCAGATAAAACTTATCCCAAAAAGTCTAAGGATTATTAAGGTGCTTTAATATCTCTTCGGAGACTGGTTTTTTGTTAAAAAACACTAAAACAATTTTGTAATAAATAGAATTCATTAAAATAATGCGTTAAGGCGCATCATTCTAACTTTTTAACTATGCGCTTTTTGTTAATTATTATTCTAGCCGTTTTCACTTCTTTTTTTTCGCTTGCACAAATACAACAAAATCAATTTAATAGTGCTTATTCACACTTATTCTACGTTCCTAAGGGAGTATTAGAAGCTGTTTCTTATACCAATACGCGTATGATGGAAATTAAAGGTGATGAGGCTAATTCGTGTTCAGGAATCCCACTACCCTATGGTATTATGGGGGTTTATAGCGATGGGAAAAATTATTTTATGGAAAATGGGCGTTTAATTGCTAAACTAAGTGGAATCTCCATTGAACAACAAAAGTCATCCGTAGCATTGCAAGTATTATCGTACGGACTTGCCTTAGACTCATTAATGAAAAAAACAGCCAACTCAAACTTCCGTGAAGAAGATCAGCTAAAAAATTGCCTTTTACAACTTTCGGAAATTCCGGATTTGGGTCTTGTAAATGACTTTGCTAAAAATTCGTTCGCTTTAGAAGTTTTACGGTTTTTAAACAATCCAATATTTGCCGATAAACATGGTTTTTTAGTTAAAAATTATGATTTACAACGATTGTTTGGTGAAGATAATTATGCTGTTTTAACAGCAAACAACATTAAACTCCAAAAAAAAAGTATAATTACCGAAAACGGCATAAGCTACAAATGCCCAACAAATAAATCTTTGGAATATGGACCCGCTATTTGGACACCAACCCCATCGTGCAATTTTAGTAGTCGTAACGGCACAGCCGTTTCTGCAATCACCATTCATACTGTTCAAGGCTCTTACTCTGGTGCTATTTCGTGGGCACAAAACTGTAATTCAAGCGTTTCCTATCATTACGTAGTTAGAAGTTCCGATGGGCAAATTACTCAAATGGTTCTTGAGGCGAGTAAGGCGTGGCATGTTGGATCTGAAAACCCATATACTATTGGTTACGAACACGAAGGATATGTTAATAATCCTGTTTGGTATACGGAAGCTCTTTATCAAGCCTCGGCAAACCTATCAAAAGATATAATCAGCAGCGGCTATGGGATAAATGGCTTAAGGACTTTTTATGGCAGCGCATCAGCTACATCTAATTTATTAGGAAGTTGCACGAAAATTAAAGGTCATCAACATTATCCAAACCAAACACATACAGATCCGGGAATTTACTGGAACTGGGAAAAATATTATCGCTTAATTAATTCCAATCCTTCAATAACAGCAATAACAAGTGGAAGTGGTAATTTCTATGACCTTGGTGGTATAAATGCCAACTATGGTAATGACGAACGTAGTTTATGGCTTATTCAACCCGCTAATGCAAGCACCGTTACCCTTGTCTTCAATTCGTTTTCATTGGAAAATAATGTAGATAAGCTTTTTATTTATAATGGTTCAAATTTAAATGCACCATTATTGGGAGTGTACTCAGGAACTACTTTGCCTCCTATTGCCGTTGGAACCAATGGCGCTTTACTTTTAGAGTTTCGTTCCGATTGTGGTGGCACCGCCGCTGGTTGGGTAGCAAGTTTTAACTCAACTATTTCATCTGTCGATAATATAGCACCCACTACCACCATTAGCACCGGACCAATATGGGAAAGTGGGAATTTTCAAGTGCAAATTAATGATGCTGACGCAGAAAGCGGGATAAATAAAGGGTTTTATCTAGTCGCCGACCGCAATTTTTCAGATCTTGGTTGGAAAGCAAATGGCGGTTTTGGTTTTGTGCATGAGGATTTTCAGGACGGAAACCTTAATTGGACGTCTCAAACCGGCTTGTTTTCCATTACGAATCAATCATTTTCAATGAATGATGCTTCACAGAATAATTCTAACGCATACTTAAATGTTACACAAAACAATAGTGCTCAGTACCTGTATGAATGGGAACAAAAAATAACCTCTACTAACCTTAATCAACGCGCAGGAATGCACTTCTTTTGTTCTGATCCAACACTACCGAACCGAGGAAATTCTTACTTTGTTTATCTAAGAGAGGAAACTGATAAAGTACAGTTGTATAAAGTTACGAATGATGTTTTCACCGTTGTAAATGAAGACTCATTGGTTATTACGCCTCAAGTTAATTACGCAATTAAAACGTGGTATAATCCTATCACCGGAGTAATTAAAGTTTTTGTAAACAACCTATTAATAACACAATGGCAAGATGCAAATCCAATTGTTTCGGGTAATTCAATATCACTTCGAAGCGGTGCATGTACCGTTCTATTTGATAATATTAAAGTGTTTAAATCAAGGCCCACTAATATCTCAGTAACTATAGGTAATAATCAACAGATGCGCTTTCAAAGCAATGCGGCGATTACAACAGGGCTCATTCAATCTGAAGTAATCGATAATAATCAGAATTGGAGTGCAACAACTCAAAAACAATACCTAATTGATTGGACTCCACCAGTAATTAATTATGGTAACGATGGCACTGCTTCAGACATTGATACCGTTTATACCAATACACTTTCATTCAATTGGAATGCTTCAGATATTCATTCAAGCATTTCAAATTACACCTGGGCACTGGGGACAACGATTGGAGGAACGAATATAATTACCTGGACTAATAGTGGCCTTAATGCGGCAATACAACATCTACTAACGAATCCAATTTATGGTCAAACGTATTATTTCTCAGTAAAAGCAAAGAATGGAGCACTATTAAATTCCCAATTGAATGCAGATGGTCAAAAGTTACTTCAAAACTCGACGGCAGGACAAATTGAGAACGAATTAGCCTCACTTATAATATACCCTAACCCAAGTAACGGTTTTGGTTTTTGGATAGGGAATTTAATACATCCAGCAGACGTCTCTATTTATGACGCCGCAGGAAAACTTGTTCACGGTTTACATATTGAAAATAGTGGCTTTGTTGAAACACCCGTTTTGGCGATTGGGAACTACAATATTATTATTAGATCACTTAATCAAATCGTAATTAAAAAGCTCGTGGTGAACTAAATAATTAGGTGAATGAAAAAGATAAGATTTTATCTGCGAGTACATCGCTTAATAAAAAATTACTTTCCATGGTCCAACCTGCAATATGAGGAGTAAGAATAACATTAGGGGCTTGCTTTAAAAAAGCGAGGTGCTCAAAATGTTGCTCGTTTAATAGCCGCTCAAAATTTGTTTCTTCATACTCAAGAACATCTAGGCCGGCCGCTTTTACGATACCCGATTTTAGTGCTGTAACTAATGCTGAGGTGTCAACAATTTTGCCCCTTGCGATATTTAGAAAATAAATTGGTTTTCTAAACGCTGTAAAAAAATCTGAGTCGGCAAAGTAGTGCGTCTCCTCGGTCAAAGGTAAATGCAAGGAAACAACATCTGCTTCATTAAAAATTGTTGCTAGAGAAGCTGACTTAATGTGTTTATTATCAGGAACTTGTGCGTATTTATCATAATATAGAATAGTAAGACCAAAAGACAGTAGTTTTTCAGCTGTTGCCTTTCCATTATGGCCATAGCCAATGATGCCTATCGTTTTACCTTTTAATTCTTCCCCTCGATTAGACTCCCTGTTCCAAAATCCTTTATTAATTTCATCGTTTGCTTGAACAATATTATTCATTAGTCCTAATAATAATGCTAATACATGTTCGGCTACAGCGTTCCTATTTCCTTCAGGCGAATTAAACAAGGCAATATTATTCTTTTTACAATAAGGTTGATCTATATTATCTAAACCAGATCCTGAACGAGCGATAAAACGTAAAGCGGGAAAACGACTTAAAAAAAGTTCGTCCAATCGAAACCTAGACCGAACGACTAAACCAAAAACCTCAGGAGCCTCGTTATAGATAAAATCTATGTTTTCATTAAATCCATCGACACACTGATAATTTTCTTCAGACAAGCGCTGAGAGAGAACGGGATGAACACTATCTAAAAACAGGACCTTATTTTTCATTTTTGATAACTCTTGGTGTAAAAAACATAAAAAAACGTTCGTTTTAATGCACTAACCGCTTTAGGGCCTTATATTTTAACATTAAACCATTCAAAACACCCTTAAAACGACTAAAAATCGGTTTTAGCGGCTAAGATAAATCAAAAGCACAGAAATATCACTAGGTGATACCCCTGAAATACGAGATGCTTGTCCGATGGTTACCGGCCGAACATGAGAAAGTTTTTCAATTGCTTCGGAACTTAAATTTTTCAATTGATCAAAAATCACATCATTTGGAATTTTCACATCATCTAACCTCATCATTTTATTTACGAGTTCTTCTTCTCGTTCAATATAACCTTCATATTTTAATAGAATTTCTGTTTGTGATAAAATATCTGGGTGTAGCAAACCAAGCTCATGAGCTATGGTTTTTGCCTCCGGAGATACCGCTAAAAGATCCTCTAGTTGAATGTGAGGGCGTAAAATTAAACTTGTTAGCTTAACCTGTTGAGTGATTGGTGCAGAATCTTTCTTTGCTAACATTTCATTAGCATTAGCAGGACTAATGCCGATGGATCGCAGCGCTCTCTTTAGTTGTTCTGTACCGCTCATTTTTAGTAAAACATTATCGTATGCTGATTTAGTGGCAAGTCCAATTTTGTATCCCAAAGGCGTGAGACGTACATCAGCATTATCTTGACGAAGCAGGATACGATATTCGGCCCTACTTGTAAACATTCGATACGGTTCTTTCGTGCCTTTCGTAATAAGATCAT
The DNA here is from genome assembly GCA_947462255.1 of Flavobacteriales bacterium. Lineage (GTDB taxonomy): Bacteria > Bacteroidota > Bacteroidia > Flavobacteriales_D > Crocinitomicaceae > UBA952. The sequence goes on along the minus strand of CANHOA010000003.1, from coordinate 88,795 downwards.
CAATTAAAACACCGATATAAGCCTCACTTCTAGATAATATAAAAGGTTCTTGTGAAGTGTTTTTTAAGTGAGCATTAATTCCAGCCATCAATCCTTGACACGCGGCCTCTTCATACCCGGTTGTACCATTTATTTGCCCTGCAAAATAAAGATTTTGTATGCGCTTTGTTTCTAATGTATGCTTCAACTGAGTCGGTGGAAAGTAATCGTATTCTATAGCATATCCGGGACGGAACATTTTTACATTTTCAAAGCCTTTAATTGTTTTTAAAGCTAAAAGTTGAACGTCTTCGGGCAAAGAGGTACTGAACCCATTTACATAAATTTCTATCGTATCCCATCCTTCAGGCTCAACGAATATTTGATGCCGGTCGCGATCGGCAAATCTGCTTATCTTATCCTCTATACTTGGGCAATACCTTGGTCCTTTGCTTTTAATTGCACCATTAAACATTGGCGACCTATCAAAGCCTGTTCGTAAAACATCATGGGTTTCGCTATTCGTGTAGGTAATATAACATGGTCGTTGCTTAACTAAACTTTCGGTGTCTGAATAACTGAATTTGGGTGGATTTATATCACCTTCCTGCATCTCCATTTGAGAATAATCCAAGGATCTTCCATCAACACGCGGTGGAGTTCCTGTCTTCATTCGACCAGATTCAAACCCCAGTTTTATAAGCTCCTCAGTGATTCCTGTTGAAGACCGCTCAGCAGCCCTGCCTCCACCGAATTGTTTTTCTCCCAAATGAATTAATCCATTTAAAAAAGTACCATTGGTTAAAACCACAGACTTCGCATAAACAGGCATGCCTAAAGCTGTGTGAACACCAATAATTGTATTTCCTTCTATAATTAAACCCGAACAAGTGTCCTGCCAGAAATCTACGTTTTTATTTCGTTCCAATAATAGGCGCCACTCAGATGCAAATAACATGCGATCGTTCTGAGTTCTTGGCGACCACATTGCCGGACCTTTAGATAAATTCAACATTCTAAATTGAATAGCGCTTCTATCACTTACTATTCCCGATCCACCACCTAAAGCATCAATTTCCCTAACAATTTGTCCTTTTGCAACACCTCCCATCGCTGGATTACAACTCATTTGAGCAATTGTGTTCATGTTCATAGTAATCAATAAAACACTACTACCCATTAAGGCAGCAGCATTTGCTGCTTCACATCCTGCATGACCAGCACCAACAACAATTACATCATATTGTTTTAACATCTTACTTTGTTCAATTATGTTTATTTATTTTGTTTCACGTGAAACAAAATGATTAATATACAAATCTTCTTTGGCGCGCATTTGTACAATATCAAGTTCTGTTTTATCATTATAGCCGAGCAAATGCAATGTGCCATGAAAGACAACGCGACACATTTCTATATGAAAAGTGGTTTTATATTCAATTGCATTTTCTCTAACCCGATCGACTGAAATGAAAATATCACCACTGATAAAATTGTGCAAAGTATAATCAAATGTAATAACATCAGTATAATAATCGTGATCCAAGTGTTTTTTGTTCATGAGTAATAACTGCTCATCGTTACAAAAAACAAGTGATATATCACCCACCTCTTTCCCTTCATTAGAAATAAGTTCGGGCAAGGTTAAAACAAAAAATTCCGGATCAAATTCCGGAATTTCATCATTCAAAAAATTATAAGATATCATCTATTAAAATAAATACAAACAGTTTTTCCGAGATCTTCGTAAATAACCTCATCAGCCAGGTTCCTCATTAAATACACTCCCCTTCCATTTTCCTTCATAATATTCTCTGGAGCCGTTGGGTCAGGTAAAGCGTCATAATCGAAGCCACTGCCTTGATCTGTGATAGCGAAACAGAATTCATCTGAATTATTAGAAACTGCGAGGGTTATAAAAAGTGAATCGTTATACTTATTACCGTGTTGAATCGCATTATTTATTCCCTCTGTAACAGCAATAAGAACATTACCATAAGCGTCTTCATTCACAGCTAATTCCGCACAAATTTCATCAATCAGGTTTTCAACAAGCCCAATAGCATCATTATTAGATGGTAATTTTAATGATTTAATTATCGTAAAGCCTTCTTTCATAGATAGTTACTAAATTATTCACTCAAATTAAAATATTGATTTGCTTTATCTTTGTAATACTTACTAAAAGATGGGTCAACAGATCTCAATATATCAATTTGTTTTAATTTTTGTTTGTTGTACTCGTCAAATCGTATTAGGTTACCATTATTTATGTTTTCACCCTCTTTAGATTCTCTTTTATCTTCAAATCCACGTTCCATTAACGCTTTTTCGCTTTCCAATAATCGTGTTAATATTTCTTTTTGTCTATTTATCAAATCAGGATTAGGTTGATTGTTTATGAGTGCACGCTCTTGATCCTCAAGTTCTTTGATTAGTGGTGAAAGTTTATTCCCTGACCCCTGACCGTCTTTGTTTAATTCATTTCGCATTTGTTCTAACTTTTGACGTATTGCTGTTTGTTCCGCAGCCATTTTAGCAATCTCTTTATTACCTAAACCCGTCATACCCATACCTGGTTTAGTACCTGGTTTTTGTCCTTCTTTTCCATCTCCTGGCGAAAGTCCTTTTTTTAATTGCTCAAGTTGTTTCTTAAGCATTTCCTTCATATCGCCGGAAGAAAGCCCTCCTGGTTTAGGTTTGCCGTTACCTGGCTTATTACATGTTCCTGTTCCAGGCTGCTGAGACTTCATTTCAGACTGCATTTGTTGCAAGGCTTCATTAAGCAATAGCGCAAGGTTATTGTATGAGGTCATTGTTAATTGTTGATGCTTCTCCAGATCTGATTTTCTATGCTCATCAATGGAATTGATAGCTAATTCTAGGTTATCTTTGATTGCACTTAACTCCTTATCGACAAAAGAGGCTATTTTAGGTTGTCTTTTTGCTAATGCTAACAAACTATCTCTAACTATTTCTGTGTCGCTTACAATGCTTCTTTGGGACCGACCATGCTTTTTATATGAGGGGTCTGTTGAACTTATTTTTTTAAATTTAGCAATTAGGGTTTCTTGATTGAAACTTAGCGTAATTAGACTTTCTAATATATTACGAAGCGCTTCCATATCTTCTTCGTTTTGCTTTTGATTGGATTCTTGTTGGTCTTTATCTAATTGCTCTGCTAAGTCATTCATTTGTTCAGCGGCTGATTTTTGGTTAGTGCCAGCTTTTTTATCTTTGCCCTGTTCGAGTGATTCTTTAGCATCTTTCATTTCATCAGTGATGCTTTCTTCTTGAGATTTCGTGTTTTTTAACGACATAGGACTATCAAGTTTTTTATTTAATTCATTCATTTCTTTTATGTCGTTCTTTAGTTCGTCGAATTTTTTATTTAATTCATTTTGTTTTTCGCTTGATTCTTCCTTTGAAAGTTTCTTTGCTTCTATGTCTTGTTTTAAAGCTTCTTGTTGTTTTGCTAAGTCTTTAAGTTCTTTTTCAAGATCATCTATTTTCTCATTTACCTGAAGTTTTTTCAACAATTCTAAACTCCGATCCAACTGCGTTTTCATATCCTCGGCAGATTGAGAAACTTCATCTATTTTCTCTTTAAGTTCTTGTTTATTATTTTCCTTCATTAAATTTTCTAATTCTTCTAATAATTTTTTTAATTCGTCATCCATTAAGCTTTCTAGTAGTTTTTCGATGAGATCTTGTTTTTCAAGAATTTCCTTGTCCATTTCAGAGAGTTGATTTTTCTCTTCTGTGCTTTGATTCATTTCAGACTTCAATTTCTCAAGTGATTCTACCAAATTCTTTTGTTCTTCTTTGAGTTGCGCAGCTTTGTTTACTTTATTCCAATCGTTGGATTTGGAGTTTATTATTTCTTTTTTTAGCTTTTCTACGTTCTTCTGAAATTCTTGTGTCTTCTGAACCAATTTGGCTAAATCATCCTTATTCTTTTTTTGATCTTCACTTCTTTGGTCGTTTAAATCCTCTAGACTAGGTAACTGATAGGTGTTTAACTGGCTTTGAGTACTTTTACTTCCGTTTACACCATCATTGTCTGAAACAGTAAAATAATATTCAATACGGTCGTTTAGCTTTACATTTTCCCTTCTAAAATCTACTGCGAAATCGAATGCAGATCTAGTTCCATTAACCGGCTTTACTAAAAGCATATTTTTCTTTCTATCACCGTTAGAACTAATCAAAGTATAAACAAAATAGAGACTTTTCAATCCATAATCATCACCAATTTCACCATTAAAATATCGGAGTCCTTCCCCTACTGAGTCAATGCGCTCTGTTAAGGTAATTGTAGGAAAAGCGTCTTTAATTACCGTAATGTGACTAATACTAGAATCTATTTTAGGTGTAAAGGAATTATATAAATCTAACTTCAAACTTGAATAGTTTTTAGCTGTTTTCTTAAAAACAAAACCCTCTGTATAAAAAATACTAGGTATATTATTGTACGTTATTCTTGTTTTTTTAGTGTTTTTAGTTAAAATACTCCAAGTTATAATGGTGCCCTCAGGAACTGTTAAATCACCAGAATTTGTAATGACATTATTAACTTTTCCTAAGTAACTTGGATATACTAAAGAGGCTGTCATTTTTCCAATTATTGATTTACCTAAAACGGTATACTTGAAATCTTCACTTCGATATTCATTTGCAGTAAAATAGAAAAGACCAGCGTTTTTTGGTTTTTTAATACTTAAGGTAAATGTATTCTTTGTTTGTTTTTGCATTAAAAACTTACCATTTGAACAAACTAAATAGACATTTTCTGGTAAAAAAGACCCTTTTAATGATAAATCAACTTGAACATCCTGGCCTTCTTCAATCGTTAAATTATTCTTATTAACACTAAAATTAAAAGGAGCAACAGGTTTAAATTCTTGATTAAAATTAACAACACGTTCTGTGCTTTGAGTAAGAACCGCTGGAAGAAAAACAGCGATAGATAATAAAACAAGGAAAAGTGGAAGTATAAATTTTAGATATTTTTTATTATTTTTAATAATAATAGCTTCAACAAAAGGAACAGAATTAAGATTCTCAGATCGTTGATGGACTGTAGCATATAACAATTCCAGATTTCCTTGCTGACTCGTTAAAGCATCATTTAATTGTAAAGTGTTTTTTAAACGATCAGAAATATGAGGAAAAAAAATACCGATTATTTCACTTGCCTGGTACCTATCTATCTTCTTTCCAAAAGAGAACAGTTTGGCTATTGGATTTAAAATATATTTTATTAGAACATAACCATTTAACAGTATGAAACTAAATAAAAAACAAGCTCTTACTATGCTATTAAATCTTCCTAAATATTCAAATATGGATATTGATAAATAGGAAAGTAATAATATACCGAGAAATAATAACGTACCCTTGACAATTTCATTCGCATAATACTTACGAATAAACGCGTCAATTTGATTTATTAAACGATCGAATGAGTTTTCCATGCTGCTTGTCCCTGCAAAATTATACTTTCTAATACTACTTGAAAAGTCTTTTGATTAATTTAACACCTTTTCACTTAAATGTCTCACTTTATGAAGTAAAAGTAAGTATATGATCTGTAAAAATGCCTTATTATCTCATTCCCAGTAATAAAGAATAATATAATTATTTAAAATTATTAAAAAGAATTTGCTATTACTATTAACGTTGTTTATATGTTAAAAAAAATAATGTGTTATTCTTTTTTTGCTCAGCATAATAAGTTGACTAGTATTTTCAAACATTGATAATCTCAAAATTTCTTAATAATAAATTGCTTTTTATAAATAATTAACAAACTCTAAACAACTTTCTTTGTTGAAAAATAAAATCAATTGTTAATAGCTATTTTGTGTATTTCTTGTTGCGAAATAAGGAATAAAAAAAGCTAAGTTATAGCGCTTGTTTAAAAAAGAAATTGTCTTGTTATTTTATTTTTTATATCCTATAAAAACATTTAACTACTTATACAACTTTATTAACAAACGTTACCAAAAATAGTTGATAAACTATAAATATAATATATTGATAAACAGTATTTTATGTATTTTAAAAAAGCTTTAAAGTTAAAAAAACACATGAATTGTTAATTAAAATTAACTTTAACAAAATTTTAAAAATGAATGGATATATAATACCAATTGGCTGCGATCATGCCGGTCACACACTAAAAGAAGCAATATTAAAACACCTCAGTGCAAAAGGTTTTAAACTGCAGGATTTTGGTTGCTTTTCAGAGGATAGTATCGATTATCCCGATTATGCTCATCCAGTCGCTGAATTTGTAAGTGCTGACGAAAATATTTTAGGCATCTTAATTTGTGGATCTGGAAATGGGATAAACATGACTGCAAATAAACATCAAGGTGTTCGGAGCGCGCTTTGTTGGACGAAAGAAATTGCGGTTTTAGCCAGGCAACACAACAACGCTAACATCATTGCATTACCAGCAAGATTTATAACAATAGAAGAAGGAATACAGATGGTGGATGCGTTCCTTACAACTGATTTTGAAGGCGGTCGACATCAATTAAGGATTAATAAAATTAATGTTTAGTTGAGTTGATTAACTCGGAAAAGATCACTAGCGATACCGTCGGCATATAGTTTTCCTTTTGTAGAGAGAATAAATGTTTCATCTGTTTCTATCAGCAAATCATTTTTTAGGTGTTTTGTTATAAAAACAAGTTCGTTTTTATTTATTCCACCAAACAGTAAGGCTTTCTCTTTATTAATACCCCATTTAGTTCGTAGGTTGGTAAGAACAAATTCATTCCATTGCTCTTGAATACTTAAAACTTCTTCTTTATACCATGTTTCGTTTAAGCCAACGTTTTTGTAATATGCTATGTTGTTGCTAATATTCCAGCGCCTTTTTTCACCGTCAAATGAATGAGCTGATGGTCCAATTCCCATATATTTTTTTCCTTGCCAATATGCCGTATTATGTTTTGCATAGTTACCGTTTTTAGCAAAGTTTGAAATTTCATATTGCTCAAAACCATTCTTTGCTAAAAAGAGAACCATGTCGTTGAATTGTTGATTTTGCAATTCATCTTCTAAAGGAATAACTTGGCCCGTTTTAACCCAACTAGACAGGGATGTTTTAGCCTCAACAGTAAGACAGTAAGCGGAGATGTGGTCTGGGCTTAATGCAAGTGCTTTCTTTAAGTTGTCCAACCAATCTTTTTGTTTCAAGTTCGGGAGTCCATAGATTAAATCCACCGAGATGGTTTTAAATCCAGCTTTTCGAGCATCTTTAACCGCTTTTATTGCTTGTTTTGCATCATGTGAACGATTCATCCATTGTAAATCAGCATCCATAAACGACTGCAAACCAATACTTAATCGATTAAAACCCAATTCTAACCAGTCGTTTAATTTTTGCTTAGTACAATCTTCCGGGTTCACCTCGAGTGTTATTTCTGGCTGTGTGTTAATGGTTCCAATTTTGTGTATTGATTCAAGGAGTAGGCCTAATTCCTCTTTGTTTAATAGACTAGGTGTTCCTCCCCCAAAATATATGGTATCAATTCCCTCTATCACCTCGGTTTTTCTGAGTTGAATTTCATTGCACATGGCCAAAATTAAGGCCTGTTTATACGTAGTGTATTGCGTAGAAAAATGAAAATCGCAATACGAGCAACGCTGTTTACAAAATGGAATGTGAAGATAAATCCCAGCCAAATGAATTACCTTTTAATAAACTCTTTTCTATACAATTGGCCATTTTGAGCAGTAGCAACAAGCCAATAATATCCTGCTGATAATGCTCCCACATTTAGTGCTTGTGTTGAGTTAGTTTGCTTAGATGTCATCCAAATTTTTCCAGAGACATCATATACTTTTAACTCTTGCAGTGGTTGCGCACTATTTATGAATAATATATCTGAGCTTGGGTTCGGATAAAGTTGTATGTTATCGTGGCTGTTGATATCTAGTCCGTTTTCGCTGATGCAGAAGTTTAGGATGGCTTGGTCGCCGAAATCAGAAGAGTCTATCGAGATACCTGTTAAAGAATCACCAAGGTATGAAATTTCCAATTGGCCACTGGCCTGGCACCAAGGAATGCCAACAATTCCATCTCCATACGAATCGTTAATTTCATACGTGTAGCAACCATAACCAAGACACCAACTTTCACTGACTAAACCCGCTGCATTGTCTTGGTAGCCATTATTGGAGAACAAAACAGTCCCCGAAGCATTAAGTAATTCCCAAGAGGTTTCAGATCCATAACAATCTAAGGTGAGGTCCATGACTACGGATTGTCCGTCGATTACCACCACGAAAGAACTATTTACCGCGTTGTTTAATAGGTTTTCATCTACTCCTGTATTTGGGTTGGACACAGAAGCACTGAAGGTATGGTTTCCGTTGCTTAAGCTCGCGGTTGGCAGTGTTATGGTAGTAGATTGCCATTGCGCTAAGCTTCCAACCCAATTGTATGATAAATTATTGTTTCCGTCAAAACCATAATTTATGGTTGCTGAGTTTAAGGGCACTACTCCGCTGTTGGAAAGTGTAAATGTAACTGTAACGTCAGCTCCACAAAATACACCAGAAGCCCCATTCAAGTCTCCTATAGAGGGATCTACCTGAACGGATATGCCGCCAGAAGGGTCATACCCATTGATAAATTGCGCTCCTGAATTACTTGGATCTAGCCAGTATTTGAGTTGCGTCGAGCTATCACTACTTACAGGATTCCAAGAGTAGCTAAATTTTCCGTATTCATCCGACAAGGCAGAAGCCCCACAAGCAGAAGCTCCACCATGGAGTTGACCAACAATTCTATGGTTTTGATCAAAAATCGGAGAACCTGATGATCCAGGCTCAGTAACACCCTCATCCCATGAAGTGATACCCCAATGGCTATTGGCAGGCGCACCTCCAAAAGTTGTTGAGATTAATGGATCGTTTTCAAATGATATTTTTTTAATATCTCCTGATGGGTGGTGAATACCAACACAAGAACTTGGTATGGCGCCGGACCTATCCCACCCACAGAAATAGGGAGTTAAAACAGAGGGAACGGTACCACCTTGAAGTCCACCGGTAATTTCAACCAAGCAAAAATCAGATTCGCTGGCTCGAGCCCTTAAAACAGCACCGTTTAGCGATTGGTAACTTGGTGAACTGGCCGGATTAGTGCACCCTGCGGCTTCCCATTGAAATCGAAAAATCCAAGAGGCGGGATTGCTGTAGCAATGGTTGGCAGTAAGGACGTATGGTTTTCCATCGTTTAAAACATTATTAACCAAAGCCCCAGAGCAGAATCCATTACTTCCAGAAACAAGCATCATTGCCCCTTTCTTTTCAAGATTCCACGGGTTGCCTTGAGGGCAATTTGCATTGATGTTACAACCCCCAGAGCTACCAAATGCTTTCTCTTGAAATTCAGCTGATTGCCTGTACCCATGAGTTACTATCCCTAATTCTATGTTTCCAACAGGATTATTAAAAGGAATAAAATATTCTATAATAGCATCTTCACCCGGAACAAGTTCTGTTCCTAATTGGCCATCATACGTGTGATAAGCGGTAAATTTCCCCAGGACAAATGATTTATCAGGATTATAGACAAAAAGTTCATTTCCTTCTGGAATACTTACATTTTTAAAAGTTAGGTTAACTGTCAATGCTTTTTCACAATGAACCAATAAACGCCATATTTTATTACCGTTAGGCAAAACAGTCCATGTCCCGCTATTAGACAAAGAAACAGCGCAATAATTATTGAACCCAAAACGCCAAGGAGCCGACCCAGCTTCATCAGTTAGTAAATCCTCAGCTCTTAATAAGGATATATCAGGTTGCTCAAAAGAAATTTTATCTAAGGATTTAGTATCTCCAATTAACTTATAACTGTTAGGTATACCCCCATCTCCTTGCTGTGCCGCTGCTGAAAATGCGATAAGAAAAAGGATAAAAAATAGTTTAATACTCATTTTTAAGGATTTATTGTTTTCTTTTTATACTACAACCTTTAGGGGCGCTTTGTTTAATTTTAATTTTATTTCCTGTATTTTTTGCTAGCATTGCGTTGCTTAAATAAGCAATTGTTTCTTTACGTTCTTTATCCCAGATATTATCAATTGAACCATGATAAATCAAGCTAAGGTTTTCGTCAAAAAAATATACATGAGGGGTGGTTTTAGCACCAAAAGCATTTGCTAGTAAGGAGTTATTGTCTATTAAATAAGGCATTTTATATCCATTATCCAGCGCATGCTTTTGCATTTCTGTGAATGAATCTGCACCGTCTCGTTTACCTTCATTGGAATTAACAAGAATAAACCCTATTTCCTGCAGAACAGCTTGATCAAACAGGGTGTTGTATTGATTTTCCCACCCGGGAAAACTTTCGCTACCAACAACAAATGGGCAGGTGTTACAACTAAAAACAACCACTAAACCATTTTTTTTAGCTGCAAGGCTTAGGGAAAGCCCTTCTGAATTAGCAGAAGGCAAAACCTCGTTTGCAAGGGGCGCATTATCTTTAAGGTTTAATTGTCCTAAAAGAGTTGAACCAAGCAATAAAAAACAGAAGGAAAGAAACAAGCGAGCCATTATACGAAAATTAGAAAAACAATAATAAGTCAAAACTACACATTAAAATATAAAAAACAACTTTAGAGACCAATCGAAAGTCTTTGTAAATCATTATTTTTGTAATATTATGAACAATGAGTTTCAAGGTAAAACGATTATTATTGGAATAGGTGGTGGAAGCGGATCAGGAAAAACAACTTTGTTACGACGTCTCGCGGAATTTTTCAACAAAGAAAACCCAGCGATATTCAGCATGGACAACTATTACAATCCAATAGACCAGCAGCAAAAAGACAGCAAAAACATAGTTAATTTTGATTTACCCACAGCATTAAACGAGGTTCAACTTACGAAGGATATAAGCACCTTATCTCAAGGTGAGCCGATCGAAGTGAAAGAATATTTTTTTAATTCAACACCGAATAAAAATGTACTATTAACGATACAACCGAGTCGATTGATTATTGTTGAAGGGCTTTTCCTTTTCCACTATTCGGGCGTTAAAAAACTACTTGATTACACCATATTTGTAGATGTTGAGCATGAAATACAGTTGGATAGGCGAATTTACCGCGACCAAGAAACAAGAGGGTATAGCAGAGCAGATATTATTTATCAATGGGAAAACCACGCATTACCTTGTTACAACAATTACATTCTACCCTATAAGAGTAGTGCAAATTTTATTTATCGCAACGATCACCATGCTGACGAAGATTTTAATCAATTAATAAGTTCAATGGAATTGAAAGTATTAAATTTAAAGTAAAATTGACAAAAATAACGGTACTAAAGTATCTTAAAAAGACCAGTTGGTTTTTATTTTCCGCTCTGTTTTTTGCAGCAGCACTCCTTTTTGATATTCGCGATAACACGACAAAAATAAATCATTCGATTCATCAAAAAATTCAAGTTGAATTTTCACATCAAGTAGCAGAATTAGAAAAACAACTAGATAATGCAATAGCGAACGCAAAAAAACCAAAAGCAGATAAAACTGGGTTTCTTTTCCACACCTATATAAATAAAGAGTTAGTATCATGGAATACCACGCAAATGCCCATGGAGGCGCATTTAACATCCTTAAAACCAAAGCAGGGCGTCTATAAATTAAAAAATGGTTATTATTATATTAGCTCTAAGGTTAAAGGAGATACTATTATTCAAGGTTCGATATTAATTCAGCATGACTATCAAATCGAAAACGAATACCTTGAAAACACCTTTAATACTTCTCTTTATAATGGCCCCGCCACTATTATTTTATCTAAAACAGGCACTTATTCAATAAAAGACAACAAAGGCAATCACGTATTCTATATTAAAAACAACCCCAATCTAAATTCTTTTGCTGCAAATGGCAATATAACCTTTGTTTTATTGGTGTTATCCTGCGTATTTCTGTTGTTTGGACTTTATTTTTTAACAAAAAACAACCCTGTTTATAGCGCATTTTCTTTAGTAATAGTGATAGCAATAAGGATTTTCGTGCTTTATTATTTACCGTTAGACATTTTTCATAACCAAGAATACCAATCAGCTAATTTATTTGCCCTCAACAGCTTGTTCCCAAACATCCTGAGTTTACTCGTAAATACTAGTGTAATTATTTATGGAATTTTCATTCTTTTTAATTGGGGTATAAAAATAAAAAATAGGTTTTTGAGCTATTTTTTATTGCTATTGCTTTTTTATATATGGTGGTTAATCATTGATCTTTTGGAGATAATTGTTCAAAATTCAACGATTTCATTAACCTTAAACCTCCCATTTACCCTCACGGTATATTCCTACACCTTGGTAGTGATGGTTGCAGCAATCTTTTATAGCTATTACTATTTGCTTTTTAAAGTGACTAGCCAATTTAATGAAATAATTTCGTCAAAAACATTACGATGGAGTTTTATTCTAATTATCACGCTTGTCTTCCTATTAGTTGGATATCAATTTAATGATAATGCTTCATTAACCCTACTTATACCAACCCTTTTAGTTTGCATTGCATCCATAACTCAAATCACTTCAAAAGGAGGCAATAAGATTATATTACAACTACTGACACTGGTATTATTTTCTTCTTGTTTTATTAGTGAATTATCGATCCACAATCAATTCAAAGAAAAAGCAAGCCGAGAAATATATGCCAACCAACTTCTAACAGATAGAGATTATGAAGCAGAATTAAATTATACAACCTTTCAACAAGAGATAATCACAGACACATCGGTCTTAGGGTATTTTAATCATGCAGAAAGCACATTAAGTTCCTCTCAAATTAGTGACTTTTTTGAGCAAAAGTATTTTACGGGGCTTTGGGACGGTTATTCCTTAAGTGTAAGTTTATTCGACACAGTTAACAACACCATTATCACTAAAGATGGATTAGACTATAATCGAATCAAGGATTTACTCGAAAACCACAGCCAAGAATCTGAAATAAACTCAAACATTTTCTTTCTAAAAGACGCCCATTTAGGGTATAATTATATAATAAAGCAAGCGATGCCTAATAAAATCGGCACCTTGGTTTTTACTTTCAAATCAAAGAAAATACCGGAGGAAATAGGATTCCCAAGACTTCTATTATCAAAAGAGGCAAACGTTTTAAGAGAAATAAATCATTATTCTATTGCTAAATATTATGAAGGCACCTTAGTAACTAAGCATGGAGATTTTAATTTTCATAAAAAACTTTCTTTTTATAAAACAATTCCTGGAACAGCTCTTTTTTTCGACCAAGAGGGATATAATCACCATATATCCTACAAAGGAAAAGACAGGGCTGTGATCTTATCAGAAAAAATCAAAACAAATTATGATATTTTAACTTCTTTTTCTTACGTTTTTTGTTTTTGGGGACTACTCATGGTTGTAATTAATACCGCCTATTTATTTATTAAAAAAGGAAAGTCTACTTGGACTCTTGCTTTAAAGATACAATTAATGTCTGTTTCGTTAGTCGCCCTTTCTTTAATCTTTTTTGGTGCAGTAAGCGGCCTTTTTGTAAGTCGCCAATATGAATCATTTAATAATAAAATAATCACTGAAAAAGTCAAATCGATAGAAGTAGAATTAATTAATAAAATATATTTCAGCAACACCTTAACAAAATCAAAAGACGGATTGTTTTTCGAAATGCTTACGGCCAAATTAGCGTCTGTTTTTGACACCGACATTAATATTTACGATGTAAAAGGTCATTTATTAGGGGCGTCAAAGCCAAAAATATTTAGCATGGGCCTTCAAAGTGAACAAATTAACCCCCAAGCATTTCAGGCTTTACTCCAACAATCAAGTCTTTATACCCAAAAGGAGACGATAGGAAAATTATCTTTCCAATCTGTTTACACACCAATTATTAATGGTAACAAACAAATTTTAGGCTACTTAAACATTCAACATTTCAACAAGCAAGAGGACTATGAAAAGCAAATACAGTCCTTTTTAGTGTCTATTATGAGCATTTTTATTTTACTATTGGCCGGCGCCATTATTATATCATTATTAGTTTCTACTCGCCTAGTTCAACCACTTAAACAGCTTCAATTAAAGGTGAGTTCCATTAGTTTTGGAAAGCAGAATCAACACATAGTTTATACCGCAAAAGATGAAATAAGCACGATAGTCGATGCGTATAATAATAAACTTAACGAATTAGAGGTAGCAATTAATCAGTTAAAATCTAATGAGCGGGAATCTGCCTGGAGAGACATGGCAAAGCAAGTAGCACATGAAATAAACAACCCTCTAACTCCGATTAAATTGAGTGTTCAACAATTGTTGCGCGTTTATGACCCTAACGACCCAGATTCAAAGAAAAAACTAGAAATAATTGTAAAGTCAATAATAGAGCAGATAGACGCATTAGTAAAAATAGCAAAGGCCTTTTCAAGTTTTGCCCAATTATCTGAGCCCAACAGGTCGCAAGTGGATTTAGTCCAAACCGTTGGGGGTGTACTTTTAATGTTCTCTTCTCACAAAAAAGTACGCATAGGATTTGAAACAAGTATTGACACTTGTTTCCTCAGTATTGACAAAGAACAATGGATCCAGGTTTTGAATAATATAATTAAAAACGCCATTCAAGCTTGCTCAAATAGCGCTAATCCGCAAATAAATTTACAATTACATAAGCAGGACCAGTCCATTATTCTATCTATTCAAGATAACGGTAGAGGAATATCGGCCGACGAGAAAGAAAAGATTTTCACACCGCACTTCACTACGAAATCAAAAGGAAGTGGAATAGGACTTTCAATCGTTAAACAAATTATAGAGAATCACGGTGGGCAAATATCTTTTGTGTCTTCACCCGATTCAGGCACAATCTTTAAGATTGTTTTACCAACGACTTTAGATAATCAAATTACCGAATAACATTGTTCTTATAATTTTGTGTCGAAACCCATTGTTAATTCCGTGTGCAAAGCCATACAAACCGAACAAAGTAATAACTAACTTTGTTCGGACATTTTAATACCTAAAAAAGGATGGGCATTGAAGATTTAAAGTATTGCGTTGACTTGTTTGAGAGGAAGCGCCTACCTACTAAGGAGGTTAGTGTTGGCGACATAATAATGGGAGGAAAAAACCCCATATGCATTCAGTCGATGACCACAACAGATACCATGAATACCGATTTATCTGTTGCACAATCTATCCGAATGATTACGGCGGGTTGCGAAATTGTTAGACTTACTGCGCCAAGCAAGAAAGAGGCGGAAAATTTAAGAGAAATAAAGAAACAGTTAAGGGACGCGGGTTATTCTGCACCATTGGTAGCGGACATTCATTTTACACCAAATGCGGCAGAGATTGCTGCAACGATTGTGGAGAAGGTAAGGGTAAACCCGGGAAATTATGCTGATAAAAAGAAATTTGAGGAAATTAATTATACCGACGATACTTATAATGATGAATTGAAACGAATTGAAGAGAAATTCACTCCGCTCGTTTTGTTATGTAAAAAGCATGGTACAGCAATGCGAATTGGAACCAACCACGGATCTCTTTCTGATAGAATATTAAGTCGCTATGGTGATACACCAGAAGGAATGGTCGAATCCGCAATGGAATTTATACGTATTTGCGAAAAAAATAATTTTGATCAACTCGTTGTATCCATGAAAGCAAGTAATACTCTTGTTATGGTTCAGGCCTATCGACTGTTGTGCTCAGAAATGATAAAGAATGACCGATATTACCCCCTGCATTTAGGTGTTACAGAGGCTGGTGATGGTGAAGATGGAAGAATTAAGTCGGCGGTTGGAATCGGGTCGCTTTTAGTAGATGGTATCGGGGATACTATACGCGTATCATTAACCGAAGAACCAGAGCACGAAATTCCCGTTGCTCAGAAATTAGTAGACCACTATTCAAAAATAGTTACAGAGAAATACTCAAGCCTCAACAAGCTTCCATACAATCCATTTGAATACAATAGAAGAGAAAGTAAAACGGTCCACAATATAGGGGGTAAAAATGTACCCGTTGTAATAGCGGATTTTTCTAAAAAAGAAATAATTACGCCCGCTAACTTTTACGCGATTGGATATAATTATTCTATTCAATTAGATAAGTGGCATTTGCAGGATCAGGCGGCTGATTATGTATATATTGGCGAAAACACCTTGAGTTTTGAGGTTCCAGGGACATTAGGGATTTTGTGTAACTATGAAAACTGGAAAAAAAATTATTCCAACAAAGAAGGGTTTTATCCTTTAATTACAGTTGAAAATTTATTAGAATTACCCCAAAATCAACAAGCCTTTTGTTTTATTACGAACTCAAACGAACTAAGTGAAGTGATGGCAGATTATCCTAATTTGGTATTAGTTGCAAAAGGTCTTGGTGTTCAGAACACGCACTTTTTTCGCAACTTATATTGTAATATTGCGAAATTAGAGATAAAGGCCCCCATAATTCTATTTATTGAATCGGAAGAATCAGATCAAGAGACCTTTCAAATTGGCGTTTCTAGTGACTTAGGATCATCACTTATTGATGGCTTCGGCGATGGTTTATGGATTTGTGCTACACAGGCGAAAACGTTTATCAACTCTACAGCATTTGGAATTTTACAGGCCACACGAACAAGAATTTCAAAAACAGAATACATTTCCTGCCCTTCTTGCGGAAGGACGCTTTTCGACTTACAGGAAACAACCGCAAAAATACGTGCTCGAACGGCACATTTAAAAGGATTAAAAATTGGTATAATGGGTTGTATTGTCAATGGCCCGGGAGAAATGGCGGATGCAGACTATGGTTATGTGGGTACTGGGCCGGGAAAGATTCATTTATACAAAGAAAAAACGGTGGTTCGAAAAAACATCAACGAATCAGAGGCCGTTCAGGCATTAATTGATTTGATTAAGGAGAATGGTGATTGGGTAGATGAAAAGTGAATAATTAAGCAATACACAATTCAACGTTGATTACTCATTTAGCGTCCACAAATATCACAAACGTTTTTTTTATACTTTTGAAGTATGTCAAAATCAATTGAAAAATATAATAAAATAGGAATAAAAACAAGCTATATATCTACATTGATTGGTATTTCCTTGGTTTTATTTATGATCGGAATTGTTTTGAGTGCTATGTTTGGTCTAAGTAATATTCAAAGCCAGGCAAAAGAAAGCCTTCAAGGAGACATTTTCTTCAAGCCCACCTTAAAAGATGCTGATATAAAACAAATAGAGTTGCGCCTTAAATCTTGGCCAATGTTTAAAAAAATATGGTTTGTTTCGCCTGAACGAGCCATTCAAGAATTCGGCGGAGAAGGGCAAATCGAAATTAAAGAATTATTAGAAGGGGAAAATCCACTCCCCCCGTCTTTATGCTTTTCTCCCAAAGCCAATTATGCTACAAAAAAGGGAATGAAAGAGATTAAAACAAAGCTAATTAAAGCCTTTCCGCAAGAAATCGATGAGGTTAATTATGATGAGTCTAGTGTTGAAAAGGTGAATTTAGGCTTTAAACAGTTTGTTTTTTTATTTTTATCAGTTGCAGCCTTGTTAATAATAATTGCTGTTGCAATGATAAACAACACCATAAGAATGTCTCTTTATTCAAAACGGTTTACCATCAAAACAATGACCTTAGTAGGTGCTACTGGGAAGTATATCCGCCGCCCCTTTCTATTACAAGCAGTATATCAAGGTTGTATAGCGGCGATTATTGCGCTTGCCTTTTTGATGACCTCTTTTTTTGCATTAAATAATGTTTTAGAAACAATTGAAGTCACTTTTTCGTGGCAAGTTTTATCATTGCTCATAGTATCATTATTGTTTTTAGGTGTTTTTATCACGCTAATTTCTACTTGGTTTGCATTAAACAAGTATCTTCGTATGAAATTAGATGATTTATATTAACGATTATGAATAATCCAATAAAACACTTTGGTTTCCAAGCGGAAAATTATAAGATCCTTTTGATAGGACTGGCGATTAATATTTTAGGTTTTTTATTAATGATTGGCGGCGGATCGGATGACCCCAGCAAGTTTGATGCAAGCGAATTATTCAGTACAGTTAGAATAACGATTGCTCCGATGTTAATTGTTGGAGGCTACATTGTAATCCTTTTTAGTATTATAAAAAAACCTAAAAACCCTAATGCTTTATCAGGTAAAACGGATAACGATATACCACAAGTGGATAAAGAAATCGTAGGCGCTCAAGCGCAAAAAAAGACAGAAACACCTCTTACTCAAAAACAGAGTTACTTCAATAAAAATAAAAAGTAATTCCATTTTATGACCTTTAGTGAAGCGATTATTTTAGCAATCATAGAGGGAATAACGGAGTTCTTACCTGTTTCTAGCACCGCACACATGATTTTCGCAAGCTCAATCTTCGGAATTGAAACCGATGAATTTGTGAAAATGTTTCAAGTTTCTATTCAGTTTGGTGCAATTTTAGCCGTTGTATCCATGTATTGGCGTCGCTTTTTTAATTTTAGCTCTCCTCAATTTTATATAAAATTGATTATTGGAGTTATCCCCGCCCTAGTTTTAGGAAAGCTTTTCGACGATAAAATAGAGGCCGTTCTAGAGAAGCCAATACCGATTGCTGTAATGTTAATTTTAGGAGGTGTGGTCCTCCTTTTCATAGATCGCCTGTTTAATCATCCACGATTTGATTCGGTAGATAATGTTTCAAAGCTCAGTGCGGTTAAAATTGGTTTTTGGCAATGCTTAGCCATGATGCCGGGAACGAGTCGCTCTGCAGCGTCAATAATTGGCGGCATGCAACAAGGGCTTTCGCGCAAGGCGGCAGCAGAATTTAGTTTTTTTCTAGCGGTACCCACAATGTTTGCCGTCACGTGCTATTCTTTATTTTTAAAAGATTGGACGTATAAAGGAACTCATCAAACTGGGATTGATATGATTTTATCTTCCCAACAAAACACGCAATTTTTTATAGTGGGCAATATCATTGCGTTTTTAATTGCTGCACTAGCCATTAAGTTTTTCTTGGGATTTTTACAAAAGTATGGCTTTAAAGTTTGGGGATGGTACAGGGTACTTATTGGCTGTTCACTGCTTATTTATTTTCTGCGCTAACATGGATTTTATCTCTGGCGAAACATTATTGATTGATAAACCTATTGGATGGACGTCGTTCGATGTTGTGAATAAAATCCGTTGGAATATAAAACAAAAGCTTAAGATAAAAAACATTAAAGTGGGCCATGCCGGCACCCTTGACCCATTAGCCACGGGCCTATTAATTATTTGCACGGGAAAAAACACCAAGTTAATCGATGATTTAATTGGTCAAGACAAAGAATATACAGGAATCATTCTGCTTGGAAAAACAACACCTTCATATGACTTAGAAACCGAATTTGACCAAGAGTTCGATGTGTCTTCGATTAGTTTAGCGGCAATTGAGTTGGTTAGGCAAGCATTTTTAGGGGAGCAGGAACAAATACCACCTATCTTTTCCGCAAAAAAAATCAATGGAAAACGCGCTTACGATTATGCGAGAGAAGGAAAAGAGCTAGTATTAAAGCCTAATAAAATAAATATTAAGCATTTTTCAATAGACGCAAGCGCATTTCCACAAATATCTTTTTCTATTAGTTGCTCCAAAGGAACCTATATTCGATCTATTGCCCATGATTTTGGAAAGAAATTAGGCGCTGGCGCAACTTTAACGACCTTAAGAAGAACAAAATCAGGGGCTTGCTCCATAGATGATGCAAAGACGGTTGATGGATGGCTGCATGAGATCATCAATGCAGAATAACACATTTATTGTGTATATTTATTGAAAATTTACAGATATGAAAAAAGGATTACTATACATAATTTTTGCTGTATTGGTTAATAACATTGCTTTTTCGCAATGTCAAATACTATATGTAACACCAACAGGACAAGCAACTTCGATTGGAACCATGAATGACCCCATGGATCTGGTCACCGCCTTTACAACGGCCTCTTCGGGAAGCTATATTAGAATGGCAATTGGAACCTATTTTATAAGCGCACCCTTATTTTTAGCGGGACAAAACGTAGTGGTTGAAGGTGGATTTATAGACACGCTTGCTTGGACAAAAACAAGTTTAGCTGGTGCCACAACGATTTATCGAAGCAATACAAATCCCTCAGGGCCAGCGAACAGTCCGCGAATTTCTGCAGTGGAATTAGTGAGTAATACAGGTTTTCGATTTCAAGATTTAACGATTCAAACCCAGAGTGCAGCCGCATCAAACGCAAATGCACCTTTTGGTGTGAGCACTTATGCGTTTTACATGGACAGCTGTTCTGCTTATAATTTGGTTCGTTGTCAATTTATTGCTGGTCACGCAAGCGCTGGTTTTTCAGGTACAATTGGAGTCGCTGGGGCCAATGGAAACAATGGTTCATTAGGAAATTCTGGTTCTTGTAATGGTAGTGATTGTACTTTCGGAAATGGTTCTGCCGGAGCAAGTGGCGGTGCGGGTGGCGCTGGCGCTAGTGGTTCAGGTGGTGGTTCAGGTGGGCCGAATCAAAATAACGCGCAAAATCCGGGAACGGCAGGAACAGCAGGAACGGCTAGAAATGGCGGCGGCGGCGGCGGCGGCGGTGCGGGTGGAGACGAATGTTATTCAAATAACGCCGGAAATGGAGGTCTTGGAGGCGCGTCTGCTTGTAACAATGGCGGCACTTCAGGCATTAAGGGAAATGAGGGCGATCCGGGAGGAAATGGAACCAGTGGCGGTAACGGTTTGTCTGGTTTAGTTGGGGCTCAAGGCGCTAATGGATCTCAAGGTCAACATTCTGGTGGTTTTTGGATGCCGGGCAATCAAGGCTCAACAGGCTTAGACGGTTGTGGTGGATCTGGCGGTGGAGGCGGTGGAGGCGGTGGTCGACAGAATTGTACTTTCTGCGACAACGGCCCAGGAAATGGTGGAAGCGGTGGCGGTGGCGGAGGTCAGGGTGGAACTAGTGGAACAGGCGGTTATGGAGGAGGTTCTTCCTTTGGAATTTACATCAATGTTAATGGTCCCAATGGAAGTATGGTTGATTGTTTCGTTCAAGCAGGAAACCTAGGGTCAGGTGGAGTGGGTGGCAATGGTGGTGCTGGCGGAAATGGAGGCAGTGGAGCGGGTATTCAAGCGGCATGCAGTAGTGAAATTGGTGATGGTGGTGCTGGCGGTGCTGGCGGTGCCGGAGGCGCAGGTGGAAAAGGTGGAGATGGTGCTAATGGAATAAGTTTGCCAGTTTATTTGTCAAGCGGAGACACTTTACTGGTTCAAAATGCAAACTTTAATTTACAAGCTCAGCCGGTGATACATTGTGCATATGCTCTTTGTTCGAACGCCAGTATGCAAGTGGAGGCTTTAGGCGCATCTTCGGTATCGTGGGGATTTAATACGCCCATATTAGCTACGGTTTCTACCATTAATCCATCTTCTTTTGTTAGCGGAGCAGTGGGCTATTCTACGATTTCTGCTCAGGTGGACACCTTGTCCAATACAATATATACTGATTTTGTTTATATTGGATGTGCGATCCAAGAAACGAATTTGAACGAAACCATCTGTCAGGGAGCTCAGTTTTTGTTTAATGGACAAGTTTATACACAGGCTGGGAGTTATACTGCAACCTATACCAATGTTCAGGGATGCGATAGTATTGTCACCCTTAATTTAACCATCGAGCAAGTTGGCAATGTTATTTCAGTGAGTCCTAACAACTCACTTCTATTGCTTAGCTCAACAAATACAGGGTTGACTTATCAGTGGATAAATTGCAACACAAGCTCAGCACTTCCTGGAGCCAACAGCTCATCTTTTACCGCTAGTCAAAATGGCATTTATGCGGTAATAAGCACAAATAGCAATGGTTGCTCTGACACCTCCAATTGTATTTCGATTACAAATGTCGGAATGGATGAGTTGTCTTCAGCATCCTTTACTGTGTTTCCAAATCCTGTGGTAAATCAAGTAAATATTTCCTTTGATGCTGCATTCACTGGGGTATTGTCTATCACGGATATGGGGGGCCGATTGGTTGGTCAATCAGTTGTGAATAATCAAAAGGAAGTGTCTATCGAATTAAGTGTTCCTCAGGGCATTTACTTTGTTAATGCTTACAATCAAAGCGGCATTAAAACGGTTAGGATTATTAAGTTATAAACTAGCGTTGTTCCTCTTATTTTTGCTGTTCAAAACCTAGAGTTCAGGGTTTGGATAAAGAATATCGATGAGTTCTTTTTTCGTTTCCCAGTGCGCCATATGACCAGCCGAGGGGAGAATGATAATTTTTGGAGAGGGCTCCATAGGTAAGACTAAGCGCAATTGAATGTCATCCATGCTGACCAAACGATCCAAGGCACCATGAATAAATGTAAAACACTCCGGATTAGACAAAACTAAAGCTGTGTAATCGTTTCGGTTACGAATAGCTAATGTAGCGTATGCAATGGAGTCTGAACTTATCTCTTTAGCTTCTTTTTTCAGGGCTTCAATTTGAGGATAAAAATCGTGTGCTCGTGCAAAAAGATTAGGAATCACTTCGTTAATAAAAAGGTCTTTTGCTTTGTAGGCAATCCGAACAATTTTTAAGCGCTCCCCTTTTTTAATTTCATTATCTTCCCAACAGTTTGAGTTCATTAAGGTTACGTGCTTCAGTATAGAAGCGGTTTCTAAACGCATGTTAAATAGCTCCAAGGCAACATATCCCCCCATACTATGTCCAATAACACGGTATTCTTTGATGTTTAGTTCTTTCAAGACACGCACCACCTCTTCAGCCATAAAGCGAATAGAAGGGGTATCAGAATCGTCAATTAAAGGTGATTTTCCGTGTCCAGGTAGGTCAATTAATAGGTGTTGACCAGGTTGATTGACTAAATCTAAGGGGTCCCACATTGTGGAAGACTCTAAAAACCCATGTAAGTAAACCGTTGTATAACCAGCACCAAAGATGCGGTAATGTAATCCTTTAGCCACGATTCATGAGGTCTTCAATGGCTTCCGCTTCTAATGGAATATTTCCCATTAAGTTGAATGGGGCTCCTGTTTTTTGAACAAGTAAATCATCCTCTAATCTAATCCCTAAGCCTTCTTCCGGAATATAAATTCCTGGTTCACAGGTAAAGACCATCCCAGCTTTGATGGGTTCGTGCCATAAGCCAACATCATGTGTGTCCAGGCCAATAAAATGAGATGTGCCGTGCATAAAATACTTTTTGTAAGCGGGCCAATCAGCCTTTTGGTTTTTAATATCGTCGAGCGAGATTAGTTGGAGCTTAACGAGTTGTTCTTCCATCAATAAACCTACGGTTTTATGATAGTCAGCCATAATTACTCCAGGTAATAACAGTTTTTCCGCTTCTTTTTTTACATGAAGAACAGCGTTGTAAACATCTTTTTGACGTTTTGTAAATCGACCATTTACAGGAACACACCTGGTTAAGTCAGATGAATAATTAGCGTATTCTGCAGCAACATCTAATAAAATAACATCGCCATCTTTACATTGTTTGTTGTTTTCAATATAATGCAGTACACAGGCATTTTTACCCGAAGCAATAATTGGCGTATAGGCAAATCCTTTAGAACGATTTCGAAGAAATTCATGGGATAACTCTGCTTCAATCTCATATTCCCAAACGCCAGGCTTTACAAAGCCAAGCAATCGTCTAAATCCAGCTTCAGTAATATTACACGCTGTTTGCATTAATTCGATTTCAATGGGGTGCTTAATTGAGCGAATACGGTGCATGATGGGCGCCGATTTTAAAATATGATGGGCAGGATAATCATTCGTCACCGTCTTTATGAACCGATCTTCTCTAGTTTCAACTATTGTAGATGCCCTAAGGTGTTCATTTGTATTTACGTAAATGGCAGAACATTCAGCCATAACTTGTTTAAAAATTACAGGAAATTGTTGCAGCCAATAAACGGTTTTAATTCCTGACGCTTCGAATGCAGTTGATTTTGTTAATTTTTCTCCTTCCCAAATAGCGATCAGCTCACTCGTTTCTTTTAAGAATAATATTTCCCGATGCGCAGGATTGCTTGCACTTGGAAAAAGCACTAAAATAGACTCTTCTTGATCAACTCCACTTAAGTGAAAAATATCACGGTGTTGCTGAAAAGGCATCGTACTATCCGCACTAATAGGGAAAATATCGTTGGAGTTAAACACCGCTAGTGCTCCTTCTACCATTTGCTTGACAAAAGATTCGCGGTTTGTAATAAACAGCGAAGCATTAATGGGTAAATATTTCATCTGCGACTCAGGGTTATTGTTTTATTAGTCTAAAATCATGTTTTCCCCAAGCATCTTCGTAGCTGTACCACAAATCTGATTTAGTTAATCGATTTATTGTGTAGCCTGATTGAGCTGTGGCTGTTGACACTCCTGGCGTTAGGTTATAAAAACCAGCGCCACTAATTCTTAACAAAGACCGATCACCTTCAAAGTCCCAGCCACCAGAGGTATTTACTACTGCGTTAAAAGTATCAATAAGCTGTCTGGAATAGGTGCCTTCTTCGTTAAAGGTTTCCTTATAACTATTAATCAACAAATCTCCCGTATAGTCAACATCATTGCGAGTGTAGCGCTCTAATTTCCACGTTCCCCTTAGGTGGCTAAGGGCTAATTTTTTCATGCCGCCATCAGTATATTTCTTACAAGAGAATAAACCAAGAGCAACAAGAGCGATTAAAAAAACAGTTTTCATAAGGCTATATTTTATACAAAAGAACTAAAAAAAAAGCAAAGCCTCAATTATTTAAACCAGCTAGCATAAAACACATAATTATCAGCAATGCGCATGACTTCTTCTTTAAAGAGTTCAGGAGAGAGTTGTTTAATTTTTTTTGCCGGCACGCCAGCAAAGACGCTCCAAGATTCTACTCTTGTTCCCTCCAATAAAACCGCTCCTGCAGCGATGATACAGTTTGACTCAACATAACAATTATCCATTACGATAGCGCCCATTCCAACAAGCACATTATCTTCGATTGTGCAGCCATGTACAAGTGCATTGTGCCCAATAGAAACATTATTACCAATGGTTAGTGTTGTTTTTTGATAGGTACAATGTAGTACGGCTCCATCTTGAACATTGACCTTATTTCCAATACGAATGGCGTTTACATCACCACGAATCACGGCATTAAACCAAACAGAACATAAGGACCCTAGGACCACATCACCAATAATTGTTGCATTTTCGGCTAAATAGCAATCCTCTGAAATTAAGGGTGATATGCCTTGACATGATTTGATTAAAGCCATTTTCTTAAAAAGTCTTAAATGTTATTTCCAACTAGCGCCATCTTTTCCGTCGCTAACGATTATGCCTGCATTACTAAGCCCATCACGGATTTTGTCAGAGGTTATCCAATCTTTATTTTCTCTTGCGCTCCCTCGTAATTCTAAAACCAAGGCCATTACATTAGATAATCGTTGATCATCGTTTTTTTCTGTGGGACGCCGCAAGCCCAAGACCTCAAAAACAAACACGGAGATTTCTTTTTGTAAAACCAATAAATCATCCTTATTTATAGTTGCTCTTCCCTCTACAATAGCATTAATTTGTTTTACTGCATCAAACAAACAAGCGACTAATGCCGGAGCATTGAAGTCATCATCCATTGCGGCATAAAACCCATCAACAAGCACTTTTGTATTAATACTTGAATTACTTGATGGAACAAGTACCAGCAGATTTTCTATTGCCAACATGAGTTTTTCAAATCCTTTTTCTGCTGCATTTAGTGCTTCGCTGGTAAAATCTAGTGTGTTTCGATAATGAGCCTGCATCATAAAAAACCGCACAACCATCGGATGAAAACTTTTGCTGAGCAATACATTTTCACCAGAAAAAAGGTCTGCTGGCAATAGGGAGTTTCCAGTGGACTTGCTCATTTTCTTTCCGTTAAGGGTAAGCATGTTGGCATGCATCCAATATTGGACAGGTTTTTTTCCAGTGGCTGCGCAGCCTTGTGCGATTTCACATTCGTGATGTGGAAATTTTAGATCCATTCCGCCGCCGTGTATATCAAACACTTCGCCGAGGTATTTAGCACTCATAGCCGAGCATTCTAGGTGCCACCCAGGAAATCCCAGCCCCCATGGTGAAGGCCATTTCATTATGTGTTCATCTGATGCATTTTTCCAAAGTGCAAAATCTAGCGGCGCTCGCTTTTCGGTTTGCCCGTCAAGGACCCTTGAGTTAGCAATTAAATCTTCAATTTTACGGCCAGACAATTCTCCATAAGGCTGATTGGCATTATATTTTTCTACATCAAAGTAGACCGACCCATTTGATTCATAGGCAAAGCCATTTTTAACAATGGTATTAATTAATTCAATTTGCTCAATAATGTGTCCGGTTGCAGTAGGCTCTATGTTAGGTGGCAAAGCATTAAAAGCCGTCATTACGCCGTGAAAATCAAGCGTATATTTCTGAACGATTTCCATAGGTTCCACCTTTTCTGCCCGTGCTTTTTTGGAGATCTTATCCTCTCCTTCGTCTGCGTCATTTTCTAAATGACCCACATCAGTAATATTTCTGACATAACGTACTTTATATCCTAAATGAAGCAAATAGCGATATGCAAGGTCAAACGAAATGAATGTTCGACAGTTCCCAAGGTGAACATTATTATAGACCGTTGGTCCACAAACATACATTCCAACTTGACCCTCATGAATAGGGCGAAACAACTCCTTCTTTCCGCTTAATGTATTATAAATAGCAAGGGCTCCTTTCCTCGTTGACATTGAACTATATTTTACACAAAGATAAAAAAACAAGAGTATAATGTAAAGTTTGTAGATACAAGACTTATACTTATTTTTGAGCATGGTAAATCGTACGGTTATTATTACCGCTGGAGGAATTGGAAAGCGAATTGGAAAAGACATTCCGAAGCAATTTATTTTGCTCGGAGAATTACCGATATTAGCTCACACGATAAGCGTTTTTCACACCTTCGACCCGTCGATAGAAATACTCGTAACATTGCCCTCAGAGTGGATAGTATACTGGAAATCTAGTATAAAAAAAATCGGATTTGATATTCCTCATCAAATTATAGCGGGTGGAGAGGAGCGCTTTCATTCTATCCAAAATGCTTTGCGTTACGCTACTGGAGAACACATTGCTGTTCACGATGGCGTAAGGCCGTTTGTATCAATTGAAACCATTACACGATGTTTTCTTTCGTTAAATGTTGTGAAGGCTGTTGTACCAGTTTTAATGATTAAAGATACGATTCGGAAAATTTCCGAAGGAACGAATCAGTCAGCAAACAGAGCCTCTTTTCGCCTCGTACACACTCCTCAGTGTTTCCATGAAAAGACATTGCGCTTAGCCTACGAACAAGATTTCATGCCTTCAATTACAGATGACGCCACTTTGGTAGAGCAAATTGGGGAGCCTATTTGTTTTGTTGAAAGCAACGAGGAAAACATAAAAATTACGACACCATTCGACTTATCAATCGCCCAATCTTTTTTTCTTAAAAAATGATTCAACCAGCTCCTTTAGTTCCAGGTGATCTAATTTATATAACCGCTCCGGCTAAAAGAATAGATTCTTCAAGCGTTTTTTTCGCGAAAGAATATTTAGAGAAAAATGGATATATGGTATTGGTGAGTGCTCATTGTTTTGGAAATCATAATTATTTTTCTGGAACAGACGACGAGCGCCTATTTGATTTACAGTTTGGGATAGACCACCCCGATGTAAGGGCGATTCTTTGTGCTAGAGGGGGATATGGAAGCATTTGTATTTTAGATCGACTTAATTGGGCGAATGTATTACTTGAGCCTAAATGGATGATAGGGTTCAGTGATATTACCGTTTTTCATCACCGATTGCAAAAATTAGGGATTCAAAGCATACATGCTACAATGCCAATTAGTTTTCAAAAAAATACCGACGAGGCGCTTCTTACACTCTTAGAAAGTATGACGGATAAATCCACTCCTTTTGTACTGCCTCCAAACAAGTCTAACAGAATAGGTACAGCAACAGGCAATTTAATTGGTGGCAACCTTAGTATTGTCTACAGTATGTTGGGGACCAATGATCAGTATGATTTTGAAAATTCAATACTTTTTTTAGAGGACGTGGGAGAACATTATTATCAAGTAGAACGGATGATTTTTGCATTAAGTAAGGCTGGAGTATTTGAAAAAATAAGAGGGTTAATTATAGGAGGAATGACCGAGCTTGAAGACACCGATCCACCGCTAGGACGATCTATTGAAGAGATTATACTTGAGCAACTTCAGTTTTCAAACATGCCTGTTGTATTTAATTTCCCGTCTGGTCACATTGACGATAATAGGGCATTGGTTTTCGGAAAACGCACACAAATCTGTGTAAACGACAACGAAACGACAGTTGCCTATTTACACCAATTATAAATAAGAACAAAAAACGCGATCTAATTGTTGATTTTATTAAATTTGCATCGATTATTTTAGTTTAAAATTATGTCTAATTCTCCCATTTTGAAGTCTTCGATTGCCAAAAAGATTGCCATGGCA
Organism: Flavobacteriales bacterium; assembly: GCA_947462255.1. Lineage (GTDB taxonomy): Bacteria > Bacteroidota > Bacteroidia > Flavobacteriales_D > Crocinitomicaceae > UBA952. The sequence continues at coordinate 60,228 of CANHOA010000003.1, read as the reverse complement.
CTTTCTGGACTGTTTCTAGTCACTTTCTTGTCGATCCATTTTTTTATCAATCTGATCTCTGTATTTAACGAAGATTTGTTTAATACATTAGCTCACTTCATGGGTAACAATCCACTCATTCAGTTTGCCATGCAGCCGGTTTTAATTTTGGGTGTTTTATTTCATTTTATTATGGGTTTTGTGTTGGATTTCAAGAACAGGGCCTCTCGTCCAATTGGTTATGCAAAATATAATGGGGCCGCAAATGCTTCTTGGCCTTCAAGAAACATGATTATTTCCGGGATTGTTGTCTTATCATTTTTAGGACTGCACTTTTATGATTTTTGGATTCCCGAAATGGTATATAAGTACGTTGAGGCAAAGCCGATAGCTTCCGAACGCTATTTTCACGAGTTGGCAGAGAAGTTTCACAGCCCGATCAGAACATCAATTTATTGTTTTTCATTTTTCTTTTTGTTCCTGCATTTATGGCACGGATTCAACTCCTCTTTTCAGTCTGTAGGAATGAACAATAAGTATTCTAAAACACTGCATAAAGTTGGATATGCTTTTGCAGTGATTGTTCCTTTTGGATTTATTTTTATTGCACTTTTTCATCACTTTAATCATTAATTAATAATGGCTTTAGATTCAAAAATACCCAAGGGGCCGATTTCGGATAAGTGGACCCACTACAAGGACCACATTAACTTGGTAAATCCTGCAAATAAGCGAAATCTTGATGTTATAATTGTTGGAACAGGATTGGCCGGAGGTTCTGCCGCAGCAACACTTGCGGAGTTAGGCTATAATGTTAAAGCTTTTTGTTTTCAAGATTCACCTAGAAGAGCGCATTCTATCGCTGCACAGGGAGGAATTAACGCGGCAAAAAATTATCAGGGAGATGGAGATTCTACTTTTCGCTTATTTTATGACACCGTTAAAGGGGGGGATTATCGCGCTAGAGAAGCAAATGTGCATCGTTTAGCAGAGGTTTCAACGAATATAATTGACCAATGCGTCGCACAGGGAGTTCCATTTGCTAGAGAATACGGCGGATTATTAGATAATCGCTCATTCGGGGGCACGCTAGTATCCCGAACCTTTTATGCTAAAGGTCAAACAGGACAACAATTATTATTGGGTGCTTATTCTGCCATGAACAGGCAAATAGGTCGCGGCAAGATAAAAATGCACAACAGACATGAAATGTTAGACCTTGTAATTGTTGATGGAAAAGCGAGGGGGATTATTGCAAGAGACCTAATAAGCGGAAAAATTGAGCGTCATTCAGCTCATGCTGTTGTAATAGCTTCAGGTGGCTATGGAAATGTCTTTTTTCTTTCAACGAATGCAATGGGCAGCAATGTAACAGCAGCATGGAAAATACATAAGCGAGGCGCATTTTTTGCAAACCCTTGTTATACACAAATTCACCCTACCTGCATTCCTGTGTCGGGTGACCACCAGGCAAAACTTACCCTGATGTCAGAATCTTTGCGTAATGATGGGCGTATTTGGGTTCCTGCAAAATTGGAAGATGCAAAACTGATTCGGGAAGGAAAATTAAAACCCACTCAATTAGCCGAAGAGGACCGCGATTATTATTTAGAGAGACGTTACCCAGCATTTGGTAATTTAGTTCCACGAGATATTGCATCGCGCGCTGCAAAAGAGCGATGTGACGCTGGTTTTGGGGTGAATAAAACAGGTGAAGCCGTTTATTTGGATTTTGCCGCCGCCATCGAGCGCTACGGAATAGACCAAGCCCGCTTGAAGCATTTAGATGAAAACGATAAAACCTTGGTTATTAAATTGGGAACTGAAATTGTTGCTAATAAATACGGTAACCTTTTTCAGATGTATGAAAAAATAGTGGATGAAAATCCATATTCGACACCGATGATGATTTATCCTGCTGTCCATTATACGATGGGGGGAACATGGGTTGATTATAATCTTCAAACAACTATTCCTGGGTGTTTTTCAATTGGAGAATCAAATTTTTCCGATCATGGTGCAAACCGTCTCGGTGCCTCAGCGTTGATGCAAGGTTTGGCTGATGGCTACTTTGTATTACCTTATACCATAGGAGATTATTTGGCTCCCGACATTAAAAAAGGCAAAATTTCTACTGACACCCCTGAGTTTGATGCTGCGGAGCAAAACGTAGTGGATCAGATTAGTCGTTTGATGAACAACGGAGGCACAAAGCCAGCGGATTATTTTCACAAAAAATTAGGGAAAATAATGTGGAATAAAGCCGGAATGTCTCGAAATGAACAAGGACTTAAAGAGGCGCAGCAAGAAATTGCCCAAATTCGAGAAGAGTTTTATAAGGATGTAAAAATTCCTGGCACAGCAGACAGCTTCAATCCTGAGTTAGCAAAAGCACTGCGCGTGGCTGATTTTTTAGAATTAGGAGAATTGTTTGCAAAAGATGCTCTACATCGCAATGAATCTTGTGGAGGTCATTTCCGAGAAGAATTCCAAACCGCAGATGGAGAAGCTCAACGAGATGATAAAAACTTTGCTTATGTTGCCGCTTGGGAGTATAAAGGAAATCCTAGTGATGCCATTCTTCACAAGGAAGAATTGGTATACGATAATGTAGAATTAGTTCAAAGAAGTTATAAATAATAGTGACGCTTAACCAGCAAAAGAACCATGAAATTAGCATTAAAAATTTGGCGCCAAAATAACGCTAGCTCACCAGGAAAAATGGTGGATTATACTGTTGACAACATTGAACCTGACATGTCTTTTCTTGAGATGTTAGACATCCTGAACGATGAATTAATTGTTAAAGGAGAGGACACTGTTGCTTTTGATCATGATTGTCGTGAGGGAATTTGTGGGATGTGTTCCTTGTTTATCAATGGAGAAGCACATGGCCCAGACAGGCTGGTGACTACTTGCCAGTTGCATATGCGCAAGTTTAAAGATGGCGACACCATTTACATTGAACCATTTAGAGCAAAGGCATTTCCAGTAATTAAAGACCTTGTTGTTGACCGAAGTTCTTTTGATAGAATTCAACAATCCGGCGGATTTATTTCCGTAAACACTTCTGGGAACACAATTGACGCCAACACAATACCGATACCAAAGCACGATGCTGATAAAGCCTTTGATGCTGCTACTTGTATTGGATGTGGTGCCTGTGTAGCTACTTGTAAGAATTCTTCAGCGATGTTGTTTGTTTCAGCTAAAGTTTCGCAATTTTCTTTGCTTCCGCAGGGAAAAGTAGAGGCAAAGGAACGCGTTTTGAATATGGTTAATCAAATGGATGCAGAAGGATTTGGAAACTGCACGAATACAGGTGCTTGTGAAGTGGAATGTCCAAAAGGCATATCCCTAGAAAATATAGCAAGAATGAATAGAGAATACTTGAAGTCTTCTTTAATTTAAAGAGAATAAATCAACGATAAGCAGGAATTATTTAATCTGCTTTCCTTCGTTGTCCTTATACCAACCCGTATTTTCACTGGATTCAACAGGCACGTTAGACTTTGCATTAAACTTTCGCTGTACATTCATCCAATATCCGAAGCCAACGAAGCCTAATAATAATAATAAGTCGTTGAAATGGTTTTGTACAAACTCGAAAAAACCAAAGCTCCATTGAAAACCATCTGCTGCAGAATAAATAAAATCAGTCCAACTCATAATTATATAATTTAAGACTACAAAGAAAAGAATATTTTTTAACAAAAAAGCTAAATCAGTCAATTTCACCAATTATTTTAAGGGCTTCTTTAGCGGCAAGTTGCTCGGCTTCTTTCTTATTACCCGCCTTACCATTTCCATAAACCTTTTCACTAATGATTGCTTGCATTTCATAATTTGAAACTCCTCGATGGTTACTTTCTGATAAAATGATGAAAGACAAGGCTAATTTTTTCTTCTGACACCAAATAATTAATCGGGACTTAAAGTCAATTTCCTCCTCTAGTAACTGATCAACCTCTACAAATTTACGCAGCACATGATTTCGCACGCTTTTTTTAACTTGGTCATATCCAGCATCAAGGTAGATGGCTCCCATGAGCGCCTCAAAGGCATTTCCCTCAACACTGGAAATATTTATAGTGCGAACGGTGCTGTAATTAAGGTGCTGACGTATACCCATTTTCTCGGCGATGTCCGAAAGGGTTTTTCTATTTACAATTTTAGATTTTAATTTGGTTAAATATCCCTCATCATCCCCCGGGTATTTTTCGTATAAATATTCCGCGATAACCGCATCAAGTATGGCGTCTCCCAAAAATTCGAGCCGCTCGTTTGATTCTAACACATCATTATGTATTGCGATGGATTTATGTGACAAGGCCTTTTTAAAATTAAAAAGGTTGCTGGGGCGATACCCGAAGCTATCAATAATAAAACGGATTAGAATAAGGTCTTCTGGAGATTTGGCTTTTGTAAAAAAGGATCTAAGTCGTCCCAATTAAGAAACAAACTTTTTTACAATGACGCTAGTATTGTGCCCACCAAACCCAAAAGTATTGGAAAGAGCTACATTTACTACTCTTTTCTGTGCCTTATTGAAGGTAAAATTTAGATTTGAATTCAACTCAGGATCATCAGTAAAATGATTAATAGTTGGAGGAACAATATCATTTTGTACACTAAGCACACAGGCAATTGCCTCTATAGCCCCAGCGGCACCTAATAAGTGACCCGTCATAGATTTTGTAGCGCTAATATTTAAATTAAATGAATGCTCTCCAAATACTGCTTCAATTGCTTTAACTTCAGCAATATCGCCCAAAGGTGTTGAGGTACCATGAACATTAACATAATCTACATCTGTAGGCTTTAACTCAGCGTCTTCTAATGCCGCTATCATAGTATTTCTTGCGCCAATTCCTTCAGGATGCGGTGCCGTCATGTGGTAAGCGTCACCAGACATTCCTCCGCCAGCTACTTCTGCATAAATTTTCGCCCCGCGATTTAAAGCGTGAGTAAGTTCCTCGAGGATTAGCGCTCCGGCTCCCTCTCCTAAAACAAATCCATCTCGATCCACGTCAAAAGGCCTAGAGGCTGTTTCCGGCGAATCATTTCGAGTGGAAAGCGCTTTTAAGGCATTAAATCCTCCAATTCCCATTTCATTAACAGCAGCTTCGGATCCTCCTGTTACGATAGCGTCTGATTTTCCTAATCGGATTAAATTAAAGGCGTCAATTATCGCATTAGTTGATGAAGCACAAGCAGAAACCGTAACGTAATTTGGCCCCCTAAAACCATACTTAATTGAAATATGCCCAGAGGCAATATCTGCAATCATTTTTGGAATAAAAAAAGGATTTATTCTTGGGGTGCCGTCTCCAGCGAAAAAGTTTTGAGCTTCGTCTTGAAAGGTTTTAAGGCCTCCAATGCCAGAACCCCAAACAACACCTATTCGGTCTTTATTCGGATTAGAATCTAATAGTTTAGAGTCTTCTACAGCTTGAGTGGCACTTACGAGAGCATATTGTGCAAATTGGTCAAGTTTCCTTGCCTCTTTACGATCCATATGGTCTTCAATATTAAAATCTTTTAGCTCACAAGCAAATTGCGTCTTAAATAAAGAAGAATCAAATTGTTTGATTGGAGCTGCGCCGCTTTTACCATTTAATAGTGCCTGCCAAAAGGACTCAACATCATTACCAATGGGGGTTAGCGCACCAAGACCTGTTATTACGACACGTTTAAGCTGCATAAGTATAACTTAAGACAAGTATCTTATTTGTGGTTTTTTTCAATGTAGTCAATGGCATCGCCAACTGTTTGAATACCTTCTGCTTGATCATCTGGAATAGAGATGTTGAATGATTTTTCAAACTCCATAATTAATTCAACGGTGTCTAATGAATCCGCACCTAAATCATTTGTGAAACTTGCTTCGTTGGTTACTTCAGCTTGATCAACATTAAGTTTATCAACGATTATTGCTATAACTTTATCTTTAATTTCAGACATTTTTTTAATTTTAAAATGGTTTTAGAGTACAAAGAAAAAAACAAACGAGCAAATATCAAAACAATTAGACGTTTATTTATTTATTTATCATAATTTACTCCAATCATTTTCAGAAATCCAACCATTTAATTTAGATAGATATAAATAATTTTTAAATGACTTTTTTGGTTGTTGTAGCGCTTGTTAATATTGTTTAATCAGTAAGGATTAATTGATGTTTAGGGCGATTACAAATTACTCTAAGAATAATACTTGAAAATTTATATAGGGTCAACAAATAAACATTTATTAACTTTAACTTATGATAATTAAAGTTACTACCATTCTTTGTTTTGTTTTGGCGCATACCATTCTCCTCGCCCAAACGGAACCCGGTCCAATTCAGCCAGATCGTCCCGGACTTGGTGAATCCTCACAGATTGTACCAGAGCATTACTTTCAAATAGAAACAGGATTGAATTTGGAGTATAATAAAGAGGCTAGCGTTAAAACAAAAAGTATATCGTGGAATAACCTCACAATGCGATGGGGGATATTTGATGCTTTCGAACTTCGCTTTGCCATTAACTTAGAACAAGAATATACAAACGGACTCAAAGCCCCACTTGAACTTTCCCCCTTTTCTCTTGGATTTAAAGCACGTGTAACTGCTCAAAAAGGGCTTATTCCTAGCACTGCAGTTTTGGGCAACTTAGGAGTTCCTTATTTATCAGCAGATACAGTAAGGCCTCAATTAAACCCCTCTATTCTTATTCCGATGGAATGGGATTTAAGCGAAAGTCTTTTATTAACATTGAACAATGGTTTGTTTTGGAATGGAATTGATGCTGTCCCAGAATATTTTGCCTCAGTAGGGCTAGACCTCGAACTCCCTAAAGCAACTGGAATATTTATTGAAAGCTATGTTAGTTTGTCCGACCCCTTAAATTTTGCCCCTGGTCTTAATGGAGGTTTTATTTGGAGAGCAAAGCCTAATTTACAGTTCGATTGTTCTGCAGGCGTTGGTTTGAACAGCAACATAGCCAATGGATTTGTCAATGCGGGGTTATCATTTCGAATTCCTAAATAGAACATTGATTTCCCTTTATAGCTCTTTTTCAATTTAAAATAAGGAATTAACAGTTCTTGATTCTCACGATAAAGGTTAAATTCATAGTATGAAAATATAGATATATCGTTAATTTTGCCTCGTGAAAACCTTAAAAAATATAGCAATATTTATTTCAGGCAAGGGCTCAAATGCCCAAAACATCATTGATTATTTTAATGATTCTGAAAAAATTAGTGTCAAGTTTGTGTTTTCCACGAAGGAAAACCCCAGCATGGCTGAATTTTGTTTAAAAAAAGGCATCGGGTTTTTTATCTCTCAAAACCAAACTGATCTCTCAACACAGCAAATAAAACTTTGTACCAATCAAAGTATTGATTGGGTAATTTTAGCGGGATATTTGAAAAAAATCACTCCGGAATTAATAGAACACCTGTCCCATAAAATAATCAACATACACCCCTCATTATTACCAGATTTTGGAGGAAAGGGCATGTACGGAAAACATGTTCATGCCGCAGTTTTAGAGGCTAAATCGCTTACATCAGGGATAACCATTCATCTTGTTAATGAGGTTTTTGACCAAGGTAAAATCCTCATGCAATATACTTGCGAAGTAGAAAAAAACGAAACCGTTTCGTCTTTAGAACAAAAAATACGCGACCTTGAAATGCGTTATTTTCCAGAAGCAATTTCAATGATTGTGTCTAACGAAGGATCTTATTGAATAGCCGCTTCGAGGTGCTGACCAAACCAATAACAATCTTCAAAACTATTGTACAAGGGAGCCGGAGCAACACGAATAACGTTGGGTTCTCGCCAGTCGGCAATCACACCTCTATTTGTCAGCGCATCATACACTTCTTTTCCCTTTCCATGTAATAGAATAGACAACTGAGACCCCCTTCTTTTAGGGTCTTTTGGGGTAATTATTTCAAATGAACAAAGTGCTTTGTTTTTTTCAGAAACATTTAAAATGACACATTCTAAATAGCTAGTCAGGAGCGTTCTTTTTTCTGAAATTCTATCCATTCCTGCACGCTCAAACACCTCGAGTGAAGCAAGTTGAGCGGCCATTCCCAATATAGGGGCATTGCTCAGTTGCCAGCCTTCAGCACCGGAAATTGGTTGGAATCCCGGCTTCATTTCAAATCGACTTTCTTTATTGTGACCCCACCAACCTGCAAACCGCGGTAATGCAGTGTTATTAGCATGTCTTTCATGAACAAAAAAACCAGAAACCCCTCCTGGCGACGAATTAAGGTATTTATATCCACACCACGCCGCAAAATCCACCCCCCAATCGTGAAGAGATAGTGAAACATTACCTGCGGCATGCGCCAAGTCAAAACCAACTTTCGCCCCCACAGCGTGCCCAGCCGCACAAATAGCCTCCATATCGAACAGCTGTCCAGTGTAATAGTTAACACCTCCAATCATTACTAAGGCTAATTCATCACCTAATTGATTTATTTTATCGATAATATCTTCTTCTCTGATGATGTGTTCCCCTTCTCGCGGGCCAATTTCAACTAAATTTTCAGCATTAAGGCCATGAAAATCAATTTGGGAGGAAAGCGCATACTGATCGCTTGGAAAGGCTTTAGCTTCACATAGAATTTTTGTCCTTTTCCCTTTTGGCTGAAAAAAAGATACCAACAGCAAGTGTAGGTTTGTTGTTAATGAATGCGTTACCACGACTTCAAGAGGTTTAGCACCAACAATTTTCGCCATCATATCCGTCAGGTTTTCATGGTAAGAGTACCAAGGTCTACGGGACATAAAATGGCCTTCAACCCCAAACTTTTCCCAATCATCAAGCTCTTCAAGGATATATTTTCTTGCATTTTTAGGCTGCAGCCCAAGGGAGTTTCCAGTAAAGTAGCGCACTTCTTTTTCATGAAATGTGGGGAAAAGAAAATCTTGCCTAAAGGATTTTAGTGGGTCATTTTGATCAAGAGATTTTGCAAACTCAAGCGTTAAATCTAAAAACATAAGCCGTTGAAATTTGTTATTTTTGTAAACCACAAAGATAAACAAGAAAATGAGCGAACTTAACAGGTCTACATCCAAACAGTTGTTTGAAAAAGCAAAAACCTATTTTCCAGGAGGCGTAAATTCACCTGTACGGGCATTTAGGTCAGTAGGTGGGACGCCACTTTTTATTCAAAAAGGCGACGGAGCCTATCTTTGGGATGAAGATGGAAATAAATACATTGATTTTTGTTGCAGTTGGGGACCTTTGATTTTGGGACACAATCACCCGGATATTTTCGAGGGGACCGTCGCTGCTTTGGCTAATGGGGCAAGTTTTGGGGCGCCAACAAAAAAAGAAAATGAATTAGCAGCACTCATTCTGAGTAATATTCCATTTATAGACAAATTAAGGTTTGTATCATCGGGTACAGAAGCAGTTATGTCCGCTATACGATTAGCGAGAGGGGCCTCCGGAAAAACTAAATTGGTGAAATTTGAAGGCTGTTACCATGGTCATGTTGACTCTTTAATGGTAAAGGCGGGAAGCGGTCTTATAACGTTTGGAACATCATCCAGCGCGGGCGTTCCGGAGTCTTTGGCTAATGAAACAATCGTGCTTCCACTAAACGATTTATCTAAATTAAGCGAGATTCTACATGCCCAAGCTCATGAAATAGCCGCGGTAATTATTGAACCAATACCGGCTAATAATGGCTTACTTCTGCAGGATAAAACATTTCTTCTTTCCCTTAGAGCGCTGTGTACGAAACTAAACATACTTTTAATTTTCGATGAGGTAATATCGGGGTTTAGAGTTGCTTTCGGCGGAGCAGCAGCTTTTTATGACATTATTCCGGATATTGTAACTTATGGTAAAATTATGGGGGGAGGATTACCCGTAGGTGCTTATGGCGCAAGCAATGAGTTGATGTCGAACGTATCTCCTGAAGGCCCTGTTTACCAGGCAGGAACACTTTCTGGTAATCCGGTTGCTATGGCGGCGGGGATTGCCCAATTAAGCAATTGTCTTCGCCCCGGATTTTATGAAGATTTGTCAATCAAAACCTTGGGTTTTGTTCAGGCAATAAATAAACACGCTAGCGATTCATCTTATCCATTTAAATTATTGAGTATAGGATCTATTTTTTGGTTGTCATTTGAAGAGAATAAACGCATTGCCTCAGCCGACCAAATTAATCCAGATATGAGTAACTTCAATTTGTTGCACGCCGAATTACTTACTAGAGGTATTTATATTGGTCCAAGTGGTTATGAAGTGGGGTTTATTTCACAAGCCCACAGCGAGTCTATTTTAGACGCATCAGTAATTGGGTTTTGTGACGCTTTAGACGCTATATTTACCGTGAAATGATTTTAGTAACGGGCGGAACAGGTTTGGTAGGCGGACATTTGTTGTGTGAACTAACACAACACCATAAAAGCGTGCGAGCTAGTTTCCGGTCAGAATTTAAAAAGCAAGAAACAAAAAAACTTTTTGAATTTTATTTTAACACAAAGGCCCAAGAATATTTTAACAAAATTCAGTGGGTTCGCGCAGATATACTTTCGCTATCCGACTTGAACGAGTTATTCGATGGTGTTTCGCATGTCTATCATTGTGCAGCACTTGTTTCCTTTCACAAAATAGACTTTCATACTTGTATGAGTGTGAACCGCCAAGGGACTGCTAACATTGTTAATTTATGCCTTCTAAACAAGGTGAAAAAGCTCTGCTATGTAAGTTCCACGGCCGCCCTAGGGTTTAATCCAAACGGCACCACAGATGAAACCACAAAATGGAAGCCAGGAAAAGAAGTTTCAGGTTACTCCATCTCAAAGTACAGTGCTGAAAAAGAAGTATGGCGCGGGGCTGAAGAGGGCCTGCCTGTGGTAATAGTTAATCCTTGTTTAATTTTAGGTCCAGGAAATTGGAACGACAGCTCTTTGTCTATTTTTAAAACGGCATCCAAAGGCATCTTTTTTTATCCAAAGGGATCAAATGCTATTGTGGATGTAAGAGACCTTGTTTCCAACATGATTTACTTAATGAATTCAACGATTACTAATAAAAAATTTCTTTGTACAGGACAAAATGTTAGCTTTCTTGAACTGCTAAGTGCCATAGCTAGTTGTTTCAATAAGCGCCCACCAAGAATGAAAACACCGCGATTAATATCGCTCATTTTTGCAGCATTTTCCGAAGTTTTTTATTTGTTTTTGCGAAAAAGAAGGGGTTTGACTATTGAATCAGTTTATTCAGCGTATAAAACGATACGCTATGATAGTCGTTTGATTAGTACGACAACAGCCATTCCATTTACCCCCCTTAATGACACATTGTTACACGCCATTAAAGGAAGAATTATTTAAGTACACAATGAATTCAAAAAAGAAAGAAAAGTTAGTTATTGGTTTTTTTGGGATTATTTATCTTGTAGGTTTTTTTGGGAGTATTATACCGGCATATAGAACACTCTTTTTATCACTTACTCCCCTTATCCTTATTCTTTCTTTTTGCGCCATTCTTTTTACCCTAAGAACACCTATAAAACCAGCATTTACTTTCCTGCTTTTTTCCGGACTCGTTGGGTTTATAACAGAGTTAATAGGCGTGAATACTGGACTCTTATTTGGAAACTACCATTATGAAGCCAATTTAGGGGTGAAAATGGCAGGCGTTCCGGTAATTATTGCAATTAATTGGGCCATTGTTACGATAGGCGCCGCTCACTGTTCGGCTTTATTGAACGCTAATAAATTAGCAAGAATGATTATCGCTGCTTTTTTAATGTTGCTCTTCGACTTTATCCTAGAGCCCGTAGCGATTAAGAGTGGTTTTTGGAACTGGGAGGGAGGGCTTATTCCCACTTATAATTACATCTGTTGGTTTTTTATAGGCCTGTTTTTACAAATTATTTATTTTAGTAAGATAAAACATGATTCGAACAAAGTGATTATCGCCTTGTTTTTATTTATGACAGTATTTTTCATTTGCTTAAATTTGTTCTAATGTATTGGTGGGGACCTCTTTTATTAATAACGACCTTTTTCTTTATGGAATTTATGGCTTGGTGCACGCATAAATTTCTGATGCATGGTAAAATGTGGTATTTCCATAAAGACCACCATCAAATTGAACCGGGTTTCATGGAAAAAAATGACATTTTCTTTCTTATTTATGCCATTCCTTCCTGGCTTTGTATTATGCTTGGTATGATGGCAAACAATTATCTACCCGTTTGGATTGGTTATGGAATAGCAGCCTATGGACTAGCTTATTTTTTAATTCACGATGTCTATATTCATCAACGTGTTAAATGGCTAAGAAATCTTGACCACCCTTATTTTTATGCCATTAGAAAGGCGCATAAAATTCACCATAAAAATACAGGGAAGGAAAAGGGCGAGTGCTTTGGAATGCTTCTCGTACCGCCAAAATTTTACCAAGAAGCGAGAAAAGCGTATCGTCGCAATAGCCAAGCTAAATGAGTTTGTACGGCTATTTAATTATAGGGGCATTCATAGGCCCTCTTTTATTGAGTTTCGATAAGAAAGTAGCCTTTTATAAAAACATTAAATTTTTTATCCTTGGTCTATTATTCACAGCAACATTTTTTTTGGTTTGGGATGAGGTATTTACTATCAATAAAATCTGGGGATTCAATCCAAGGTATTTATGGGGGATATATTTAGGCCATTTACCTTTAGAAGAAGTATTATTTTTCTTCATTGTTCCTTACAATTGTGTATTCATTCATCAAGTATTAAAAGCGTATTTTCCAGATGTAAAACTTAAAAATTTGGGCACTCGATTTTTTGTTCTTTTTGGCATAAGCAGCCTTGTTTTAACGATTTGCTATTTCAAAAATTGGTACACTTTCACCACTTGTCTAATTACTTTTTGTTTTTGTGTATATGCCTTAGCAATGAAACCCTCATGGCTAGGTAATTTCGCCTTTAGTTATTGTATTTGCCTATTGCCATTTTTTATTGTTAATGGAGCTCTCACAGGCGCTTTTACGGCCGAGCCTATTGTTTGGTATTCAGAAAAACACATTATTGGTTTACGAATGACAACAATACCTTTTGAGGATTTATATTATAATTTCAGTATGCTTTTTCCGATTATTGCCTTTTTCGAGAACCGCAAAAGCAAATCACTTTCTTAATATATTGGTTGTTGAATGGCCTTCAACAAATTCTATTGTTGCGACTTCACCACCATTTTTAATAACAACATCTGATCCAACGATGTATCGTGACGAAGTCTTATCTACTTCTTTTGCGTCATAGTCAGCCCCTTTAACCAACACATCTGGAAGAAGCGTTTCGATTGCGTTTAACGGCGTATTTTCATCAAAAAGAATTACGCCATCCACACAAGATAAGCTAGCAATTACCAATCGCCTTGCGTCTTCATCGTGAATAGGACGATTAGGAGCCTTATTTAGCGCCCGAACAGAAGCGTCTGTATTTAGCGCTACAACAAGACAATCGCCAAGCGACGCAGCTTTTGCCAAATAACTTACGTGGCCAAGATGCAACACATCGAAACAACCATTCGTAAAAACAATTTTTTTACCTTGATTCTTTAGTGTTTTCGTAAGCGCAAGGGCATCTTCTAAGGATAATATTTTTGACTTAGTGAGCTCCCAATGATTTATCATAGTTAGGAAGTTAATAAGTTCGTTTTTTCATTTGGAAAAACGAGCGCCGGCTTAAACAGCTTAGCTTCTTCAAAGTCCATAATGCCATAACCAAGAATAATGATAATATCATTTATGGCAACCCGCCTAGCTGCAGGCCCATTTAAACAGATGTTACCACTGTTCGGCTCACCCTTAATAACATATGTCTCGAAGCGCTCGCCGTTATTTACATTAACAATCTGAACGCGCTCCCCCTCGATAATATTAGCCGCAATCATTAACTTTTCATCAATGGTGATGCTTCCAATGTAATCTAATTCTGCTTGCGTTACGCGAACACGATGAATTTTTGATTTTAAAATTTGTATTTGCATGATTATAATTAGTTACGCCAAAATTAAGGCAAAACAATTAATTGAGAACTAAATTATCAATCAATCGTGTATTTCCGCAATAAGCAGCGATGCAACAAATGTTTTTTGTTTCCCAATTCGAAACGGATTCTAGGGTGTCAGCACACACAATCTCTAAGTATTCAAGCCGCAAATGACCAGAATTAAAAAATATTTTTCCAAGCTCTTGAAGCTGCTTCGGCGTATACTTAGCCTGATTGTTTTTAATATAATTTAAGGTTTCCCAAATAATTAGCGCTTGGCGCTTTTCTTCAGTATTAAGCAACATATTTCTACTACTCATAGCCAGTCCTTCAGGTGAGCGTTGCGTAGGACACGCGATTATTTCAATTGGCAATCCGAGTTTTCTCACCATTATTTTAATAATAGCGAGTTGTTGGTAATCCTTCTCTCCAAAAAAAGCGGCGTTAGGCTCAACCAATCTAAAAAGCGCATGAACAACTTGTACAACACCATCAAAGTGTCCGGGCCGCCAAGCGCCCTCAAGTAATGTTGCGACTTCTCCCACCCCCACTTTAAAGTCACTTTCTTGTCCATGGAACAGCTCATTAAAAGAGGGCGTAAAGACGTATAGATTTGGAAAGGACCCAAGTAGTTTTAAGTCTGCATCAAGAGTATTGGGATACGATTTAAAATCCGCGGAATTATTAAACTGTAATGGATTAACAAAAATACTTACCACCACAACATCACAGGCACTAAACCCTTGCTCTATTAAAGATAAATGACCTTGATGAAGCGCGCCCATTGTTGGAACGAAACCTATCCGCTTGCCCTGCTCTTTTAGCGAACGAATGGTAAAAACTAAATTATCAATTGTTGTTAATAGCACGGGCATTATTATATTAGTGAGAACAAAGCTATAGGTTTTTAGGAAAACCGCATATTTTATTGTAAATTTGCAGCTAATATTAAGTAAGTAAGCGCTAAATGGAAAAAAAGAAAGTGTTATTTATTTCTCAGGAAATATACCCCTTTTTACCCAAGTCAGAGGTTTCTTCGCAGGCCCGTCGCCTTCCTCAAATTACCCAAGAGAGCGGAAAAGAAATCAGGGTTTTTTCTCCAAGATATAGTGTTATAAACGAACGTAGACATCAGTTACATGAAGTAATTCGTTTATCAGGACTTAACCTGTCAATAGATGACCACGATCACCCACTAATTATAAAAGTAGCCTCGGTTTCAGCCGCTAAAATGCAAGTTTATTTTATTGATAACGATGATTATTTTAAAAGAAAGGCGACGTTATTAGATGAAAACGATCAAGATTATGAGGATAACGATGAACGAGCGATGTTTTTCTGTAGGGGCGTATTAGAAACAGTAAAAAAATTAGGATGGCAGCCAGACCTAATACATTGCAATGGCTCGTTTACGGGTTTAATGTCGTTATATATAAAGCATATTTACAACAAAGACCCACATTTTAAGTCAACAAAAGTTGTTTATAATTTTTTCAACGATCGATTTACGAATGATTGGAACCCACGATTTTCTGAAAAATTAAAATTGGATGGTTTTCCAGCCGCGATAGCTGACAGCGTAAAAGATACGAGCTTCTTAAACCTTACCAAAGTATTTGCACATCATTGTGATGGCCTTAGTGTTGGTGTAGAGGAACTACATCCAGCTATTCAGCAAATATATGATGCTTCCAACGTGCACAAACTTGACTTTGTATCAGAGGAAGCGCAAGCTAAAGCACTTTCTATCTTTATAGATAAGGTTGTGGATGAACCTATCCTTGTTTAATTCTCATTATTATTTCAATGAAAAAAGCCTATTTTTCATGCTTGATAATAGCAATCAGCGCCATATTTATTGCCTCGTGTAAGAAAAAAGAAAATGCTTTAGGGAAGGATTTGCTCAACTCTGACGCCTATCTATCTGGCACCACAACCGACACCTTCGACATTATTTCTTATTCAATAATAGAAGATTCTATCGTTACCGATAATGCTTCTAATGTTGTTTTGGGGAGCTACAAAGATCCAATTTTTGGAAAAGTTGATGCATCGGTTTATACTCAAATTCGTTTAGCCGGAATCAATCCAAACTTTGGAGACCCTGGTACAATTGCTATTGACTCATTTGTTTTATCTCTAAAGTATGTTGGATATTACGGCGACCTAAAGCCTCAAACATTTGAAGTGTATGAGCTAAATGAAGACCTTAATATTGATTCAACTTATTACGCCTTTACAACAAAAAACACAAAACCCACCAATTTAGTTCCTTTCGGAATGGGGACGATTACTCCTGATCCAATCAATAAAACAATAGTGGGAGGCGACAGCCTCAGTCCCCAATTAAGAATACCATTAGACACAAATTTAGCGCGCACATTTATTACTGAAGCAACAAGTGGGAGCACAACCTTTGGTAGCAATGAAGCATTTCTGAGCTATTTTAAGGGCATTAAAATCCAAACAAACAATGGGGTGCAAGCGGCAGGAAATGGCGCGACATTTTATTTTAATTTAAATGATGCCGCATCAAAAATGACCGTGTATTTTCATCAGGGGACAGTACAAAAAACATTTGAATTGCTTCTAAATAGTTCTTGCGCTGACTTTACACACATTGACAAGGACTTTTCGGGCACGGTTATACAGCAAACACTTCAAGACAGCACTTTAGGTAATAATGCGTTTTACGCCCAAGCTTTTAATGTACGCGCAATTGTAAAAATACCGGGCTTAGACAACTTAAAAAAGAACTTTCTCATTCATCGAGCAGACCTTCATTTACCTGTTCAGTATCAAAATTTTTACAGGTATAAGCCGGGCTCTAATATTTCTGTAGCCACTCGCACAAAAGAATCAACCGATTTATACACTAACTTGGGAGTCCTCGGTTCTTTCGATGAATTTAATAAAGAATTCAAAGTTGATATAAAGCAGTATGCGCAAGCTATAATAAACAAAGACATAGAAAATACAGGATTGATTCTTTCGCCGAGGTTTTTTATTAATTCTTCCGAAAGAATTGTTTTTAATGGCAAAAACACAAACAATAAGTTTGCCCCCCGTTTAGTAGTAACGTATACAACATATTAATGTATGTGTGGAATTGTAGCTTATATTGGAAAAAAAGAAGCATATCCGATTATCTTAAAAGGATTAAAGCGGCTTGAATACCGCGGATATGACAGTGCTGGAATTGCATTAATCAATCAAGATAAACTAAACGTTTTTAAAAAAGCCGGCAAGGTCAGTAATTTGGAGGAGTTTATGCTTCATCAAGATCATGCAGGAAATTCAGGCATAGGCCACACACGTTGGGCCACACACGGACTTCCAACTGACACGAACGCTCACCCCCATGTTTCCATGGATGGTTCAATAGCACTTATCCATAACGGAATAATTGAAAATTACGATGCTTTAAAGCAAGAGTTAGTTAGACAAGGTTATTTGTTTAAAAGCGAAACAGATACGGAAGTGCTTGTTCATTTAGTTGATTTTATTAGCAAGAAAGAAAATGTTTGGTTTGGAGAGGCCTTGCGTTTAGCACTTTTAAATGTGGTTGGAGCTTATGCTATTGTCGCTATTTCAAAAAACTTTCCGAACCAAATGGTTGCCGCGCGCAAAAGCAGTCCGCTTGTGGTAGGGATAGGGGCAACTGGAGATTTTTATTTGGCTTCAGACGCTACTCCAATTGTAGAATACACAAAGCAGGTTGTTTATTTGGAAGATGAGGAAATCGCTGTAATAAAATTAGGAGAGGAATTAAAAATATACAACATATCAGATCAAGAAAAAACACCATATATTCAACAGCTAGAACTTGAGTTGGAGGCATTGGAGAAAGGGGGATATGAACATTTTATGTTGAAAGAGATTAACGAGCAGCCCCGATCTATTCAAGATTGTTTTCGCGGTCGCTTAAATGCAAAAGAAGGCTGGGTGTCTTTAGGAGGAATTAAAGACTACGAGCAAAAAATGATTCAGGCCAATCGATTAATTCTTGTTGCATGCGGCACCTCTTGGCATGCGGCATTGGTGGGAGAATATTTAATTGAAGATTTAGCGCGGATTAATGTTGAGGTTGAGTATGCGAGTGAATTTCGGTATCGAAATCCGATATTATCTGAAAATGATGTGGTAATTGCGATTTCTCAATCTGGAGAAACAGCCGATACCATGGCGGCTCTAGAGCTGGCAAAATCCAAAGGAGCAACCATATTAGGAATATGTAATGTGGTTGGTTCATCAATTTCACGGATCACCCATGCTGGCTCATATACTCATGCTGGTCCAGAAATAGGGGTTGCATCAACAAAAGCATTTACTGCTCAGGTAACGGTCTTAATACTTATGGCACTTTCTTTAGGGCATAAAAAAGGAACCGTTTCCGAAACAGAATTCCGAATTTTACTAGCAGAATTGGAAGAAATTCCAAATAAGGTTAAAAAAGTGTTAGAATCGAATGCGCTGATTGAACAAATTGCTCGAGAGTATAAAGATGCATCAAATGCTCTTTACCTTGGGCGCGGAAGTTCTTTTCCTGTTGCATTAGAGGGCGCCTTAAAACTAAAAGAGATTTCTTACATTCATGCAGAGGGCTATCCTGCAGCTGAAATGAAGCATGGTCCTATCGCATTAATTGATGAAAACATGCCGATTTTCGTCATTGCAACCAAAGGGAAATCCTATGAAAAAGTAGTGTCCAATATTCAAGAAGTCAAAGCAAGAAAAGGGAAAATTATTGCCGTTGTCACTGAAGGTGATGAGCAAGTTCGAGCCATGGCAGATCACGTCATTGAAATCCCTGAAACGAATGAGTTTTTAGTTCCCTTATTGGCGACCATACCGTTTCAGTTGCTTTCTTATCATATAGCCGTAATGAGGGGTTGCAATGTAGATCAACCGCGCAATTTAGCGAAGTCGGTAACGGTGGAATAGCAGTTAATTATCCAGGATAAAACCAATTGCAACAAAAGGTTGTTGCAAAAGCCAAAAGCCAACCAGAGTAGACCTCAACAGGAAGGTGCTTATTTAAGAAAAGCCGTGCTGAAATAGTCAATCCAGAAGCAAGAAAGGCGAGCGAGATCAGAAAGATGGGCGCATTTGTATGGACCATGAAAAACGCGATTAAATACCCACATAAAATACCCCCCCCCCCGGCATGCATAGAAATTTTAATCCACCGATTAATATACATAAACAAAGCCGTTACGATTGCTCCCGAAAGCGGAAGGGCATAAAAGTACTTTGGCAACAGGCCATTAGGTGCTTTATAGACAAATAAAATAAACATGATAAGGCAATATGCAAACATAACCAGCATCGGAATATTTCGTTCTCTTGCATTTTCAATATCAATCGTGCTGATAATTTTTCTTTGGTGAAGCATAACGAAAGAAACCCCAGGCGCTGCACAGCTAAAAATAAAGAAGACCCAAAACAGTTGGGACTTAATCTCACTAGGCAAACCAAACATTGATTTTGACGAAAGAAGAACTTGTTCAGTAGGGTAATATAAGGTTATCAACAGGCCATAAACGGGCATAAACAAGGGCAAAAATAACCAAGAAAAAAGATGTGACAGCAGCTTCATAATTATAGCTTTTTACGCATTCTTGCAACCGGGAGATTCAATTGTTCTCTATATTTTGCAACGGTTCTTCTTGCAATATTATATCCTTTATCGTTTAATAAGGCCATGAGTTTTTCGTCCGGTAGAGGGTTGCGTTTATCCTCATTTTCTATAGCATCTAATAAAATTTGCTTTACTTCTCTGGTTGAAACCTCTTCTCCTGAATCGGTAGATAGCGATTCTGAAAAAAAATATTTTAAGGGAAACACCCCAAAATTTGTTTGAACATATTTGCTATTTGCCACTCTTGATACTGTTGAGATGTCTAAAGTAACGATTTCTGCAATATCTTTCAAAATCATCGGTCTCAACTTGGTGTCATCGCCCGCCAGAAAAAAGGCTTCTTGATACCGCATGATGGCATTCATTGTTAATAATAATGTCTGCTGCCGCTGCTTAATGGCGTCTATAAACCAAAGAGCACTATCCAATTTGTGTTTAACAAAGGTCACGGCTTGTTTATCAGCCTTTGATGTTTTTGCCCCTTCAGAATAAGAGCGTAACATATTTTGATATTCTTTACTGATTTTTAATTCAGGCGCGTTGCGGCTATTAAGGGAAAGCTCCAGGGCACCTTCATTTTCCACTAAAATAAAATCGGGGATAATTTGTTGATGGTTTTTTGCTGATTCTTTTGTTGATCCACCGGGCTTAGGGTTTAATTTTAATATTTCATCAATCGATTGTTTGAGTTCTGCATCAGTTATAGCTAATTTCTTAGCGATTTTTTCATAATGCTTTTTAGTAAACTCTTCAAAATAAAGTTCAAGGATTGTTTTAGCCCTTTGCCTAGATAATGATTTGTCTTGCCTTCGATTAATTTGAATTAATAAGCACTCTCGTAAATTTCTCGCACCAATGCCTGCGGGATCTAATGATTGAAGGAGTAAAAGAACAACCTCAATCTCTGCTTCTGTTGTTTCGATGTTAAGTGAAAACGCAAGATCATCAACCAAGGCATCAAGATTTCTGCTTAAATAGCCTGATTCGTCAAGATTCCCGATTAAAACATCGGCGATTAAAAATTGGTCATCATCGAGGTTAATTAAGTGTAGTTGCTCACTAAGCTTCTCCTGAAAACTTGTTTCTCCTGATAATGGAACAACACGCTCTTCGTCATCTTTTGAGGTATTATTAGCTTGTGTTTTATAGTCGGCAACATCCTCATCAAAATAATCGGAGATATCAAATTCGTCTTCGTCTCCATCATCGTCTTCTTCTTGCTCAAAATCATCTTCTTCTGATTCTGCTCCCTCTTCTAGCGCCGGATTTTCTTCTAATTCCTGCTTAATTCGTTGGTCTAATTCCAAGGTTGGCACCTGCAATAATTTCATTAATTGAATTTGTTGCGGCGATAAACGCTGTTCCGTTTTTTGCGTTAAATATTGCTTTAGTGCCATAATGTTAAAAAGAAGCATTTAAAGGCGTCCTTGGAAATGGTATAACATCTCTAATGTTGGTCATTCCAGTAACAAACATAATCATCCGCTCAAATCCTAGTCCAAATCCTGCATGCGGAACCGTCCCTAATTTTCGTGTTTGAAGATACCACCATAAGTCGTCTTCCGGAATATTAAAGGCTTTACATTTTTCTAATAAAACATCATAACGTTCCTCTCGCTGAGAACCACCTACGATTTCTCCAATTCCAGGAAATAAAACATCCATAGCGGCAACTGTTTTATTGTCGTCATTTTGACGCATATAAAACGCTTTTATTTCAGCGGGATAATCTGAAAGTATGACGGGGCACTTAAATTCTTTTTCAACCAAATAACGTTCGTGTTCACTTTGAAGGTCAATACCCCACGCTATAGGATACTGAAACTTTTTCTTCTTGTGGTGGTTTGAATTTAAAAGCACCTCAATTGCTTCAGAGTAGGTAAGTCTTTTAAAGGGATTTTCAATAACGAACTTTAAGCGCTCAACTAAGCTCAACTCGTTACGTTCGTTAAGGGGTTTCTGACTTTGTTCTTGTTGCTCACGTTGGTTGAGGAAGGATAGATCCTCTTTACAATTTTCGACAACAAAGGAGCAAAGATACTTCAAGAAATCTTCGGTGAGATCCATGTTATCATTAAGGTCATTGAATGCAACCTCAGGTTCAATCATCCAAAATTCAGCAAGGTGCCGAGAAGTATTTGAGTTTTCAGCACGAAAAGTAGGTCCAAAAGTATATACTTGCCCAAGTGCAAGTGCAGCAAGCTCTGCCTCTAATTGCCCAGAAACAGTTAGGTTAACGGGTTTGCCAAAAAAGTCTTGTTTATAATCAACTTCTCCATCCTCGTTTAGCGGGGGAGATTTAGGATCAAGAGTAGAAACTCGAAACATCTCTCCTGCGCCCTCTGCATCAGAACCTGTGATAATAGGTGTGTGCAGGTAATAAAAACCATTGGTGTGAAAATAATGATGTATAGCATACGCTACGGCATGACGAATTCTAAAAACAGCACTAAAGGTATTTGTTCGAAACCTCAAATGGGCCTGCTCTCTTAATAATTCGAGGCTATGTTTTTTTGGTTGCAAGACTGTTTTTTGCACCTCATCAGGATGCGCAGCACCAAGAATTTCAATAGCTTCCACTTGTAATTCAAGGGATTGTTCTGACCCGATAGAGGCGATTAACAAGCCGGAAACAGAAACGGCCGCAGCAGTGGTAATTTGTTTTATTATGTCGCCATCGTATTTTTCGAAATCAATTACCGCTTGTATATTAGCCAAGCATGAGCCATCATTAATTTGAATAAATCGATTGCTTCTAAAAGCTCTCACCCAACCTTTAACGGTAATACGTTGTCCAATAAGTTCCTGCCCATCACTACTTAAAACATGCTTGATTTTAATGCGTCTCATCTGACAAAAATAATGTATTTCAAAGAAAATGCCACAAGGAATTCATTCAAAATAATGAAATTAAAATCCTTTTATTATATTAGTGGAAAATAATGCATAAAGAAACAAGAAAAATTAAATGATCATTAAACAGTTTGTCTTTAAGTTTAGCATCATTATAACCTTTGCTTGCCTCAGCTTTAGTGTAATGGGGCAATTGGCAGGTAAGACTATGTCATTAGCGCCAAATACGGAATCAAAAAAGGTAATCGAACAAGATACGAATACTTGGTTCGAGGAAGAAGCTAAGCGAACACTTGTTTCATCCTCATTCATTAATCGAAAAGGAGACACGAAGAATATATTCAGTAAAAAACCAATTCATTATTTGGATAAACAAGGTCGACTAAACCCTATAAATTCACGCTTAACAAAGGAAGAAGGTACTGGAACATGGTCAGCTCTTTCACAATCTTTTCCTACTTATTTATTCTCCGATGGTTCTTATGCAGTATCCCTAAACCAAGAGGGCGCACAAATGGTATTGGGGAATAAGCGCAGTGTGAATGGCCATTCACTATCCAAAATCGTCCTGTCAAATCAAGATGTTTCATCTACGGGTTGCCAGATTCCGATTGACAATTATACTCAACAATTAATTTTCATGGAGGATCGCATCAAAAGCAACCTTCTTATCCATACATCTGAAAACATTGAACCTGCCGCATATTTTGTTTCGGAAGAAACAATTACTCTTCCGCTTGGATTTGAATTGGAATACCAAACAAATTCGAGTAATTCCGGCGGTGAAATCGAAATGCGAGGGGAGCGTGGAATTTTATTTATTGATGGTTTTTCAGTGGATGCAGACATATTGGTTATCGATAAAAAAACAGGCGCCCCCTGCGGCAAAATATACGCGCCAATTGCCTATGACGCTGGCATGAACTATTCAAAAGGATTAATGGCGTTCGAATACTTGTCACCGAATAATTATCGCCTTATCGTCGCTATTCCTACTGCGTGGATGAATGCTTCGGAACGGACATATCCCATCACCATCGACCCACTTATTGGCGGACCAACATCAACTTGGGTTGGAGGCCAAATCCCTTCTTGTTTTATGCCGGCTTATCAAGTGGATAGTTTGCTTGCCACCATTCCAGGCGGTGTTACGGTAACCGGCCTTTATGTGTCTTCTAGTTTCTATGCTGATCCATTCAGTGGCGCAACGATGAGTCAGGGCTCAATGTATTTCAGCACAACTTGTGGTGCTTCTCAAACCTTTACAGTGGTTGGCTCAACGGCTCAATTAGCAGGAACAGCTTACTTAGATAGCTTTAACGTAATGGCTCCCTTGGTGTGCTGTGTGCCGGAATCGTGTACCCCAACTCAGATCTATGTACGTTTTCATTTAGGGAGAAATGCATTCAACGGCAACTGCAATCCTTTCTACATCCGTTACGACCCCTTTACCACAGCGTGGCCCTTCCAAGTGGTAATATATGGCAAAACGCCAGAGTCTTATGGTTCTCTGTGGTATGCACCGCAAACACCAATTTGCTCAAACTCTTGTGAAATCGGGGTAAGGGCTTATGCTCGCTATGGAGTTGCACCGTATACCTTTTCCCACCCCTGGACTACTCAAACAGTAACCATTGGCACCAATGTGGGGTGTAATGTAGGCTCAACTAGCCACGACTTTTTACTAACCATTCCAAATTGCCCAGTATATTGCGATTCAAGCTATACCCTTTTAACCATTCCACCACCAGTGATTACTGACGCTTGCGGGACTGTAATTACGGGATTGCCCAACGAGACCGTTCCCATTAAGCCAGCGACGAATGTGGAGTTGCAATATGACTCCATTGTTTGTAGCGGCCCCCCGATTGATGTGAGTTTAGCGTCTTGTTTCAGCAATGGCACAGCTTATTTTTTTGGGGAAGGACTCAGTGGCCAAGGGGATTTCTCAACGCCTATCACCACTTCAGGCGCCCCCGTTTCACTTAATTTTTCAGCCTATGCTCAAGGAAATGGTTGCACCTCCGATACAACTCAATTTAGCATTACTGTGCATAGCAATCCTAGCGCTGCATTTACAATAGACCCCTTACCTGTAATGGTGGGTGTTCCCGCTTTGTTTATAGACAACTCGGTGTCTCCAGCATCTAGCATTTCTTCTTGGTTTTGGACTTGGAACGATACCTTAACCAGCCTTTCTAGTCAATGGGGAAATACCTATTTTAACCCAGGAAATTACGAATTATGCCTGCTTGTTCAAGATCAAATCGGATGCTTGGATTCAGTCTGTTCCATTATACAAGTAATCCCTGCGGAAGTAAAAATCCCCAATGTAATTACACCAAACAATGATGGAAAAAATGAATTTCTCGCGTTTGAATACTTAGATTTTTATCCTAATAATCAATTGCTAATTTTCAATCGTTGGGGGAATTTAATTCTTGAAAAGAATAATTATCAAAATGATTGGAGCGGTGAAGGTTTGACAGACGGCACTTATTTCTTGATGCTTACCATACTAGATAAAGACCTTACTTATTCTGGGTTCTTTACTATTATTCGCTGATTATAAAGAATCTATTTTCCATTCCATTCAGTCATCGTGAGCGCTAAGCCAATTGTGCAAAAGCTTAATCCCATTTTAGTTGCGCTTAATAGTCGCTCCGGCAAAGCAAGTTCCTCTTCCTTTTCCCACTTACCTAAGACATAATCAGATTGTCTACCCTTCGAAAAATCATTTCCAACTCCAAAGCGTAAGCGCGAATAGCCATTGGTTCCAAGCGTCGCCTGAATATCTTTTAAACCATTGTGACCCCCATCGCTCCCGCTTCCTTTCATTCTCAATTTACCAAAAGGAAGTGCTAAATCGTCTGTGATTACTAATATATTTTCAATGGCAACCCCTTCTTTCTGCATCCAATAATTGACTGCTTTTCCAGATAAATTCATAAAGGTGATTGGCTTAATTAAAACCAATGATCGCCCCTTATATTTAGCATATGAAACGAAAGCCGCCCGGTCAAGTACAAAAGAGGTTTCTAATTCCCCCGCAATTTTATCAAGGACACGAAAGCCAACATTATGACGGGTGTTTTCATATTCAATCCCAGGATTCCCTAAACCAACGATGAGGTATTTCATGGTGTAAAATTACAATTAGTTATAGAAGTGACTTCAGCAAGTTCAAAAAATCAGCATTTTCTAATTTATGGATCCGAATGAGTTTTTAAACAATTCCGGCAATAGCCCTTTCTTAAAGGGAAAAAAGCATTAACTTAGCGCTCTTAAAAATAAGAGGAGAGGTGGCAGAGTGGCTGAACGCGCACGCTTGGAAAGCGTGTTTACGGTAACGTAACGGGGGTTCGAATCCCCCTCTCTCCGCTAAAATTATTAAAGCCGTGCATTTTTGCAGGGCTTTTTTTGTAAACGAACCTAAAGCTTGCTTTATGGTGAAGTGGAAAAAAAAGCTAGGCGCCGCAACGCGGCATGGCTTTAATTAGTATGAAGCGACCCTCTTCCGGGATCACGCGTCTTTTTTGACGCGTAATCCCCCTCTCTCCGCAATATAATTCGATGAATAAAGCTGAGCGAACAATAATAATAAAGAATAAGCTCGCTTAATTCTTTATTATTTAAAGCGAAGGATTTCTTTACTTTTTTTTAGCTCAAAAAAAAGTAACAAAAAAAGGAGCTGACTTAGCAATGCGCTTTACTTCGAAGCCTTGTGATTTTTTCTCAACCATGAATAGGTTCGAAGTATTTTTAATCCCCACCAAATTTGGATGCTAGCGATTGATCTTTCAGATAATCTTAGCATACACCAAATTCAATGGGTATGAAAAACCACCTGTTGCAAGGTCTAAACTAGAAGCTTATTATTTACAAAAAATAGATTTTCCCCTCAAGATGGGAGGAGGAGGGAGGATTGCCCTTACTTTTTTAAACGCTTAGTCCCCGCTTTAAGAGGCGAAGAGGAGTAAAACAAACCCTCCATGCCGTAAATAACCCAATTTAAAATTTCATTCCAATGCCAATATTAAATTGTAAATCCCAAGGATTCGATTTTAATATAGGTTCTGTAGCGAGTAAAAACTTTGGCTCGAACCGGATTAAGATATTTTCATTTAATGAATAATTCAGACAAATTGCATAGCCGCCCAAGCTTGTTTGTTTTGTTGCGCCAATTCGCGCGCATCGGTTATCAGGATCATAGTAAATTTCTAAGCGTTGGGCAAGAGACCAATGCTGCGTAAACGAATAGTTACCTACGAGCTGAGTAGCTCCCCAAATAAAACCTGACTCAAGACCTAAATCCAAGGTCGCCCACATTTCCCACTTATTTTTTTTCCAAGCGACGTTTGCATGCTGGTAAAATCGATTTATTGAGAGGCTGTCAGGATATATTGACCCATAAAACACACCATACATTAGTGAGGTATGGTCATTTAGATTGCGTTTGTAGTGTGCACCAAAGCTAGGACGAGTTATCAAAGGGTCCCAACCAATCCGCTGCCAACCGTTTAAGACGTGAAATCCAAATTCATTCTTGTCGTTATCGCTTGTGTAAAGCAATCGTGTTCCGCTAAGGTAATAGGGGGAGTTTTCAGCAACAATACTTCGTGTTAATGTGGGGCAATCCGACGAAACAGCTGATTCAATTCCAATGTAGGAGCTGTAGACTCCAGCATCCCACCACAATTTCTTCTTTTTTGACAATTTGATTCCCACATACGCCTCGTTCAATGGCTTGGCCCAATTGGGTTCGGCGGATAAATTAAATTGAGAATAGTCGCCAGTCATTAGTCCCAATGTGGCATGGAAGCGAGGAGAAGTAAATTCTCCTTTTAAGAGCAATAAATTAGTGCGAATTTTATTATTTACTTTATGATTATAATAAAAACTTTCTTTTTTAGCATAGTTTCCAACGTGTTTACCGTAATATAAATCACCAAAGCCAGAAAGGGTGAAATTATGGTTTTTATTTTTCGATCCTTGCCAGGTTGTTTGGCCAAAAGCATGAAACGTCATTAAAACGATAATGGCGAGAATTATAAGGAATGGATGTTTTTTCATGATGTTAAAGTTAGCAATAGTAGATTTATCATATAATCACGGTTATACTGTTAGTTCTCCAACCAAATTTAAATTTAATTTATTAATTCGATCTTCTTTTGAGGAATAATTACCCAACACATACATCATTTTTGCTAGCGCTGCCTCTGTGGTCATGTCCTTTCCGCTAAGCACCCCAATTTTTTCAAAAAACGAGCTGGTTTGATATTGTCCTTGACGCACCGAACCGGAAGAACA
This sequence comes from Flavobacteriales bacterium, assembly GCA_947462255.1. Classification (GTDB taxonomy): domain Bacteria; phylum Bacteroidota; class Bacteroidia; order Flavobacteriales_D; family Crocinitomicaceae; genus UBA952. The sequence continues at coordinate 32,431 of CANHOA010000003.1, read as the reverse complement.
TTGTGTGACATTTAGAATAATTCCTCCTGCATCGATATAGTTGGTAATTAAGTCAATCATATCTTGGTTATTGGGGGCATTTCCTGCTCCAAATGTTTCTAATACAATTCCTTTAAATTGATTGACATTAAAAAGGAATTCATAGTTTTTAAAAGGAATACCAGGATATATTTTTAATAAACCGATACGAGTTTCTAGATTTTTATAAACTTGAAGCACGTGTCTTTTTTTTATTGATTCTTGATCAAGTTTATATTCAATCGTAACACCAGCAACTGCTAGTGGCGGATAATTTGGAGATGAAAATGCCTCAAATTGATTGGCGGAGATTTTCGTGCAACGATTTCCTCTATAAAGTGAATACTCAAAATAGATGGCGACTTCTTGCACGATAGCCGATCCGTCGATGTTTTTTGCAGCAGCGATTTCAACCGCCGTTATCAAATTTTCTTTTCCGTCTGTTCGAATGGTTCCGATGGGTAATTGCGATCCCGTCAGGATAATTGGTTTTGTTAGGCCTTGCAACATGAAACTCAAGGCAGATGCGGTATATGCCATGGTATCTGAGCCATGAAGCACCACAAATCCATCATACGCTTCATAATTATCATTGATAATATCAACCAATTGTTTCCAATGTGCATAGGTCATGTCTGAGGAATCGATCGCTTTTTCAAAACTTATACTACTTAACTCAACATGGAGCCTTTCCAATTCTGGAATGTGGTCAAATACATAATTAAAATCCAGACTTTTAAGCTCCCCCGTTCGAAAATCCTTGATCATCCCAATTGTCCCACCGGTGTAGATGAGTAATATTTTTGCTTTCATATTAAAATCGGTTTAATTGAAAAAGTTCTGTCGCATTTAGGGACGTTATACTAGCGACTTCTTCCAAAGGTGCCTGATACAAATCAACTAATTTATACGCTACCTCAAGCATATAAGCGGATTCATTTCTTTTTCCTCTGTAGGGTACTGGAGGTAAATATGGAGCGTCCGTTTCTAGCACCAGGTCTTCTAATGAAGCCGCTTCCTTAAGCGTCTTTCCAAGTTCTGAATTTTTATAAGTTAGCACTCCGCCAATTCCTAATAAAAAACCCCCATAATTTTTTATATGTTGAGCTTGTGCTGTATTTCCTGTAAAGCAATGAAACACTCCTTTGAGCTTATCATCATTTTCTTTATCTAATATTTCGAAGATTTCATTAAAGGCATCACGCGCGTGAATAGCAATGGGCAAGTCAAGTTTTTTCGCCCATCGAATTTGTTGGGTAAAGACGGTTTTTTGTTCTTCAAGAAATGACTTATCCCAATAAAGATCCATTCCGATTTCTCCTATGGCACAAAATCTAAGCGGATCAGCAAATAAATAACGCTCAATTTTCTCTAATTGCTTTTCCCAATCAGCTTTAACATAAGCTGGATGTAAGCCCATCATAGGAATACACATTGGATGTTTTTCTTGAATTGAAAACATTGGCTCAACGCTCTCCGCATCAATATTAGGCATTAAAATCTTGGTGATTCCTGCCTCTTGTGCACTTGAAATTGTTGCGTTTAAGTCACCCAGAAAGGATTCGTCATAGGTGTGGGCATGTGTATCAATAAAATGCATTTAGTCTTCTTTCTGTTTGTTTGAGAGCTCCCAATTCCAAGCATCTTTTATGGCGTCTTGATAGGAAAATTGTGCTTGCCAGTTTAACAAGGTTTTAGCGCGATCTACATTTGCATAGATTTCTATAACATCTCCAGTTCTTCTTGGGGCAAATTCCCAGGAAAGTTTTGCCCCACTAATTTCTTCAAAAGCTTGAATCATTTGAAGGACACTGGTTCCTTTTCCGGTTCCTACATTAATATATTCACAGGATGCGATAGAATTATTATCAAAGGCCTCGACGGCTTTTATGTGTGCGTCTGCTAAATCCATCACGTGTATATAATCCCTTATGCAAGTTCCATCTATCGTAGGGTAATTATTACCGAAAACCAATAATTTGCTGTGTTTCCCAATAGCGGTTTGAGTAATGAAAGGCAATAAATTAGCCGGCTTCCCTATAGGCAATTCGCCTATTAATCCACTAGGATGGGCCCCAATCGGATTAAAATAACGCAAACAGATTACCTTAAAACGGCTATTTGCTTTCGCATAATCAGAAATAATCTGCTCGGCCATCCATTTGGTATAACCATAAGGTGAGGTGGGGAGTTGTTTGGGGGTTTCTTCAGTTACCTCTTTTATTGAATCTGGTTCGCCATATACGGTACAAGAGGAAGAAAACACCAATTCATGCACATTAAATGCTTCCATGCACTCTAACACATTCAATAATCCGATGAGGTTATTTTGATAATATTTTAGCGGTTCTGTTACAGATTCACCCACAGCCTTAAAAGCCGCAAAATGAATAACGGAATTAATTTGATGTGTATTAAAAACGTCATTCAAGGCTGCTTTATCACAGATGTCGATAGTATAAAACAAGGGTTCGAACCCAATTAATTTACTTAAATCTTGTATAACGCGTGGATTACTATTACGGAAATCATCCACAATAACAGGCGTGTAGCCACTTTTTGCTAATGCATCAACGGTATGTGCGCCAATATATCCTGCTCCTCCAGTAATTAAAACCTTTTTAGACATCATATCAAAGGTAGTAGAAAAACAATTAATTTTGCATCGGCTTTTGTATAAAAAACAGATGTTTTATGAATGTCTTTCTTTCACTTCTTTCACTTATTATTTTAAATTATTCATCTACAAGCTATGATTTAACGATTCATGTCAAAGGGTTTCCTTCGAGCAAGGGCGAAGCTTATATTGCCATTTATCGATCAACGGATGACTTTCCGGTTTTCGGAAAGCAATATAAAGGAAAGACCACCACAATATCCGGAAACGTAAGCCAAGTTGTTTTCAGCAGTATCCCTTCAGGGTCCTATGCCGTTGCGGTTTACCATGATAAAAACAACAATAACGTTTTAGATAAAAATTATTTAGGGATTCCAACGGAGGCTTATGGGTTCTCAAATAATGCGCGCCGAACATTTAGTGCGCCTAGCTTCTCAGAAGCATCTGTTGTTGTGAACAAGAGCAAGACAATTAATATTACCGTAAAATAGTAATTTTCGGGCCATTATTAATTAACAGTAAATAAATATAAGTCACAAAAAATATAATTTTAACGAAACATTCATGGGCAGGAAAAGAAGGAATTTTGCAGTTCTAAAAATACTGCATTATGATTTCAAAACTACTCTTTTCTTTTACAGGCATCTTTTTATCAACATTAGTTGCTCAATCACAGATTGCCCTTTGGAACTATAACACAATAGTTGGCTCCCCAACTACTTACAATGCTGATTTAGGCGTGGGCACCTCTTCTATAGTGGGGACACTAACTGTTGCTGCTGCGGCAACAGGCATGGATCCTATAATAAATAATGGCTGTGGAGCACAAAATGGACTAAATCCGGGAGCCTGGGCTTTTACTGCCTCTCCAGGATTAGCAAACGAATCCAATGGCGTTCAATATAATATCTCAACTGTTGGCTATCAAAACATAAAATTTACCTGGGACCAACGCTGGTCTGGTACATCGGCAAATACTGTGAGAGTTAAATATACAACTGATGGTCTTGCTTGGACAGACTTTGTGATGACGGACCAAAACACGACTTATTGTAACGGTGTTATTGATGGAGGTCGTTTTCAAAACAACGGTGTTGGTGATCAATACAGAAGAATTTCAGTAGATTTCGTGTCCATTCTAGCAGCGAACAACAATCCAAATTTTGCCGTTAGAATTCTTGCGGCACACTATCAGGCTACGGGAGAGTTTAGACAAACAGTATTAACAAGCTCTATTGCAAGCGCAGGTACATGGCGATTTGACAATGTAAAAGTAGATGGAGGCGCTAACACATCCATTGCTGCCGCCAATAATTTTATTCAAGTAGCTGAAAATGTTGGAACAGTTAACGTTCCGATATTAATTTCGAATGCAAATGCCAGCCCAGTAACCTTAAACCTAGGTTTCTCTGTTTATTCAAACGCAACCGACAATGTAGATTTTACATGGGCAAATACAGTAACAATACCAGCCAACACCAACGGTGTCACCAATCATGTAATTTCAATTGTTGATGACTTACTGCCTGAAAAAGCAGAACGGATTATTGTGAAAATACTATCAGGAACCAACACAAGAATATCAACCACGGAGAATTACCAAATCATTTTTATTAAAGACAATGATTACCAAGCCCCTTCGCCAACGAATGCATTAAACTTAACACTTTTATCGAGCTTTTCTAACGGTACTGCAGGAACGAATTCTGCTGAAATAGTTGCATTTGACGAAGATGTTGACCGTTTGTTTATTGCAAATAGTATTGCTGCAAAATTAGACATTGTTAATTTTTCCAATCCGGCTCTACCGCTATTAATAACGTCGATTTCTACTACTCCTTATGGGAACATTAACTCGGTTGTTGCGCATGACAGCATCGTTGCATTGGCAATAGAAAATAGCAACCCACAACTTAATGGTTCAGTCGTGTTTTTGGATTACAATGGAAATTTCTTGAGTCAAGTGACCGTTGGAGCTATGCCAGATATGATCACATTTAATAAAAACTATACTAAAATTCTCACCGCGAATGAAGGAGAGCCAAATGCAGGCTATACTGTTGACCCTGAGGGATCCGTTTCCGTTGTTGATTTAACACCAGGAATTGCTAATCTAACAAATGCGAATGTGACCACAATAGGATTAACCTCCTATAATGGACAGCAGACCACATTGATTGCGCAAGGAATTCGTGTGTTCTCAACAAGTGCGACTGTAGCACAGGATTTAGAGCCAGAATACATCACCATTTCGGACGATAACACAAAAGCGTACGTGGGAATTCAAGAAGCAAATGCACTTTTGACGATTGACCTTACAAATAATACGATAATCAGCCTAGCGGCTTTTGGATATAGCCCATATGGTACTGGATCGAATAACGCCTTAGACGCCTCTGATCAAAGTGGCGCGATCTTAATTACTGGAGACCTACCAATCAAAGGAGCCTATATGCCTGATGCTCTTAGCTTTGGAACCATAGGAGGACAAGGGTATATTTTCACAGCCAACGAAGGTGATTCGCGCGAGTTTGGAACTGTAGTAGATGCTAATAGAATCAATTCAACCACATTTGCTAACTTGGATGCGGTAGCCTTTCCAGATGCAAGCATACTTAAAAACAGCAAGTTTCTGGGTAGACTTAGTGCCTTAAAATATTCAGGAGATACTGACGGCGATGGCGATTATGACGAATTACACGTTATGAGTGGAAGGTCTTTCAGTATTCGAAACGCTACCACTGGTGCGCTTGTTTATGATTCGAAGGATTTAATCGAGCAAATAATAGCTAACCATCCAACTTTCGCCGCTATTTTTAATGCGTCAAATTCTACTGGCACCCCATCTTTAAAAAACAGAAGCGATGATAAAGGCCCTGAGATCGAAGGAATACATTTTCAGACAATCAATGGAAAGCCGTATGTTTTTCTAGCATTAGAAAGGATTGGTGGCGTCATGGTTTTCAATGTAGAGAACCCTTTATCACCAGTTTATGTTGCCTATCGGAATAATAGATCAACAACGTTGAGCGGGCCAGATTTAGGCGCAGAGGGAATAGTTACAATCCCCGCAGCGATTTCGCCGAATGGCAACGACATTGTGATTTTGGCAAACGAGGTTAGCTCAACCCTATCTATCTATCAAGTAAATACTTGCGCAACTGCAGCAGGTGCCGTTGTTACGGCTGCCGCCAACTCTATTTGTGTTGGGGCGAGCACAACACTTTCGATTCCAGGTTCAACAGGAAGTTCTTACCAATGGTTGTTAAATGGCCAGCCAATAATTGGAGAGACAAGTACACAATTGATAGCAGCACAAGCGGGTTCGTATGCTGTTATGGTAAATAGCTTGCCATTAGCCTGTTCAGATACATCTTTGATTAAAGTAATAACAATCCTTCCTTCACCAACTGTATCCGCAAGTACAAATCAATCAGTATGTGCCGGTTCGCCAGTAACTCTTAATGGAAGTGGCGCTTTAACATATTCTTGGAATAATGGAGTAACGAATGCAGTAGCCTTTACGCCTGTCTCAACAGCAACGTATACGGTAACAGGAACCAATTTACAAGGTTGCACAGGTACAGCAACCACAACAGTAGCCGTTAATGCACCTCCAGTAGTATCGGCAGGTGTAGACCAAACGGTTTGTGGGGGTTCAAGTGTAACTTTTACAGCTACGGGAGCAACAAATTATGTTTGGAATAATGGGGCAACGGGAGCTTCTTTAACCGTTCAAACTGGAACAAACCTATCTTCCACTAGTTATTTTGTAACTGGCACGAATTCATCTACGGGATGTTCTAGCAACGATGTTGTACTTGTAAATGTGCTCGGATTGCCGACGGTTTTTGCAGGAAACGATCTAACAATTTGTTTCGGAGACTCGGTAATTTTAACGGGCTCAGGAGCAATAAGTTATTCTTGGACGAATGGCGTAATTAATAATTCTCCATTTATTCCGCAGCTTACACAGACTTATACTTTGACCGGAGTAGATTTAAACCAATGTCAGAATGTTGATCAAATAACAGTGTTTGTCAATCCTTCTCCGACTGTTTTCGCTGGAAGTGATATCGAACTTTGTGAAGGCGGGGATATTGTACTTGTTGCTAGCGGTGCCCAAACGTATTCATGGGATAATGGTGCTGTAAATGGCGTTTCATTTACTCCCACCACCACCACTAATTATATTGTTACAGGAACGAACGCTTACGGCTGTCAAGACCAAGATAATTTGCTTGTAACGGTTAATGCTTTACCTACTATTTCTGCCGGTGCAAACCAAACGATTTGTATGGGAGACTCCATTTTACTTCAAGCAAATGGTGCAGCGAACTATACCTGGAATATAGGTCAGTTCAATGGAACATATTTCCAGCCAGCTACAACAATGACCTTGTCTGTTGTGGGAATAGACACCAACAATTGTGAAGGGTCATCGGTATTTACGGTTGAGGTTAATCCAAATCCGACAATTTTCTTAGTGAGTGATACAACAGTTTGCGACTATAATTTGCCTCTCCAATTGACAGCCGCGGGTAACGCTACTTCATTTTTATGGAGCAATGGTACTTCTGGCACCTCAACTTCAATCACCCAAGCAGGAACCTACATTGTAACAGGAGAATTAAATGGCTGTACAGAATCGGGTAGTATCGTGGTTGTCTTAGACCCTTGTTTGGGAATTTTTAAAGAAGACTTATTTAAGCTTTCTTTCTATCCTAATCCAACACAAAACGAGGTCTATGGAACGTTTAATATGCCGATATCTGCTTCAATCTCTATTCTAACCATGGATGGAAGGGTATTATTTACCGATCAGGTTAAAAATCAAACGGAAATAATGCTTGACTTCTCTTCATTCGCTCGGGGATCTTATTTAATAAAATTAGATCAGAATGGCGAAACTAATTTAACAAAGGTTATTAAAGAGTAGTCCAAGACGCATCCCGAGTTTATCTGTTGGCTTATATTTTACGTCAAGGATATTTCCAGGATCTGTTTTGAACAAATCAGTATTAATATCTATTTGCGCCTTAATCTTCGCTTAAAACTCAGGAAACATCAAAGGCCCACCTTTGTTGGAAATTAAGAGTATGAGAAGAGAAGTTGACTTGGTTGTAATTTCAGATGTGCATTTAGGGACCTATGGTTCCCGCGCAGAAGAATTGGTTAAATACTTAAGGAGTATTAAGCCTAAGACTTTGGTGTTAAATGGCGACATCATCGATATATGGCAATTTTCGAAGCGTTATTTTCCTGCTGCCCACATGCAGGTCATAAGAGAAATAACATCTTTCCTGAGTTCTGGAACAATGGTTTATTATGTCACAGGAAATCACGATGAAATGTTACGGAGATTTACAGGGTTTAAAATTGCAAATTTCGAAATCGTTAATAAAATAGTTCTAAATCTACCAACAGGTCGTGCTTGGATTTTTCATGGAGATGTATTTGACACCACCATGAGACATTCAAAATGGTTGGCAAAGCTAGGTGGAAAAGGATATGACATTCTTATAATGTTAAATACGTTTATGAATTGGGTCAGTGAAAAACTCGGGAGGGGAAGGATTTCTTTGTCAAAAAAAATAAAAAACAGCGTGAAGGGGGTTGTGAGTTACGTAAGTAATTTTGAAATAACCGCTGCAGAACTCGCAATTGCCAATGGGTATGATTATGTTATTTGTGGTCACATCCATCAACCGGAAATAAAAGAACTTCAAACGAAGAGTGGTGAAAAGGTGATGTACCTTAATTCAGGAGATTGGGTTGAAAATTCAACAGCATTAGAATACCATGATGGCGTTTGGAAGCTTTATTTTGAGGATCAAAGCCCACAAAAAAACATAAAAAGCGAATTAATAAAATCTCGTAGGGAGGAACTTTCGATAGAGGTTTTACTTGCTGAAATCACACAAAACGTTGTAAAAATATAGCTTATGAAAGTGTTATATGCGATACAAGGAACCGGCAATGGCCATTTAAGTCGGGCAGAGGACATTGTTCCACACTTACGCAAAAGGTGTCAAGTAGATATATTGGTGAGTGGCACACAATCTCAGTTGACACCATCTTTTTCGATAGATTATCAATTGCGAGGCATGAGTTTTCTGTCTTCTAAAAAAGGGAAAGTTGATATCATAAAAACGGCCATTAACACGAACGTCTTTAAGTTTTTCAAGGAAATCAGCCAATTTCCCGCGAAGAAATACGACTTAATAATTAGTGATTTCGAACCAATTTCTGCGTGGTCTGCAAAATATCACGGCGTAAATTCAGTTGAATTAAGTCATCAGGCTGCAGTTTCTCATCCAAATTCACCAAAACCGATAGACAAACACAGAATAGGAAATTTCATTTTGGGAAACTATTGCCCAAGTCCTCACAAATATGGTTTTCATTTCGAATCTTATGCCTCATCTATATTTACCCCAGTTATCAGAGAGAACATTAGAAAATTAGAATCAGAAAACCGTGGGCATTATACCGTTTATTTACCAGCGTATCACGATGATTTCATCGTTCAAACCTTAATGCATTTTAAGGCTGAGTGGCATGTCTTTTCGAAATATGCAAGTTGTCGCTACCGTGTTAATAATGTGTGGGTAAATCCCATTGACACCACCAAATTCACGGACAGTTTAAGGACATCCGAGGGGGTGTTGTGTGGAGCTGGGTTTGAATTACCCGCTGAAGCACTGTTTCTAAATAAAAAATTAATGGTGATCCCAATGATGGGCCAATATGAGCAACTTTGTAATGCTGAGAGTCTTAAAAAAATAGGAGTTCTTGTATTAGATAAGCTATGTTTATTACATCGTAGAACGATTAGCTTATGGCTAATGCAATCTCAACAAATAGCGGTGAATTACCCCAATAGAACGGAACAGATAATAGATACTATTTTTAATGATTTAATGCCATTTAAAAATGAATTCCCGACACCTCAATTAATAGATTCAGTTGGTGTTTGACTCAAGGCTAAATAATGCTTGTAGGTTTCCACTTGCGCATGAAATGGCGCAAGGTTAGTTTTTCGGTAAATATTTTTGAGGTCGCCGGTGATTAAACGCGACTTAACACTTCCTTTCCATTGAAAATCAAACACTCTCGATAGGTCTTCTTGTATTGTTTTGCAGTAAATAGGAACCCCAACCTCAATGCGATAATCTATGTTCCGCTCCATAAAGTCAGCACTTAAAATATAAAATAATGGATCTCCAGCATTTTCAAAAATTAGCATGCGCGCATGTTCTAGGTAGCGGTCTACAATACTAATTACGGTTATATTATCGCTAAGGCCTTTAATTGTTGTTTTTAAGCAACAGATACCTCGGATAATCATTTCAATTTTTACACCGGCAGCACTTGCCTCATATAGCTTTTCTATTAAGGGAAGATCGGTGAGGTTATTTAGTTTAATTTTTATTCCTGCAGCCTTCCCCATTTTTGCATTGCTAATTTCCGTGTCAATTAATTTATAAATTTTTCTTCGTGTGTTAATAGGGGAAACAATCAAATGCCTAAAAACCATTCGGTCTAAGTTGTTCTCCAACAAACCAAACACTTTTTTTATTTCATTAGAAATTGATTTATCACTTGTAAGCAATGCAAAGTCCGTATATATTTTCGCGCTCTTTTCGTTAAAGTTTCCAGTACCTACGTAGCTAAACAATTGCTCTTTTTTATCTTTATACCTTGAAATTTGAATCATTTTCGAGTGTACCTTAAGATTCGCTGCACCATGAATAACTTTAGCACCATTTTCACGCAGCCTATTAGACCAATAAAGATTATTTTCCTCATCAAATCTCGCTTGTAGCTCCATAATAACGGTAACTTCTTTTCCATTAAAAACAGCTGCCAATAAGGCGTTCATGATTTGGGAGTTCTTGGCTACCCGATAAATATTAATTTTAATATGCTTAACATTTGGGTCAATTGCGGCCTCTCTCAAAAGATCTACGATATAGTCGAACTTTTGATAAGGAAAATAAAGAAAGATGTCTTGCTGTGCAATTAAATCAAGTAAACTATGGGCGTTTTCCATTAAAGGATGTTCGCAGGGCGGTTGCTTTGGATACTGTAAGGCGGGTAAATCAAACGCAGGATAATTGATAAAGTCTTTAAAGTTATGGTAGCGTCCACCAGGAATTGTATTGATTCCTCGCGTTAATCCCAATGCTTTTAGTAGGTACTCCAATAAATCTTTGGGCATCGTTTCATCGTAAACAAAGCGAACAGGCGCACCTTTTTTCCGCTGCTTAATGCCCTTTTCAACTTTTTCAAAAAATGAAAGGGAAAGATCGTCATCAAGGTCTAATTCAGCATCTCTAGTAAATTTAAAGGTATACGCTTCAATAGAAGTGAAATTGTAGATGGCGAAAATTTCATGTAAGTGTAGACGAATAATATCATCTTGAATGAGGACGTATTGGCAGTCATCTTCCTTCATGGTATAAAAACGGGATAAGGCCGAGGGGACTTGAATCAGGGAATAACGTGAAGAGGATCCTTTTAAGTTGATTTTTACGGCAAGGTAAATCGCATAATCACGCAATCGAGGAAAGGCATCTTTTTTATTAAGCATTATAGGGAATATTGCGTGCTTAAGTTCCTTGTGAAAATAACTTGCTAGCTCCTTTTTTTGAATCTCTGTGACGGTTTTTTCATTTAGTTGCAATATTCCAACAAGTTTCAATCCCGCTAAAATTTCTTGGTAGGCAAACTCAAATTTTTCTTGTTGTTTTAAGACAACTCGTCGTATTTCTTTATATAATTCCTCGGCGTTCCCGTTGAAACCTGCCATTTTCGGTTTTCGAAAACTGAGCATTCTTCGAATATTAGCCACGCGAACACGGTAAAATTCGTCCATGTTGTTGGAATAAATCCCAAGGAAACGGATGCGCTCAATTAGGGGGACTTTTTCGTCTAGCGCCTCTTGCAAAACTCGTTCGTTAAACGATAACCAGCTTAATTCTCGGTTTACTATTTTCATAATTTACGCTGCGCTTTGATTTTTTTAAAGTTATGGCTTTAATGTTAAGCGAATATTAAATAAGACTATTCAAATTCAATAAGGATAGCGCCCTTTTCTACCACGGAACCTTCGTTAATAAAAACCTGTTTAACAATTCCTTGTCCTTCTGACTTTAAGGTGTTTTCCATTTTCATTGCTTCAAGCGAAAGCAAAGCATCTCCGGCATTAACTTCTTGTCCGGGTTTAACTTGAATTGCAATCACACGGCCGGGCATAGGGGACTTAAATTCTTTAATTTTCTTGGTTTTTATTTTATCAAGGCCAAGCGCTGTGATGAGGTCATCTAGTTCATGTTTTCTCCGAACAGAAAAGATGCGATGGTTAATTTTTATTAGCAAGCGCCTTTCCTCGGACTTTTCTTCTTGAATTTCGCCGTGAAAAGTCTTGCCATTGAAAACGATTTGAAAGAATTTATGGTTTTGCCATTCAACATACGCCCCTTCTGATGTTTGAATGGGCTCATTGTCAAAATACCATTTGTTTTGTTTCATAAAATTTTTATTTAGTAACGAGTTGAAGATCAACTTTTGTATCACCAGATTCGTCAATATCAATAAGTATTTGCGAAGCAAATTGTGTCGCTAACACAAGTTCGTCAGCAAGTACCTCGGCACAAATATAGGATTGGTTCGCTTCAATTGCGCGCTCAATGGCAGGGCTAGAGGAATAGTTAATGCGTATTCGATCGGTGACATCAAATTGTTTTTCTTTTCTAATGTTTTGAATACGGTTAACAAATTCGCGTGCGATACCTTCTGCCCTAAGTTCTTCTGTAATCGTAATATCAAGCGCTACGGTTAATTCTCCATCGTTCGCGACCAACCAACCAGGAATGTCTTTTGCACTAATTTCAAAGTCTGCCAATTCTAAAGTTACCTCTACATCATCTACAGTGCATACCCAATGCCCTTCTTGCTCTATTTGTCGAATTATTTCTTGACTAAAACCAGCAACAAGGGACGAAATCCCTTTCATTTGAGCACCATATTTTTTACCAATGGATTTAAAATTAGGCTTTATATTTTTCACCAGCATCGTCCCATCATCTTCGATTAACCTGAGGGATTTAATGTTTACTTCAGATAGGATTAAATCTTGTATTTCTCTAACGCTTTGAGAGAATTCGGAACTGAGTGCGGGCACCAATAACTGAGCAAGGGGCTGTCTCACCCGAATTTTTTCTTTTTTGCGAAGCCCAAGCGCTAGTGAACTTAGCCGTTGTGCTATGGTCATTCTACTTTCCAATGCTCGATCTAACTCATTTTCGTTAAGTGTAGGGAAGGAACAATGGTGAACTGAATTAAAAGGGCTTTTTGAGGTTATGCGATTGAGGTCCATAAACAATTGATCCATAAAAAAAGGAGCAATTGGCGAGCTGATTATCGCCACTTGTTCAAGACAAGTATAAAGTGTTTGGTATGCTGAGCTCTTATCCGCTGCATCATCATTTTTCCAAAACCGCCTTCTACAGAGTCGAACATACCAGTTTGATAATTGATCGGTAACAAAATCCTGCACTAGCCTTCCCGCCTTAGTTGGTTCATAGGCGTCGTAGGCTTCATTAATGTCTTGTATTAAGCTGTTGAGTTTAGAAATAATCCAACGATCAATTTCCGGCCGATCTGCTACTGGTATAGTCGGGCCGTCAAATCTAAAGCCGTCAATATTTGCATATAATGCAAAGAAAGAATAGGTGTTATAAAGGGTTCCAAAAAATTTTCGCTGTACTTCAACGATTCCTTCCGCATCAAATTTTAGATTGTCCCAAGGTTGTGCATTGGTGATCATATACCACCTTGTCGCATCAGGACCATATTTTTCTAACGTTTCAAACGGATCAATCCCATTGCCCAGACGCTTAGACATTTTTAAGCCATTTTTATCTAAAACCAAGCCATTCGAAAGCACGTTTTTATAGGCAACGCTTCCGAAAACTAAGGTTGAAATAGCATGAAGGGTATAAAACCATCCGCGCGTTTGATCAACTCCTTCAGCAATAAAATCTGCGGGAAACGCTTCGTTATTATCAATAAGTTCCTTGTTCTCAAAGGGATAATGCCATTGTGCATAGGGCATCGCCCCAGAATCAAACCAAACATCAATAAGATCCAGCTCTCTTTTCATTGGCTCCCCATTTTTGGAAGCTAATATTATCTTGTCAACGTGGTGCTTATGAAGATCAATTTGGTTATAGTTTTCAGCAGACATGTCATTTTCCTTGAAATTGGCTAAGGGATTAATTTTCATTACACCAGCAGAAACGGCATGATTACAAGCTTCCTTGAGTTCCATTAGAGAGGAAATACAACGCTTTTCTTTTCCGTCTTCTGTTGCCCAAATTGGAATGGGGATTCCCCAATATCTCGACCTAGAAAGATTCCAATCGTTTGCATTTTCCAGCCATTTTCCAAAACGACCTTGGCCAGTTGATGTTGGGTTCCAATTGATGGTATTGTTTAGTGCTACCATCGTCTCTTTTTGCCCACTAACACGAATGAACCAGGAATCGAGTGGGTAATATAGAATTGGTTTATCGGTTCTCCAGCAGTGCGGATAACTGTGTTCGTATTTTTCAACCTTAAAGGCTTTATTGTCTTCTTTAAGCTTGATTGCAATTAGCACGTCAACGGATCGTTCAGGAACTTCTGACGCCTCATAATACTCATTTTTAACATACATTCCAGCGTAATCGCTTACTTCCTTCCGAAACCTACCTTGTAAATCGACCAAAGGAACCAACCCACCATTATCATCTTTTACAAGCATCGCTGGGATATTGTGTTCAGCAGCAACACGGGCATCGTCTGCCCCAAAGGTTGGCGCAGTATGAACAATCCCTGTTCCGTCTTCAGTAGTTACAAAGTCGCCTGAAATAACTTGAAATGCTGCTTCTGGATTTTCTGCCGGCAGACAATAAGGCAACAATTGTTCATATTTTATTCCGACCAAGGCTTTACCGAAACAATTATCCAATACAAGAAAGGGAATTGATTTATCCCCAACAGCATAGGCATCAAGTTCTGTTTTAGTTTGAACCGAATGAAATCCTTTCCCAAACTGATAAGCAATTAGTTTTTTAGCAAGAACAACTGCAATCGGTTTAAATGTATATTGATTATATGTGGCGACTAAGGTGTATTCAATATTTTCACCAACCGTAAGTGCGGTATTCGAAGGCAAAGTCCAAGGGGTTGTGGTCCATGCTAAAAGAAATGCTTCGCCATACTGCTCCGCCGCTGAACTAAATGCATGTTTTTGATTAGCATTCATTCGAAACATTGCAACAACAGAAGTGTCCTTAACTTCTTTATAACATCCCGGCTGGTTTATTTCGTGCGAAGAAAGCCCCGTTCCTGCTTTTGGAGAATAAGGCTGTATGGTGTAACCCTTGTACATCAGGTCTTTTTTATAAAGCTCGCCAATTAGCCACCATACCGACTCCATATATTTTGTTTCGTAGGTCACATAAGGATTTTCTTTATCAACCCAATACCCCATCTTGGTCGTAAGATCATTCCAAATATCGGTGTAGCGCATCACCGCCTTTTTACATGCTTGGTTGTACTCGTCTACGCTTATTTTTGTCCCAATGTCTTCTTTTGTTATCCCTAATTCTTTTTCAACACCAAGTTCTACAGGCAAGCCATGAGTATCCCATCCAGCTTTCCTTTTTACTTGGTAACCTTTGAGCGTTTTGTATCGACAAAAAATATCTTTTATTGTTCTCCCCATTACATGGTGTATGCCAGGCAGTCCATTTGCTGAGGGAGGGCCTTCATAAAAAACAAACGATGGACACTTATCGCGATTGGTAACAGATGCTTCAAATACGTGTTGCTCTTCCCATACTTTTAATATTTCAGCGGCAATTTTCGGTAAATTTAAACCCGGATATTCAGGATACTTCTGAGGCATTTTCACGATATTAGGAGTTCAAAAGTAACAAGAATAACAACATATTTAATCTTGAATCCCTATTTAGTTTATCTTTTCCTGCTGAATTTTTCCTATATTGAGTACTTTTGAGCTAAATTATCTACAATGAAAAAAATCCTCTTTTGCCTAAGTATATTTTTTTTGGCTACCAAGTTGTTTTCACAACCCTTTTCTTTACCGAAATTAACATACGATTACACGTCATATGCCCCTCAAATTGATGCATTAACGATGGAAATTCATCATTCAAAACATCACCAAGCGTATGTAAACAATCTAAATAAGGCAATCGTTGGCACTCGAATGGAGTCGCAATCACTTATGGATTTACTGTTTTATGCTGGATTTCGTTCTGATGTCGTTAGAAACAATGCCGGAGGGCACTATAATCACACCTTGTTCTGGGAAATTTTGGCGCCGCCGGTAGCCCATAGCGAAATATCACAAGAGTTATCTACCGCCATAACGAACGATTTTAAATCAATAGACAGCTTAAAAAAAGTGCTTTTAAATGCTGCGTCTAGTCGTTTTGGATCCGGCTGGGCATGGTTGGTCCTTAGTCCAGAAAAAAAATTAATGGTTACAAGCACCTCGAATCAAGACAACCCCATTATGGATGTTGTAACTGAGCGTGGAATACCCATTGTTGCAATAGATGTATGGGAACATGCCTATTATTTAAATTATCAAAACAAACGTATGGATTATCTCAATGCCGTTTGGTCTTTGATTGATTGGGGCATTGTTTCAACAAAATATAATGTTGCGATAGGAGATTCATTATTAATCGAATTAGAAAAAGATAATTGGCCGGCAATGAAGGATTTTCACAAGGTTATGGCTCAAACATTTCATCCCTCAGAAAACGGTGATTTATCTCCGATTCGTGCAAGAAGTGGAGAGTTTTTAGCAAAAGCAATTTTGCTTACGGGTTCAAATCCCCCGAAATCACTTAAAACCGAAGGTGTTCATGAAGGGCTTTTAAAGTTAGAAAACAAATGTGCAGAGATTAATACCCTCGTTAAAAAAGGAGCAAAGGATAAGGTGTTAATCAAAAAAATGGAGGAATCCCATGATTTATTTCATCTTGTTCAAGGGCTTTGCCACGATTAAAACCAAGTCGAGCCGATTCTTTTTTATAAAAAACGCTTTCCCTACCTTTGCGTTAAATTAATTTTTAGGCCTTATGCGCTTTGAACTAACAAAAGATTTTCTACTTACCGTTCGCAACAAAATTGCGGAACAAGATGAGTCTTGGTTAGTGACCAACGTACTAGACATGCACTACGCAGATGTCGCAGATGTCTTAGATAAATTAACCAATGACGAAGCGAAATACATTTATTTTTTAGTAGACGAAGAGACACAGGCTGACATTTTAATGGAGCTTGACGAGGAAGTAAGGGATCGATTTATTGCGTCATTGTCCACAAAAGAAATAGCGGGCCAATTAGAAAACTTAGATTCAGATGATGCTGCCGATATTTTAGGGGAGTTGTCTCAAGCGCAAATTCAAGAGGTAATCTCTCAAATGGACGATGATGATGCGGCGGAAGACATTGTAGATTTATTAAATTATAACGAAAACACAGCAGGAGGATTAATGCAAAAAGAGTTTTTTCAAGCTCATGTTGACTGGCCAGTTAATAAAGCGCTCCTTGAATTGCGAAAGCAGGCTGAAGACGTGGAAAAAGTATATAATATTTTTGTGGTTAATAGCGCCGATCAATTGGTAGGTGTCTTATCATTAAAACGACTTTTATTCGCGGGCGCTAAGACTACAATAGAAGATCTTTATCAGTTTAAAAATATCATCTCCGTTAAAACAAGTGATAGCATTGAAGAGGTTGCTGATGTTATGGAAAAATATGATTTAGTTTCTGTTCCTGTTGTCGATTATCAGAAAAAGTTAGTGGGAAGAATTACGCTAGATGATGTTGTGGATTATATTAAAGAGGGTGCAGATAGCGATTTCCAGTTTGCAACCGGTATTTCTGAGCCCCTAGAAAATGACGCTAGCATCTGGAAAATTTCGGCTCGGCGTTTACCTTGGCTATTCATCGGACTAATTGGCGGTGTTTTCGGCGCACGTGTTTTATCTGGTTTTGAAGGAGGAATTACAAAAATTCCAGCCCTAGCTTTTTTCATTCCTTTAATTACAGCAATGGGCGGAAATGTTGGTGTGCAGTCGTCTGCAATCGTTGTACAATCACTAGCTAGAGGCAACAAATTAATGGGGGGCGCACTTAGGAGAATACTTAAAGAGTCGCTTATAGGTCTACTGAATGGCCTTTTACTTTCTTCGATTATTTTTTGTTTTGCACTTATCTTTGGCGATGTCAAACTAGGCATGGTGGTTAGTATATCTTTGCTTACTGTAATTGTGTTTGCATCAATCATTGGAACAATGATTCCGCTTGTTTTAAACCGATACAAAATAGACCCCGCGATTGCTACGGGACCATTTATTACCACACTAAATGACGTGGTTGGCTTATTTATTTATTTTACAATTGGCATGTTAATTTACAGGCTATAAAGCCCTAATTATTTTAAATTATGAGTAATCAAATCCTTTCCGAACAAGAAGCACAACGTCGGGAGTCCTTATCGAAAATCATCGAAATGGGAATTAATCCTTTCCCAGCTGAACTTTACCCGGTTACGGATTATACGGAGGATATTAAACAACATTTCGAAGAAGGAAAGCAGGTTTGCTTGGCTGGCCGAATGATGAGTCAGCGAATTATGGGAAAAGCTTCATTTGCAGAACTACAAGACGCGAAGGGAAGAATACAACTTTATATTAATAGAGACGAATTATGCCCCAATGAAGACAAGTCGCTTTACAACGATTTGTTTAAGCGATACTTAGACCTAGGCGATATAATCGGGATTAAAGGAGTTTTATTTACAACCCAGGTAGGAGAATCAAGTGTTCATGTTAAAGAATTAGTGCTTTTAAGCAAGGCCCTAAAGCCTCTTCCTTTTCCTAAAACGGACGCAGACGGACGCATTCACGATGCTTTTACAGACCCAGAATTACGTTTCCGTCAACGCTATGTTGATTTGTTGGTGAATCCGGAAGTTAAAAACACCTTTATTAAACGATCAAAAACGATTTCTTCAATGCGCCGATTTTTCGAGGAATATAATTACCTTGAAGTAGAAACGCCAATTCTTCAACCAATTCCTGGTGGTGCAGCGGCAAGACCTTTTATTACGCATCACAATGCCTTAGACATGCCTCTTTATTTAAGAATAGCCAACGAACTATACTTGAAAAGGCTAATTGTTGGTGGTTTTGATGGTGTGTTTGAATTTGCTAAAGACTTTAGAAACGAAGGACTTGATCGCACTCATAATACGGAATTCACGATGCTGGAAATTTATGTGGCTTTTAAAGACTACAATTGGATGATGGATTTTACGGAAAAAATGATCGAGCGTGCTGCCATGGATGTCTGCGGAACAACAGAGATCGTGGTGGGAGAAAATATAATTTCCCTCAAAGCACCTTTTAAAAGAACAACAATGCGGGAAGCCATTATTGAATTTACAGGCTTTGATATTGAGGGGAAAAACGAAAAGGAATTAAGGGATGCTTGCGCATTAAATGGAATTTCCACTGACCCATCAATGGGAAAAGGAAAGCTAATTGATGAGTTGTTTGGCGAAAAATGTGAAGGGAATTATATTCAGCCAGTATTCATCACGGATTATCCAATTGAAATGTCACCACTATGCAAAAAGCATAGAGATAATCCAGAATTAACGGAACGTTTTGAGTTAATGATTAATGGGAAAGAAATCGCGAATGCATACTCCGAATTAAACGACCCCATTGATCAAAGGGAACGCTTCGAAGAGCAAATGGCATTATCAGAAAAAGGGGATGATGAAGCCATGTTTATTGACCAGGATTTTTTACGCGCCCTTGAATATGGAATGCCTCCTACATCTGGAATGGGAATTGGTATTGACCGCTTTGTTATGCTGCTAACCAATAATCCATCGATTCAAGAAGTATTGTTCTTTCCTCAAATGAGGGCAGAAAACAATGCGCAAATCATTACGTTCACCGACGAGGAAAAACAAGTATTGGCAACGTTTAATACCGAAAAAATACAGGCCATCACAGCAGTGCGGTCAAAAGTTGAAATGAGCAATAAAGCTTGGGATTCGACTACAAAAAACCTTATGAAATTAGGATGCATTCAAATTTTTAAGTCAGACGATGTCGTTATGGTGAAACGGATTGACTAATCCTCTTCAACCCCCGTTTGGTAGATGTCGGATAAAGAGTAACCCTTGCTTGTTAAAAAGCGAATAATTTTCACTTTCTTCTCATAAGGATTTTTCACAGCATGTAATAATGCCATTTTTTTCTCCATCAAGCGTTTTAAATTCATTAAGTATTCGTTCGAATCAAGCTCTTTTAACGCCGTTTCAATTATTGATTTTTCAATTTGATAAGACAATAATCCCTTGCGAATTTTATATACCCCCCATTTTTTAATGCGCGATTTTCCGCTAACATAAGCGCTAGCAAATCGAGCGTCATCTAGAAATTTATCTTGCAGCAAGCCGACGATTATAGTCTCTTTTTCTTTGTCTGATAATAAACTAACAGAAAGTTTTTTTTGAATTTGGTGGCTGCACCGATCTTCGTAAGCACA
Source organism: Flavobacteriales bacterium (assembly GCA_947462255.1). GTDB lineage: Bacteria > Bacteroidota > Bacteroidia > Flavobacteriales_D > Crocinitomicaceae > UBA952. The sequence continues at coordinate 12,135 of CANHOA010000003.1, read as the reverse complement.
ATAGCGCTCTAACTTACTTTTTTCCGACAAAAATAAGGCGGAATAGGTAGGCATTTACAATGGAATTTCTTCGTTTTCTTTATCAAAGAAGCCATAATCCAATAAGTTTAAAGAGCTAACCCCAACGATAGGAACCCACTTTTTAAATTTAAAATACCATGCCCACTGTTTGGATCGCAGAAAACCACCCTTTTTGAAAAATCCTTCCAAGTATGGGTGAACCTGAAGAGATGCACCGCTTATTTTTCGGTCTAGAAGTAGAAAGCTTAAATTAGCCTCGATTTCTTCTGCAAATAAAATGCTTGCCTGTATTTCTCCAGTGCCGCCACATGTAGGGCAAGACTCTGTTGTTTTTATTTCGGTTTGAGGCCGAACGCGCTGACGAGTGATTTCTATAATCCCAAATTTTGAAGGCGGAATTATATTGTGTTTTGCACGATCCGATCGCATAAACTCCTTCATCTTTTCAAAAAGAACTCGATTGTTCTCTTTTTCGTGCATGTCGATGAAATCTATACAAATAATCCCCCCCATATCTCTGAGCTGGAGCACTCGAGCTACTTCTTCTGCAGCCTCAAGATTTGTTGTTAAGGCATTATTTTCTTGGCCAGTAGCCCCTTTTCTATTTCCGCTGTTAACATCGATGACATGCATCGCCTCAGTGTGTTCGATGATTAAATAACCACCACTTTGCATAGGAACCTTTTTACCAAAAAGGGTTTTAATTTGCTTATTAATTCCAAACTTTTCAAAGATTGGAATTTTTGAATCGTATAATTTAAGAATCTGCTCTTTTCCAGGCGAAATACCCATTATATAGGTTTTCATTTCTGTAAACATAGCCGGGTCATTCACGTGTATACTGGTAAAATCCCCATTAAGCAAATCTCGAAGAATTGAAGTAGTAGTATTTAATTCGCCCAAAACTCGTTTTGGCGCCTCAGCACCTCGTGTATTTTCGTGTATTTTTTTCCACTTACTCAAAAGATCATTTAAGTCTTGTTCCAAGTCTTCTGTATGCCTGTTTTCAGCAACTGTTCGGATAATAACACCGAAGTTTTTTGGAAGAATGCGCTCCATTAATTCTTTTAAGCGTTTCCGCTCTTCCGGCTCTTTAATTTTTTGAGAAATGGATATTTTATTTGAAAAAGGAGCAAGGACTAAGTAACGACCAGCCAAGGTGATTTCAGAGGAAAGCCTAGGGCCTTTTGTCGAGATAGGCTCTTTTGCAATTTGCACCAAAATAGACTGAGAAGAAGATAGAACAGCGTCGATTTTACCCGCCTTTTCCAAATCTTTTTCTAATTTAAAATTTACTAAATCATGCACACTTTGCTTATTACGCATAGTGTCCTTTGTAAATTTATTTAATGAATTAAATTGATGACCAAGGTCGAGGTAATGTAAAAAAGCGTCTTTATCATGCCCAACATCAACGAATGCGGCATTTAAACTTGGAGATAGTCGGCGAATTTTTCCTAAATAGACATCCCCAACAGCAAAGTCTGAATTCCCTCGCTCCTCATGAAGTTCTATTAATTTACCATCTCGAAGCAATGCCAACCAAACCCCGTTGGTCCTTGCGTCTACTACTAGTTCTAAGCCCACGTCAATATTTTTATGTAAAACAATTAAAGCCCAATGTTCTTACATTGAGCTTTAATTAGTTAAAAGGCAAGCTTATTTTTTCTTTTTATGGCGATTTTTTCTTAATCTTTTTTTACGCTTGTGCGTAGCCATTTTATGTCTCTTTCTTTTCTTACCGCTTGGCATATATTAAAGTTTATCTCGTTGATTAAATTTTCTGTGCTAAATACACCTGTTCAAAAACAGGTGTGCAAAGATAGCATATTTTTTTTTTATTTCCAAAGAGAGATCACCTTACCTTGACGTCTTTCTTAACACTTTCAACAAATGTTTTCGAAGGCTTGAAAGAAGGAATGTTGTGAGCCGGGATAATTATAGTCGTTTTCTTTGAAATATTTCGCCCAGTTTTCTGTGCTCTTTCTTTAACTATAAAACTCCCAAACCCCCTTAAATAAACGTTGTTTCCTCGTGTTAATGATGTTTTAATGGTTCCCATAAACGCCTCAACCGCTCTTAATACTTCGGTTTTTTCTAGGCCCGTTTCTGTAGCAATGTCAGCCACAATATCAGCTTTAGTCATAATAATAATTGATTTTTAAATTTCACATTTAGTAATTTCGTGGTGCAAAAATAGATTAGTTATTTATTCAAAGCATACTTTCAAAAAAAAAAAAAGTAAATGGGGCTAAATCGACAAGAATTAATTTCATGGTATTTGATAAATAAACGTGATTTACCGTGGCGAAAAACAAAAAACCCTTATAAAATTTGGTTGAGTGAAATCATATTGCAGCAAACCCGCGTTCAACAAGGCCTTCCTTATTATTGGAAGTTTATCGCTGCTTACCCAACAATACAATCATTAGCATTTGCAAATGAAGATGAAGTACTTAATCTGTGGCAAGGGCTTGGCTATTATTCTCGTGCGAGAAACATGTTGATGACAGCAAGGGTTATAAATGAACAGTATGATGGTTGTTTTCCTACTAACTACAATGACTTACTAAAACTTAAGGGTATAGGAGAATATACGGCAGCCGCAATAGCATCTTTTTCGTTTAAAGAGCCCGTAGCGGTTGTTGATGGAAATGTTTACCGTGTTTTAAGCCGCCTTTTTGACATTGATACACCAATTGATTCTGGCACAGGAAAAAAGGCTTTTCGATTCTTAGCAGATGAGGTTTTAGACAAAGTAAATCCAGATACTTTCAATCAAGCTATAATGGAATTCGGCGCCTTGCACTGCACGCCCCAAAAGCCAGATTGTAATAATTGTGTGCTCAACGGCACCTGCTTATCTAGAGTAAACGGAACAATTAGTCAGCGGCCGGTAAAGAAAAAAAAGAATGCGTCGAAACAGCGCTTTTTCGTTTACAAGGTTTTTTTGGAGGATGATAAAACTACTATTCAAAAACGGGAAGGAAAAGACATTTGGCAAGGGCTATATGAATTTCCGCTAGAAGAATTTGACGATGCTAAAAAGCAAATGGATTACATACAATCATGCAAAGGAAAAACACTTTATTGCTCATCGGAAATTACCCATATACTCTCTCATCAGCGTATCAAAACATTCTTTATTTATTTAAAATCAGAGAAGAAAAAAGAGGCGTTAAAACAAGGGGTTTTAAGTGTCCCGATTAACGAATTGCACCGTTACCCTGTTTCGGTTTTAACTGAAAACTTTTTAAAAAAGACAAAGAGCTTAACTTTTTTCCCCTTTGACCAGAATGTTACTTAACTTTGAGGCCTAATTTGGATAAAAGTGGAATTAAAAAAAAACAACGCGAAAACCGGCTCCAAAACGAAAATTTTGGTTCAAAAAATTGGTTCAAAAGAGAAGCTTAATAAGGAAACGCAGTATTTAGCAACAGAGTTAGCGTCGGGAAAAGCTTCTTGGACATTTTCTAAAAATGAAGAGGGGATTCAGATTTTAGTCAAGGAAAATGGGATGTCAGTTGAAGATTTTAGAATCATGGGGTTTACTCTATTTGAATTTTTAAAAGATAAAACACAGGACGCTGAAATTGAAGGGAAAGAGAATTGTTTATTGCCAATACTCGAGGGGATAATGCTTTCTTCTTATCGGTTTGATCGATTTTTTACAACAAAACCGACACCGCCTAACACCTTTAACCGTGTTTATTTTCCATCACACATTTCCACTGCTTCCATCGAGGAGCTTAGTAACACCACCGCCTCAGTATTTTGGGCAAGGGACATGGTAAATCTGCCATTATCTCACTTAACAGCAGAACAGTTTGCTAACGAAATAAGCACGCTATTGACTCCCAACAATATTAGTGTTGATATATTAGAAAAAGCGAAGATTGAAGCATTAAAAATGGGAGGGCTTCTTTCTGTAAATAAGGGTTCTATAGATCCGCCCACTTTTACGATTGCCGAATACAAACCGAAAGGGCACAAAAACAAAAAGCCAATAGTGCTAATAGGTAAGGGCGTAGTGTACGACACTGGCGGACTTAGCCTTAAGCCAACGCCGGGAGGAATGGATACGATGAAAAGCGATATGGCAGGAGCGGCAGCCGTTATTGGCGCAATCCATTTGGCAGCAAAACAAGAACTTAAACTACATATTATTGCGCTTGTTCCCGCAACAGATAATCGACCAGGAATGAATGCTTATACTCCCGGAGATGTGATTACCATGTATAATGGCACTACTGTGGAGGTGTTAAATACGGATGCCGAAGGAAGAATGATTCTTGCAGATGCTCTTTCGTATGCTGAAAAATTTAAACCGGAATTAGTTATTGATGCAGCAACTTTAACCGGCGCTGCCGTTCGAGCAATTGGCACCCATGCTGCCATTGTGATGGGTAATGCGAAAGACGAGGCATTTACCAAACTTGAAAAGGCTGGAAATGAAATGCATGAACGAGTAGTTCGCTTTCCTTTTTGGGAAGAATATAAAAATGACATGAAATCTAAAATAGCCGACTTGAAGAATGTTGGAGGGCCAAATGGCGGAATGATTTCGGCAGGGAAGTTTTTAGAAACGTTTGTAAAAGCGCCATATATTCACATGGACGTAGCAGGACCAACTTGGCTTGATGCAAAAGAAAATTATAAAGGAGTATCAGCAACGGGCTATGGTGTTCGCTTACTCTATGCCTTTTTAAAAAACTACTAAATTAATGGAAAAAGCACCGAATAAAATTCAGCAAATAAAAGTAGGCATTTCGATAGGAGATGTTAACGGAATAGGACCTGAAATAATCGTTAAAGCGCTAAAAGATTCGCGCGTATTGGAGGAATTTACACCGGTTATTTATGGCATTGCTAAGGCAATACTTAACAGCAAAAACAAGCTCGAAGCGCATGATTTTTCTTATAAGGTTTGCGCTACGCCTGATCAAATAGAAGGGAAGAAAATTAATCTAATAAATTGTTCGGATCAGGAGGTGGAAATAAAGGAAGGAGTTCCGACAGCGCAATCAGCAAAACTCGCAATTCAAGCCTTAGAGAAAGCGGCATTAGACTTGGCAAATGGAGTAATCGACGTTTTAGTAACGGCCCCCATATCCAAAGAAAGTATTCAAAATGCAGGCTTTAATTTTCCCGGTCATACGGAATATTTAGCCGAAATGTCAGGTCAGGCCGAAGCGCTTATGATTATGGTTTCCCCCTTGCTTAAGGTCGCACTTGTTACATCTCACGTACCGATTAAGGATATTGCTCAAAACTTAACCAAGGATAAAATTTTCGCTAAAATTAGTGAGTTTGAAAAGTCACTACGAAAAGACTTTGGTATTCAACGCCCTACAATCGCTGTTCTTGGTCTGAATCCTCATGCTGGTGAGAATGGAAAAATTGGAATGGAAGAGCAAGAGGTAATTAATCCTGCGATTTCAATGGCTAAAAGCGCTGGTATTTTAGTACATGGGCCTTTTGCTGCTGATGGTTTTTTTGGATCTGATCAACGCTCTAAATATGATGGTGTTTTAGCAATGTATCACGACCAAGGTCTTACGGCATTTAAAGCATTGGCATTTGATGAAGGTGTAAATTTCACGGCTGGACTGCCCATAGTTAGAACATCTCCGGATCACGGAACCGCATTCGATATTGCAGGACAATATATTGCTTCTGCTCAGTCGATGAGAAGCGCAATATATCTTGCAATAGACGTTTATAAATCTCGAAAGTTTGAACGGGAGATAACAGCTTTTGCGCTCCCGATTACAATCGGAGAAAAGGATAAAAGTAACGCTAGATAATTCCCGAAGCAAAATCCTTTTTTGTTTAAAATAAAAAGTGTTATCTTTGTTCCCTTGTTTGAATGACTGTATATGAAAAAAAGCAGCGAATTTGTTGTTCCTTTTGCAGGCATTAAGCTTGGAGTTCATCATTATAGTTTTGATGTGACACAAACGTTCTTTGAAGAATTAACACATTTACAGCTCGAAAAAGGAGTGGTGAAAATACAACTTGAGTTAGAAAAAAAAGAAACGATGATGTTGGCTTTTTTTTCAGCAATCGGCGATGTTCAACAAGCTTGTTGTCGTTGTAATGACCCAGTAGAGGTAAATGTGAACACAGAACTTTCGATAATTTATAAATTGGGAACCGAGGAAAGTGAAGATGAGAACCTAGTTGTTTTGCACCCCGACAGTTATGAAATAGATGCTTATCAACCTATTTATGAAATGCTTGTCATGGCCCTTTCGTCGAATCCAACTCATGAAGAAGGCTCTTGTAATCAAGAAATGATAACGATATTAAATGCATACATGCTTGATAAAAACGAATCAAACATAAAAGAAGATAAAGAAGACCCAAGATGGGCGAAATTAAAAAATTTGAATTAAATAAATACAATACATTATGGCACATCCTAAACGAAAAATATCAAAAACAAGAAGGGATAAAAGGCGCACGCATATAAATGCAGTAGCTAAAAACATAGCGACTTGCCCAACAACTGGACAACCACACCTTTTTCATCATGCTCATTGGCACGAAGGAAAACTATACTATAAAGGTAGAGTTGTAGCAGAAAAAGAAGTTGCGGCTTAATACCCCATGTTAATGAGGGTCGGTATCGACATTTCAGGCGGTGACTTTGCTCCCGTAGCCAATATTAAGGGCGCTATTCTTGCAAAAAAGTTGCTAGGAGACCAAGCGGAAATTATCCTAATTGGTAATGCTGAGGAGATTCTTTCGTCCTTAAGTGATGAAAACGCACAGCCAACCGATTTCGAAATCATTAATGCTCCGGATGTTATAACCATGCACGATCATCCAGCTAGAGTATTTTCGAAGAAGCCCAATAGCTCAATAGCAGTTGGATTTGAAATGCTTGCAAAGGGACACCTAGATGCTTTTTCAAGCACTGGAAATACAGGAGCAATGCTCGTTGGAGCCATATATAAAATAAATACCGTTGCCGGAATTTTTAGGCCTTGTATTACCTCAACACTTCCAGCAATTGATGGAAGTAAAACAATTTTACTAGATGTTGGTTCGAATGCAGACTGCAAGGCAGATGTACTATACCAATTTGCTGTATTAGGCGCTCTTTATTCACAGATTGTTTACGGAATAGAAAATCCACGAATTGCCCTTCTAAATATTGGAGAAGAGGAATCAAAAGGAAATTTACTGACTCAGGCCGCATATAAACTGTTCGCCGATTCAGATGAATTTAATTTTATTGGTAATGTTGAAGGTCGTGATCTCTTTAGCGGAAAGGCTGAAGTGATTGTTTGTGATGGTTTTACAGGAAACATCGTATTAAAAGAAGCAGAAGGGATTTATTCCTTGCTAAAGCAAAGAGGAATAAACGATGCGTATTTTGATCGGTTTAATTATGAAAACTATGGTGGCACGCCGATTTTAGGCGTAAAAGGAAACGTAATTATTGGCCACGGTATCTCAAATGAGACAGCAGTAAAAAACATGATTATGCATTCATTTGATGTGGCAAAATCAGGATTAGCAATAAAAATTAACGGAGCATTTAACAAAATATGAATAAAATTACAGCCGCCATCACAGGGGTTCAAGGGTATCTTCCAGAGGATGTTTTGAGCAATGAAGACCTTACTAAAATGGTTGACACTTCAGATGAGTGGATTACTACTAGAACAGGCATTAAGGAACGAAGAATCATGAAAAATGGTGCTTCTTCTGATATGGCCGCACAGGCGGTAATGAAATTGCTTCAAAAAAAAAATATTGATCCACTGGAGATCGAGTTGGTTATATTAGCAAGCGTTACACCAGATTATTTATTTCCAAGTACAGCAAATGTATTGTGTGATAAACTAGGAATGACAAATGCTTGGGGGTTTGACTTATCAGCAGCTTGCTCCGGATTTCTTTTTGCCCTTACAACAGCAACACAATTTATTGAAAATGGACGGTATAAAAAAGTCCTTGTAGTTGGGGTAGACAAAATGTCTTCAATTGTAGACTACACTGATCGAACAACCTGTGTAATTTTTGGCGATGGTGCGGGAGTAGTATTACTAGAACCAAATGAAGAAGGTCTAGGGATTCAAGATCATATACTTAGGACAGATGGTTCAGGGAGAGAGTTTTTAATCCAACCAGGCGGAGGGTCTGCTAACCCTTCAACGTTCGAAACAGTCGAAAAGAAGATGCACTTCGTGAAGCAAGAAGGCTTGCAAGTATTTAAATTTGCAGTAACCAAAATGGCAGATGTATCTGCGGAAATAATGGAGAAAAACAACCTCAGTAGCGATGACGTGGCATGGTTGGTTCCTCATCAAGCAAACTTGAGAATTATTGACGCAACAGCAAGCAGGATGGGGCTTTCAACGGATAAAGTGATGATTAATATCCAAAAATATGGCAACACTACTGCGGCAACACTGCCACTTTGCTTGTGGGACTACGAAAGCCAATTAAAAAAAGGAGATAATATTATTCTAAGCGCTTTCGGTGGCGGTTTTACTTGGGGAGCGATTTTAATAAAATGGGCATATAATTCTTAATATTAATTTTAATTCATAATCATGACAACAGAAGAAATAAGAGAGTTAATAAAACTTGTTGCTAAAACAGGTGTAGGTAGAGTCGAAATTGAACGTGACGACTTCTTTATTGCAATTGATGGTAATACACAGAACAATAATGAAATGGCAGCATCGAATTATCAACCAGTATATTCGCAACCAATTATTAATCAAACAGTTGCCCCGGTCCCATCATCAGCTACACCAGCACCTGTTCCTGTTAATGATGAAGCCACAAGTAATTTAATAACGGTTAAATCTACGATGATAGGGACTTTTTATAGGTCAACTAGCCCTGACAAAGATCCTTTTGTTTCTGTTGGCTCTGTAATTCAAAAAGGAGATAAAATTTGTATTATCGAAGCCATGAAATTGTTTAATGAGATTGAAGCTGAGGTTTCAGGGAAAATAGTAAAGGTTCTCGTCGATGATTCGTCTCCGGTTGAATATGACCAGCCTTTATTTTTAGTAGAGCCATAAACAGTTAAAATTAGACCGATGTTTAAAAAAATACTAATCGCTAACAGGGGAGAAATTGCTATGCGAATTATTCGTACCTGCAAGGAAATGGGAATAAAGACGGTCGCAGTATACTCTACCGCAGACAAAGATAGCCTACCTGTTCGCTTCGCTGATGAAGCAGTTTGTATTGGCCCGCCAATGAGCGCAAAGTCCTATCTTTCTATTCCAAATATTATTGCGGCAGCAGAAATAACCAACGCCGATGCTATTCATCCTGGCTATGGCTTCTTGTCTGAAAACGAAAAGTTTTCAAGGGTTTGTCAAGAGCACGGCATTAAATTTATAGGCGCTTTGCCCGAACAAATAGCAGGAATGGGTGATAAAGCAACCGCAAAAGCCACAATGATTAAAGCTGGAGTCCCATGCATTCCTGGATCGAAAGGTCTTATTAAAGATGTCAAGGAAGCCTTGTCAAATGCTGAATTAGTTAAATACCCGGTTATCTTAAAAGCAACCGCTGGTGGCGGTGGAAAAGGAATGCGTATCGTATGGAATCCTGACGAAATGCAGTCGGCATGGGATTCTGCTAGGCAGGAAGCAGCTGCAGCTTTCGGAAACGATGGCATTTACATGGAAAAATTTATTCAAGAACCTCGCCATATTGAAATTCAAATCGCAGGAGATCAATATGGAAATGCCTGCCACATGTCTGAAAGAGATTGTTCCATTCAGAGACGTCATCAAAAATTAGTGGAGGAGACTCCGTCGCCATTTATGACCGATGAACTCCGGGATAGAATGGGTAAAGCAGCAATCAAAGCAGCTAAAGCAGTAAAATATGAAGGGGTGGGAACAGTAGAATTTCTAGTGGATAAAAACAGGGATTTTTATTTTATGGAAATGAACACAAGGATTCAAGTAGAACATACTATTACTGAAGAGGTTATTAACTTTGATTTGATAAAGGAGCAAATTAAAATTGCTGCAGGCGAAAAAATATCAGGTAAAAATTATCTTCCGATTATGCACGCCATTCAATGTCGTATTAATGCCGAAGACCCATTAAATGATTTCCGACCAAGTCCGGGTAAAATCTTGCAGTATCATTCGCCTGGGGGACACGGGGTTAGAATTGACACTCACGTTTATGCGGGATATTCTATACCGCCGCATTATGACTCTATGATCTCAAAGTTAATTGTTGTCGCTCAAACTCGAGAAGAAGCCATTTTAAAAATGAAAAGAGCCTTGGATGAATATATAATTGAAGGCGTAAAAACAACGATTCCTTTTCATCAAAAGCTAATGGAAAATAAAGCCTTTAATTCCGGGAATTTCACCACGAAATTTATGGAAACATTTGAGATGTAAGCCTTATTCATAAAACCACCTAAGCATTCATAACATACAAGTCCCTTTAAGAGGCGCATTAGAATTAAGCGACTGATTATTGGCGTATTATGTAATTGTAAATTATCAAAGAATCAATAATTTTGTAGCAACTTTATTTTTATTTCTGCGTCATTTCGCCGTATATTTATAAAAATATTTTTGAGACGCTTTTTTGAGTTATGAAACACAATTTACTAAAATTCATTTTTGTTTTATATAGTTGCTTTTTAATCTCCAATTCCGGATCCGCTCAGGCATTCTGTAACAACCCTCTTGGCACCATTTCACCTACAACAAGTTGGCAGTATGTTTCCCACAATTCCTTAGGGTATTACACCATGAATGCCACAGCTGGCTGTACCTATATTTTCACCTATTGCTCCACCGCTCCCTCAGCTTATTATTCTGGCGACACTTATTTAACCATCTCCACTGGTGCAACCAGCGGGGCCTTGGCTGCTAACGACGATTATTGTGGGCTTGGCTCTTACTTGACATGGACAGCACCATCTTCAGGTGCTTTTTATTTAAATGTTGGCAATTGTTGTTCTAGCAGTTGTGGCTCTATTTCCACCAGAAACTTGGGGTATATTTCCACCAATTGCTCGGGAGGGATCAGCGCACCTTCAAGCATTACCGCTACAAGTACGAGTATTTGTCCTGGACAAAGTGTGACCTTAACAGCCCAAGGGGTAGTGGGCACGCCCTATTGGTTTACTGGCGCATGTAGTACTTCTGGTCAGTTTTCAACCAACACTTCGGTAACGGTTTCTCCTACCGCAACCACCACCTATTTTGTTCGCAATTTCAGTAATAACCAATGGAGTCCTACTTGTGCATCAATTACCATCGTAGTAAATTCAGCAGCGAATACCCCAACCGTCTCGGGAAACCTACTTATATGCAACTCAGGTAGCACCACGTTGACTGCAAGCGGTGGCAGCACTTACACCTGGTATGCCAACTCAAATGGAACCAATCAGTTGTCTACAAATGCAACCTATACTACTCCGACTATAAATCAAACTACTACTTATTATGTCCAAGGCGGAGCGGCAAGCGTACCTCCAGGAACACAAACATTCAGTTATACAGGGAGTATTCAAAACTGGACTGTTCCTACAGGAGTTACGTCCCTTTCCTTTACCGCAGAGGGTGCCCAGGGTGGATCTGGTACAGCGGGATATGGCGTTGGGGGCTTGGGTGGCCGAGTTCAAGGTTCACTCTCAGTAACCCCAGGACAAGCTTTGAGTATTTATGTTGGTCAGATGCCTTTATCTAACATTGGTGGTTTTAACGGAGGGGGAAATGGAGCGAACAACACCTATGGTAGAGGCGGTGGTGGGGCAACTGATATCCGCATAGGAGGGGTTGCTTTGGCTAATAGGGTTGTGGTAGCTGCTGGCGGCGGCGGTGGCGGAACAAACTGTTTTTCAGCGAATCAAAATTCAGGAGGTGTCGGTGGCGGTGGTACAGGAGGAAATGGTTATCAATGTAATCAACAAACGAATTACGTAGGTTTTGGTGGCACACAAACTGCTGGGGGAATCAACTTAGGAGGATTGGGACAGACCGGGGGATTAGGTCAAGGAGGAAATGGAGGAACTACATATGGCGGCGGCGGAGGTGGTGGATATTATGGCGGCGGCGGTGGTAGTTACGGCGGTGGTGGCGGAGGTTCATCTTATGC
>CANHOA010000002.1 GCA_947462255.1 Flavobacteriales bacterium | reverse complement strand
AATTGTAAAAGGTTAAATAAAACAAGGACAAGCCTCCTAAAATACTAAAATAAATATATTCCACGGTCCAAATCCAATAAATATCCCAATTAAATACTTTAATGAAGAGGTAACTAAATATGGAATAACTTACAACTGAAATAATTTCGATCAACATGGATATTAAGGTGTTCCCGCTTCCGTGAATGGTTTGAAAATAAACTGAAATTAATCCATAAAGTAAGATGGAACAAGAAACTAATCTAAGTATCCCAGCACTTTTCTGAATATATATTTCTGCGGGATTGATCATGCGAATTAAGGCCTCGGGATAGAGTAGGGCACCATGAAATGTAATGAGTAGAAATCCAAAAGTGAGCAGTTGAATTCTGCGTTGAATAATTGGTAATGCGTCAAACTGGCCGCTTCCGATGTATTGAGAAATATATGTTTTTGTTGTGCCAGCAAAGCCCCAAATAGGCACAAAGGCAAGAAAATAAATTGCCCTTATATTTTGCGAAACGGTTAGGTCAAAATGTCCTTTTTGCTCTATCCAAGTAAAAAACAAGGTCCAAGTGGCTAGTGCAACAAATCCTTGAATCAGTAATGGACTTCCTACTTTTAGTAATTCTTTGAATGATTTCCACTGAAACGAAAAATAGGAAAATAGACGGTATTCTCTCCGTTCAATGGAGAAGTAGAGGTAAATAATTAGAAAAGTCATGCTGCAAGCTTCCGCCAATGTAGAAGCAAGTGCAGCGCCTTCAATTCCCATTCTTGGCAAACCAAAATTTCCGAATATTAGACTATACGCTAATATTACATTTGTACTTGCTGTAATGAGTGCAGCGATTAATACTACCACCGTTTTTCCTTTGGCAATCAGCATCGCTTGGATACTTAATGTAATCACTGCGAAAAACAAGGAGAAGGAGCGGATGTTTAGGAATTCTCCTTGGAGTGAGGCTATATTTTTATTAGCTGAATAACTAATAATCCAATCGGGTATTAAAAAATGCAGCACTAAAAACAGTATTGTCCCTATCATTAAAAGGGTAAAAACGGTCGTTCCAAATATTCGCCCTATAGCATCAATTCGATTTTCACCAATTCTTCGTGCGATTATAATTTGAGACCCATCACTCATTCCAACCAACATCATGTAAAGGGTAATGTAAATCAAGCCTCCGTTTCCCAGTGCATCAAAAGCATCCGTCGAATACCGACTAATAAACGATGCATCGGTTATTAATACGATCGATTGAATAAATCCCGATACCATCATGGGTAATGCGACTCCTAAAAGTGTTTTGTACTTAAAATCTAGCATTATTCAACTTGTAAAATTAAGCCTTTTAAATACTCACCTTCTGGATGAAAAGCGCTGATCGGATGATCTGCTGGTTGATGTAACTGTTCTAAAATGCGAATGTTTCTTCCTGCTTCAATCGCTGCTGCAATAATGGTATTGGTAAAAAGTTGTTTGTCAACAACCTGTGAGCAGGAAAATGTAAAAATAATCCCGCCTGGTTTTATTTGTCTAAATACATGTGCATTCAAACGCTTGTACCCTTGGATAGCTTGGTGACGCTTATCGCGGTGCTTGGCAAATGCAGGCGGATCAATAACGATAATATCGTACGCTTCTTCTACTTCTTTTAGGTATTCCATGGCGTCTGCAACAATACACGCATGCTTTCCTTTAAATGTATTTAGTAGGATATTCTCCTCGGTTAAAGCGATTGCTTTTTTTGAACTATCTAAGGAATGCACAATGCTTGCTCCTTTATACAATGCTTGTAAACTGAATCCACCTGAATAGCAAAAAGCATTCAAGATCTTCTTCCCTTTTGCATACCTACCAAGGATCGCTCGATTTTCTCTTTGGTCAATAAAAAACCCTGTTTTTTGTCCATTGATCCAATCAATTTGGTAATTAACGCCGTTTTCCATTGCTTGATGAGGTAGCTCACATGCTCCAAATAAATAGGCGTCCTCGATCTCATTTTTACTTGATAGCGTATCGGAAGATTTGGAATAAATGGCTGTTAGTTTATCCTTCAGTATGGTTTGAAGCGCTATGGAAATATCCCCAATGCAACGATACATACCTATCGAGTGACATTGAATAACGGCAACACCGTTGTAGTAATCTATGATTAATCCTGGCAATCCATCTCCTTCGCCATGACAAATTCTAAAGATGGAATTCACTTTGCTGTCAAGCCCCAAATCATAGCGCAACTGGAGGGCGTTTTTAAGCTTTTCAGTGAAAAAATGCTCGTTAATCAATTCATTTGTAAAGGTTTGAATTCTAACTGAGATGGTTGCATGCTGAAAATGACCAATGGCCAAAAAGTCGTTTCGATGGTTGTGAACGGCAACGATATCACCGTCTTTTATGGCACTGGTGTCAGTAAATATTGCGCCAGAAAATACCCAAGGGTGTTTTCGCAATACGGAATGATCTTTCGCTTTTCTGAGTTGGATAATGGGATAATTCATACCTGTAAAATTACTTAATCTTATTGCATGGCAACGCTTTCAATTTTATAATATTTACAGAAAGCTTACAGCACGGTTGAATTCCTAAAAACAATCATTAAATGCTGTTTCCTCCAATCACTCATAAGCAAATCGAAGTGTTGCATGCGTAAAAATTAATAATTGTTATTTTTTCGATTTATTTATAGTCTTTTTAAGCGGCAAAAAGTTTTCACTTGTTACTACACTCTTTCCTGTATTTGCTTCCAATTCTTTACGGGCATTTTTGGCAATTCCCCCTCCTTTCTTACTTGCTTTTGCATTCTCGGTCAATCCTTTTGCATCTTTTGTTTCAGCAATTTGACGTGTTGAAAGTTCTGCTAGTGCAGTGAAAAGCAATTCAGCTTCACTCATGTGATCTCGCAGATTCTGCGATTTCAACCCTTTGATTTCTTTGTGTTTTTTTACGGTAAGCCCTGTCCATTCCTGATGTATAATATTGGTCAATAAGGCAAACTCATCTTTTTCTGTAACACCGCTATCTTTCCAATAATCGGTCAATTTATTTCGGGTTTCTTGGCCCGTCATACGTTGTTGAATCCATTTTTCGCTGCGTCCTTTGTTTTTCCAGGTATCACGCGCTCTGTCTATACTTAAACTGGGGTCTTGTATTTCTTGTAAACGCTCGTAGCCGACTTTGGCTAGCCATTGTTTGAAGGGCTCTGCCTTTGGTGAAGGAATGGATTGAATTAACCTGAAAATTTGTTCCACCTTGCCAGCCAATGTTTTACGATTTTTACCATTGGTGAGCATGGCTACCTGGGGACAATTTGTCCCTATGTAGCTGTTTAATTCAGCATCCCTCTTCCTCATTTTTTTTAGGTAATCTGTTGCGTTCACAGAATCTGTCAATGCCCCAACGATATCTACCAATGAAAAATACCACACCTCATTTTCTGTATCGTAATGCCTACGGATTTGGCTGTTTTCAAAAATAATTATTTCTTTAGTCATAGTTAATGGCTATTTCTATTTACGTCTTTTTTCTCATCAAACAACTTCGTCTTTTTATCTGCCGCTTTAACATCAGCAGAATTTATTGTAGGTATGAAGTTAAGAAAAAAAAATGAGTTGATCTTGTATTAATTTGTAATAACATCAGCTCTAAACCTATCTATCACTTTAGAATTGGGCCAAATAATTTACTTGTCACCTCTTGCATTTAGTATTCAATTTTGATGTAAGAGGCAGTAATTGAAAATTGTTTTTGAGGAGGAAATAATATTTTATTGTAAGTAATATAAGTCCTAGATGTTTCTCATTAGAAATAGCAAATCCAAAGTTATCTGGACTTCAATATTCTTTACCTTATAAAAAAAGTATTTCCCTCCCAATAGTAGCCATGGCAACGCTTTCAATCGTAACAAGACAAAAATATCTTTAGTAAGGACAATAAAAGATAGAATAAACTCACTACTTTTGATAAAAAAAAATACAAATGGGAAATAAAAGAATTTTAAAAAAAGGGCTAAATGAAATGGTCTTTGATATAGTGGACGAATGTTATTTTATACAAATTGCAGATCCGAATAAGCTGAAAGCAACTGAAAAGTTAATTACAGAAGTAGCTGATTTTCAAGACGATCAATTAAGTAAAATGAATAAGGCTAAAGGTAAAGCAGCATTTAGAGCTATCCATACTGAGATCGGTACTAAATCTGATTATTTTGTTGATGCTTTAAATACTTTAAACCAGTAAAAGTATAGGATGAAGTGGAAATCAATTTTTGCCTTATTTGGGTTTATTGGTTTCTTTTTCATATTGTTTGTCTCAGGTGGAAAATCTGCTTTTTGGAATGCGCTTGCACTCGGTGGATTAATGGTTTTTCTGTGGATTTTAGAGATTATTCCCATTTATTTAACAGCGCTTCTTCCTTTGGTTCTAGCTATTCCATTAGGAATTCTTAAACCTGTTGATTTAGCAAGTGCTTACGGTAATAGCAACGTTTATTTATTTTTGGGTGGATTTATCTTGGCCTTAGGTCTTGAAAAATGGCGGGTGCACGAACAAATTGCTCACGGAATATTAACGATAGTGGGGGATTCAAAACCTAGAATTTTACTTGGTTTTATTTTTAGTACCGGATTAATTAGCATGTGGATTTCAAATACAGCAACTGCCTTGATGATGCTTCCCATGGCAATGGCTGTAATTCATGCACTCCCAGTTTCACATCAAAAATCAAAGTTTAGTCTTTATTTAGTGCTATCGATCGCTTATGCATCGAGTATTGGTGGTATGGCAACACTTGTCGGTACGCCAACCAATGCGCAAATGGCTGCTATTTTAGAGCAAAACTATGGGATTACCATAGGCTTTTTTGAATGGATGAAAATTGCCTTGCCCATTAGTTTGTTATTGCTTTTCATAACCTACATTTATTTTTATTTGTCGTTGGGTAAAGAACGACTGGATTTACATGATTTTAAAATTGTGAAAAAACCTTGGTCCACGGAACAAATTAGGGTGATTTTAGTATTTGGTGGGGTAGTCCTTTTATGGGTCTTTAAGGATTTAATCAATGATCTTACACCTGTAAAATACGACGATGAAAACGTGGCTATTTTAGGCGCTGTCTTACTGTTTATTATTCCAGCTAATAAATCGCAAAAGCCACTATTAAACTGGTCGGATACTGAAAAATTACCTTGGGGAATTTTATTGCTCTTTGGTGGTGGATTAGCACTTGCTAAAATGTTAGAAGTAAATGGGATTGTAGCTCTTTTAACGGATGTACTCGCATCCTTTAATAATGAATCGATCTTTGTCATTATTGTTGTAATGGTCGCTATAACTATTTTCGCATCAGAATTATTATCTAACTTAGCCTTGGTCGTTATTTGTGTTCCAATTGTTGCTGCATTCGCAAAATCAGCTGGATTTGATATGCTACAACTATGTATTCCTCTTACCTTAGCGGCAAGTTGTGCCTTTATGCTTCCTATGGGAACGCCGCCGAATGCTATTGTTTTTTCTTCTGGTTTTGTTTCTATGGCACAAATGGCGAAAGCTGGCCTAATATTGAATATTATCGGCATTATTCTCATTTCTTTATTTGGAATATTATTCTTATAATCTAAGTTCGCGAATTCAAGTTAATGATCTTTTGGTTATATTCGCTTAATAAATTAAGCCTATGTTTTACGCCAAGCGACTTTTTGATGTTCCATATCACCAAGTAAAAAATTATCCGAGTGCTACTATGTTTGCTACGAAAATAGCAGGTGATTGGATCGGAACTTCAACACAACAATTTCTTGATGAGGTGATGCTGGTCTCTAGGGGCCTAATTGCAATCAATATTCAAAAAGGTGATAGAGTATCCGTATCTGCTAATAATAGGGTGGAATGGAATGTATTTGACATTGCTGTCCAACAGATAGGGGCAATTCTTGTACCGCTTTATCCTACCAGTTCCGAATCTGATTATTCTTTTATTATCAATAATGCTTCTGTGAAATTAATCGTGGTTTCTAATAAAGAATTGTTTGATAAAGTTGAAAAAATACGTTCCACTACGCCTTCACTAAGTTCGGTTTTTACTTTTGATCAAGTTGAAGGGGCAACAAATTGGAAAGCGATTCATGAACAAGCGGCTAAAGTGGAAGAAAGTGAGGTTACTGCACGAATGGCAGAGGTCTTAGGCGCTGATTTAGTGACCATTATTTATACCTCGGGCACCACTGGAAATCCAAAAGGTGTAATGCTTTCTCATAGTAATTTATTATCTAACGTTCAAGCTTGTATAGCACCTATTCCGGCCAAACAAGGGTCGAAAGTACTTTCTTTCTTACCTGTATGTCACGTTTATGAGCGAATGCTACATTATTTATACATGTATTTAGGTTGCTCTATTTATTTCGCTGAATCCATGGAGACGATTGGGGAAAATATTCGTGAAGTGAAACCTGAGGTCTTTTCAGCCGTGCCCCGTTTAATTGAAAAAGTATTCGATAAGATAATGGCGAAAGGCGAGGATCTTACAGGGATCAAACGAAAATTATTCTTTTGGGCAGTTGGTATAGCCGAAGAATTTGATTTCATGGACAAAAGTGCTTTGTACAAAATTAAATTAGGCATTGCTCGCAAGTTGATTTTTAAAAAATGGCAGGAAGCTTTGGGAGGAAATGTTAGGGCAATTGCATCTGGAAGTGCTGCTCTGCAACCTCGTTTAGCACGTATTTTCTTTGCTGCTGGACTTCCAATTCTTGAAGGGTATGGTTTGTCTGAAACTTCTCCGGTTGTATCTGTTAATTGTTTTGTAAAAGGTGTCAGAATAGGTTGCGTTGGTCAGCTCATTGAAAATGTGGAAGTTAAAATTGCCGAAGATGGGGAGATTTTAGTAAAAGGTCCAAATGTAATGATGGGATATTTTGAAAATAAAGAAGCTACGAGCGAGGTTTTCGATGAGGAAGGTTGGTTCCATACGGGTGATATCGGCACCTTTCAAGAAGGTAAGTTTTTAAAAATTACGGACCGGAAAAAAGAAATCTTTAAAACTTCAGGAGGTAAGTATATTGTCCCTCAAGCCATGGAAAATAAATTTAAAGAGTCGCGCTTTATAGAACAAATTATGGTGGTAGGCGAAGGCGAAAAATTTCCGGCTGCTTATATTGTTCCAAACTTTACCTTCATTCGCGAATGGGGAGAAAAGAATGATCAAAATTTTAGCGCTGCAACCAATGCTGATATTGCTCAATCAACGGTAGTGAACGATCGTATTAATGAGGAAATAAGTCATTTTAATAAACAGTATGGAAACTGGGAACAGATTAAGAAATTTGTGTTGCTGGAAAAAGAATTTGCGATCGCCGCTGGTGAAATTACGCCTACACTGAAACTTAAAAGGAAGAAAATTATGGAGAATTATAAGTCAGAATATGCTAAAATGTATTCTAATTGACAAAAAAAAACCACCTATAAGGTGGTTTTTTTTTTATTAAAGTTTTCTAATTAATTTGCTTTCTTAGAACAACAAGACTTTTGCTCGGTCGTACCACAAGCTTTAGTTTCACTTGCACAACAAGATTTTTTCTTCTTACGCTTCTTCTTCTTGTCATCATCATTTAATTCAATTTTAGTACCGTTCGCCGCAGCATAGGTATTCATTGCCATTGGAGCCACAAATGTGGTTAATGTTAAGATTAAAAGTAGTTTTTTCATGGTCGTTTATTTTTTGTAAATATATTAATTAATTATTGAGTTTTCCAAGTATGGATAATTTTCCTTGAACTTTTTCTCCAATTTCAATTGAAAGTGAAGTATTTAAAGGTAAAAAGACATCAATTCTTGAACCGAATTTTATAAAGCCAAATTCTTCGCCCTGTTTTGCCACGCTCCCAATTTCATTGTAGTAACAAATTCGTCTAGCCATTGCTCCAGCGATTTGTCGCACTAATATTTCTGTGCCATCAGCTGTTTTTATCACCATTGTTGTTCGTTCATTCTCTGTGCTACTTTTTGGGTGCCATGCCACTAAAAATTTTCCAGGATGGTATTTTTGATAGCAAACGGTTCCGTTTATTGGGTAATAATTAGCATGGACATTCAATGGCGACATGAATATGGAAATTTGTATGCGTTTGTCGTTAAAGTATTCTGTTTCTATTGTTTCTTCAATAACAACTACTTCTCCATCAGCAGGACATACTATTTGGTCCGACTCATATTCTTTATGTCGCTTAGGAATTCTAAAAAATTGAACAATTAAAATGAGTATAACTACATTAATCGCTTCTATAGAAATGAATAGCCATAGGCATTCATTTCTAAATAATAGGTAGTTAATAACACCTATTGCAATCGATATAAAAAGGGATATTAGTAAGATAGAAAATCCTTCTCTGTGTAATTTCATAGGGGGAAATTAATAAATAAGATGGACTTGCACAATTTTATATTATTAAAGCCAGTAATAATCAACCATATTCCAGCAATAGAAAAATGGAATGGTGAATAATGCGGCGTCAAAGCGATCTAGTATGCCTCCATGTCCTGGAAGTATATTACCAGTGTCTTTTATGTTTAAACTCCTTTTAAATAATGATTCTAATAAATCGCCAAATATCGCACCTGGTATTATAATAAGTGCTGAAATCATCCAGAAAAATGTTTCTCCTTCATTGATGTATTGTCCAATAATATAAGCAAAAAGCACTGTAAATAGGGCACCGCCAATTGTTCCTTCCCATGTTTTATTAGGTGAAATTCGTTCGAATAATTTAGTCTTGCCAATTAATCGACCAGTGAGATATGCAAAAGTATCATTTGTCCAAATGAGTAGAAACATTCCAACAACTCTAGGCATGTATGATGTATTTCTTAAGTTTAAATCAACGGCTAAATAAAATGGAATGACAACATAAATAATTCCAAACACCAATAATGCTATATTTAAAATTGGGTTGGCTTCTTTTTTCCATAATTCGAATAAAACCAGCGTGAAAAACAATGGGAATATAAAAGAAATGCATAAAATAGGCAGTATTTTCATGCTAATACCAACCAATAAAGTAAAAATAAATACCCCAATTAAAACGCCTATTTCGTTACTGATTTTTAGGAAAGAATGGTTTTTAAATAAACGGTAAAATTCAAGTAACCCGAGTAACATAAAAACTGAAAATGTGGCAGTTTGTATGTAAGGCCCCCAAAGAATGGATCCAATAACAACGGTTCCAAATAGTAGACCCGTAATTGAACGAATCACTAAATTATTCATGCTTTGGTTCTATTAATTGTTTTGCAATTTCAGCATTTAAAGGAAGAACGTATAACGAATAGCTTCCAAAATTTTGATACATGCTATCAACAGTATTTTTTTCTTTAAATTCTATGTCATTGTTCATAAGGATACTTCTACATATTTCAAAAAAAAATTGATCACTGGTGTTTAGTATGCATACTAAATCAGGCATTCGTAGATTCTGTTTCGTCGCTAGGTGGAACAACTTTTTTAGCACGTTTTTTAGGCTTTGGAACAATCTCTGCTTCCAATTCTTTATCCCAAACTCGTTTGCCAAATATTAATTCTAAATCTTCTTTGAAGATCACCTCTGTTTTTAATAGTTTTTCCGCTAATAAAATTAATTTATCCTCATTCGCTTTTAAAGTATCCAAGGCACGTTGATATTGCTGCTCGATTAACTTGCTCACTTCTTCATCAATGATTCTTGATGTATCTTCAGAATACGGTTTGGTAAAGGCATCTCTGCCTTGAGAGTCATAGAAGGATACATTTCCTAACCTCTTATTCAGGCCATAAATGGAAACCATTGCGTAGGCTTGTTTCGTAACTTTTTCTAAATCACTTAAGGCTCCTGTACTAATTTTTCCAAACGTAATTTCCTCAGCAGCTCTACCGCCCAATGCCGAACACATTTGGTCAAGTAGTTGCTCTGTCGTTGTAATACTGCGCTCATCAGGTAAGTACCACGCTGCTCCTAGTGATTGCCCACGGGGAACAATAGTTACCTTTACTAATGGGTGAGCAAATTCTAATAACCATGAAATCGTAGCATGTCCAGCTTCGTGAAATGCAATTGCTTTCTTTTCTTCCACAGTTATTATTTTATTTTTCTTTTCAAGGCCTCCAATAATCCGATCTACAGCGTCTAAGAAGTCTTGTTTTTCAACTTTCTTTTTACCATTTCTTGCAGCAATTAATGCCGCTTCATTACACAGGTTAGCAATATCTGCTCCTGAAAACCCTGGCGTTTGCTTGGAAAGAAAATCAACATCTAAATTGGGTTCTAATTTTAATGGCTTTAAGTGTACTTCGAATATTTCTTTTCGTTCATTTAAATCGGGCATGTCTACATATATCTGTCGATCAAAACGTCCAGCACGCATTAAGGCACTATCTAAAACATCTGCACGATTCGTTGCAGCTAATATGATTACACCCGAATTAGTACCAAATCCATCCATTTCTGTCAGTAATTGATTGAGCGTATTTTCGCGCTCATCATTTGAATTGAATCCATTATTTTTCCCCCTAGCACGACCAATCGCATCAATCTCATCAATGAAGATGATGGATGGCGCTTTTTCTTTTGCTTGCTTAAATAAATCGCGAACACGAGACGCACCAACGCCGACGAACATTTCTACAAAGTCGGAGCCTGATAACGAAAAGAAAGGAACTTTTGCTTCTCCTGCTACAGCCTTCGCTAAAAGCGTTTTACCTGTTCCTGGAGGGCCAACTAAAAGTGCTCCCTTTGGAATTTTCGCACCAA
Source organism: Flavobacteriales bacterium (assembly GCA_947462255.1). Taxonomy (GTDB): domain Bacteria; phylum Bacteroidota; class Bacteroidia; order Flavobacteriales_D; family Crocinitomicaceae; genus UBA952. The sequence goes on along the minus strand of CANHOA010000002.1, from coordinate 158,774 downwards.
TATCCGTGTATTTTTTTGGGTTTTTTAAGAATTCAACAATTTCAACAATTTCTATTTTTGCTTCAGCTAATCCTGCAACATCTTTAAAAGTAGTATTAGTAGATTTTCCTTTATCATAAACTTGAGCGCGAGATTTACCAATGTTGAAAATTTGGCTTCCGCCTCCACCGCCTCCGCCGCCTCCAGACATCCGTCTCATGACAAAAATCCAAATGAGGATAATAATCCCAAAGGGTAATATATAGCTAAGTATTTGGGAAAAATAATTAATGCGTGTAATCATAATATATTTCCCCTCGCGTTCTTCCAAATCATCTTGGAAATTACCTAAATCTCCGATGTTTTCTATTTGAAAAATTATTTCTTTTCCTTTAACAGATGATTCTTTCTTTAATGCCTTTTTAATTGTTTCATAATCTCCTCCACGTGATTTTTTTACAAAATCGACGCCTACTTTTGAGAGTCGAAAATCAACACTTGTTTGGTTTACAATTTCTATTTTCTTAGTACCCTTTGCCTCTACCAGATCAAATAAAGTGTCCTTGCTTAATAGGGACACATGTGAATCGCCACTAACATATAGTTGAAATGCAATTAAGGCCACTCCTAAAATTGCATAAATCCAATATACCGAAAAACCTCCTTTTTTAGTTTCTTTTGCCATGTTTATTAATTAATGTTTGGTATGTTTGTGCGTTCCGCATCTGACCATAATTCTTCTAGTTCATAGAATTTTCGGGCGTCTTTATAAAAAATATGGCACACTACATCGATGTAGTCTAATAGGATCCATTCACTATTCGTTTTTCCTTCGATATGCCAGGGCTTTTCTTTGAGTTCTTGTCGGGTAAATCTTGCTACAGAATTTGCTATACCATCTACTTGTGTGCTCGATTCACCTGAACAAATTACAAAGTAATCGCAAACTGCACTTGATAATTTCCGCAAATCTAAGACAACAATATCTTGTGCTTTATTTTCTTGCATTCCCTCAACAATGGCTTTATAAAGTAATTCGGAGGCTTCTGTGTCTTTTCTTTTTCGCATTAATTTTTTATAGTTTACAAATCTAAGCCTTATATTTTAATTTTACCTTTGATGTATAAAAAATAGAAACACCAAAATGTTCTTAGGAAATCAAATATTTCGTTTAGATAAGGTAGATTCAACTAACAATTTTGCTGCCAACTTGATTGAAGAACAGCTTTGTCGTAATGGAGCGCTGATTTTGGCAGATACTCAAACGGCAGGAAAAGGACAAAGGGGTTCGCTTTGGGAGTCAGAACCAGGAAAAAACTTACTTTGCAGCTATGTTTATTTTCCCGACAATTTGTCAGTTAATTTTTTACAAGAATTCAACATGTGCCTTTCTATTTCTTTAATTAAGTGCCTAAATTATTTTGAAATTGATGCAGAAATCAAATGGCCTAATGATATCTTGGCCGATGGAAAAAAAATTTCAGGCATCTTAATCGAAAATAATGTGCGAGCAGGAAAAGTAAAATCAATGATCTTTGGGATTGGACTAAATATTAATCAGCAATCATTTATAAATCTTGGAGCAACCAGTATGGCCCTAATTAGAGGTGCTGAATTTAGTATTGATGAGGTATCATTGCAATTAACCAAAGAATTTAATCATTGGGTTTCATTTGTTGGAGGCGATCACCAAGACCTTAAATTAGTTTACCTGAATCTGTTATATGGCATAAATACGATTCATCGCTTTCAATCTCAAGACCAAGAATTTGAAGGAATCATTGTTGGTGTAAATGATTTCGGGGATCTAGAAATCAATGTACTTGGCGAAATTAGGTCCTTTAAAAATAAGGAAATTAGTTTTTTGATGTAAATTGTTGTTCTAAACGATCAGCCATAAAATTGAAAAGATGCTGCAAAGGCTTAGTCGCAACCATCGCCAAAAATGAATTAAGTTCTCCATCAAATTCAATCTCCCCACTAGTATTTTCGCCCTCCTCAGTTAGCTTTGCGCTTAAACTAAATGGAAAGGGGCTATTTTCCCCAGACTTTAGTAAAACATTACCATCTTGATCTATTCCATCTTGAATAAGTTGAATCGAAATGCCTCCCTGTACCTTAAAACTACATTGATTTTCAGTAGCTGTAAAATTGGATATTTTATCTTCTGGAAGCAATAAATGATAATTCGTACAATTAAGTAAAAAATCTCTTATTTCATTCTTCTTTGCTGCTACCTGTATTTTGTCACTTTTGATTATCATTTTACGGGGCTATTCCATTTAGCTGGATTTTCTTTCCATTTTCGGAGCTCAACTAAATCTTCCTCGTTAATGTAATTTGCACTCAATGCTTGATCAATGAGTACTGAGTAATCCGTTAAGGTGATGTAAGGGCATTCTGCTTTTTCGAAATTTCGTTCTGCTAAACTAAATCCATAGGTGAATATACAGGCTAATCCTTTCACTATTAAACCTGCCTCTCGCAAGGATTCAACCGCTTTTAAGCTACTTCCTCCTGTCGAAATTAAATCTTCTAATACCACCACCTTCTGCCCCTCTTCATACAAGCCCTCAATTAAATTTCCCATTCCATGCTCCTTTGATGCACTTCGAATGTAGATGAAAGGAATGCCTAATTCTTGGGCAACCAATACTCCTTGTGGAACACCACCTGTAGCAACGCCAGCAATAACATCTGGTTTACCAAAGTTTGCTAGTATGGCACTGCAGAATTCTTGACGAATATATGTTCTAACAGCAGGAAAAGAAAGCGTAATTCTATTGTCACAGTAGATAGGTGACTTCCAACCAGATGCCCATGTAAACGGATTTTGTGGTCGCAACTTTACAGCCTTAATCTTTAATAATTCTTCCGCAATTCTAAATGCAGTATCTTTGTTGTTAATCATGATACAAAAGTATAAAGTTTTTATTGATAACGTTCAACTTTTCTTCGTTACAGAAGAAATTGAAGGCGTGCAAGTTTTGTTGGGGAATTATTTTCCTGAAAGCTTCACTCAGCTTTTAGATAGTTTTTCTGAACTTAAGGATCAACAAATTCAGCTTATTTCAAAAAATCCAAAGCGTAGCTTAAAGCGATTTTTTCGAATGTTTAATAACATCAAAGCAGCCGGCGGTCTTGTTTCTCGGGATAAGGAATTACTTTTTATTCATCGTTTAGGTAAATGGGATTTACCGAAAGGGAAGCTCGAAAAAAAAGAATCAAATAAATTAGCAGCTGTTCGTGAAGTTAGGGAGGAATGTGGTTTATTAAAAAAGCCTAAAATTGTAGAAAAAATAACGAACACTTACCATGCTTACGAAGTTGATGGGGTTTCTTATTTAAAGAAAACAGCTTGGTTTTTAATGACTTATGATGGATTAGAAAAACCTATTGCGCAGAAAGAAGAGGGGATCACAAGTGTATGTTGGGTAAAGCCATCGGCTATACCGGCAAAACTTAAAAAATGCTACCCTTCCATCTTGGATGTGATCGGTGGGATTTCGTAAGGAAAAAAAATAGTCCGAAGGGCATAATAAAAAACCATACTATTTTTTGATATTTTTTCGAACGCAATGCCTCACTTAAGGTGTTGAGCAGTATAATTTTCTATCTTTGAGCCAAAATTAAGTGATGGAAACGCCTAAAATATTTGAGCCAGGCAAAATAGAAGTGAAATGGTACGCCCATTGGATGGAAAAAGGGTATTTTCATTCTGTGCCCGACAACAGGGAACCCTATACAATCGTAATACCCCCTCCTAACATTACCGGTGTCTTGCACATGGGCCATATGCTCAATAGCACCATTCAAGATGTCTTGATTAGAAGGGCTAGGATGCTTGGGAAAAATGCCTGCTGGGTACCTGGAACGGATCATGCATCAATTGCTACTGAAGCAAAAATAGTTCAAAAATTAAAGGCTGAGGGGATTCAAAAATCCGATTTAACACGTGATGAGTTTTTAGGCCATGCATTTAAATGGAAAGATAAGCACGGCGGTATTATTCTAGAACAATTAAAAAAGCTCGGCGCTTCTTGCGATTGGGAAAGAACGCATTTTACGATGGATAAAGAATATTCTGAATCGGTTGTAAATGTTTTTATAGACCTTTTTAATAAAGGTAAAATTTATCGGGGTGTCCGAATGGTGAATTGGGATCCAGAGGCCCTAACAGCGGTTTCGGATGAAGAGGTGATCTATAAAGAAGTTAATTCGCGTCTTTTCTATGTTCGTTACAAAATAGATGGCCTAGATGATGAATGGATAACTATTGCAACGACAAGGCCTGAAACAATTCTTGGTGATACGGCAATTTGTGTTAACCCTTTAGATAAGCGCTTTATTCACTTGCATGGGAAAAGCGTAATCGTTCCGATTGCAAATCGTATTGTTCCTATTTTAACAGATGACTACGTTGATATGGAATTCGGGACAGGATGTCTTAAAATTACACCAGCACATGATATTAACGATTATGAAATTGGTAGGAAGTTTAATCTAGCTTCAATTGATCTCTTTAATGAAAATGGGACCTTGAATGAATATGGATTACATTATCAAGGTGTTGATCGATTTGAGGCAAGAAAATTAATCGAAAAAGAATTGCATGAAACGGGTTTCTTGTCAAAAACCGAAGATCATATCAATAAAGTTGGTTTCTCCGAACGTACAAATGCTGTAATCGAACCAAAACTCTCCATGCAATGGTTCGTTGATATGAAAGACCTAGCGAAGCCAGCATTGGAAAATGTAATGAATAATTCCATTCAATTTTATCCAGAAAAATTTAAAAATACCTACCGTCATTGGATGGAAAATGTTAAGGATTGGTGTATTTCTAGGCAATTGTGGTGGGGACATCGAATTCCTGCATGGTATTACGGAGAGGGGGTAAATGATTTTGTTGTAGCACTTACTGCCGAAAAAGCGGCTAGTCTAGCGCAAGAAAAAACGGGTGTCGCTTACAAAGCAGAAGCACTTAAGCAAGATGAAGATGTCCTTGACACTTGGTTTTCAAGTTGGTTATGGCCCATCTCCGTTTTTAATGGATTAACTCAACCTAACAACCCTGAAATAAATTATTATTATCCAACTAATGATCTTGTAACTGGCCCTGACATTATGTTTTTTTGGGTGGCAAGAATGGTGATGGCAGGCTATGAATACAAAGGTGATATGCCGTTTAAAAATGTATATTACACTGGTATTGTTCGTGATAAATTAGGACGGAAAATGTCAAAATCATTGGGTAATTCGCCTGATCCGATTGCCTTAATTGAACAGTATGGGGCAGATGGTGTTCGAGTTGGCGTGCTGATTTCATCGCCTGCAGGAAATGATTTGCCTTTTGACACATCACAATGTGAACAAGGTAGAAATTTCACCAATAAATTGTGGAATGCTTATCGCCTTGTTTCTGCGTGGGAAGTTGTTGATTTTGAGCAACCACATTCGGCTAATATGGCGATCGATTGGTTCGAAAGTAAATTAAATAAGACCTTATTAGAAATTAATGATGCCTTTGATAAATTTAGAATCTCTGATGCACTAATGCTTACCTATAAGTTGATTTGGGACGATTTCTGTTCTTGGTATCTGGAGATCATAAAACCGGGCTATGAACAACCTATTGATAAATTGTCAAAGGAAGTTACTATTGCATTTTTTGAGAAACTTTTAATATTAGTGCACCCATTCGCTCCTTTTATTACGGAAGAATTATGGCATCTAATTGGCAATGATAAGAAAGAAAACGATATTATTGTAGCTTCTTGGCCTAATGCTGGTAAAATTGATGATGCATTATTAGTTAATTTCAATCAGTCTGAAGAGGTGGTTTCAAATATTAGAAATATTAGGAAACAACAAAATATTGCTAATAAGGTAAAACTCTCTCTTTTTGTTAAAGGCCAAGTAAATGGTCAATTAAATTTTCATTCGGTCATTGTAAAACTTGGGAATTTATCATGCTTAGAATACGTAAATGAATCAATGAAAGGTGCTTTTTCTTTTGTTTTGGAAGGAAAAGAGTTTTTTATTCCGTTTGGTGAGGAAATGGATACTGCCGCTGAAAAAGATAAAATTCTTGCTGAATTAGAATATATCAAGGGTTTTCTTAAAAGCGTTCAAGGAAAATTGTCAAATGAAAAATTTGTATCAAGCGCCCCCAGTTCTGTGGTGGAAAGTGAAAAAAAGAAAGAACAAGACGCCCTTTCAACTATTGATATTTTGACCAAAAAAATAGCGGATTTAGGGTAGGGATTAGATGAATTTAAAGTCTACGCGTCTGTTTTTTTTTCTTCCCTCTTCTGTGCTGTTCGATTCAATTGGTAATTTTTCTCCATTGTATTCAATGATGATTCGATCTCTTTTTACCCCTTGATTTTCTAAATAGCTTGTTAGTGATTCTGCTCTTCTGCGTGATAAATTTTCGTTAAATTTATCTGATCCGTCCGAATCAGTATTACCAATAATCTTTATTCTTAAGTCAGAATGACCTAGTATTATTCGGGCCATGCTATTTAAATAAGGATTAAATGTTGATGGAATACTGTCTGAATTATAGTCAAAATATATCGACTCAAATTTAAAGTCTATCAATTCCTTTTTTCGCTCATCAGGGGCGGATAAACCCAATATTAAATCGGAACGAAAACGGTCTACCCATGTGTGTGGTACCAATGGTTTAGCACTTTGATTCACTTCTGTTGTTGATTTATACAGCTTGACATACCCTTTTTGTGTTGGACAGGTTGTGCTTGAATAGCTTCCTTCGAAATATCCCGTGCTATCATTGTATTTTAAGGAAAAAGAAAGTAAGCAAGATGGGTTACCGCCACTGCATTTACTTGAAGTACTTGTTTGGCTAAAAACAATGGATTTTATCGATTTTCCATCACTTAGTTTTCCATTGATTATTTTTGAGCAAAAACTCGAAGTTTTGTACTTTTCTTCTCGGCTTTCTCCATTAATAGATGATCCAATGCAGCTGATGCTAAAATAGATTGGCTCTGACAAATCCCACCCTTGATTTTCCCTGGCAAGTAGACCTTGCCATGTACCTGAGAGCGTCAGCTGGCAAATGCAATTTAATTGAAAGCACAAAATAAATAAAGATAGAAATACTTTTTTCATTATTTATTATTCGTATTAAAACGAAAAAGGTTTACTTTGTTACCTGCGAACTATTTATTTCCTAAGTTGTTTATTATAAAAAACTGTTATGAAAATCTTATTTATTGTTTTGTTATTGAATCTATCGTGCACCATGACTTCTAATTCCAACCTTTCTAACGATCCTAAATTATCAATTCATTCATTTGTGTGCGAAGATATTAATGGCCAATCGTATGATTTATCACAGCTAAAAGGAAAAAAAGTATTGGTAGTAAATACGGCTTCTAAATGTGGTTTGACCCCCCAGTATGAGGAGTTGGAAAAACTCTACGGTTTGTATAAAGACAGTAACTTTGTGGTAATTGGTTTTCCTGCAAACAATTTCATGGGACAAGAACCTGGTTCTAATGAAAATATAGCTGCGTTTTGTCAAAAAAATTACGGAGTGTCGTTTCCAATGATGTCCAAAATTTCTGTCAAAGGAAAGGATATGCACCCCATCTATCAGTTTTTAACTCAAAAAGCTAAAAATGGCTTAGAAGACAACCAAGTTCAATGGAATTTTCAAAAATATCTATTGGATGAAGAAGGTTTTTTAGTGAAGGTTATTTCCCCTCAAACCTCCCCAATGGACGCTTCTATAGTCGATTGGATTAAAGACTAATTTTCGTTGAAATTTTGTTGATAAGTTAAGGGTTTATGTGCTTTTTGTGCGTTTATAATATTGCCTTTTTTCGTATTTTTGTTATATAATTAATTTTAACGTTAAACGAAATTAAATAACAATGACAGAAGAAGGAAGGGATAATTATTCAGCAGATAATATTCAGGTTTTAGAAGGTTTAGAGGCGGTTAGAAAAAGACCCGCAATGTATATTGGCGATGTCGGCATGAAAGGCTTACATCACCTTGTTTATGAGGTAGTAGATAATTCAATTGATGAGGCATTAGCTGGCTATTGCAATAATATCGTTGTCTATATTAATGAAGATAACTCAATTACAGTAATTGATAATGGTCGCGGTATTCCAACTGCGATGCATACAAAAGAAAAGAAATCTGCTCTTGAGGTTGTTATGACCGTGCTTCACGCTGGTGGAAAATTTGATAAGGATACCTACAAAGTATCTGGTGGACTTCACGGTGTGGGTGTTTCTTGTGTTAATGCACTTTCGGAGCACCTTTCCGTAAAAGTAAGACGAGAAGGAAAAATATTCCAGCAAGAATATAATATCGGCAAACCTTTGTATGATGTTAAGGTAGTTGGTGAATCAACTGAAAATGGAACAGAAGTAACTTTTACACCTGATAAAACAATTTTCGATTATTCCGAATATAATTTCGATACCCTTGCTGCTAGGATGCGTGAATTAGCCTTTTTGAACAAAGGGATCACCCTTACACTAACCGATAAAAGACAGGCTGATGAAAATGGTAAACATACCGTTGTTACCTTTCATTCGGAAGGTGGTCTACGTGAATTTGCCCAATACCTTGATCGCAACCGGGAGGCGCTAATTTCAGATGTTATTTACTTTGAGGGCGAACGTGAGGGCATTCCTGTGGAAGTTGCGCTTACCTATAATACGTCATACAGTGAAAATATTCAGGCATATGTAAATAATATTAATACCCATGAAGGTGGTACGCACCTATCTGGTTTTAGAAGAGGTTTAACGAATACCTTGAAAAAGTATGCCACGGATTCGGGAATTCTAGCAAAAGAAAAAATTGAAATTGATGGTGATGATTTTCGCGAAGGATTAACCGCTGTTTTGTCTGTAAAGGTTCAAGAACCTCAGTTTGAAGGTCAAACTAAGACTAAGTTAGGCAATAGAGAAGTTACTGCGCCAGTGAGCCAGTCGGTTTCCGAAATGCTTTCGGCTTATTTGGAAGAACATCCAGCTGAAGCGCGATTGATTGTTGAAAAAGTAATTCTTGCTGCTCGTGCACGTCATGCGGCTAGAAAGGCACGCGAAATGGTACAGCGTAAAAGTGTACTTACTGGATCTGGTTTGCCAGGTAAATTAGCCGATTGTTCCGAAAAAGATCCTGCGCTCTGTGAAATTTATTTTGTCGAAGGTGACTCCGCGGGTGGAACGGCTAAGCAAGGTAGAGATCGCCATTTTCAGGCAATCATGCCTCTTAGAGGAAAGATTTTGAATGTGGAGAAAGCGATGCACTACAAAATTTTTGAGAACGAAGAAATTAAGAATATGTATACTGCACTTGGTGTTCGTATAGGTACTGAAGAAGATTCCAAAGCTCTTAATATGGAAAAACTGAGATACCACAAAATCATCATCATGTGTGATGCTGATGTCGACGGTTCCCATATCGAAACGCTTATTCTAACGTTCTTCTTTAGGTTTATGAAGGAACTTATTGAGCATGGTTATATTTATATCGCTACGCCTCCTTTATATCAAGTTAAAAAAGGAACGAAATCTGAATATGCGTGGAACGAAGATCAGCGTGATCGTTTAATTAATGATCTTAAAGGCGGAGGAAATGAATCATCTGTTGGTGTGCAACGTTACAAGGGTCTTGGTGAAATGAACGCTGAACAACTTTGGGATACTACGATGAATCCTGAAACACGAACCTTACGTCAAGTAACAATAGATAATGCTGCAGAATGTGATCAGATATTCTCAATGTTGATGGGGGATGATGTTCCGCCAAGAAGAGACTTTATTGAGAAAAATGCTAAATATGCTAAGATTGATATTTAAGCGAACTAATTTTAAGGAAACAAAAAAGGCGCTCAATAAGCGCCTTTTTTGTTGATAATATGTTTCAATGGTTTTAATGAACCAATCCGGTATAATCTTCTGCACCCAATAATTCATTTAGTTCACTGGGATTGGAAACTTTTATTTTAACCATCCAGCCTTCTCCATATGGGTCGCTGTTAACTAATTCTGGATTGCCTTCTAAGGCTTCGTTGAGTTCTAAAATTTCACCGCTCAAAGGCATGAATAAATCAGATACTGTCTTTACAGCTTCAATTGATCCAAAAACCTCTTCTCGATCTAAAGATTCACCAACAGTTTCTATTTCTACATAGACAATATCGCCTAATTCTCCTTGCGCAAACGCCGTAATTCCTACGATGGCAATGTCACCGTCCATTCTAACCCATTCGTGGTCTTTGGTGTATTTTAATTCTGCTGGTATACTCATGTTTCTTATTTTTTTTCAAAGGTAAATAATTTCTATTATTAAGCTTAGAAATTTTATATCTCTTTTGTTGTTAAAGATTAATTAATTTTGCGCTATGACGAATGAACAACATAAGGAACTAATAAAACGGGTGGAGGAAATCTCAGTATACTTGAAAATTAGTGATAAAAGACAGCAATTACGCGAGGAGGAACTTCGTTCTCAGGATCCTAATTTTTGGGATGACCCTCAAAAGGCTGAAAAACAAATGAAGATTATCCGTGGCTTGAAATATTGGGTAGATAGTTTTGATCGACTAAATAGTGCTACCCAAGACCTTGCTGTTTTGTTGGAATTTGTAAAAGAAGGCGCTGCTGATCAAAAAGAAGTGGATCTCAATTTTAATGAAATTCAAGCAGGTGTCGAAGAATTAGAATTAAAAAATATGCTTTCTGGCGAAGAAGACGCTTTGAGTGCTGTTGTGCAAATTACTGCCGGGGCTGGAGGTACAGAAAGCTGTGATTGGGCATCTATGCTCATGCGCATGTATATGATGTGGGGACAAAAGAAAGGGCATAAACTGACAGAACTTAATTTTCAGGAAGGCGATGTGGCGGGCGTGAAAACAGTTACCATTGAGTTTGAAGGAGAATTTGCTTTTGGGTATCTGAAAGGAGAAAATGGTGTTCACCGATTGGTTCGAATTTCACCGTTCGATTCAAATGCGAAAAGGCATACTTCTTTTGTTTCGGTGTACGTTTATCCACTCGTTGATGATAATATCGATATTTATGTGAATCCTGCAGATGTGAGTTTTGAAACGTTTAGATCTGGTGGAGCAGGGGGGCAAAATGTAAATAAAGTGGAAACAGCGGTACGTTTACGTCACGCTCCTTCTGGAATTATCATCGAAAATTCTGAATCTCGCTCTCAATTGGCAAATAAAGAAAAGGCCCTGCAGCTACTTCGTTCGCAATTATATGAATTGGTACTGCGTGAACGACTTGAAAAACGAAATGAAATTGAAGCTGGGAAAAAGAAAATAGAGTGGGGGTCTCAGATTCGGAATTATGTTATGCAGCCCTATAAGTTAGTGAAGGATGTACGAACTGGAATTGAAACCTCCGATGTTGAAGCTGTTATGGATGGGAATCTTGACCCTTTCTTAAAAGCATTCCTGATGCAATTCGGATCCTAAGTATTTGAAAGAAAAATATTACAGCGCAGGAAGTAATTTTTCTAAGGCAATTCCTCTTGACCCTTTTAATAGAATTAAGTTGTTTTTAAGTGGCGTAATGTTGAAATGGTCTAGTAATTCTTTTGTTGATGCAAACCGTATCTTCGGATTTACCTCAGACTTCGAAAAATATTCGCCAACAACCAAGTAGCTAATTTCGTTTTCCTTGCAGTACTTAATTATTTTATCATGCTCCTCTTTTGTATCTGCGCCTAATTCAAGCATGTCGCCAATAATAGCTATTTTATTATCTGCTTCTATCATAAGAAAACTCTCTAATGCTGATTGCATACTGCTCGGATTGGCATTATAGCAATCAATAATGATTGTATTATTTGCCGTTATTTCTACTTGAGAGCGGTTGTTTTTTGAAATGTATTCTTCTAATGATATTCTAATATTTTCGTGGCTTATTTTGAAATATACCCCAATACTTATTGCGCATAAAAAATTGTAAAAGTTATATTTTCCAATGAGCTGAGTTTGAATTTCCTGTGAATGATATTCTCCGTCTTTATAGCGCAGTTTAACCCTTGGATTTAGCGCCAATAGTTCGCCACATAGATCGCTGAATTGTGAGGTGCCGTATGAAATATTCTCTATGTTATTTGGAAGATTTTCTTTTAATAATTGGTCATCTGCATTATAAAAGATCACCCCATCTTTTTTTTGACTAATGGAGGTGTACAATTCTTTTTTAGTCTTTAAAACGCCTTGAAAATCGTTGAATCCCTCCAAATGAGCTTTCCCTATATTTGTTATTACTCCGAGCGTAGGCTCAGCAATTGCGCAAAGTTCAGCGATATCACCGTGTTTGTTCGCCCCCATTTCAATAATAGCTAATTCATGGCTTGAATTAAGTTTCAGTAGGGTTAGAGGAACTCCAATATGATTATTAAAGTTGCCAGCAGTACAAAGAACACGATATTGCTTATTTAATATGCAATTTACTAGTTCTTTAGTGCTTGTCTTACCATTGCTCCCAGTAATTCCAAGAACTGGGATAGTAAATTTTTTTCGATGGTATAAGGCAAGGTTCTGTAAATATTCGAGGGTGTCTTCTACATAAAATATGTTGACATTATTACAAATCGTTGAACGATCTGATATGCAATATTTTGCGCCAGCTAAGAGTGCTTCATTCGCAAAATCATTTCCATCGAAGTTAGTTCCTTTTAAAGCAACAAACAAGCAATTTTTGGTGATCGATCTCGTATCGATGCAAACCTCGGATGTTTCGTAAAACAAATCAAACAATCTCATATTGACAAAAAAAAAGCCCCTTAGTCAAGGGGCTTAATAGTATTTTTATTTACGCTTTTTTCTTGTATCGTCTTGGCGTGAGTCGCCAACTCTATCCATAGCACATCGGAAACCAATCATAGCAGATGATTTATCTTCATCTAAAAATCTACGATTAAACGATGCTAACCAATAAGCTCTGTCGTTCCATGACCCACCTTTATACACTTTGGATCTATCAGATATTAATGTATTTGGCCAACCATTTACACCATCATTTAATTTACCGCCTTGTAAATCATAGTTTTCATATTCACTTTGATAAACAACTTGCGATCCATCTCTCTTGCCAGTATTAATATCATTCTTCCTCTGAGTATTATTGTAAAAAATAGAAGATTCTAAATCACCATCTAAATAATCAATGTAATCATCTTTACGGTAATTTAATCTATTAATGTTTTCATCTTCAGTTACATTTCTCCAACGTTGTTTCCCTCGACTTTCTACAACAAATTCACTTAAATCATTTCTAAGAACAATAAGCCAAGATGAAATAGTGGGATCTGTTTTGAAATCTTTAAACCTAAAATCTAGGTAACTGTCAGTAAATATATTAAAAGTTGTCGCTTCTTCTTCTGGAACACCTTCATCATCTAATTTATAATAATGAACTCCAATCCCTAATTCATCTGTATCCGGATCATAGTTTTTTCTAAAATCGCGGGGTGTAACACTAGTAGTTTGGTTACCAAACAATGCTTTCTCTATATAAGCGGACGCTTTTATGGTGTTGCCTTTGTTGAATAAAAATATAGCAGTATCCAATAAAGCATTGATATCATCTAGTACCGCAAATTGAATACTATCGTTTAGCGTAAATCGACTATTATTAGATAGGAAAGAGTTACTTGGACTATTAAACTGATACTTACGCTTACTTTGATTTGAAATTATCTTACTCTGACTAGAGGTAGTATTAACAAAACTTTTCAGTTCATCCGCTGTGTTAACAACTGTTATGAAGTTCGATTTATCTTCGGTTAGCGAACCTTGACTAAGTCTGATAGTATACGTTCCAGCTGTCTTAAAGACAATTTTTACTGTTGTATCTGACTTTTTAGTTCCATCAACAAAATCAGCACCTATAATAGACCAATTAATTGGCAATTTACTTTTGTTGCTCAGTGATGTATCTGAAGATAAAGTAACAGTTTCACCAGTTAATAATACTTGTGAGCTTGCTGTAAAATCTAATGATTTTCTCAATAAACTATTTTGCTGAAGGGTATAATTAGTTTGAAACTTACTATTCAAATCTAATGGAATATTAGCCATTTCCAAATATTTTACCCGAGCGTATTCATTAACGAATTCTTTCATTCCATATACATCGTATATATTTTCGGATGCTTTAACTTGTTTATCGTACAATCCATCAGGAACTAATAATTTAGTTTGATAAACATTTCCTCTAAAAGGCATGAATTCATCGGTTACCTCACTTGATAATGGACGATAAGTATCCATAACCCATTCTGAAACGTTTCCAGCCATGTTATATAATCCATAATCATTTGGCCAGTATTCATCAACCCTACACGTAGCTCCAGCACCATCGTTCAAAGCCCCAGCAATTCCCATAAAATCAGCTTTCCCTTTCACAAAATTTGCTTGAATGTCCCCTTGAAATTGCTCTTCATCTTTTCGAACATAGTGGCCATCCCAAGGATAAATTCTGCGATCATTGATATTTGATGAATTCTCATCCAAATTTCCAATTAAACCGTTAGCAGCGAATTCCCATTCAGCCTCTATTGGCAAACGATATTTAGGAAGAAGAATTCCATCCTCTATTCGAACTTGTCGCTTACCTCTAAAAACACTAGATTTAGGATTGGTTGGATCATCTTTAACAGCATAAACGGGGTCATAATTGTCTAACATATAAGGATCTCTTGGAACTTCTTGCTTTGTAATTTTGTCCTTAAAATCACCTTTCATATCTTTTGTCACTGTATAACCGTCTGTAGTTGTTTGATTATATTGGCCTGATAAATACGAGTCAGTATTGAACATATTTTCAGGTGCTGAACGAAATTTATTCTTATAGTCCTTATCAGTTGCAGCTGCAAGATCTTGACCTTCGGCAAAATGCCAATTGATAATACCCTCTCTAACTAAAATAGCTTCATTAACCCTATCGGTTCTCCATTTACAAAAATCGTTTGCTTGAATCCACGAAACACCAACAACAGGGTAATCTCTGTAGGCAGGTGATCTAAAATAATTTTCAACGTAAGATTCACGATAAGAAAGAGGTGAACGCCATACAAGCGTATCAGGCAATGATTTTTTGAAAATGTGAGGATAAGATTTGTAATAAACTCTTTTCATCCAATATACATATTCTAACCAATGAAGATTACATACTTCATGCTTGTCCATGTAAAATGACTCTACATGCTTGCTTGAAACAGGAGCGCTCCAATCATCGAAAACATCGTCTTCCGTGGTACCCATGGTAAATTTACCACCTTCGATAAAAACTAAACCTGGACCAGTTTCTTGGCCATTATAGTCTTTTTTCTCAAATCCACCATTTTCTGTTTTGTTATATTTCCAACCTGTAGAGGTAGAGGCCTCTTGTGCACAACTCCCTAAAATCAATAATGATAAGGCAAGCACACTTACTTTTTTGATGTCTGACATTTTCATAAGTAATCTATATTTAAGCAAAAATAAAATTAAATTCTTTCAATTCGTTACATTTTTAAAATGAAGGGCAAGATATTTTTCTAAAGTTCTTTGCCTTTTTCTTACATTTTAAATTAATTTGCATGGAAATTTCATGCGAACCTCCTGTTAAACCATTACCAAGCTTTGAGACCGTTAAGTCATAACTGTATCCAATATTAAATTTATCAGTTTTAGCACCTACAATAAAAACAAAAGCATCTTTATTACGATACCAAACGCCAAAATTTAAGGAGCTGTAGTTAACAAACGCACCAATGTTTAATTCTTGAAATCCATTTTGATATTGATAAATTAGCGCAGGCTTTAAACTTGTGCCATCAGAATATCTTCCACGTCTTCCAATCGGAATTGTTCCACCCATGTGTGCAGTTAAGCGAACAGGTAATTTAGATTGACCTAATATCATTGATTCATCAGGCTGATTGGCGTGGTGCGCAGCCAAACCTGCGTAAAATTGTTTAGTGAATATTACAAGTCCACCTGAAACATCAAAAAAACCACGCTTACCGCCACGAGGTACATCATTCGTTTGATAAATAAAACCTCTCCTTGGATCAATCATGTCTCCAAATGTTAGTTTATTCCAATCTAAGAATTTTTGATAGTAAGCTGCTCTTGCACCAAACATTAAGGAAGTTTTTCTATTTATTTTCAAATTGTAGGAATAAATACCTCCTAACATAGTGGTTGAAATAGTTCCTTCAGCTTGCTGATCATAAGTTGCCATCAAACCAACTCCGCCGTTAATGTCTTTTGAATAGGTATCAAATGATGCAGAATAGGTAACATAATTACCTGTTAATTGCGGCCATTCATTTCTATAGTTTAAATTAATTCTTGGGCAACCTGTCGAACCTGCAAGTGCAGGATTTAAATATAAAGGATTAGAGTAAAACTGAGTAAATGTAGGGTCTTGAGCATGCAAAACATCCTGGGATAACAATAGACAAAAAACCACTAAAACAAGTTTATTGGTTATTTGACGAGCATTTTTACTTCTTTTTAACACGAGGTTCAATACGAGTTTAGTTTTACTAGGTTACAAATATCGTAAATAAAATCAAATAAATAAAATACACTTTCGTTTTTTGAATCGCATTCCTTATTAATTTTGTTTTTATTTATGAAATCATTTACATTTCCAATTCTCTTATTTCTTTTTCTGTCTTCATTCGCTTCTGCTCAAGTTTTTGTTATTGATGTGCCATGGTTGGATCCAGCACCATTAAAATTTAAGGATGAGTCGTTATTGGTGCCATCAATTAAAGGAAATTCTTTAGATAATGTTAACCCTGTTTTTTTTCATTCGATTGCCCTAAAAAATGATCGATATACTGTTGAATTACTAAGCTATAATACTTCTCCTGCCACTGCTGCAGAAGTTTCCTTTTTGAAAAGATTTTCTGTTTCTGTAACGGATGACGTTCAGCTGGAATTAAAAATTACTAAAGCTGGAAAAGAAGCGTTTATGGTTATGTATAGTATTCCATACGTAACAATTGATGATGTTGTGCATCGTGTTATACAATTCGAGGTTAAAATTAAGCCTGCTAATTCTTCTCAGTTTCAGCTAAAGGATTTTGCGCCGAATTCAGTTCTTCAAGATGGTTCAGGCTTTTGGTATAAAATCGCAATTCCCCGCGATGGCATCTATAAATTAGATAAGAATTTTCTTAGCTCCGTTGGAATCGATGTGTCGAATCTAAACCCTGCTCATCTTCATGTATATGGGAACGGTGAAGGGATGTTGCCAGAGTTAAATTCTGTACCTCGAACAGATGACCTTGCTCAAATCGCTATTCAAATTAATGGCGAATCTGACGGGGTGTTTAATGATCAAGATTATGTGCTTTTTTATGGTGGAGGACCACATCGATGGTATCCCAATGGCACTGTTGAATTTGATCAGAAAAGAAATACCTATTCTGATTTTTCTTATTATTTTATCAATGTGAATTCTTCAGTTCCACCATTGAGAATAGAAAATGCAACATTAATTACCGATCCTCCGGCGATTACCATTACTGATTATGATTATCGGGATGTTTATGAAAATGATTTAGTTTCCTTGGTTGGTGGCGGTCAACGTTGGTATGGCGAATTATTTGATCTTGAGCTAGAACAAACGTTTAATTTTTCAATTCCAAATATTGCTAGCGCTTATCCAGTAAAATTTAAGACGTCGCTAGCAAGTAACTCCTTGAGCGCTGCAAACACTTCTCAGCAATATTCTTGTAACGGCATTTCAATATTTAATGATGTTCTTCCCTATACTTCTGATGATTTTGTGCGATCGTCGAAATCGATGAGCTTATCAAATCCTTCTTCTGCCTTGGCTTTTAAAATTAGTATATCAAGAAATAGTCCGAATACCCTAACTTATTTAGACCGTATCTTAGTTAATGCGAAACGAGGTCTAGTGTTTTATAGCTCCCAATTCGGCTTTAGAAATTTAGCATTGTCAGATTCTTTGATTATTGGTGAATATCTAGTATCAAATTTTCCTGCTCAAGCGTTTATATGGGATGTTACTAATAAGCAAATCCCTAAGCGAATTATTGGAACTACGAATGGATCTAGCACCTTTGCTTTTAAACAAAACATGCGATTTAGTGAATTTGTAGCGTCAAATGGTACAGCATTTTATGTGCCGGATAAAATTGGGGCAATTGCTTATCAAAACCTGCATGGTTTGCCTCAAGCAGATTACTTAATTGTAACAGATCCTTTATTTTATGAGCAAGCCAATCGATTGGCGAATTTGCATAGAGACGAAGGATTGACAGTACATGTTGTAACTGATGAACAGGTGTTTAATGAATTTAGTTCCGGAGCCAAAGATGCGACCGGAATTCGGATGTTTATGAAAATGTTTTATGATAGATCTATATTAATAGCGGGTAGTAAGGCGCCAAAATATCTCTTGTTATTTGGTGATGGAACCTACGATCCAAAAGATCGAATGCCGAATAATAATAATTACATTCTAACGTATCAGGTTGAATCTAGCGAAAACCATATCTCAGCTCTTGTAACAGATGATTATTTTGGAATATTAGGAGATAATGAGGCTATTACTCAAACAGATCTACTTGATGTGGGAGTGGGTCGCTTGGTGGTAAGTGATGTTACACAAGCGAAGCAGCAAGTTGATAAAATTGAACATTATCTTAAAAATGGATCAAATCAATTTTTAAGTTCAAGTAATAATAATTGTTGCTTAGATTCTATAACCAATCGCACTTTTGGTGATTGGCGATTAAAATTTATTCAAATTGCGGATGATGAAGAAGGAGGATATTTCATTAATAATGATACCGAACCTCAATATGATATGATTAAATCTAACCACCGTGAAATGAATTGTGATAAATTATACTTAGATGCTTATCCTCAGCAGACTTCTGCTGGTGGACAGCGCTATCCGGAGGTGTATTCCGCAATTTCTGATCGTGTTCAGCGCGGAGCTTTAGTAGTCAATTATGTTGGACACGGTGGAGAAGTTGGCCTAGCTGAAGAGCGCGTGGTGACTATCCCTCAAATCCAATCTTGGTCCAATATTAACGCCTTGCATTTATTTGTTTCTGCTACTTGTGAATTTACAAAATTTGATGACCCCAATAGAATTTCTGCAGGGGAATGGCTCGCCTTAAATCCAACTGGAGGCGCTATTGCCTTAATGACAACTACTCGTTCTGTTTTTTTTGGAGTTAATACAGCAACAGGTACAGCATTCTACAATAATGTTTTTGAGCGAGATGCGAATATGGAGCCTAAAACTTTTGGAGAAATTGCTCGCTTAACAAAAAATCAAGCGGGAAGTAATGAAAATAAAAGGAGTTTTAATTTAATAGGCGATCCGGCGCTTAAAATTGCATTGCCGAGATTAAGGGTAGTAACCGATTCCTTAAATGCTCAATCTGCTGTTGTTATCGACACGATCCAAGCCTTAGGAAAGGTGACAATTAAAGGTCACGTGGAAGATTATTTGGGAAATGTTCAGAATAATTTTAATGGCTTTGTACTACCTTCAATTTTCGATAAAACAAAAGTTTTTACTACACTCGGACAAGATGATACGTCGCCTTTAATTAACTATGAATTACAGCGAAACCTTGTCTACAAAGGGAAGGCTTCTGTTGTCAATGGCTTATTCTCATTTACGTTTATCGTGCCGAAGGATATAGCTCTTAATTATGGTCGTGGAAAAATAAGTTATTATGCATTTAATGACGCAATTGATGCTGCAGGGGTCGATACTTCCTTTATTATTGGTGGGATTGATCCAATTGGAGTTCTAGACAACACAGGTCCCGAAGTAGATCTCTTTCTCAATGATGATAAATTTATTGATGGAGGCATAACGGATGCAACACCTGTACTTTACGCTAAAATTTTTGATGAAAATGGTATAAATACTGTTGGAAATGGAATTGGACACGACTTAATAGCAATTATTGATGAAAATTCGTCGGCATCAATTAATTTAAACGACTATTATTCCTCAGATTTAGATACCTATCAGTCTGGAAGTATTCGGTATGAATTACCGGAATTAGCAGATGGGCCTCATACGCTTTCATTGAAAGTTTGGGATGTAAATAATAACTCCTCCCTAACAAAAGTTAATTTTCTTGTCAGGGCAAGTGAGAATGGGGTAATCAGTAATCTTTATAATTATCCTAATCCATTTACGAGCAGCACAAAATTCATGTTTGAGCATAATCAATCGTGTGATTTGTTAGATGTTCAAATTCAGGTGTATACTATTTCGGGAAAGGTTGTAAAAACGATAAATGAAAAGGTTCAAACCCAAGGGTTTAGGACTGATGGTATTTCATGGGATGGAAAAGATGATTATGGTGACCAATTGGCTCGCGGAGTTTATGTTTATCGCTTATCCTTAAAAACGTCTGAAGGTGTTTTGGCTCAAAAGACTGAAAAATTGGTTGTCTTAAAATAATTACACAATAAAATTCATCATTTTACGTATATTTACCCAAATTTTTCCGG
Organism: Flavobacteriales bacterium; assembly: GCA_947462255.1. Lineage (GTDB taxonomy): Bacteria > Bacteroidota > Bacteroidia > Flavobacteriales_D > Crocinitomicaceae > UBA952. Next base: position 138,256 of record CANHOA010000002.1, on the reverse strand, counting down.
ACAAATGAAATTTATACTTTTTATCGCTTTAATTTTAACTTGTTTTACAGGTTTTTCACAGCCCAATGGTGGAGCTACTCAAAACGATTTACAACTAAATACAATCACTACAGCACTTCCTTTTATGGCAATCACACCTGATTCTAGAGCGGGTGGAATGGGGGATGCAGGAACTGCTTTGAGCCCTAGCTCAAGTTCTGTTTATTGGAACACATCTATTTTGAGTTTCTCCGAAAAAAAATCAGAAATCAGCCTTTCTTATACTCCTTGGTTGAGACAATTAACCAATGATATTCATTTGTCTTATTTGTCTGGCTACTATAAAATCAATAAACAACACGCAATTGGTGGTGCTTTACGATATTTTAGTCTGGGTGAAATTACCTTTACCGATGCTTCAGGTAATGAACTCCGACAGGATAAACCAAGTGAATTTGAACTTACAGGTGCTTATGCATTTAAGTTGTCTGATAAACTTAGTATTGGCGTAAATGGTAAGTTTGCATATTCAAATTTAACTGGAGGATTAACAGTAGCAGGCGTTAACACAAAGCCTGGCGTTGTTGGTGCCGCTGATTTATCGTTTTCATATTATAACGATAAAGTAAAATTTGGTAAAACAAAAGGCGTTTATACCTTCGCTACCACCTTAAATAATATAGGAAATAAAGTGGCCTATTCTGATCTTTCGCAACGGGATTTTATTCCAATGAACCTTAAAATAGGCAACTCTTTCTTAGCAAAATTCGATGCCTACAATGATGTAGTTTTTTCTCTTGATATTCAGAAATTATTGGTCCCTACTCCAGCGAGTTATAATTCTACTGGAGATTTAATGTCTGGTAAATCAAATGATGTAGGTATTATTAACGGAATGCTACAATCATTTTATGACGCACCGGGTGTTGTTGCGACAGATGCTGCTGGTGCTTACATTATGAACCCTGACGGAACATATGAAGTTGTTAAAGGAACAAGGTTTAAAGAGGAAATGGCTGAAATAAATTTAGCTGGAGGAATAGAATGGTGGTATAACAATACTTTTGCTATTCGGGGAGGTGTTTTTTACGAAAATAAAAATAAAGGAAATAGACAATTTATGAATATCGGTGCTAGTTTAAAATACAATATGTTTGGAATAGATTTTTCATATTTAGCTTCGTTGAATGGTCGTCAAAGTCCTTTAGCTAATACCTTACGTTTTACCCTTCGATTATATTTAGGTGATAAACCAGCAACTAAGGATGCTAATTAATTTTTCTGCATGAATTTGCGCATTGGTTACGGAGTTGATGTGCATCAGCTCAAGTCAGGTCTTCCACTCTTTATCGGCGGTATAAAAATACCTTCTGAAACTGGCGCTCTAGGTCATTCTGATGCAGATGTTCTTCTTCATGCGATTTGCGATGCACTGCTAGGTGCTGCGAATTTGAGGGATATTGGCTTTCATTTTTCTGATAAGGACCCCAAGTATAAAGGAATTGATTCAAAAATATTGCTCCGAGAGGTGCTTTCGCTAATTGAAAAGAAAAACTACCGTGTTATCAATATTGATAGCACTGTTGTGCTTGAAAACCCTAAATTAAATCCGTTTATATCAGAGATGCAGGTGGTCATTGCCTCCATCTTGAAAATTGATGTTGATGCGGTTTCTATTAAAGCAACGACGCATGAACAAGTTGATTCTTTTGGTGAAGGAAAAGCGATAAAAGCTTATGCAGCTTGTTTATTATTAAACGAATAACATTCCGAATAAGTGATTAATTTCAAAATACAATCGTAATTGAAATTGCCTTAGATCTCCAATTAACTTTATTGAATCTCTTTAAAAGTTGTTCAGTTCATCTAAAACTTAAGCATAAGTCTTCTTCATAAAGTACAATCTTAACTAAGAAATATACCTTAAGGCTCATAATCAAAAGTTATTTTTGACATTGTTATTATTAACCTTATCTTTGCATTGATGGAAAAGCAGGTTATTTTAAATGCAAAACAGATCGAGTTAACCATCAAACGCCTTTGTCATGAATTAATAGAGTCCCATGACGATTTCAAAAATTCTGTAATTATTGGTCTTCAGCCCCGTGGCGTTCAAGTTGTAGCGCGACTTAAAAACGAATTAGAATCTATTTTAGGTCATTCTATTCAATGTGGAAATCTGGACATTACTTTCTTTCGTGATGATTTCCGTAGAACGGAAAAGCAATTACTTCCTAGCGTTACAAACCTAGACTTTAGTATTGAAAATAAAAAAGTGGTATTAGTGGACGATGTCTTATATACCGGAAGAACAATACGAGCGGGTTTGGATGCATTATTAACCTTTGGACGACCAGCTAAGGTGGAGCTTCTTATTCTTATTGATCGTCGGTTTAGTCGAGACCTCCCCATTCAAGCAGATTACCACGGGAAGTCAGTGGATACATTAAAAATGGAGCGGGTATCCGTAGATTGGTTAGAAACAGAAGGAATAGACCAAGTATTATTATTTACAAAAGAAGGAAATGAATAATTTAAGTGTTGATCATTTAACGGGTATTCGTGATTTAACGAATGAAGATATTCAGTTGATCTTTAAGATGGCAGATAGCTTCAAAGATGTTATCAATCGTCCGATAAAGAAAGTTCCTTCCCTTCGAGATATTACTATTGCTAATTTATTCTTCGAGAATTCTACTCGGACTCGTTTGTCTTTTGAGTTGGCTGAGAAGCGACTTTCGGCTGACATTGTCAATTTTAGTGCCTCGAGTAGTTCGGTTAAAAAAGGGGAAACCCTAATCGATACGGTTAATAACATATTGTCGATGAAAGTGGATATGGTGGTAATGCGCCATCCAAATCCCGGTGCTGCCCATTTTTTATCACAACGAATTTCAGCGAAAGTCATTAATGCTGGCGATGGAACGCACGAGCACCCAACGCAAGCACTTTTAGATGCCTATTCAATCCGAGAAGAATTGGGAGATGTTTCTGGTAAAAAAGTTGTAATAGTTGGCGATATTCTTCATTCCCGTGTCGCACTATCGAATATTTATTGCTTAAAAAAATTAGGTGCTGAGGTAATGGTTTGTGGGCCGACTACTTTAATCCCCAAACACATTGCTGATTTAGGGGTTAGTGTTTCTCATAATCTTAAAGAGGCACTAGCGTGGTGCGATGTGGCAAACATGCTCCGGATACAGTTGGAACGTCAAGAAATTAATTTCTTTCCTTCACTGAGGGAATATTCTATGTTGTTTGGCTTAAATAAGCAATTACTTGATTCTTTGGATAAACGAATCATTGTTATGCACCCAGGGCCTATAAACAGAGGGGTTGAAATCACAAGCGAAGTAGCAGATTCTGATCAAAGTATCATACTAAATCAGGTTGAAAATGGTGTCGCCATACGAATGGCAATAATTTATTTGCTCGCATCGAAGATTGAACGTTGATTTTTTCTACATTTGAGCAAAACAATTTAGTATGAATTTCTCAACTGAATACATTGGCAAGTCTGTTTTGGTTATTTCTAACGTTGAAAAACTTGATTCAATCCATGCGCCAGAACTTAAAACGGTTTTTACCTATATCAACAAAACAGGAAGCAATAAAATTGTTTTTAACCTTGAAAAAACAAAATATTGCGATTCATCAGGTTTGAGTGCAATTTTGGTTGCGAATCGACTTTGTAAAGATTCAAGTGGTTCTTTTGTTTTATTTGGATTACAAGCTTCGGTCTTAAAAATGATTGAAATAGCTCAGTTGGATAAAGTGTTAATTATTTGTTCTACAAAAGAAGAAGCTTTATCTAGCCTTGAGTAGTCCGTTTCAAGTTGTTGTGTTAGGCAGTGGTGCTGCGGTACCCACTTCACATAGGGCACCAAGTTCTCAATATATTGTTTGCAATAATCGTCATTTGTTAATAGATTGTGGTGAGGGTACTCAAACCCAAATGCGAAAATTTGGCGTTCATTTTCAAAAAATCAGTCATATTTTTATTTCTCATCTTCATGGAGATCATTATTTTGGATTAATTGGTTTATTAAGTACCATGAATCTTTTAGGAAGAAATCAAGGTATTGTTATTTATGGACCTGCTCCATTAGAAGCAATTTTGACAGCTCAGTTTGAAGCTGGTATGTCACAGATGTCTTTCAATTTAAAATTCATACCCTTAGTTTCAAGTGAAAAAGAACTTATTTTGGAGGATACTCACTTAAAAGTATTTGCTTTTCCTTTGAAGCATCGCATTCAAACCTTTGGATTTTTAATTGAAGAAAAATCTTCGGTCTTAAAATTAGATTTAGCAGCGATAAAAAAAGCAGGTATTAAACAGGAACATTATCGCTTGCTAAAACAAGCAAAAGATGTTTCTTTAATCGATGGTACCACCATTCATTATACTGATTTTACGCTTCCCTCCCTTCCGCCATTAAAATATGCGTATTGTTCTGATACCGCACCCTTTAAGGAACTTTCTTTGTACGTATTCGATGCCACTGTTCTCTACCACGAAGCCACTTTTACTAATGAGCACAAGGATCGGGCAAAAAAAACGTATCATTCAACCGCCGAACAAGCGGCAAGTGCTGCCTTGAAACTTGGTGTTAAAAAATTATATATTGGCCATTTTTCATCGCGATATCCTACATGTGAGGTTCATTTATCGGAAGCTACAGCGATTTTCCCAAATACAATAATTGTTGAAGATGGCATGAAAATCATCGTGAAATAAGCATCTTCTCATTTTCTTTTGTTTATTTTTTTTCAATCTAGAATTTTCGTTGTCTTTTTTCGTTTTGGGTTTGTTTAACTAAACGCAGTGATTATGGATGTTCGAATTTGTTTAGAATGCAGTACGAAGCTTTCAGGAAGAAAAGATCAAAAATTTTGTGGTGATTATTGTCGCAATTCCTATAATAATCGCTTGAATGAGGATAGCAATGCTACTGTTAGGCGCATCAATCGAATTCTACGCAAGAACCGCCGAATTTTATCCCAGTTAAATCCAAGCGGAAAAAAGACATTTGATGCAATTAGTTTAGCAGAGGAAGGATTTAATTTTCATTACTTCACGAACCTGTATAAAACCCAAAAGGGCTACAATTATTATTTTTGCTATGATTATGGGTATATCAAATTGGAGAACGAACAATATATGCTAGTTCAAAAACAGGATTATGTAAGGTGATTTACTTGTCTAATACTTTTGGAATCCTGAAATAATCGCTATCTTTTTTTGGCGCGTTGTGAAGTGCTTCAGTTTGAGTAATCGTCACTGCTGTTTCATCTTCCCTTAACCTTCCTGCTTCTTCAGTCATAAAAATTAAGGGTTCAAGGTCATCAGTATTTAGCTCACTCAGTTTTTGCATAAATCCTGTTATTTTGATTAAATCTGCTTTAATAGCAGTTTTTTCAGGTCCTTCAAATTTAAGTTTTGCTAAATAAGATAAATGGTCAATTAATTCATCGTTGATTTCCATGCTCCGAAATTAATAAAGATTTGGGTATTTTTTAACTAATGGCTTGGAAATAATTTCGAAACAATGATCACTTAATTCTTTTACTTCCATTTTATTTATTTCATCAAGTGTTATGGCTTTATGAAAGTGAACGACTGATAAACCTGGTCTTGCGGGTCCCCAAATATTAGTAGGATCAGAGAATAATTTGTGATTATTTTCAAATGTTAGTGGTAAAATAGGCACATTCAAGGCCTTCGCTAATTTAAATGCGCCCTGTTTGAAATCAATCATTTTAGGTGCATCATCGTCTGGAATGGTTCCTTCAGGAAAAATTACCAATGACCAGCCAGCTCCCACCGATTTCAATGCTTCAATATATGCTTTTCCAGCTTTTGATTTATCTTTTCTGTAGACCGGAATATTTAGATTTTTAAAATATGTGCGTAAAATGGGGTAAGAAAGTATTTCACTTTTACCTAAGAAAACAAATGGCGCTTTGGGCAGTAATGAATACATTAAAAATATATCTAAATAGGAAACGTGATTAGATACAATTACATAAGGACCATCAGGTACGGGCGCATGATAGATTTTTTTAACGGGATAAAAACAGCAAATTCGCATACAATAACTCCAAAAAATAAAAAAATTAAAGCTTGTTTTTTTCCATTTGGTATTCAATAAAAGCACGAAAAGAAAAGGGTACAAAAGAATAGCGAAGAAAATAAATATTATGGCAATATATATTTTCCAAAGGTTCGCGAATATGCCCTTAAAGTATTTCATTTTTCGAAGTTAGTGAAATAACAAGATAAAATAAAGGTCTTCATTAAATTGCTTTTAATTATTTTTGTCATAAATAGCCAAGCATGTCGAGAATATTAACTGGAATACAAAGTACAGGCACCCCACATTTAGGGAATATTTTGGGTGCAATATTACCTGCAATTGCGCTAGCTAATGAACCCAAAAATGACGCTTATTTTTTCATTGCTAATCTTCATTCTTTAACACAAATTAAAGATGCTGCCGTTTTGCAGCAAAATACTCTGTCCACTGCTGCTACATGGTTAGCGTGTGGCCTCGATCCCGGTAAGGTGACTTTTTATCGACAAAGTGATATACCAGAAGTAGCTGAATTAATGTGGTATTTATTAGCATTTTATCCATATCAACGTCTAACCTTAGCACACAGTTTCAAAGACAAATCAGATCGGTTGGAGGATGTGAATGGGGCATTGTTTACTTACCCAATGTTAATGGCGGCGGATATTTTATTGTATGAGGCTAATATTGTTCCTGTCGGAAAGGATCAATTGCAGCATCTTGAGATGACGCGAGATGTAGCAGTTAAGTTTAATACTAAGATGGGTGAGACTTTTGTGGTTCCCTCTGATAAAATTAATGAGGATACCATGCTGATTCCCGGTACTGATGGTCAAAAAATGAGTAAGTCTCGGAATAATTTTATTGATATTTTCGCTTCAGAGAAGGACCTTAAAAAACAAGTAATGTCTATTGCTTCCGACAGTACGCCACTTGAAGATCCAAAAGATCCTACTACCTGTGCCATTTTTGCTTTGTATTCGTTGGTAGCAACCAAGGAGGAATCATCGATGATGCGCGAGAAGTATTTAGCCGGTGCTTACGGTTATGGCCATGCTAAACAGGCTTTGTTAGAAGTACTCTTAAATCGTTTTAAGGTTGAGAGGGAGCGGTATAATTATTACATCACTCATGAAAACGAGTTGAATCTTATTTTGGCTCAAGGGGCAGAAAAAGCCAGGAAAACTGCTAAAGACGTATTGAGTAGGGTGCGTGCTAAACTTGGATATTAATTAAATATTCATCCATCCTCCTAGAATTATCTAAATTATTGCACTAATTATCATTTAAGTGTAATCTTTTTATGTTTTTTTCATTATTAGCCTAACCTTATTGAATTTCTTTCGTTAAGGTACTCACTTAAAACAAATATTAAAATTATGAGGCAACTAAAAATCGCGAAACAGGTTACGAATAGGGAAACAGCTTCTCTCGACAAATACTTACAAGAAATAGGTCGGGTTGACTTAATTTCAGCAGATGAGGAAGTTGAATTAGCCAGAAAAATTAGAGCAGGGGATCGATTGGCATTGGAGCGTTTGACCAAGGCAAATTTAAGATTTGTTGTTTCAGTTTCTAAGCAATATCAAAATCAAGGTTTAGCTTTGCCAGATTTAATTAATGAAGGTAATTTGGGCTTAATTAAGGCCGCTGAGCGCTTTGATGAAACGAGAGGATTTAAGTTTATATCATACGCTGTTTGGTGGATTCGTCAATCTATATTACAGGCATTAGCAGAGCAAGCAAGAATTGTACGCTTGCCTTTGAATAAAATAGGGAACATCAATAAAATTAATCGTGCATTTTCAGAATTAGAGCAAAAATTTGAGCGTCCGCCTTCAGCCGAGGAGCTTGCTGAATTTTTGAGTTGTAGCACGGATGAAATAAAACAATCATTGGCACAAAACGGTCGGCATATTTCCATGGATGCTCCTTTAATCGAAAGTGATGAGTCATCTTCAAATATGTATGATGTACTAGTAGGCGATTCTTTACCTAGTCCAGAGAGTAATTTGGTATTGGAATCATTACGAAGTGATATACGTCGTTCATTAACCACATTAACTCCTCGCGAAAGTGAAGTTATTTCAATGTTCTATGGCCTTGAAGGAAAAGCGCCATTGTCTCTTGAAGAAATTGGAGACCGTTTTGAATTAACGAGAGAACGAGTACGACAGATTAAGGAAAAGGCAATTCGCCGATTAAAACATACTTCCAAGAACAAGATGCTTCAGGAATATTTGGGTTAAATAGGATCAACATCAATTACCACTCTAACACTTTTGTTTTGTGGTTTTGAATAAAATTCAGTTAAGAGCGCCTGTAGGCGCTCTTTTACTTTTATGTCTGATAGGCTTTTTTCGTACTTTATTTTGATTTCCTTTAAAAATAAATTTTGAATTTTCTTAATAATTGGAAATTCAGGTCCTAAAACGCGCTCTTTAAATACGTTTTTTAGGTTGTTAGCAAGTTCATTGGCTGCCACATTAAGCACTTGCTCAGACACATGTTTAACAGTAATAACAATCATTTTGTAATAAGGAGGGTAGTAGAAATTTTCTCTCTCGATGATTTCATCTTTATAGAAGCCAATAAAATCATGGTTGATTACTTTTTGGATTACCCAATGGTCAATTTGTCCGGTTTGAATGATTACTTTTCCTCGTTTTTCTTTGCGCCCAGCTCTTCCTGCGACCTGTGTCATCAATTGAAAGGATCTTTCAAAGGCTCTGAAGTCAGGTCTGTTTAATAACATATCTGCATCCATAATTCCGACCAAGGTAACATTGTCAAAGTCGAGGCCCTTGGATAGCATTTGTGTTCCGATTAGCACATCGATTTTGCGATTTTCAAAATCATTAATTATTTCAGCATATGCATTTTTTGAACGCGTGGTATCTAGGTCCATTCTTTTTATAACGGCATTAGGAAAGTGCAGTTCTAAATCATCTTCAATTTTTTCGGTGCCGAATCCAACCATTTTCAATCGATTACTTCCGCAGGCATGACACGAACCCATTGGAGCAGTTATATAGCTACAATAGTGGCATTTTAGGGTGTTCCCGAATTTATGGTAGGTTAATGATACATCGCAATGGATACATTTTGGAGTCCAGCTGCAAATTTCGCAAGACCATCTTGGTGTATACCCTCGTCGATTTTGAAAGAGAATTATTTGCTCATTCCGTTTAAGTGTATTTTCTATTTCCTCGAGTAATAAAGAGGAAAAATAGGTTTGCATTGTTTTTAGTTTACGTTCGCTCTTTAAATCGGCACAAATCACTTCTGGCAGCTGAACACCTTTGTAGCGTTCGTTTAATTCTATGAGGCTATATTTCCCTTGTTTCGCATTAAAGTACGATTCGAAACTTGGTGTGGCTGAACCTAGTAATGTAACTGCTTTGTGGCTATTTGCTAGAATAATAGCAGTATCTCTTGCATTATACCTTGGTGATGGATCATATTGTTTGAAGGATGTTTCATGCTCTTCATCAACGATAATTAATCCTAAATTTTGATATGGTAAAAAGACAGCAGATCTTGCGCCAATTACTAATCTGAATTCCTTGTTGTCGTTGGCCAATACTTTATTCCAAATTTCGACGCGCTCATTTTGATTAAATTTAGAGTGGTAAACTCCAATTTGCTTTCCAAAATAAATAGACAATCGTTGAATTAATTGAGTTGTCAGAGCAATTTCAGGCAACAAATAGAGTACTTGTTTCCCCATATCGAGATAAGATTGTATAAGCTGTACATATAGCTCTGTTTTCCCTGAACCTGTAATTCCATGCAATAAGGCAATTGGTTTTTCCTTAAATCCATCTTCAATTTCTTTTAGAGCAATTGCCTGTGCAGGTGTTAAGGGCTTAAAGGCTACTTGGTCTTTCTCATTTGAAACTAAACGATCTATCTGCAGTTTCACACTACGAAAAACACCTTTTTTTTCCAATGTTGTTAATGCAGAGGCGCTAGCATTCATTTTTAGCAACTGATTTTTTGGAATGGCTTGTGTCAAACCTCCAATTTCCATCGCTAATTTAATGGCAATTAATAGCGCTTCTACTTGCATTTCTGCTCCAGTTTTAGCTGCCAATTGATTAACCAAAAGATTGAGCCCTTCATCCTCTAAATACGTTTCGTTGAGTTGAAGACAAGTAATTGTTTTGGGAGTGTAGCGTTGGTTAATTTCTTCTTGGGTAGCAATAATTCGTTTTTCAATTAATGTTTTAATAATGGGCTGAATGTATTTTAGCTCAGTTATTTCTGCTAACTCTTTTAAATCAATTGATTGTCGCTCTTCTACAATAGCGACAATTAAGCGTTCTTTTTCTGAAATTTCGTCAAGTGCTGGGTCATAATCTGGGTGAATAACCACTTTAGTTTCGCTGGCTAATTTAAAATTAGAAGGGAGTGCTGCATTCATAACATCTCCAATGGGTGCTAAATAGTATTTTGAAATCCAACACCATAAATCATATTGTTTTTGTGTTATGATAGGAGATTCATCTAAGATAATTTCAATGTATTTAGCTTGATAATTAAGGGGTGCATTTTCGTGAATTGCTATAACAATACCTGTTAAGCGTTTATTTTTTCCGAAAGGAACAATTACCCGAATACCAAATTGCATTTGATTATTGAAATCAACAGGAACTCGGTAAGTAAATGCTTGCGCAATAGGCACAGGCAGCACGATATCTACAAAAAAAGTTGTTCGATCAGTCATTACATTAAAATTACCTATAATTCTTGTTTCTTCCCTATTGAATTACGGGCAAGAATAGGGTTCTTCTTGATTTACTACATTATCACCCGGGTGGTCCGAGCAGAATAAGAGTAATCCTGTAATAGGGCCACTGCATAATTCTTTCGTGCTTTTTTTATCAATTGCACGAATATTACCTTGTCCTGGACCAAAAATGAATGGTTTAAATACTGTATATGTTTGTCTTGACGAAAATATACCAATGACTCTTTTTCCATTAGTTACTGTCAAGTTTGTATAGGAAGGTTTTGTTTGTGCAAGGCTACTGCTTGGCTTGTTAACGACCATGTAATTGTATAAATCTTCTGCGCCACTCGTTAATGTTATGCGTATTCCATTAAACGTTCGTCGTGTAATTTGTGGATCAGCTACCACATTTGATTTGATTAAGTTATAAAATGTTTGTCCAAGAGCGACGAACGTTTTACTTGTATTAGGCTTCACATCGGCTTCCCCTAATACCCAACTAAATGATTTCAAGGTTTTATTATTTCCGATGTATTCATTGTACTCAACATCTAATTTAGTATTCACGACAAAAGAATTACCGTCACTAACACCAGTAGAGGCTAAAATAGATGATGATATATATTCACCGGGATTGTCGGCAAACTTAAAGATGAAGTTTTGAGATCCCGCATTTGTGGAAAGGCCTCGTGCTAGTTCTGTTTCGCCGTTCACTTCAAATTCTCCATTGTTCACGATCACTTTTAATTTATATACTGCGTTTCGATTTAGCGAGCTAAAACTTGGATTAGAAGAAATCATTTGCACTTCATTTTGGCCAGTTGCAAGGGTTTTAAAATAATAAACCTTTTGAATTGGGCCATAAAATACGCCATTGGTATTTTTATCTTGAATTAAGGTGTCTTTCAATTGCCATGTTCGGATAACGACGTTATTTATTTCTTCGCTAATGGTAGCATCTATTTGGTCAAAATAGCTTGAGTCATCTATTTGTGCAATTTGGGTAGCATCTCCTGGGCCAATAAAAGCACGTGTTATTTTTACATAATGAAGAGTATCAGCTTGATTTAATAAGCCGTAAATAACAGCCGTTTCCTTAAAATCACCAATTAGGTCAATTTTTTCCGAGCAACTATTCAGCACTAGCGAAAAGCAAAGTATTCCAAAAGCTATTATTCCCCTCATAATTTTAGTTATTTTTTTCTCCTGATTTATTCTCTTTAACAGCTGTAAAGCTTCCTGCTTTTCCTCTGGCAATTAATTCCACCACAAAACAGAGAGACTCTCTACCTTGTTGTTCACCGTAGGATAGGTCCCATGGTAAATACAAGCGATAGGTTCCACCAACTTTCATTTTGGGAATAGCAAAGGTCCAACCTGGAATTACCCCACCATTTAAACTTAATGGAACTGGTTCAATTTTATTTTCTTCGTTAGGCATTTTGTATGAATTTTGAAGTGTATCACCAATTGCAGAGGTCAAAATATAATGCACTTTTACGTCATCAGTTAGACCGGGAAATGGTCCTTTTCCTTCTTTTATGGTTTCTATCACTACACCATTATCAAAGATTTGTGCACCCTTAATTAATTTTGCTTTAGCTAACATTTTATTGCCATTTCTAACATTTAGGGTTATCATGAAGTTTTGCATTATTGTTCGCATTTGATCATCTCTCAAAAAAGAGTCTTTTTTATACAATCCATCTGCAAATCCTGCCTTTACCATGTTAAGGTTTATTAGATCGACGCCTCCGAGTTTAAAAATGTCGTAATAAAAGGCATAGCCCGTCATTTTCCCCATACAAAGAGATCCTTCTTTAACATATTTTTTATTGAAATCTTGATAATTTTCTCCAAATAAATTTTTTAAGGTTATCAAGCAATCATCAGCGGAATAGTTACTTAAATTAGCATTAAAGCCAGAAATAATTTGTTTCTTATCAAGGTTATCAAAAGCTTGAGCGCCACTTCCTACGATTGTTTTTGCATTAATTGCCCCTAAAATATAAGAGAGGGTATCTTTTGCATTTGTTAAATTAGAATGATTGCCTTCTTTTTTACCTTGATCACATGCGTTAATCACAACTAAAATAATTAGGATAGAAATAGAAAATAATATTTTTTTCATGCTATTTAGATTAAAGAAGGGTATTTTCATTGTTAAATTTTTACGACGCAAAGTTACTTTTTTTCCTCAATTATACTAGTAATAAATCCCATTCTTTCGTTGATTATTGTTGATTCATAAAGTAAATAGCATTCAACATTAATAACTTCCCATTTTCCCAAAATCCACGGAACATAGGATTGTCAATAAAATAAATAACACATCCGTCTTCCTTACCTTCGACTCCTGCAATCAAGGCATTAGCCTGTTGGGATTTAACATGATTCCCGGCGAATCCTGCGATTAGCGCATTTTCTTTCTTTATTTTAATAGTGGTTCCATCTGTTAATGTATAGTAATTTGGACTTGTGCGTAAGGTAAAATAAGAGGCTCCTAAACCAAAGCATAAAGGATTTGATTCATCAAGTTCACAAGCATAAATGGCTCCATTAATGGTATGACTAATATCATTTCTTTCACTGTTTTCGTATGAATCATGATCGATAAGCGAATCGACTTGGAGTTCTTTTTCTTTAATATTATAGAATTCATCGTTCATAAATGCATTTATTGCATTACCAATAACAATTAATTTTCCACCATTCGCCACCCAATCATTTAGGCTACTTGTTGGCGTATAATCACCTTCAGGAACGATTAGTACATTAAGATCATTAAGGGCTTCATCGATTTCGTCTTCTAAAATCAGGCTAACGCTCTTATTCATTTCTTCTTCGAAGAAGTGCCAGTTTTCTCCAACGGATAATGAGGAAGTTATTTTTCCAGCTAGGATGCCAATTTTCGGATTTGGAATATTCTTTACCTTAGAAGAACCAAGGTCAAATCCTTTATCAACCATTCCGCTTGCTATGGAGAAAATTTCCACCTCTGTTTTTAGGGCAATTTTTGCCAGTAATTTATCAAATTCCGGTATGTTATTTTCGCCTCTAAGGATAATCAAGGTTCCTTTTTTATAGCTAGCGCCATCACTTTCGAAATTAGATTCGCTGAATGAAACCTTTATATTTGCTTCAAGTAATTGTGTTAGAAATCGTGCCGAATTTAAATTGTCCCACCGACATAAGTAGGCATAATTATCTTTATTGATTAACACCTCAGTAATTGGTTTTCGGTTGTAACTTGTTCCATCGATCAATTTTGTTGAAGCAAGGGTTGAAATACCGTAGGCATAAGGTAATGACCAAGCGCTTAAATCGTAGGTTAGCGAATCCTTTAACTTTGTATTTGGTTCAAAAAGCACATTGACTAGAGTCCCTTTAAGTTGATTAGTAGAAATAACTATATCACCTTCTTTGGTTTTGTAAGTACCTTCTTTTGCTGAAAAATAATCAAAGCCTTTTATGGCAGTCATTGGCACTGTTGATTTATATATTATGCCATGTAAATCCATTAATTTTAGTAGTGCATTTAAGTTTGGACTTTTGCCATCAAGAACAAAGCTTTTGAAGTTATAATTTTTATTTTTCACAAAATCGCGGTATTCTTCAACGAGTTTTTTTGACATGTTCGCACTTACCTCAAGAGTTGAAATTCCAGTTGTAACGTGGTGAAGAACGCGATCGGATAGGGTGAGGGTGTCATCTGTATTCGTGAAAACAGATAATCCTGCTCTGCCGCTGCCACCTTGCTCATAGGTCATGCCAATTGCACCGTTGAAGGTTGGATAGGTATCGCCATATGATGGATAGAGAAGATCAAAAGTTTCTTTCGAGAAATATAGCCATCTAGCTTGATCAAAGTGTTTTGCATGATTTTTCCCGATCTCTATTTGAAATTTCCTTTGCCAAGGGGTAATTACTTCGTGATATGGTTCAGCAGCTGGCGGAAAAAAATAAGGTTCATTAATGGATTGCTCATGAAAATCGACATGTACATGCGGTAGCCATTGATTGTATAGTTGAATCCGTTGTTTTGATTCTACCTGCGTTAACCAAGCCCAGTCTCTATTTAAATCAAATAAATAATGGTTGGATCTACCACTAGGCCATGGCTCATTATGTTCTGCTGAACTACGATTTGGATTATTGATTTTTGGTCCATATTGGCGATAATAATTTACATAACGCTCTCTACCGTCTGGATTCAGGCAAGGATCAATTATAACGATTGTATTTTGGAGCAACTCAGTTTTTTTTGACAGGATTTCATAAGCAGTTTGCATAGCGGCTTCTGTACCACAACTTTCGTTTCCATGCACATTATAACTAAGCCAAACAATGGCTGAATTTTCTGTCGGGACACCGTTGAGGTGATTTAAACGAATTTCCTCTAGTCTCGCTAGGTTTTCTTCTGATGCAATTATTGCGACATACAATTGACGCTGCTCGTTACTTTTTCCATAGTTGTCTATACGAACCTGTTTCGGATAGGCTTTTTCCAAGGTTGTAAAATAATCAACTACTTTATCGTGAGGTGTGAATTGTGTCCCGATTTTATAACCAAGAACATTTTCAGGTGAGAAGGTGCTTTGCGAAAAAGAGGGTAAATAAAGTAGAGAGAGAAGAAGTAAGGAGGTGAATTTCATGTGCTAAAAATTAGGTTCAAAGCTAATGAAATTCAATTTAGAATAAAAATAGAATTAGAATTAGCCTAATTAGATTAGGCCTCTTGTTCGCAAAAATTCATCCAATGATTCAATGTCACTAAAGAGGACTTCTCTGGCCTTGCTTCCTTGGAAAGGGCCGATAATTCCCATTCCTTCTAATTGATCTACGATTCTACCTGCTCGATTATAGCCGAGTTTTAGTTTTCGTTGAAGCAAGCTAGCAGACCCTTGTTGATTAATGATCACGATTCGTGCTGAATCGACAAACATTGCATCAATTTCATTCATGTCAAGGTCGGCTCCAGAGTCACTTCCATCAGGAATGTATTCCGGTAGAATTAGTGCTTCTGGATAGGCTCGTTGACCGCCAATGAAGTTACAAATACTCTCAACTTCAGGTGTATCCACAAAGCCACATTGTAATCTAATCATGTCTGATCCGTTCATAATGAGCATGTCGCCTCGTCCTATTAGTTGATCGGCTCCGGATGAATCTAATATGGTTCTTGAATCTATCTTCGAAAGTACTCTAAACGCTATTCTTGCTGGGAAATTCGCTTTTATCATTCCGGTAATTACGTTTACAGAAGGCCTTTGCGTGGCTACAATTAAGTGAATTCCAATAGCTCTGGCTAATTGAGCAATTCTAGCAATCGGATGTTCGACTTCTTTGCCTGCGGTCATAATTAAATCAGCAAATTCATCAATTACCACCACGATATATGGAAGGTAACGATGTCCTTTCTCTGGATTTAGGCGTCGGGCAATAAATTTGGCATTGTATTCTTTAATGGTGCGTACTTCCGCTATTTTCAGAAGTTCGTAACGATCATCCATTTCAATACAAAGGGAGTTAAGGGTATGCACCACTTTCGAGGTATCGGTAATAATAGCGTCCTCATTCCCGGGTAGTTTTGCCAAGTAGTGACGTTCAATTTTGTTGTATAATGTTAACTCAACTTTTTTAGGATCGACCAAAACAAATTTTACTTGAGCAGGATGTTTTCGGTAGAGCAATGAAATCAAGATGGCATTTAAACCTACTGATTTCCCTTGACCTGTTGATCCAGCAACTAACAAATGTGGCAATTTTGTCAAATCAAATACAAAGGTTTCATTGGTAATTGTTTTCCCCAAGACGATGGGTAATTCAGCATCAAAATTCTGAAACTTTTCAGAAGCAATTAAGGACCTCATGCTAACCATTTCGGGGTTTAGGTTCGGCACTTCGATTCCAATAGTTCCTTTTCCTGGTATTGGTGCAATGATTCGTATCCCAAGCGCGCTTAGACTAAGTGCGATATCATCCTCCAGATTTTTAATTTTTGAAATCCGAACACCAGGAGCGGGTACAATTTCGTATAACGTTACTGTAGGTCCAACTGTCGCTTTAATTTTTGCAATATCAATTTTATAATTTGATAGCGTTTCGACAATTCTATTCTTGTTTCCTTCGAGTTCTTCTTTGCTTACTGTTGATCCATTAGCCGCATATTCTTTAAGAAGATCAATCGGAGGGAGCAAATAACCATCTAGATCTTTTGTTGGATCATACACGCCAAATTCCGCCACTAATTGTTCTGCAAGACTTGCTTCAGCATCTGAACTTGGCTCTTTTTTTGACTCTGGCACATCAACTAAAATCTCTTCTTTAGCAATTTCTACTTCAAAATCATCATCAAAATCATCATCACCATTTTCATCGGTTATATCAATTAATTCAGAATCGTCATCGTCATCGTCTCCGTCATCAAAATGGATTGTTTCGGAAATATTTTCTTTTTCAATTTCTTCATCTTTAATGGTATTTATTACGTGCATATCATCATGAATAGAAGATAGATGATTATCATCATTTTCAACTTCATCGGATTCAGCAGTTTCTTTGCTAGTATTTCGGTTAGCTGTGAAAAACGCGAAAAATTTAGCGAAATTTATATTAAAAAGAAGGGTTGTGATAATGTATAATAAGGTCAAGATTAAGGCTATTGTTCCGAAATGCCCAATCGTTGTAACTAACCATTTTGACAAATAGAATCCAAATGTGCCACCGAGAAAATTTACATAGTTAGAGAAATAACCAAGCGTCAAAGCGCCCCAAGTCATGTAAGAAATGGTTATAGCAGTAGTTCGCCAAATTGGCAATATTTCTAAATCAAAAAGAATTTTTAATCCGACAAGGAAAAGGATAAAACATAAACCTACTGATGTAATTCCAAAAGTTCCAAAAATAAATAGGTGAGCTGTCCAAGCGCCAAATTTACCTAGCCAGTTTTCCGGAGCGGGAATATTGGAGTTGAAAATGTAGTCAAAAAAAGATACGTTTAAAAGAGCATCTTGGTCCAATTTCCAAGTAAACAGATACGATATGCAAGAGATGAATATAAAAATCGAGGTTAATAGAATAATTGACCCCGAAATTGTTTTTAGTTTTTTATAATTTTTAGGGCTGCTTTTTTTCTCTGAAGGCTTGCTGCTATTGCTCTTTTGCTTATCTTTCGTTTTATCAGTCGCTCCAACTTTTTCAGCTTTATCCTTTTCCTTTGGTATATATTCGTTATCGCCCATTTTATTTTTGATATTTCACGAAGATATACAATGCCTTGTTTTCTTTACTGAAAGCAGTTGATATCTATACACATTGATTTGTTAGTTATTAATACATCAGAAAAATGCTGTATTTTATTGAGCTGAAACTTGCTTAATAAATTCGTCTAAATTGACTTTTTTGTACGCGCTCGGAATGAGGAATATATCGATAGGAGGATCTATTATTTTTATTTCTTCGAGGGTATATTTATAAAGTCCGTTATTATTAACTACGTAGTATTCTAATGCTAATCCGGGTAGATTTTGATAAGAACTACTATACCGAGCATTAATTTTTGGTGTGTAATAAAAAATAAACTTCTCGTCTATGCCGTTTATCTTTACTAAAGCCTTTTTAGCCCTCATTCCAGCGATTTTTTTCCTTCCACATTTTTTCTTAAAAGTATATTCCTGAAGGCTATCGCTTTTGGTATTGTGATCCGTTTTAATGGCAAAATCACCTTTTGTGGTTGAAACCAAGACATACGAGCGATTCAGTCTTAAATGCTTAATCATTTCTTGTTTTCCAATCGTCGAAGAAAAGTTAATGACTTTTAATAGGCTGTCTTTAGCATAGAGCAACATTTTTGCTGGTAATGAATCAGCCGGACTTAATTTTTCAATGTTGTAAAGTAATTCACCGCTAAACGCTACTTGATTTTTCTGAGAAAAATAACTTAAAGAAAGTGTTGTGAATAGGAGTAGAATTAGTTTTCGCATCCTCAAAGTTAATTATTCTGCGAATAATACGATTTTAAATCTTTTATAGTCTTAAATAAATTTGCACAAAAGGATGGTTCGGCTATTCATTCAATTTCGAAGGTCTGTTTAATTCATTAATGCAAACAACTAGTAAAAAGGGATCGATAAATAATTCGATGTAAATTACGGCATCTTCATATTCACTTAAATTGAACGTGAAAATGGTCATCGTGCCGGACGCTATTACAACCGGCGTTGCTAAAATTTCCCTTGAGATTAAATCGTTCAACCAAATGTTTTTCAAAAAAAATCTTTGTAGAAAGATACTTGCGAAAAGTTAAAATTAATTCTCGCGATAAATCTTTACTTAACCCATTATTAGAATTGGGCAAGGTGCGGTACATAAGCGAGTATTTCCAGGTGTTACATGCAATAGGTGTTTCATTTGGAAAGGGGTCAACCGAGCTCCCGTAACCAATAGCCGTAGGCGTTAAATTGGACGGCTCGCCATTTTCATCATTATAAACCAAGGCGATATCGGCTTTGTCGCCCATATGCGTAATGTGGGGTATCAATCCTTCAGTCAGTGGAAAGGTCACCAATGGCTTTTTCGAGATATATCCCTTAGGTATTGTGGGCGTGCATATATAAAACGGATAATTACAATCCATGTATTTAACTTTCAAACCAGGGTGTTTTTGTGCAAATTCATCTGCAATCTTCAAGAGTTTTTCTTTTCCGGATTCCTTAATGTAGTTACGCATAAAGATGGCTGTCCAATAGGTAACGGGCACTAGGTTTCCTGATTTGGACATTGGTAACCGCGCTTTGCCACCCAGTCCTGCGAGGAAAGGAATAATTAACAAATTAAAAATCATGTAAAATACCATGAATCCGAATGCATTGATTGTTCGTCGCGCCCATGGCTTTGTAAGTTTGGTTTTAAAATATCGAAAAATTAGTATCCAAAGTAGAAGAATTATTCCGCCTACTTGAGAAAGAATGGTTAAAAGAATGAATATTAGTACTACAGAGAAAATATTAAGGGCTTTCATAAATGATTCAATTTAAAGCTACAAGGTAGTATTTTTTACGAAAATTCGTCAGTTTACTTTGAAGGAGTTCAAAGATTTCTGGTGAAACCACAAAGCAACCTTCACTATTTCCTGCCCAGGTATTTTCGCTCACATATTTCGCAGTATGAATTAAAATTCCACGGTCTTGGGCATTGTCATTTAGACCCTCTATTAATCCTTTTAAAATAAATGATTTTCTCCAATGTTTACAATTACCATTTTTATTATATTCAAGACAGCTGCAGGTGTGATTTTTACTCATTTTATTTATCAAAATACGAATTGAAAAAATCCCTAGTGAACTTTGGTTGCTACCAATTTTATTAGAAAATCTACGTGGAGTACGGACATCAATAAGTGCTGCAGACTTCTTGCCGTGTGAAGTATATGAGGTTGCAATGACGGTGCCTTTGTCTACAACCCATAACCTTCTTTTCCGGGCAGATTTACTAAAATCAACATAAATAACAAACTCATTGTCAAGATGATATTCTTTGTAATATGAAGATTCACTAAATTTTCGCGGTAGCTTTTCTAGTTTAAAGCCAGTAAATGTGATTGGCGCTTCCCTAAAGTAGTAAAAAAGTAAACCAGCGATCAGGGATGCCAAAAGGCAAAAGACAGCTTTTTTTTTCATTAAAATCTGGGCTAGTGATTAATTTGAATGTAACAATTTGGCTTGACGGCATTGTAAATTTCTTTCATTTCCGATTCCGTTAAAGCAATGCAGCCGTCTGTCCAATCAACCCAACGCAAGAATTTACCTGCGAATTTATTCATTTGGTTTGGGCCGTGTATTAAAATTCCCCCTCCCTGTCCTGGGTATATATCTTCGTAATTTAGTTTCAGCGCGGGTTGGTATTTGCCGTGAGAGGGTGACAATCTATACTCCCCTTCTGGAGTTTTCGCATCACCAAACCGATTTTTTGGACCATCATCATGATTTAAGAATGGTCCCCACTTGGGTGACGGCCATTTTTTCGAGCCTAATGAAACGGTATATCGCGCAATTTCTTCATTCTTGTAGTAAACAATCATTTGTCGATCGGTTTTATTTACCACTATTTTATCAATGCGCTGATTCTTTACTAATTGCTCTTGTGGCCATACGTAATAAATTATCCCTGAAATAAGCACCAATAATAAAGAAAGGCGAATCATTTTTTTCATTTGAAGTTGATTATGAATGTAAATTTGTTCCATTGTTTGGCAAAGCAACTAATTTGGTTTAAACTAGTTGCCCCCCCCATAAAACCTATTTGGGCTTTTATTTTTATGATATTGTCGCATTTTTTTGCTTTCCATAATCCTATTAGATTGGTAATTTCTTCTTCTTCAGGGCTACTATTGAAAAATTCAATTCGTTCTTCGAGTTTCATTAAAGTTTCAACAGCTTTCTCTTTATTGAAAATGCCCGGCACTATAATTAATCTTGAATTTTCATAGTCTTTATTAACAATTTTATCAATTTTAACACGGTATTGATCTCCTATAAGTGCTTGAATTTCAGCACTCAATCTATCCAGCGTTTCTTGCTTGGTAAAAGGAATCAATAGTTTTTCTTTTTCAAACTGTCCTTGTTTACAATCTGTAATAGCTATTACTCTGTAATCCGGAACTACAAAGATAACATATAGGACAAAAAGCAACAAAAAAACAATTATTGCCATGATTGTTCTTACAAAAACTAACCATTGAAATAATGCTTTGCACCAAGATTTTTGTTCCGGTGATTGTTTTATGTATTGAAGAATACTAAAAACTAGGATACTGGCGATAACAAAAAATATAAAAAATACAAACGGATGTATGTTGAACCATTCAATTAGTGTTTCAATTGAGAACAGAAACAACATAATTTCAACAATAACTATTGCAGTTAAAGGCCTTAATTTTTTGGAGTCAAAACGCTCAAGCAACTTAGCAACATCCATAGGTTTTATAATTTAGAAAATAAATTAAGTTTTTTTATCTTAGGCTAATACATCAAACTCTTTTCATAGTATAGGGATAATTCAAATATAGTTTTATTTTGGTTTTAATAAATAAAAAATCCCCAACTTTCGTTGAGGATTTAATTCGTGGAGAAGATGGGATTCGAACCCACGACCTCTTGACTGCCAGTCAAGCACTCTAGCCAACTGAGCTACATCCCCATTTCAATTATTA
The DNA here is from genome assembly GCA_947462255.1 of Flavobacteriales bacterium. GTDB lineage: Bacteria > Bacteroidota > Bacteroidia > Flavobacteriales_D > Crocinitomicaceae > UBA952. The sequence goes on along the minus strand of CANHOA010000002.1, from coordinate 116,256 downwards.
AACTCTAGCCTCCGCCTAGGCGGATGAGCTACATCCCCATGTAGCGAAGATTCTTGTTATTTTACAATCAAAAAATTGATAATCAGTGTTTAATGGATCCCAAAATGATTCATTTGCACTGTCTTCGTGCACAAATGTAAATAAAAAGGTGCGTATTCTATTCTTTCATTCGCATTTTATTTCTCTTAAAATCCTTACCTTTACAGCGCTAAAATCAGCAATCCTTTTATGCCTAAAAAAATTCAATTCATTTTTAATCCTTCCGAAATTGGAGCTGGAACCCGCGGTTCTTCCCTTGGTCCGGCTGCTATTTTAGCTGCAGCGCGTGAGGTAAACAGTCCTTTCTTTGACAATTATCCTCCTATTATTTTGAGCGATTGGAATCAACTATTAGACACAGCTTCTCCTTTCCGTAAAGCTAAGCGCATTGACGGAATGCAAAAGGTATTCAATTGTATGGTGCAGGAGTTGGCGCGTCAAAAAAATGAAGCGCAATTTCCTTTCATCATTTCTGGCGATCATGCTTCTGCTGGTGGAACAATAAGTGGGATTAAAAAAGTCAACCCTGGTAAAAAATTGGGTGTTTTATGGATTGATGCACATGCTGATTTACATACGCCTTATACAACGCCATCGGGCAACTTGCATGGCATGCCTTTAGCCACGGCTTTGGGAATTGATAATCTTGAATGTCAAAAAAATGAGGTCGATTCCGCTACTGCGGATTATTGGAATCAATTAAAAAGTTCGGCTATTCTTCCCGAAGATTTAGTTTTTATTAGTGTTCGAGACACTGAAACTGAAGAGGATTTTTTGATTGATCAGCTTGGGATAAAAAATTATTCGGTGGCGGAATTACGTTCAATGGGGATGGAAAAGTTGCTGACTGAACTCAAACATAGATTCTCAAACTGCGATATTGTTTATATTTCATTTGATGTAGATGCCATGGACCCTAATGAAACATCTCTTGGAACTGGTACACCTGTTCCTAATGGTTTAAGTGTTCAAGAAGCTCGATTATTGCTGACAGGAATGATTTCCATACCAACTATTGTTGCTGTTGAATTAGTGGAGGTGAATCCTTGCTTGGACGATAAAAAAAATAAAATGGCTGAGGTCGCTTTTGACTTAATTAAAAGTATGGTGGAAGTCCTGGAAAAAGAAAACTAATGGAGCAAAAAATTAAGGAACTTTTATTGCAGCACACCAAAGAGCTATTTAATTCAGATATTTCGGATGCTAGTATTCAGTTTCAGTCAACACGAAAAGATGTAAAAGGTGATTTAACCTTGGTTGTTTTCCCTTTCGCCAAAGTACTGCAAACCTCTCCTCAACTTGCTGGAGAAAAAATAGGTGCGTTTGTTGCCGATCGTTGCGAAGAGTTAGAATCATTCGAGGTAATTAATGGATTCTTGAATTTTACTTTTTCGCCAGCATATTGGTTTAATATGCTGCATTCAATTAATGAAAATGAGACGTTTGGCCGGGCTGTAGAGCATAGTAAACCTATGATTATGGTTGAGTACTCATCTCCAAACACCAATAAACCGCTTCATCTTGGTCATTTGAGAAACATCTTTTTGGGCTTCTCCTTATCAGAAATATTAAAGGCTGCAGGCCATGAGGTTATTAAAACACAAGTGATTAATGATCGCGGAATACACATTTGTAAAAGTATGTTGGCTTGGGAAAAATTTTCACCAATAAATTCCAAAGGCGAACGTGAAACACCTTCTAATACCGGATTAAAAGGGGATAAGTTAGTGGGGAAGTATTATGTTGAATTTGATAAGCAATTCAATGCAGAGGCAAAGCAAATTATTGCCCAATGGGAAACGGACGATTTTGATGGTACTTCGACTGCAGTTGTTGATTTGTATAAAAAGTTTCAGGTGGCTTTGCTGGGAAAAGATGAGAAGGCGCAACAAGCAATTCACGATAAAATTAAAGACTTATCGAAAAACGAAACGACTTTACTTCGCGAAGCAAAAGATATGTTGGTGAAATGGGAGGCACGTGATCCTCAAACGTATTTGCTTTGGACCACCATGAACAATTGGGTTTATGCTGGATTTGATCTTACCTACCAAACGATGGGGGTTGATTTTGATAAATTGTACTACGAATCAGAAACGTATTTATTAGGAAAAGATATTATTGTTGAGGGCTTGCGATCAGGTGTGTTCTTTAAAAAAGAGGATGGTTCAGTTTGGATTGACCTAACCGCTGAAGGCTTGGATGAAAAAATAGTGTTGCGTTCCGATGGAACAGCAGTTTATATTACCCAAGATATTGGAACGGCCATCGATCGTTTTTCAGATTATCCCTCTTTAAGTGGAATGGTTTATACTGTCGGAAATGAGCAGGATTATCACTTTAAGGTCTTGTTTTTAATTCTTGAAAAGTTGGGTTATGCTTGGGCTAAAAATTGTTTTCACCTATCCTATGGCATGGTTGATTTACCAAGTGGTAAAATGAAGTCCCGAGAGGGTACTGTGGTAGATGCTGATGATTTGATGCAAGAGGTTGTTGATAAAGCGACAGAAATCACAAAAGAACGCGGTCATTTAGATGGTATGTCGGAGCAATTCCGAAATCGTTTATATCAGCAAATTGGCTTGGGTGGATTGAAGTATTACTTACTCAAGGTGGATCCTAAAAAACGGATGCTTTTTAATCCAGAAGAATCGGTTGATCTTTCCGGAAATACAGGCCCTTTTCTTCAATATGCGCATGCAAGGATTTGTTCTTTACTCAAGAAAGAAGATTCTGGTGCCGAACTTGTTTTGGTGCCGTTTACACTTCAACACGAGGAAAAAGAATTGATAAAGTGCTTGTCTTCTTATCCTTCTATCATTTCGGAAGCCGCTTCGAACTATTCCCCGGCTCTTCTCGCCAATTACTTGTATGAATTAGTCAAACAATATGGGCATTTTTATCAAACAATTCCCATTTTAATTGAGCCAAATAGGGATGTTAAATCAGGACGCTTACTCTTGAGTTATAACGTGGCAAAAGTAATTAAAAGTGGTTTGAGCCTATTGGGAATTGAAGCGCCTGAAAAAATGTAAAGTCAAGCTAACATTCTTTAGTTTTTTATTTTGTACTTTTAAATTCTATAATTATTAGTATGAAATCTACATTTTATCTCTTCATTTTATGCTTTGCTTTGCAAAGTGCCTCAACTTGTTTGGCTCAACAAGTGTTTTACGGTAAAGAAGCTTCCGAGAAGTATCCATATGCTACCCTTGTTCGATTAAAAGGGGAGAATAGAGTTCCCGATTATATTCAATTCAGTAATGATTTGGCTATTAATGAGTCTCAAACGGCAGAATTTCTAAGAAAAGTTTTTAAGTTATCATCGGATTATAGCTTCGAATTAGTCAAGGAAGAGCAAGACGGTATTGGGCAAATTCACCAAATTTATCAGCAGTATTATAAAGAAATCCCGGTTGAATTTGGCTGCTACAAAGCTCATTTTAAAGAGGGCCGCTTGTCGTCCATAAATGGAGCATTTTACATGAATATAAATCAAAGTGCAAGCCCTTCTATTGTTCCCGAGCTAGCTATTCAAGCCGCATTAAATAAGGTAAACGCCATTACATATAAGTGGGATATTATTCAAGAGGAAGCGCTTCTAAAAGCTGAGCGTCAAGATATGTCTGCTACGTATTATCCAAGTCCTGAGTTAATCTGGATTGCTACTAATTACACTAATCCTATATTTCAGTTGGCCTATAAAATGGATGTGTATGCCAATGAGCCCTTGAGTCGTGAAAACCTTTACGTTGATGCACATACAGGATTAGTTATTTTTAGTACTGATCAAATTCATACCGCCGATAGCAATGGAGTTGCTGTTACTGCCTACTCTGGAAACCGAGCTATTGTGGCGGATTATTTTTCATCTCAATTTCGACTCAGGGAATCGGGTAGGGGAAATGGCATTCAAACGTTCGATTTAAACAATACGTCTAATTACGGCGCTGCACTTGATTTTATTGATGTAGATAATTTTTGGAACAATACAACAAACCAAGACCAATATGCTGGAGATGCACACTGGGGGGCTGAAATGACGTACGATTATTTTTGGCTAATTCATAACCGAAATAGCATCGATGGCAATGGCTTTGCCTTGAAAAGTTATATGCATTATAATACGAGTTATAACAATGCTTTTTGGGACGGGCAGCGAATGACGTATGGGGATGGCAACGGTACTACTTTTACTCCTTTGACCGCAATAGACATTACTGGTCACGAGATCGCACATGGCTTGACCTCTAATACGTCCAACTTAGTTTATGCCAATGAGTCGGGTGCTCTGAACGAATCTTTTTCTGATATTTTTGGTATTTCTGTTGAATCTTTTGCTAACAACAATGCCCTAAATTGGATAATCGGTGAAGATGCAACGCCGAGTGGTAACGGCATTAGAAGCATGAGCAATCCCAATGCTTTTCAAGATCCGGACACTTATCTTGGAACAAATTACTATACCGGAACTCAGGATAATGGTGGGGTTCACACCAATTCAGGGGTGCAAAATTTTTGGTTCTATTTATTGAGTCTTGGTGGTACAGGAACCAATGATATTGGTCAAGCATACAACGTTACAGGCTTAGGAATGATCGATGCAGCACGTATCGCATTTCGAAATAATACAATTTATTTAACACCGAATTCGGATTATCAGGATGCGCGTTTTTATGCTATTCAATCAGCGATCGACTTGTTTGGCGCTTGCTCACCAGAAGTAATGGCCACCACCAATGCGTGGTATGCAGTAGGGGTTGGACAGGTGTTTTCTTATACGGTGAATGCTCAATTTTCAACTGCGTTTCAAAATTATTGTCAGTCGCCCGCTTTGGTTAATTTTAGCAATCAAAGTTTCAACGCTGGAACTTTTCAATGGAATTTTGGCGACGGTGGAACGTCCACGGCTTTAAATCCCTCACATACGTATCAAAATCCCGGACTTTACACGGTTACGCTTATTGCGAGTGGCGGTGCATGTGGATCGGATACTACTATTTTAGTGGATTATATCAATGTAGATCCCTCGCTTCCTTGTGCCATCACGATGAATCCATCAGGGGCGAATCAGAACCAAAGTGCTTGTACTGGAACGCTTTTCGATCCAGGAGGTGGTGCTGCCAATTATCAGGATTTGGTTACCAGCGAAATTACCATTGCACCTACCGGTGCTGCATCTTTGACCTTGACCTTTAGTGTATTTGATTTGGAGCCTAATTACGATTATTTATACATTTATGATGGTCCGTCGAATACGAGTCCATTGATTGGACAATATACAGGAAACACGCTACCCAACGGAGGTACTATTCAATCTAGTTTTGGTGCGGTGACTTTAAAGTTTTTCTCTGATACCTACGTTACTAATCCAGGTTTTGTCATGACGTGGGCCTGTCAAATTCCTACAGCTGAGCCAATTGCCGATTTCATGGCCACCTCAACCAGCAGTTGTTCGGGAGATATTACTTTTCAAGACCAAAGTACCAACGGTCCATCTGCTTGGGCTTGGGATTTTGGGGACGGTGGAGTTTCCAACAGTCAAAATCCCCTTCACATTTATACCCAAGATGGCATTTATGATGTAACCTTAGTCGCCTCTAATGCTTTTGGTTCAGATACTTTTAGCATCAATCAGTACATCACCATAGATCGACCAGACGCTCCAAGTGTAATTGGTGCCATTATTTGCGCACCAGATTCTGTTTCGGTAACAGCCACTGCTTTAGGTGATTTAAGTATTTGGGATGAAGAGTTTGGAGGTAATGTAGTTGCAACGGGAGGACTTTATACGAGCTACTTACAGCAGACGGACACCTTGTGGGTGGAAAGTTCCGAGGATCAAGCGGCGCTATATGTTGGGCCTTTAAATTCAAGTTTTGGTACAGGAGGACAACATAACAATACCACGGTGCAATATATGATTTTTACGGTGAATGAGCCATTGACCATAGTATCTGCTTGGGTGAATGCAGGTGCTGCAGGAGACCGAACCATTACCTTGTGGGATGCTAGTGGGAACCAATTAGATTCTAGGTTTTTGAATATTCCTTCTGGTGGTTCTCGGATTTCATTGAACTTTCATTTAGAACCAGGTGTGGCTTACAGAATAGGAGGCTCTCAAATGAATCTCTATAGAAACAATGCAGGAGCAATATTCCCTTATCAATTACCTGGTTTATTGTCAATTACAGGATCAAGTGCCGGAGGTGCTTTTTACTATTATTTTTACGACTGGGAGGTGGTGAAAGATCCTTGTATCAGTCCGCGGACACCGATTTATTTAATCATGGATGAGGTGCAAGCATCAGCAGGAATAAGCACTTCTGGTATGACGACCAGTGTCTCTGTGAATAGCTCTCAAAATGCGAATGTTTATGCATGGGATTTCGGCGATGGGACTACCGCTAGCAGTGAGTTGCCAAGCCATACCTATTCTTTACCAGGAACCTACTCCGTAACACTTGTTGCTTCCAACGACAATTGTAGCGATACCCTGGTTTATGAGGTTAATCCTGATAATGCAGGTTTGGTTGATTTAACGAACTTTATGGTGGAATTGTATCCAAATCCGTCTAGTGCGATGGTTCATGTAAAAACAAATTTGGCATCTATTGAAAAAATTCAGGTCTTTGAATCTTCTGGTCGCTTAACACTATCTAGAAATGGTCAGGGTTCTGAGATTGATTTGGACGTTTCAAAACTGCAAAGCGGCAACTACGTATTTAAAATTTATACGACAGAGGGCTTACATGTTCGTTCGTTTGTGAAGATGCCTTAACATTAGCGGTAGAAAATAACTTCGTCACTTAATTCTCGCACCATTTTAAAAAGTTCATCCTTGAATGTTTGTGGATCATATGATCCTTTTTCAATTAATCGAAGTTTATGTTCCCATTGTCCGGTGAGTTCTGGACTTTTTAATAGATCACTTTTAATGGTATCAATTAAGGTCATACCTGTTTCTGTGGCGACAAGATTCTTTTTCTTCTTTTCAATGTATTTTCGTTTGAAAAGCGTTTCGATAATATTGGCGCGCGTTGATGGTCTACCAATTCCGTTTTCTTTCATTAATTCTCTCATGTCCTCATTTTCCACCAATTTCCCAGCGGTTTCCATGGCGCGCAATAAGGTGGCTTCCGTGTAGTATTTTGGAGGACTCGTTTTTCCTTTATGAATCTCAGGGGAGTGTTCACCGCTTTCACCCTTTTCAAAAATAGGGAGGATCTTTTCTTCGGCTTCTTTGGATTCTTTTTTTAACTCTTTGGCTTCTGCTTCGTCTACTTTTTCTTCTTTTAAATCATCGTATACTTCCCGCCATCCCTTGGAAATAATTTGCTTTCCGGTGGCTTTAAAGACCAAAGCATCTACTTTTCCCAATACCGTAGTATTCGATACTTTACATTCAGGATAAAAAACAGCAATAAAACGACGACAGATTAAATCGTAAATTTTCTGCTCATCCATAGAAATACCTGAAGGGGTAATTCCGGTTGGTATAATGGCGTGGTGATCGGTTATTTTTTTATCGTCGAAAATCGTTTTAGATTTAGGAATGGCTTTCTGAAGTAAGACTTCTGTAAATCGTTGGTATTCCTTCAAATTTCCTAAAATACCCGGAATTTTTGGATGTAAATCTTCCGAGAGGTAAGTAGTATCAACCCTTGGGTAAGTCACTAATTTTTTCTCGTATAAACTTTGAATTAGATTTAGTGTTTGTTCAGCGCCAAAACCAAATCGTTTGTTTCCATCCACTTGGAGGGAAGTTAAATCATACAAGCGTGGATTTCCTTCTTTCGCTTCTTTCTGTTCGAAAGAGGTAACTTCAAAGGGTTTATTTAGGAGATATTCTAGTCCTTTTTGAGCTTTGCCTAAGGATTTTAGGCGGTCAATTTGACATAAAAATTCCGTGTCGCGATACGTGGTTTTTAGTTCCCAATATTCTTCGGAATTAAACGCATTGATTTCTTTTTGACGGTTAACTATCATGGCCAAGGTCGGTGTTTGAACGCGCCCAACCGATAAGACCAACTTATCTTTTCCGTATTTTTTAGTGTACAATCTGGTTCCGTTTATACCGAGCATCCAATCACCCACTGCACGCGAGTTTCCTGCAGCGAATAAATTATCAAAGTCTTTTGAATCTTTTAGTTTACTGAATCCAGCTTTGATGGCTTCCTCGGTTAAGGAAGAAATCCAAAGTCGTTTGATGGGAACCTTGCATTGTGCTTTTAAGAGAACCCATCTCTGAATCAATTCTCCTTCTTGCCCAGCATCCCCACAATTAATCACTTCAGAAGCTTTAGCAACCAATGTTTTGATGGTTTGGAATTGTTTTTCAACTCCTTTATCTCCTTTTATCTTTATGCCAAATTGCGCTGGAATAATGGGAAGATCTTCTAATTTCCAATATTTCCAAAGTGGATTGTAATCTTCAGGATCCTTTAAAGAGCAAAGATGACCAAAGGTCCAAGTTACACAATAGCCGTTGCCCTCAAAATAACCATCATGTCGTGTTTTTGCGCCTAGAATTTCCGCCAAATCTTTGGCTACACTGGGTTTTTCGGCGATACAAAGTTTCATTTCACAGGAAAGTAAATAACATTGAATGGGGAAGTTTGCATGCAATAATCTAATTTATGATGGATCAACTATTTATTAGCCTCTGCCTTACTATATTCAAGAAGACCTTTATCCAACCATGCTTTGAAATCAGCGGCGTTTCCGTGGTGTTCATAGTCTGCTGAGCCAATGTCTAAATCTTCATTCGTCGGTCCCAGAACACGGTAATATGGCTGAGTATTACTTTTATATCTCGTGGTTTGTAAATAGCTCCATTTGTGGCCAACTTGCGTTATTTTCATTTTTTTACCCGGAGCATATTCTAATTCCTTATGTTCGGAAGCAGGCAGGGCTGTTTTTTCATCAACATATAATGAAACAATTACCATTTTATCACGCAGTATTTCAAGGATTCCTGGCTCACCCCAAACCTTTTCCTCCATTTTTCGACAGTTCACACAGGCATGTCCTGTAAAATCTACAAAAAGAGGTTTATGTACTTCTTTTGCATACGCCTCTGCTTTTTCTAGGTCATGAAAAACCATGATATTTTGAGGTCCGAGGTGCATGTCATTATTTTCCGTATGCGAATTTGAATTTTGGTTCGATCCAATTCCAGTTGGCGATTCGCTGTATGAAAGAGGTGGAGGAAAGCCACTGATTAACTTAAGAGGAGCGCCCCACATTCCCGGAATTAAATAGATAACAAACACTAAACAAGTACTCGCTAACATAGTCCTAAAAACAGATAGTTTTTCAGTAGGACTATCGTGCGGAAGTCGAATAAATCCAAAAAGATAAATCGTTAGCACAGTAAACAATCCAATCCAAATCGCTAGGAACAGCTCTCTTTCCAAGAAATGGCCTTGCACTACTAAATCAGCATTTGAAAGAAATTTGAACGCAAGGGCTAACTCTAAAAACCCTAAAAATACTTTAACTGTATTTAACCAACCACCTGATTTTGGTAGTGAATTCATCCATCCAGGAAAAGCCGCAAAGAGTGTAAAAGGTAAAGCTAATGCCAAGGAAAATCCAAACATTCCTACAAATGGTGCTATGCCGCCAATCGTAGCCGATTCAACCAATAAAGTACCTACAATTGGTCCGGTGCAGGAAAAAGATACAAGGGCAAGCGCCAATGCCATGAAGAAAATTCCTAAGATACCACCTTTATAAGATGCATTGTTGGCTTTATTTTGCCATGTGCTTGGTAGCATAATTTCAAAAGCTCCTAGGAAAGAAAGTGCAAATACCACCAAGAGTATAAAGAAAATGATGTTAAACCAAACATTTGTAGATAATGCATTAAGTGCTGAAGGACCAAAAATAGTGGTGACAATTGTTCCTAAAATTACATAAATCGCAATGATGGATATGCCGTAGAATACTGCATTACGAATACCTGCAGTTTTTGATTTACTGGATTTGGTAAAGAAACTTACGGTCATCGGAATCATTGGGAATACGCAAGGAGTAAGTAGTGCAGCAAATCCACTTAAAAATGAAATAATAAAAATAAGCCACATTGATTTCTTAGGTTCAGGTACTTTTTTAATAGGTTTAGTTGTGTCACCGCTTACTTTTTTCCCTGTATCTGAACTCGAAGTATCAGCTTGTTTTTCAGCAAGGCTATCCTTTTCAGCAGCTAATTCATATCCTTTAACATTAAGTGAAAAAGGGTATTCGTGGGGCATCAAACATTTTCCTGCTTCATCGCAAACTTGAAAAGCGAAAGCACCAGAGACCTTAAAATCAGTGGATGAGTTAATAATAAATTTTCTTTTCATTGTGATTGAACCTTTGTGGTGACTTTGCATATCACCGAGGTCTTCTTCAATAAATTGTATCGGTTTCGGCTCAAGCGTTTCTTTGGCAGTAAAACTTTTATTTTTTGTTAGATTGATTTCCGTAGGAATTGCAAAAGATCCGTTGGGAAGTTTGTTGGAGTTAATGTGCCATCCTGGAATGATATTAATCTTTGCAACAACAAAGGCTTCACTTTCTTTTTGCTCAATTGAAAATTTTACACTTACAACATTTTCATGATCAATAATCTGAGAATACATCAAACTTTGATGTAGTATAACAAAAAGTATCGCAAGTATTTTTTTCATTGGTAAAAAGTTATTTTAGTTGAATAGTAAAAGGCACTTCTATCGGAGGCATACACCTGGAATCGTCACAAACCATGTATAGAACGCTTCCAGTAAGTTGTTTTAAATGTTGATGTTTTGCTTTTTTTAATTTGATTTTCTGTTCTGCTAAGTAAGTATTTTCGAATAGGTACACTTGAGAATCGAAATTTACATCAAAAATCTCGTGGGGCTGAAGTTTTTCCTCAAATTTACCAATGAGCTTAGTTCCCTTTTGTTTATCAATGCTAATACTTACCGGAATCGGACCAGCACTAACAGGTGTTTTTTGAGAATAAAGGTGCCATCCTTTATCAATAGTTCCTTTAATAACGATACTTGAGTTAAGTTTATCGTAGCTAAATTCCCAACTCAAATGATTTTGAGCAGTGATTTGACTAAACCCAAAATACAAAAGGCAATGAAGGAGAGCAAAATATTTCAACATTAATCAAAATTAGATTAAAATTTCAATAATTCGATTAATTGGAATCCATAATCCGCCTTTAAGACAAATAAATTTCGCGCCGGAAGCCCAAATAGTGGTGTCTACTCGTTTAATACCAGCATCATCTTGAAAGATAATCGTCACTTTTGTGCGGTGAGAATTACCAAGAATGGTAGCGTCTTTAATTTGTTGCAATAAATTTTCTTGTTGATTTAGTTGAATGTCGTTTAAAAACTTACAGTCAACAATAGTCTCCTTTTGGACTAATTCAATTTCTTGTACCATAAAGTTAATTTTCAAGAAATGTAGGATTTAATTAAATGACTTCAAAGAAATGTTAATAACTTAATCATCTCGTTAATTAACTCCATTTTTACTGTTACCAAGTAAGCCTAGGATCTACATTAATTTGCTGATTGCCCTTTGCGCCATTTTCAAATAAATACATTCCAGAAATAGCAATCATTGCGGCATTATCGGTACAGTATTCAAATTTTGGAATATACACCTTACATTCTTTTTCCTTCCCCCATGTTTGAAGGCGGCTTCTTAAATATGAATTCGCCGACACCCCGCCAGCAATAGCCACTTGTGTTAGTTGGTGTTCTTTACATGCTTTATTAACCTTATCTAACAAGATTTCAATTAATGTGTGCTGAATGGAAGCGCATAAATCAGCGAGGTTCTCTTCTATAAAATTGTTGTTTATCAGTTTTTGATCCCTTAAAAAGTAAAGAATAGAAGTTTTAACCCCACTGAAGCTAAAATTTAATCCTTCAATGCGTGGTTTTGAAAAGGTAAATCGGAGCGGATCTCCATCTAAGGCGTATTTGTCGATTAGTGGTCCTCCAGGATATGGTAGTCCTAACATTTTGGCTGCTTTATCAAATGCTTCACCAACAGCATCATCGATCGTTTGACCAAGGATGGTCATCTCTAATGGTGATGTTACCTTAACTAGTTGTGTATGTCCGCCTGAAACAGTTAAACATAAAAAAGGGAAACTGGGCGCAAGCTCGTTTGCGTCTTCAATAAAATGAGCTAGTATGTGCGCTTTCATATGATGCACTGGAATGAGTGGTTTATTGATCGCCAATGCGAACGCTTTGGCAAATGAACCGCCTACGATTAAAGAACCCATCAAGCCCGGACCTTGAGTGAATGCAATAGCATCAATATCTTTTATGCTAATTCCCGCTTTTTTTAGGGCCTCTTCAACAACTGGTATAATATTTTCTTGATGACATCGGCTTGCTAATTCTGGAACAACACCTCCGAATTTCGCGTGAATGTTTTGGCCAGCAACTACATTTGATAAAATACGATTCCCTTTTAATATGGCTGCTGAGGTATCATCACAAGAAGATTCTATTCCCAAAACTATAGTGTCGTTCGCTATCAAATGCTTAAATTTGTATTAGAATGGTAAAAATACTCAAAATAATAGGTCGAATTGTTGGTGTTTCTTTAGAATGGCTGACGATTTTTATCATTATTTTTTTATTTGCCATTCGCACCTCTAGTTTTCAAACATTTCTTGCTGAAAAAGCCGCTTCTTATTTTTCGACAGAATTGAAAACTAAGGTTACGGTGAATAAAGTTGATATCATCTTATTTAATAAAATTTACCTTGATGATTTTTTGATTTTAGATCGTGAAAAAGATACACTTTTATCATTGAAGACATTAGAGGCGTCTTTTGATGGTAAAAGTTTGCTAGGTAATAAAATAAAGGTTAGCAATATTAAGTTAGATAATGGGTTAATTAAGGTTGCTAAGTCGGCTAAATCAAAAGAATTCAATTTTCAATTTCTTGTTGATTATTTCCAAAGTGACCAACCTTCGGAATCCTCAAACCCAATAGATTTATCGATTAAAAAAATTAGCCTTAATAACTTTTCCGTCCAATATCATGATTTTAATGCTAAACGTACCCCATTCACATTCAATGAAAACCATATCGATATCTCAAAGTTGAATGTAAGCTTGGAGGAAATTAGCAGCAGCAAACAAGGGTTGAATTTGGCTATTAAGCATTTGAGTTTGAAAGAGTCTTGTGGTCTTGTTCTTAATAATTTATGTGGCAGATTAGCCATCAACGATAAATCGGTTGATTTTTCTCAGGCTATTATTTCATTGAATAGCTCGGTCATTAAGGCATCGAAAATAGCTGTTAATTGGAATAGTCAAGATGATTTAGATGATTTTGTCGATAAGGTTATCTGGAAAATAAACATCCAGCCAAGTAAAATTCTCCTGAGTGATATTGCTCTCTTTGTTCCCGAAATGAAAGGCATGCATAATCGTATTGCTTTACAAGGGAATGTTTCTAATACGCTTTCTCACTTGTTTATTAAAGACTTGAAATTAGATTATGCTAAAAATACACATATTCATGCTGATTTAGAATTACCAAATTTTAGTGATTTTTCGGCATACGACTTTAAAGAAAAAATACATAGTGCTTCTGTTGATATGTCTGAATTGCAAAATTTCATCCTTCCTTATCCATCTGGAAAATTAACTTTGGGTGATGAATTAAACCAATTAGGTATTGTTCGACTGGCTAATTTTAGTTTAACCGGAAATAAGGGTGCAGCAACTATTGCCCCTACCACCATTAAAACGAGCTTGGGTGATGCGTCAATTCTTCAAGCTATTCGTTTTTCAACCTTGAACACCGAACTAATTATTGCGCCCTATATCAAGGAGAGTCCGTCTATCGCTATGAGAAATTTCAATTTGGGAAAGTTGCTACAGATTAATGAAATAAACTATATTGATGGTGAAATCGGATTTTCGGATTTTATCATAAAAGAGGATGATATTCAAGTTTCAGGTATCAATGCTAAGTTTAATAAGTTAGAAGCATTGGATTATTCTTATTCATCTATTTCTGTAAGTTCTGCACAGCTCGGAAAAAATATCTTTGAGGGAAAAATAACAATTGATGATAAAAATTTAGACCTAGATTATGTTGGAAAGATTGGCTTCGGTAAGACCCCATTTTATGACTTGGCGCTTAATATAAAAAAGGCAAAGCTTGATTTATTGGGTTTTTCATCGACTCAACAATCTGATTTGTTAGGTAAAATCAACATAAATATTTCTGGGGATAAGGTCACCAATTTAAATGGTACAATTTCATTTAATGACTTCGTTTATAAAGAAAAAGAAAAAGATGTATCAATCCCTCACGCAAATTTATCGGTCAGTAGATCTGAGACAGCAGATGTTTATAAACTCACTAGCTCTCTTGGTGACATTGAACTTATTGGCAAAATTGATTTTAATACAGTATTAAATGATTTTGTTTATGAACTCGCTAAAATAGTACCATCAATTAACCTTAGTTCTTCGCTTAAAAACACTCAAACGACCAATAATTTTACATACGAAATAACCACAAAAAAACTAGATGATTTATTTTCAATTTTTCTTCCAGAATTATATATTGCTGATGGGACTAAATTGAAAGGTGGCTTTGATTCGAAAAGTGATAACTTTCAATTAGTCATAAATGCTTCCGAAGTCATGTATGATAGCATTATTATAAAAGGTATTGACATTAATCAAAATATGACACCCAATGGTTTTTTCGCTGATTATAAATTTGCCAAATTAATTATAGACGATTCTTTATCATTTAATAATGTTGATTTCTTAACTAAAGGAACGCAAGGTGTTTTATCTTCAAGTTTAATATGGGATCCAAATGGCAAAAATTTTTCTAAGTTGGATTGGAAAACGAAGGTAAAAAACGCCAATGATATTTTGTTTACTGTTGAGCCTTCATTCTTTTCTATTAATGATATTAGGTGGGATATTTTTACCAATTCAACTATCGCCTTGGTAAATAGTGATATTGATTTTAATAATCTGCTACTTCGAAGAAAAAATCAAGAAATTAATATTGATGGTTTGTTTTCAAATAATGCCAATGAAAAATTAATAATAGAATTGAAAAAAATTGATCTTTCAGAAATAAGTCAATTATTAAAATTAGATGTTCAATTAGCTGGTTTCTATAATGGCAATGTTAGCATTAATAATTCCTCATCTAATGTTGAATTTTCTGTCTTGGCTGATATATCAAAATTATTTGTGAATGAACAAGAACTTGGTGACATTCACTTTACATCAGATTATGATTCAGAAAGTCAAAGTATTTATGCCAGCGGAAATTTAACGTATCGTGCTTTACCCACAATGGATTTTAGTGCTTCTTATTTTATGAAACGAGATAGAAATAGTCTTGAAATGGATCTAAATTTTAATAATACTGATTTGCATTTTCTAAATGGATTTATTGACTCTACTTCCGTAAGTGAAATTCAAGGAACATTACAAGGTAAGCTTCAAGTAAGGGGTAGTCTTGATGCACCTGAATTGTCAGGAAAACTTAGCTTGGCTAAAACCGGAGCAAATATTGAATTATTAGGCGTTCATTATACCTTAGATGGTGATGTAATAGTTAATAAGGACGAGATAGAATTTAAGAATATTCCAGTGAAAGATGAAGATGGTAATCTCGCGTTCCTTAATGGTAAAGTATTACACACTAATTTTGATAAATTCAGCTATAATTTTAAGCTTGACTTTGAATCCCCTGCCAATTTACAAGAAGCTAGATTTAATAGTATCGCAGCAAATGCTAAGCGGTTTTTAGTCTTAAATACAAAATATAAGGAAGGTGAATCGTATTACGGTAAAGCATATGGAAAAGGGTATGCTAATATTTCAGGTAAAGGAGCTAAAATGGATGTTGATGTTTTCTTGGAAACAAGAGTAGGCTCTCAATTAAATTTCCCAATGTACGGGATATCGGAGATTGAAGAAGATGATAATTTAATCCATTTTATCGCTAAAAGTGAAGAAGTCGCGAAGCCTCGTCAGGAAACAACAGATTATACGGGTTTAACACTAAACATGAAATTTAAGCTTACCCCAGTAGCCAAACTAAAAATTATTTTTAATGAGCAATTAGGAGATGAAATTAGCGCTGTTGGCGCTGGAGAAATTGCCTTAAAGTTGGATGCTTTTAATAATTTAAATTTAGAAGGAACCTATAGTATAAACAAGGGAAGTTACTATAATTTTGCAATGGGACCCCTAAAACAGCCATTTGAAATTCAGCAAGGTTCAACGATTACTTGGACAGGCAATATTTATGATGCAAATATTGATATTGTGACTGCCGCTACTATTAAAAAGGTAAGTATTTTAGATTTGAGCCCAGAATTGCTTGATAAATCACTTTTGAACCAAGATGTAGTATGTCTTCTAAAATTGAATGAAACATTGGAATCACCAAAAATAAAATTCGAGATTCTTGCCCCAAATGCATCTGAATCTGGAAAGTCATTGATTTCAAGAGTTAATGCTGAAAATGATGAGTTGAATCGGCAGTTTTTTTCACTTCTTTTAGTTAAAAAATTCCAACCACTAAAGGGTACGGTTTCAGCAAATGCTTCTGCTGCACTTGATTTAGTCGAATCTCAAATTAATGGTCTACTGGGACAATTATCAAAGGAATATAAGGTAAATGTTGATTTGGGTGAATCTAATGCATTGGCATCGGTTCAGAAGAATTTTTTAAATGATCGGCTCGTTGTGACGGGTAGTTTTGGTGTTGAGAATAATACCACCCAAGGACAAACGGCTAGTGGTTTTATAGGTGATGTTAGTATCGAATACCTCGTTAATAAAAAAGGCACCTTACGCGTAAATGCGTTTAATAAGTCTAATACGAATACGGTAGACGAAAATTCAGGGCCTTTCACGCAAGGGGCAGGATTATCTTATCACGAGGAATTTAACACGATTAATGATTTTGAATTGGCTCAATCTGTTTTTGATATTTTTAGGCCTAAAGACAAAAAATACTTTAAAAGTAGACGCAAGAAAAAACAAACGAGGTTACCACCATTAGTTATTAATGATGGGTCAAGTCCAGTAATAAAAAAGGATGAATAATATGAAAAAAGTGCTTATTGCAAATCGTGGGGAAATAGCCCGAAGGGTCATTCGAACACTGCGAAAAATGAATATTAAAAGTGTTGCAATTTATAGTGATGTGGATGCTAATGCACCTCATGTTCTTGAAGCTGACGAATCGGTATATGTAGGTAAAAGTCCTTCATCTGAAAGTTACTTGCAACAGGATTTAATTCTTAAGCATTGTAAAGACTTGAATGTTGATGGTATTCACCCGGGTTATGGTTTTTTATCCGAAAATGCTGGCTTTGCAAGGAAGGTAAAAAATGCAGGCATCACATTAATTGGACCTACTCCTGAATCAATGGAATTGATGGGCGATAAGTTAAGTGCCAAACAAGCGGTAAAATCGTATAATGTTCCTTTGGTACCTGGCGTTGATGAAGCAATTTCTGATCTTGAAGCTGCAAAGAAGATTGCGGAGCAAATTGGGTATCCAATTTTAATTAAAGCTTCTGCAGGTGGTGGTGGAAAAGGGATGCGCTTGGTTGAAAATACCGCTGAATTCGAAAGTCAAATGAAATTAGCGCAAAGTGAAGCAAGATCATCTTTTGGTGACGATGCTGTTTTTATTGAAAAGTTTGTCGATAAGCCACGACATATTGAAATTCAAGTTTTTGCGGATCAGTTCGGAAATGTTGTCTATCTATTTGAAAGAGAATGCTCTATTCAACGCCGACACCAAAAAGTGATTGAGGAAGCGCCTAGTGTAGTGCTCACTCCAGCACTTCGCAAAGAAATGGGTGAGGCCGCTGTCGCTGTTTGTAAAGCATGTAAGTATGAGGGCGCCGGAACTGTTGAATTTTTATTGGATGGCGAACTGAATTTTTATTTTTTAGAAATGAATACGCGCTTGCAAGTGGAACATCCGGTAACTGAAGAAATTACAGGTTTAGATTTAGTTGAATGGCAAATTAGGGTTGCCCGAGGTGAAAAATTACCGAAAAGCCAAGACGAAATTGTTTGCAATGGCCATGCTATTGAAGTGCGTGTTTATGCAGAAGATGCAATGAATGGATTTACACCTGATATTGGGACACTTGAACGCTATCGAATTCCAAGCGGAAAAAGTGTTCGGGTAGATGATGCCTTTTTGGAAGGAATGGAAATTCCAATTTATTATGATCCAATGATTGCTAAATTAGTGGTGTGGGGAAAAACACGAAAAGATGCCATCGCTCGTTGCATTGAAGCAATCGATGATTATCAAATTTCAGGCGTTAAAACAACACTTGACTTCGGAAAATTTGTACTTAAACACCCCGCTTTTATTTCTGGTGATTTCGATACGAATTTTGTCAAAACGTATTTTTCAGATCCAAGTGTTATGCATCAAGCAATGACGGAGGAAAAAGATGCGCTTTTGCACGCTATTGATAAAATCTGGGATGACATTAACGCCTTTAAAGAACGTGAATTTGCATCGAATGAAATAACGAGCTCTTGGAAAAATAAGTTGCAATCATGATAATTTTTCTTATTTCACATTGAATTTTAAGGTACTTTTACGACAAAATATTTGCACATGAATTTACACGAATACCAAGGAAAAGCAATTCTAAAAAGTTATGGAGTTGCAGTACAAGAAGGAATTGTTGTTGATAAAGTCGAGGACGCCCTTGCTGCAGCAAATGAGTTAACAGCACTGACAGGTACGACCTGGTTTGTTATCAAAGCCCAAATACATGCCGGAGGCCGAGGAAAAGGGACGGTTGAAGAAACGGGTTCTCACGGCGTAACGCTTGCTAAAGGTATTGATCAAGTGGAAGAAAAAGTCCGTGGGATTTTGGGAGGTCATTTAACAACGGCTCAAACCAACGGTAAAGGAAAAAAAGTAAATAAGGTGCTTATTGCACAAGATGTATATTATCCAGGTGAAGCGGAAATTGAAGAGTTTTATATGTCAGTTTTACTCGATCGGGAAATAAGCAAAAACGTTATTGTTTATTCAACGGAAGGTGGAATGGATATTGAGCATGTTTCCGAACATACGCCCGAGAAAATTCATAGAGAAATTATTGACCCACGTGTGGGATTACAAGGATTTCAAGCAAGAAAAATAGCTTTTAATTTAGGCTTGTCAGGCGAAGCGTTTAAGCAAATGGTCAAGTTTATTCCAACCTTGTATAAAGCATATGAAGGAATTGATGCGGCTATGTTTGAAATAAATCCGCTTTTTAAAACATCAGATAATAAAATTATTGCTGTTGATGCAAAAGTAACCTTAGATGGAAACGGTTTATTTCGTCATCCTGATTATGAAGCCATGCGCGATAAAACGGAAGAGGATCCAACGGAAGTAGAAGCAGATGAGGTAGGTTTGAATTTTGTGAAATTAGATGGTAATGTGGGATGTATGGTAAATGGAGCAGGTTTAGCAATGGCAACCATGGACATCATCAAACTTTCAGGTGGAAATCCTGCTAATTTCTTAGATGTTGGAGGTACTGCTAATGCAGAACGTGTTGAAAAAGCATTTCATATTATTTTAAAAGACCCTAATGTTAAGGCGATATTGATAAATATTTTTGGTGGTATTGTTCGTTGTGATCGTGTTGCCCAAGGTATTGTTGATGCCTATAAAAATATCGGCCAAATTCCAGTGCCAATTATTGTTCGTTTACAAGGAACAAATGCCGTAGAAGCCAAAAAAATCATTGATGATTCTGGCTTGAATGTGCATTCAGCTGTCCAGTTACAAGAAGCAGCGGATTTGGTGAAAGAGGTATTGGCAAACTAAAACCTTTTTCAAATACTCTTAAGATAGGAGTAATCTGCAATAAACATAAGCCTGAAGGGCTTAAACATGAATAACAACCCTGAAAGGGTTGAATAAAAAATTATAAGCATCGTTATGCTTACTCTCTTGGTGATATACTCAAAAGCACAAGTAAATAATATATAAAATAAGCCTGACGGGCTTTAACATGAATAACAACCCTGAAAAGGGTTAAATATGAATAACAACCCTGAAAAGGGTTAAATATGAATAACAACCCTGAAAGGGTTGAATAAAAAAAGCAATCAATGAGTACCTACACCCAAATAATTTATCAAATCGTATTTAGCACAAAAAGGAGAGAGCGAACACTAAACCTTAATGGTAGAGATGAATTATTTAAATACATTACGGGTTTGCTTAAAAATAAAAATTGTCATTTATATCAAATAAATGGAGTAGAAGATCATTTGCATATAGTTACACACCTGCATCCAACAATTGCACTATCCTCATTGGTCAAGGATATTAAAGTATCGAGTGCATTGTATATCAAAGAACACAAATTGTTTGAACACTTTACTAGCTGGCAAGAAGGCTATGGTGCATTTACGTATAGCATAAAGGAAAAAGACAGATTAATTGAATATGTAAAGAACCAGGTGGAACATCATAGAATTAAAACTTTTGAAGAGGAATATATTGAATTCTTGAAGGAATATGAAATTAACTTTGATGAAAAATATTTGTTGTAGATATTCAACCACGTTGTGGTTGTTGGACATCCTATTCTTCCAAACGCACAGCAAAAAATGCTGTGTTAATATGCAATCAATCCATTAAGCCTGAAGGGCTTAAATATGAATAACAACCCTGACAGGGGTTGAATATGAATAAGTAACAACCCTGACAGGGGTTGAATAAAAAAATCGCTAAAAGACAAACTAAAAATAGGGTAAAAATAGGGTATTCCTTAATTTTTCGAGCAACATACCTTAAGGTATAGTAACTTTAACTAATGAAATTAGCACTAGGATTTTTCTTTTTAGTATCCTCCCATTTATGTTGTGCTCAAACTTTTCGGTTCAATAATTTAAACCCCTGCGTTTTTTATAATTATGAATTGGACAAATTGTGTGTTATCGACGATAGCTCACAAATGTTGCTCATTTCCTTGGAGTCTAAAAAGGTGGAGCGACGACCCATTCATTTGGATAAGCAAGTTACCTTTAATCAGTTGCTGACTGAGTACGTTCCACTATCAGAGAAAGGCAGTCCCATTTATTTTGTAGATAGGGGTTGCGGTTACGTTTTGCAGCTACGAAATGATTCCATTGTTCGTATTGACAATTCGTTTCATCATCGAAATCAATACGGCGGCGCCTTTTTCTTGCATGATGGGGGGCCAAATATATTTGGTGGGTACGGACTTTTTTCGTCTAAAAATTTTATAACTCACTTTGATCCCAAATTAAAAGAGTGGTACCTTGATAACCAAAGTAAGCAGGTGGATCCTGCGATGACTTTTCCATATTATAAGGATAAGGATAATTTATATGTACTAGTCAACATAAATGGATCATTTAAAAAACCAAATTTCAAAAATTACTGGCAGTACAATCTAACAAATGAATCGTGGATTTTTGAAGGTCAAATCAACTATTTTGATTCCATTAATTATTTCCCAAGTAAAGTGGTTAATAATATATTAATCTTCCCTACTTTTTTCTTGGAAATAGATTATAAGAATAATTGGATCATTCGATACAAGCAAAACCCTTCCAATTCACTTTTGAGTTTATATAAATTTAAAAATTATTACATCAAACTCCAGCATCAAACGATTTTAGATGTTCATTCTAGTTTAATGCTAATATATGATGAATCCGCATTCAAGCGCGAGTTCCTTGTCAATCGAAATGTTTTATTAGTCACGGCAAATGTTTCTTTTTACACGAAAGTTTTCGCTTTAATCGCGATCTTGTTACTTGGATTCATTTTCGTTATTTACTGGGTTTCCCGAAAGAGAAAAAAGCTTGCTCCAATTCACACGATGAGTGAATCGTCCATTGAATTGTTAAATTTATGGGTATTCAAGCGCCATGGAATCTTGGAATTATCGGATTTGAATGATCTAGTGAATCCGGAACATTTATCCATTGAAACCATGAAAAAACGCCGTGAGGCCTTATTAAAGACTTTCGTTTTTGACATGGTTAAAATTTATATGCTGCCACCAAAATCCATTTTTACAGAAACTTTAAATCCAATGGATAAACGCATGAAGGTTTTAACCCTACATCCCAAAATCGTGGAAGTAGTACTAAAGAAGGGTAATTAACTAGAATTAGCTTAATTTTTTACGATGCGTCTTCAATTAAACCTCAATTTTGAACCAAAGTTTAATTTAAAATTGAAGTGGTATGAAAATCATCAAACGCTTTGTTTAAGTTATTCCTAACAATTTTTTAGCTGTAAGATTAATACTTTCAAATTTTATATAAAATATTTAAAAGTGGAGACCAGAACCCACTTCAAAAAACGGGGCTTATCGAAAAGCCATTCTAAAAAGTAAAAATTAAGTTATGATGTTGTTTTATCGAATTAATATTTTATGCTCATTATTGATTTTATTTAATTCTTGCGGATCAGGTATAGATAAAGATAGTTTCAATTTAGTTGATCATATCGAAGATAATGAAGGAATTATTCAACAGTTGAAAAAATGGCATGTAGATTCTGCTTATATTCAAGTCATTGGCTTTCCTCCTTCGACCGATATTGAGCACTATATTGACCTGCATAAAAAAGGAAAAATTGGTCAAACCGCTTGGGAGACGGATCATTTGTTTATTAATCGTGATTACGCTGAAGAATTTTTTAATTCTGTAAACATGGAATATCCAATTTTAGTAGTTTGGGCTTTAAGAAAAAACACTGTAAAGGGAAATTCTTTTAACGATATGGGAATTTCCGGCGAGGATATGGTGGATTATGAAAACGGGGTAAACAAGTCCGAAGCAAATTTTCAACATACGATTGGTAATTATTCTAGAACATCCTACTATTGGAGTCCATTTTATCTTGTGAAGGTTAAGAATGAATACCTAATGCTTACTCAAGGCTATCCTGAGGATAGAGAGATTATCGGCTTCTTTGAAGACTTAATAATTTCAAATAGAAATAATTTAAAAAATTATGTTCATTCCTCAAAGAATGTAGCATTTTATAAAAAAAATAAATCAATTCAATCAGTTCAACCAATGCGATTAAACCAAATTAAGCAAAACTATTTGGTTAATTTAAATTGGTCAGCAGGAGATAGTACTAATTTAGAAGGTTATTTTGACAATGTTTTTGTTGGCAGTACTTATAAAATTATTAATTCAAAAAGTAAGGTGGTTGCGAGTGGAAAGATTAAATGTGGGACTAATTATATTGATTTAAAAAATGTTTCTAAGGGAATACTCCAATTTCAAATTGGGAGCTTTATAAAACAATCTATTTTAAAGTCGACTAAATCATTTTTGGATACTTGGACAAGTAATGATGGAGTTGCAACACTTAATTTTTATTCAAATAGTTCTTTTGAAATGGTTATTGCAGACGATAAAAATGAGTTAAAATATTATAAAGGACAAATTAATCAACAATCTTCAGATGATATTTGGGTAACCTCAGGAGACTTTAAAGGGCTACGTTTTCAGTTTTGGGACCCGAAAATTATAACACTAGTTATAAACGGAGATGAATTTCGCAATAATGATAGGAATAGTCAACTGAGCGATGAAGAGGTAAATTCAATTTCTAGACAATTGCAGCAACTTAAATTTTATCAAATTTAAATTTTTGGTGTTAGGTTAATTGGGCTAAATAAAATTACAATGGAAATAGCTAAATACATTAGACAATAAAATTTAAAATCAAATTACATGAAAAATTTATTCAAAATTAGCGGTTTACTTCTTTTAGTATTGTTTGTGCTAGCATGTTCAAGATGCAATTCAAAAAATGTTGATATCTGTAAATGTTTAACAGAACCTGGTAATTCGGAGTGGAATCAAATAAACAAAACCGCCTGTGATGAAGCAATTAGTAAAGAAATTGGTGTGGAAAATTGGTTGACAGTAAATATGTCTCAAAATCCATCTGTCAGCGAGAAATTTGATGAACTTGAAAGGAGTTGCCGTTAAGATTAAGTAAATATTTATGACTTATTCTGTTTTTTATTCAATCTAACTAGAACTCACTAAAAAAAAAACGGGGCGTATTCTGAAAAGCCATATGAGTAGGAAAATTTAATACATAAAAATGATAAATAAAATTATATTTTCGGCAGCAGTATTATTAGCATGGTTTATAACAATTAGTCTGCCTATTTGGTGTTTAGAAATACCTGGAGTCAGTAGCGGCTACTCTTTGTTAGACCCAATGTCAACAATTGTAAATGATAATTATCACCTTTCCTTCATGTTTTTATCTGGTCCAGTTTTGGTATTTGTTGCTATAATCAATCCTAAAAAATTATTGATGGCAACATTTGGCATTTATATACTAATCTTAATTTGCGGCTTTTTGGGCTTTACCTTTTCTCCTAACGTAGCACTAAAATGGGGATGGTATGTTCATTTTGTGGTTATGACAGCAGTCGTTTTTGCAGTCGGTGGTAAGTTTCTACCAGAAGCATTTGAGAAATCAGAGTAATAAATAAACCATCCCACGCCGAAAAAACGTTGTTATGCTCTTCATTTACGAAGATGGCACCGTGGAACGAGTAGTGGAGATGGAGTAATAAACACGCCGCTGGCTGAGTGGATTCCGCTTCCGCCAAGGTGGATCGGTACAATCGCCCATGGCGATCACTCGATTGGCGGAATATCCGCCGCGGCGGACGAGGTCAGCGGGAAATCGTTACTAATCCTCTAATGCTAATTCACCACACTTAAAATGACCTTCCGGACATGTTTTGTGTCCGTGAAGCCCACAGGGTCGGCAAGGTAATCCGGCTACTTCAATAATTTTTGAATCCTCGGATAATGGACCAAAACCAAATGCAGGTATGGTGGAACAGAAAAAGGCTGTCACAGGCGCGTTTACGGCGCTTGCGAAATGAAGCGGACCTGAATCATTCACAAAGTTTCTTTTTGCATTTTTCATGAAGGCAACGGATTGCATAATGCTTAACTCGCCTGCTAATGATCTTACTTCTTTGGTCGATTCTGAGATGATTTGGTCGCAAAGTGCTTTGTCGTTGGGACCTCCCATCAAAAAAATAGCGTGATCTGAGTCACTTAATTTCTCAATTAATTTTAACCAAGTAGCAATGGGTGCTTGTTTGGTGAACCATATTGATGCAGGCGCTAAGCAATAATACGCTTTGCCTTGGAATTTTGAAACGAAAGAATAATCATCACTGGATGGATAAAGACTTGGTTTTCTAATGGTGATGTCGCAAAAGGAAGCGATTAAGCATAGGTTGCGATCTACTTCATGTTCTCCATTTCCAATCGCATGCTTGTATGATTTTGAATACAGAAATGAAAATGGATTTTTCTTGAATCCTATTTTTTGCTTCGCACCTGATAAAGCGCAAATTAATCCTGAACTTGCGAAGCGATGTAAATTAACGATTGTATCGTATTTCTCTTGACGAATGAGACGAATAGTTTCTTTTAGGCTTATCCATTTATTTTTTTTGTCAAAAATAAATACCTTGTTCACATTTGGGTGTCCGCTGAGCAATTCCTCATTTCCTTTTTTTACCAAATAGTCTATCTGAATGTTAGGAAATTGCTTGTGTAAGTTTGCAATTAACGGAGTTGATAAGATGACATCGCCAATGAATGCGGTCTGAATGAGCAGGATCTTTTTCATCTATCGTATTAAAGTAACAAATCCACGTTTGGTTATTTGTCTGCCGCCGGCATCTTGAACCGTTACTACATAAAGGTAATTATCGTTTGGTGCATCATCTTTTCCTCCGTTAATTTTTCCGTCCCAACCCAAATTAAGATCATTGCTTTCGAAAATGATATTACTCCATCGATTCATGATGTACATGCTGTAATTTTTTGGGTCAATATTGGTTAAAATGGGTAAAAATACGGTGTTCACTCCGCTTGGGCAAAATGAATTAGGAATGTAAATTATAGGGGTATAAACCAAGCAAAATAGGTTTGATCTACTCGTTTCCGAAAATCCATAGCTATTTACATTTTCTTTTGCTTCAACATAATAGCAAATTTCTCCCGGGAAATCATTACTAAGAAGAACATCTTCATAACTGAGTTGATTTGAATTTACACTACCTAAAGATTGACTAAGTCCGCTTAAGGTATTGTAGCTAAATACTTCATATTGGTTTACATTACCATCGAATCCAAGATAAGGCGACCAATAGACATAGTTTATTTGTTGTATTTCATCGGCGACACCTTGTAATAAAATACTTGTAGCTTGATTACCATTGGAGCCATCATAGCCGCAACTATCAATGTATTGTGTTCGATAGGTATAGGATTGAACGCCGACATTAACATCTGTATCGGTAAATGTCGAAAGATTTCCAACAAGTGGAGAGCGACCAATTTCTTCGAAAACGGAGGAACTGTTTAAGCGCTGAAATATCACTTCTTTTACCCCTACGCTACCATCGATATAAGCTGCTAAATCAATATTTTCGTTCATTACGCTTGCTAATTTAAGGTAATGAAATGCTGGTTGCTGTGGAATTGGTACATCAAAGCCAAATGGATTTGAATAGGCTATTTGTCCATTTGATAGGTTGGCACCAATGTAAATATCGTAGTGATTTCCACCGATCACATTCACACTTGCTGCATTCCCATTAGCTGTTCCCAGCAGAACTAATGCCCCCAATTCATAACTGTAAATTCCATAGGAGCTGGTCGTCCAGCCTTGGTAAGCAGTCCAGCTTAAATCTATTTTTTGTTGGCACATGTTGATCGCTCCATTGAGTTGAACGGTTTTATTGACAGGGCTTTTCGCTGAGGTTTGAAAGGTTATTGGGACGGCATTGGTAAAACATGAATCGAAGGCTGCTACAGAATAGGAGTAGGGGCCTTGACTTGGATCAGTAGCATAGGAATAGGAAGTATTTCCAATTCCCCAAACGGTATCGAGTTCAAACAATACGCCCAACGAATTAAAGGTGTAAACAACGTATCCATAGGTGTCAGCTTGATTATTTTGATTCCAAGTCAACAGTAAATTATTGTTGTTCGTTGGATCAAACCCAGCACTTTGAATGGTTGGAATAGAGGGAGTAAGCATGTCCTCAAAATCATCACTAGGAATGTTGGATTGAAAATCACAAGGGCTATTTGGCAGAACGATTTGATAACCAATGATTGCGTTACAAATGGTTATGGTGTCTTTGTATTGTGTGGTGTTATAGGGAACAGAATCTATTAAAGTGAAATTTCCTGCAGGATATTCTTGATAAATATGGTAGTAGCTTCCGAATGTAGCTAAGGCCGTTGGTGCTGGTTTATTCCATTGAAGAACGGCTGTTCCATTTCCGGGATTAATAAGGTCTAGATGAATGTTGGAAATCGTGTCGCTGTATTTGGTGATGTTTCCGTTGCACCCAGAAACAACCGCAATATAAAAGGATTGCGCTGTTGTAATTCCACTTAACGAAAATTGATTGGTAGCAAGTGTTGGAATAGTAGCTAATAATCCATTCTGAACAGAATAAAGTTGGTAAGAAACAAAGCTGCTGATAGGGTCATTGATGGGTGTCCAACTAATAATTATATTTCCGGCATTATCAGTTTGAATACAGTCTATTTTTGGAGCTTGTAGAATTCCGGGATTTAGTACGTTAATTTGAATGGTGGCATAATTAACCTTGGGTATTTGGCAATAATTATCTTGTGCTCTAAAAACAAAGGTATATGGAATACTCTCAAGCACATTACCATACTGATTGACCAAATGATCGCAGCTAGTTTGCCAAGAGAAGGACACATTTGCTTGCTGTATTCCTGAAAGAGGAAGGGATTGATTTAGCGTAGCGCAAGGAAAACCTTGACAGCCAGTCGCTGAGGTAAAATTGCTCCCAAACATAGGACCGCTTGCTGTTAAGGTCACCGTTTGAGGGCTGCCATCTTGAAGGAACTCGTTATCGTTTGCTAAAACATTAAAAGTAACTAAATCTCCCGCATTCACGCTAGCAGTATACAAGCCGCCGGCAAAAGGTGCAGTGAAAATTGGTGCATTGTTTCCTGTTGCACATGGAACAATTACCAACTGCATTTCCCGCTCAACTTCGGCGATCAAAATCCCTTGGCGATAGGATTTCACCAATACTTTCACAACAAAATTCCCAACCGTGAACGAATTAAAGGTTATTTCACCATTGGAAGAATTTATGGCTGCAGAAACATTAGATGGATTAACACTATTGTTTGGTGTAGGCGATGAAAAGGTAAATCCGGGTTCAAAAGGAATAGGAATAGGATTCAATGGTGGATTGTAAGTGCCTGTTGGGAAATTATTATAAGGAATCCCAAATTCAATATAAAGCGAATCTAAATCAGGGTCCACGGCATTCATGTTATATCGGAATGGTGTTCCAGCGCAACTTACAAAATAAGGTGCTTGTAAAAAGGTGGGGGAATTATCTGTACAACCGTTATCGATGCCATGCGCAAACATTTTAGCACTGAGTGTAATGCCATATGTTGAGGGTGAAGTAATGTTTGTCAATGAGTTACTCCGCGCAAAATTTTCATAAGTGAAAATCCATCCTTGAGTAGGCGGAATGCCTTGAATAGTGATGGCTGCACTTCGATACGTGATTTTTTCGATGGCGCCAATGCCATTTCCTCCAGAAGTTCCAGTACCGCAATCTAAGGGAAGGGGGCCGCCAGATACAGTGGTACAAAGCGGTGAAATGTCAATACGCGAAACAAAGGGTAAAATAATAGTAGTGAAGGTGGGATGATTCCAAACACGAAGCGCTTCTGAAAGCGTATTTACTTCGGCGCCATTGCAATCGCGGTAAAAAACCAGTTCAAAGATATACTTATTGTTTCCGTCACATTTCCATGTTATTTCTCCTCCCATCACATGCGATCCAAAGGCTTTGGCACTAAGGAAAAGAAAGATAAATAGCGGAAGTAATTTTAGCATGAAATCATTAAAAAATAATAATCAATAAGTGGTAACGCTTTTTTATCAATTAAGTTGCTGTCCGGCAGTAATTACTAGCATTTCATCCCATATCAAGTATTTTTGAGCCAGTGCTTTTATTTCCTGAGGCGTAATGGTTTTTAATACATGAATGGCGCGGTTGTAAAATGAATAATCCAAGTCTGCAACCTCTACTTGTAAAAATAAATCCATCATCGAAAACGGTCCATCAGCTGCTTTTAAGGATTGCCCCATGAGGTAATTTCTTACCATAGTCAACTCTTGTTCTCCCACTAATTCATTTCGCATTTTATCCATTTCCTTTTTAATTTCATCAAGCGTAGGATCCACAAATTTTTTCCCAACCTGGGTCATAATCGCAAAATATCCGTTTTGATAAATTTCAGCTAGCATACTTCCAATTCCATAAGTATAGCCTTTGTCTTCGCGAATATTTTTCATTAAACGGCTACCAAAGTAATCGCCAAAAATGGTATTCATTACGTTAAAGCCATGGTAATCGGCGTGATGTTTATCAAACATTATTTTAGCAACACGAATTCCGGACTGCAAGGCACCTGCTTTTTCTACGTGGAAAACTCCTTTTTCAGGATTGAATGTCATGGATTTTGGGATTATTTTCTTTTTATACCATGGTCCAAGAAGTGCATGTATCGCATTTTTATCCTCGTCATTTACATTTCCAATTAAGCTTACCTTATTGATTCCCTTGCGATAATAGGTATCATAAAAATCTTGAATGAGTGCTCGATTTATGGTATCAAAATCGTTTAATTCAATTGTTTTTCCATAAAGTGTCCCTTTGAACAAGCGTTTTTGTAGCTCTATTTGGGCTAAATAATTCACTTTACCTAGATTCACTTTTAGTTTTTGCTTCCGATCTTTCAATAACTCCTTTACTTCACCCTCCGGAAATGTTACATTTTCTAGTGCACTTAGCACAACACGAAGAAGTTCTAGCAGTTGACTATTTAAAGAATAGAGCGAAAGTATCGCATACTCATGGCTAACATTTATATCAACAAATCCACCAAGATCATCGATTTCATTGTGAATTTCTTCAGATGATTTTGTTGAACATCCCGAGAATAAGAGGCCTGCGGTGAAGTTTGCTACCAAGGGATTATTGACAATGGTTCCAGCTGAAAAATACAGGTCTAATTTTACGGCATCACTCCCTGTATTCTCCAAAGAATAGAATGGGAGTTGATTGTCAATCAGTACTTTTTTAGGTGTCAAGAAGTTTATTTCTTCAACATCTCGGATGGTGGGGGCTATTTTTCTATCTATCATTTTTTAATGCTTTTAACCTGAAGCAGAGAGCAATTTTCTTTTCGCAGTATTGATTGAGCAAGTTCTAAGAGGTGAGACGCTTCGATGGCATGATAGATTTGAGCTTCTTCGTTTATACCATTTGCGTCGCCTAATAATTCGAAAAAACAAAGATTCATAGCCCTATTTAATAAACCTTGTTCTTGAAATTCTCTTGAGGTTCGAATCTTCAATTTTAATCGTTTTAATTCCTGATCGCTTATTGGAATAGATTTATACTGATCCAACACCAACCATAGCGCTGCATCTAATTCCTCTAAAGTTTTTCCAGTAGCAATTTTACCAGTAATCACAAGCAATCCCTCATCTATTGATCCGAGGATATAGGTATTTATTTCTGTGACTAGCTGCAATTCTTTTTTCAGTTGCAGGTATAATTTACTTGATTTTTCTTTAGATAATTCATCTGAAAGCACATCGGCAATATAATATCCTTCAGACTTTCTTTCTGCCATTTTAAAGGCATAGTAAAAGCAGTCTGCTGGCACATCTCGTTCAATTCTTTTTATTCTTAACGCTTCTTGTTTTGGTTCTGCAGGTATAATCCTTGGTGGCTTTTTTCTTTTAGGGATATCACCAAACCATTTTTGAACCATTGTTTTTACATCAGCAAGTTCAAAATTTCCGGCGATACAAAGAATGGCATTAGAAGGATGATAATATTTCTTGAAAAAAGCTTTTACATCATCAAGTGTGGCATCTTCAATATGTTTTATTTCTTTTCCAATGGTTGCCCATTTGTATGGGTGTATTTGATAGGCGAGTGGTCTTAATTCCAGCCAAACATCGCCATAGGGTTGGTTCAAATAATTTTGTTTAAACTCTTCGATAACAACACTTCGTTGCACCTCCAAACTTTTTTTAGAGAAAGCCAATGAAAGCATACGGTCGCTTTCTAACCAAAGCGCGGTTTCAATATTCTGGGCAGGAAGTAAATTATAGTAATTTGTAATATCATTTGAGGTGAATGCATTGCTTTCTCCACCGGCGTTTTGAAGGGGAGAATCAAATTCAGGAATATTAATTGATCCACCAAACATAAGGTGTTCAAATAAATGAGCAAAGCCTGTTTGGTTTTCCGATTCATCTCGCGCTCCAACATCGTATAAGGTATTTACAACTGCCATTGGCGTAGTCATATCCTTATGAAAAAGCACTTTTAATCCATTCGTTAATTCAAATCGCTCAAATTGTATCATACTTAAAATTGAAATTTTGTGGTGTTTTGTTCTTTCAGTGCTTCTTTGAATTCACTTAGTATTTCTGCGATAATTTCTGCTGCTGGTAAAATGGTATCTAATAAAGCAGAAACTTGACCGATTTCAAGCTCTCCATTCGCTAAATCGCCCTCAAACATGCCTTTCTTAGCACGGCCTTTTCCAAGTAGTTCTTTCAATTCATTGGTATCGGCTCCGTTTTCGTATGCGTTACTAACCAATTCGGCGAATTTATTTTTGAGCAGTCTAACTGGGGTTAATTCCTTTAAAGTTAATAAAGTATCGCCTTCATTCGAATTGATTACTGCATTTTTAAAGTTAATATGAGCACTTGCTTCAACAGAAGCGACAAATCTACTTCCTACTTGAACAGCATCAGCGCCTAAATTCATTGCTGCTAACATCGCTCTTCCAGTGGCAATTCCACCTGCAGCAATCAATGGAATATTGATTTTCTTGGCCACCATTGGAACTAAGCACATGGTAGTGGTTTCATCGCGTCCGTTATGACCGCCAGCCTCAAATCCTTCTGCAACAACGGCATCTACGCCTGCTTCTTCTGCCTTTAAGGCAAATTTTAAAGATGATACTACATGCACAACAATGATTCCATGCGATTTTAGATGGCTTGTCCAAATACTTGGATTACCTGCTGAGGTAAATACAATTGGAACCTTGTGTTTAATGATTGTGGCGATATGCTTATCGCTATCTGGATATAGCATTGGGAGATTTACCGCAAAAGGTTTTGTTGTTGCTGCTTTGCAGCTGATAATTTGTTGCTCAAGTATTTCGGGATACATAGAACCTGAACCAATAATCCCCAATCCGCCTGCATTAGAAACAGCAGATGCTAGTTCCCAACCAGAACACCAAATCATTCCTGCTTGAATCAAGGGAAAGTCAATGTTAAACAATTCACAAATACGATTTTCACCCATTTTACTATTCATTGCTAACAAAATTAAGGAATTTGGCGAATTGTTGCCTTAGTTATAATAATCTAATGTAAATTATTTTCAATTCTTTATAAATGACTCGTAATCGCGCTAGTTTATTCTTTTATTGTGATCTAATGTAATTATTACCTTTGTCAAGATGATTTTTTAACATCAATTTATATTAATTTAGGAGCAAATTATATTCATGAGGCGTCTTGTCATTGTTTTTAGTTTCTTAATGCTCATCTATTGTTCTTGGGGTCAGGCTTCTAAATTAGGTATAGGCGCTTCGAAATTGAATCATTCGGAAGGATTTTTTGAAAATAAAGGGCAATGGCCTACGTCCGTTCTTTTTAAGTCAGATGTCTTAGGAGGAAAAATATGGGTACAACAACATAAACTCATTTACCATCAACAAGATCTCAGCGCCATGCACGAGAATCATGGTCATTTAAAGCCGGGTCCGGTCGGAGCACTCAAGGAGACAGTAGTTCATGTTAATTTTTTAAACTCAAATGAGGTGACAGATGTCGAGTATAAAGGTAAAACGCCTTATTACCACAATTACCTAATAGGTAAGGATTCTAGTAAATGGGGAAGAGGAGTTTATGGCTATCAGGAATTCACCCTTAAGAATTACTATGCGTCAATCGACATGACTTGGGCCCTTGCTAAAGGTCAACATAAGTATCAATTTACGGTTCATCCCGGTGCTAATCCTGCTGATATTGTGTGGGAATATGTTGGGCAAAAGAGCGTAGACATCAACCGTAAAGGTCAATTGAACATAGAAACGGAACTAGGTTCGATTTCAGAGCAAAAACCGTTCGCTTTTCAGTTGATTGATGGTCGTCGAGTGGAAGTAAAATGCGGGTTTATTTTGGACGGCAATCAAGTTCATTTTGAACTTGGTCAGTACGACAAAACTGTTCCTTTAGTTATTGATCCTGTTTTGGTATTTGCGACCTATAATGGTGCTTTTTCTGACAATTTCGGAATGACGGCCACGTATGGTAATAATGGCATTGCCTTTTCCGCGGGTACGGTATATGGTAATAATTTCCCCATTCCGAACGTAAATGTTTTTGATCCAACTTCTAATTTTACGGCTATTGGAGGAAATTATGGCATAACCGATGTGTTTATCACCAAATATAATTCCCAGGGAACAGCCTTACTTTGGGCTACTTTCTTAGGTGGAGGTAACAGCGTACAAGGAACCGAAACGGCCAATAGTTTGATCTGTGATTCACTCGATAACATTTGTGTTTTTGGAGCGACATCTAGTATAGATTTTCCCACTTCTCCCGGCGCTTTTCAGCCCAATCATGCCGGTGGAGTAGCCGGTGCAAATTTCACTTCTAATGGAGTGTATTTTCAAAATCAAGGTACTGATATTTATGTGTCAAAAATCAGTGCTAACGGGCAAAATCTTTTAGCTTCTACGTATGTAGGTGGTTCGGGCAATGATGGAGTAAATTATAATGTCTCTGGCACCTACGACTCGTTGGTTTCGAATTACGGTGATCAATTTCGAGGTGAAATCATGCTTGATGAACAGGGAAATACCATCATTGCATCTTGTACCCGTTCGCTCAATTTTCCTACGCTTAATCCTTTTCAAGCAACTAATAACGGCCAAGAAGATGGGGTGATTTTTCGCCTAAATCCCAATTTTACGAACCTTCAATTCTCAACGTATTATGGAGGCACTCAAAATGACGCTTGTTACTCTGTAAAAATAGATACTTTGTCCAATGTTGTGGTATGTGGAGGAACGTCCTCATCCGATCTGTCTGGTACGGTTGGCGGTCTCATGGGTACTTATCAAGGTGGAAAATCAGATGGGTTTGTTATTCGATTAAATCCGACTGGAACAGCCTTAACGGCGGGAACATATTTAGGGCGAACTGCCTATGATCAAACGTTTTTTGTAGAAGTAGACAGAGATAATAACGTCTTTGTTTTGGGGCAATCTGTAGGAGGAACTTTTCCCGTTTGGAATGCGCCCTACACTAATTCAAGCTCCAGTCAATTTGTTATCAAGTTAAATAATAATCTAAGCACAAATATGGCTTCAACTCAGATAGGAAATGGAAGCTCACAAATTAATATCTCCCCTTCTGCCTTTTTGGTAGATATTTGTGGTAATATTTATGTTTCCGGTTGGGGCGCAAATATCCTCCAAAACATACCCATTTCCGGGATGCCTGTTACGCCGAATGCCTTTCAATCCACTACCACAGGATTTGATTTTTACCTCATGGTCATTGAACATGATTTTCAAAGTTTGTTGTACGCAACATACATGGGAGGCCCGATTGCTCATGAACACGTTGATGGAGGTACCAGTAGATTCGATAAAAATGGAGTTGTATACCAATCGGTATGTGGTGGATGCGGCGGACTTAGCGATTTCCCTACCACGCCAGGGGCATATTCCGCTAGCAACAATAGTAGCAACTGTAATAATCTACTATTCAAATTTGATTTTCAGCTCATTCCGACTGCCATATTTAATTCAAGTGCTAATATAGGTTGCGAAGATTTTCAGGTCAATTTTATCAATTTCTCCTCTCAAAATGATTCCTATTTGTGGGATTTCGGCAACAACCAAACCTCCTCAACGATTTTTAATCCAATCATTACCTATACTGAACCTGGAGTTTACAATGTTTTCTTGTATGTAACCGATAGCGTTTGTTTACTCACTGATACGGCATTAACGACCATTACGGTTTTGGATTCTATTGTTTTTAACTTGTATGATACCCTCAGCCTATGTTCTAATGCTCCATATTTACTTAGTCTACAAGCCAACGGAACCGCCAATGAGTTTATCTGGTCTCAAAGTCCAAATTTTACAAATCCCTTGAATTCAAATCCTAGCAGCCCTTCTGTTTTATTGATCAGTGCCAATCCTGGATGGTACTATGTATCAGTTTCTAATGGTATATGCACTACCACGGATAGTGTCTTCGTGGAATTCGACGTGCCCGTAAATGCCAGTTTTCTGCCTTCGGAGGTAGGGGGCTGTGTCCCTT
This sequence comes from Flavobacteriales bacterium, assembly GCA_947462255.1. GTDB lineage: Bacteria > Bacteroidota > Bacteroidia > Flavobacteriales_D > Crocinitomicaceae > UBA952. Next base: position 80,642 of record CANHOA010000002.1, on the reverse strand, counting down.
TAACAGTAAATTTTAATAATTCATCAAGTATTACGAGTAACTTTTATTGGGATTTTGGAAATGGCGCTATCGATTCTGTTAATTATAATACAAGTATAACTTATACCCAAGCAGGTTCTTATTTAGTTTCGCTCATTATAGTTGATTCCTTGTGCGCTAGTACGGATACAACTAATTTTATAATTAATGTTTCGCCCTCTGTAGCGGTAAACCTGACTGATGTTATTTACTTATGCTCTAGTGAAGCAATTACCTTACAACCTTTTGTAAGCGGTGCTGCTAATTATTTTATCTGGTCAACAAATAACCAATTTACAGATACCTTGAATGCAACGATACTAGACACAACTTTGTTCTTAATTGATCCCCAACCAGGGTATTATTATTTTCAAGCGGGTAATAATAACTGCTTCGTAACAGATAGTCTTTCAATTGAAATTTTTAGCAATCAGCTAAATTTAACTGCGTCCAATACGCTTTGTTTAGGAGATAGTCTTTTGGCTTCAGTGATAAATACAGGGCAGGAATTGTTTACGTATGAATGGTCTCCTTTATCAATTATCCTAAATCCAAGTAATTCAAATCAGGTATTTGTTCAACCATTAACGTCGCAATATATCTATGTGGAGGCCACATCGGCCAATAATTGTGTTGTGAATGATTCGGTTTTTGTAAATGTGTTTTATCTTGATCCTAGCTCTGTCATTGCGTCTGCTCAACCAACATTGGTGGTGCCAGGTTCGCAAGTTTTGCTGAGCGGACTTCCAAGTGGAATGGCAACTTATTCTTGGACGCCTACTGCGGGTCTTAATACGCCAACTTTGCAAAACACCTTCGCAACGGTTCAACAAACCACCATTTTTACGCTCACTGTTTCTGATGGGGTTTGCTTTATAAGTGATACAACAGAAGTGAAGGTGTATGAAATAATTTGTGATCACCCGTATGTTTTTGTTCCGAATGCATTTTCACCAAATGGTGATGGAAATAATGATATCTTGTTTGTGAGAGGACTTTGGGTCGAAAAAGTGATTTTCCGAATTTTTGATCGTTGGGGAGAGTTGGTTTTTGAGTCCGATCAGGTCGCAAATGGTTGGGATGGCACCTTCCAAGGACGTAAATTAGACCCTGATGTTTACGATTATTATTTGGACGTAACGTGTATCGGAGGATTGAAGTCAATTAGTAAAGGAAATGTAACATTAATGAAATAACAAATGAAAAAAATAATAACCGCTAAATCAGAATCTTTTTTAGAAAAATACCTCAATAATCCTAGTCCTACTGGCTTTGAATCAGAAGGTCAAAAATTATGGTTGGAGTACATCAAGCCATTCGTCGATGATTATTTTGTCGATAATTATGGTTCAGTTGCTGGGATAATTAATCCGGGAATGGAGTATAAAGTAGTGATTGAGGCGCATGCAGATGAGATTTCTTGGTTCGTTCATTACATTACCAAAGATGGCTTTATTTATTTGAAACGAAATGGTGGTTCAGACCATATGATTGCGCCTTCTAAACGAGTTAATATCCATACGGAAAAAGGTCCGGTTAAAGCTATTTTTGGTTGGCCTGCCATTCATATGCGTCATGCTAAAGAAGAAACACCGAGCATGAAAAATATCTTCCTAGATTGTGGCTGTGCTACAAAAGAGGAAGTGGAGAAATTGGGGGTTCATGTGGGTTGCGTGGCTACTTTTGAAGATGAATTTATGATCTTGAACAAGAATAAATACGTTGGTCGTGCCTTGGATAATAGAGTAGGTGGCTTTATGATTGCTGAAGTGGCTCGCTTGTTAAAGGAAACGAAAACTAGCCTTCCCTTTAGTTTATATGTCGTGAATGCCGTTCAAGAGGAAATTGGTCTGCGTGGTGCTGAAATGATTGCGCATAGAATAAAACCTAATGTTGCCTTAGTAACGGATGTATGCCACGATACAGCAACACCGATGGTTGATAAAATTGAAAATGGCGATCAAAAGTCGGGCGATGGTCCAGTGTTAACCTATGGTCCTGCGGTACAGAATAATTTCTTGAAATTAATTATTAAAGCGGCCGAAAAAAACAAAATTCCTTTTCAACGCGCTGCTGTTTCGCGCTCGACGGGAACAGATACAGATGCTTTTGCCTATTCGAATGAAGGGGTAACCAGCGCGCTCATTTCCTTGCCTTTGAGGTACATGCATACCACGGTTGAAACTGTTCAAAAAGAGGATGTTGAAAATTGCATTCGTTTAATTTTTGAGACCTTGAAAACCATCAAGAATGGACAGGATTTTAGGTATTTGAAGTAAAATAACTACCAATTCAATTTTAAGCAACCCAACTGATAATCCGACGTTAAGCCCCACAAATACTTTATCCTATGAATTTTAAATTTACCTTCCTTCTCGCATTCTTGATTTTTAACTTTATTTCATTTGCGCAACCATGCAACATGATACTAACCACGGCAGTGAATAATGCCATGGGGGGCAGCGCAAGTGGTAATATTAATCTTTCGGTGGTTGGCGGTACACCCCCTTACAGTTTTATGTGGAGCAATGGCAGTACCACCCAGAACCAATCCATGCTTCCTCCGGGATGTTACACGGTTGTGGTAACGGATGCCGCAGGTTGTCAATCTACCGTAACTTCGTGCGTTCAGAGTCTTTTAGGTCCTATCCTTTATTCAAATTCAAATCCTGTAAGTACGTTTTCTGTTGTAAACGGAGGTTTCACGCCTCAATGGGTGTGTGCTAACCAAACGCTTCAAACCGATGGTGGAATAATGAAAATATATCTGGAATCAGGTGCCACCATGATTACGGGTGGTGGAATAGATACGGTTTATGCCAAAACTGGCTCCACAATTACTATGACGGGTGGTATTCACGTCATATACCACGAACCTGGTGTTACCTTAAACATGAATGGTGGAATTCCGACCCTTTATCCTTGTCCAAGTTTGGTGTTCAATTATTCCCTTGCGCCTGTTGGTGGTTGCGCTCCTATATTGACTTGTAACCTCGCAGTTTCTTTAAGTGTGGGAAATACGATCGGAGGAGCAAACAACGGAAGTATTAATACCACAGTTTCTAACGGTACCTTTCCTTTTACTTATTCGTGGAGTACCGGTCAAACTACTGCCAGCTTAAGCAACCTTGCACCTGGAGCATACAGTGTGATTGTAACTGATGCCAATGGATGTGCAGATACTGCCGCCGCAACCTTAATTAATTTAGCTGGACCAACGGTTTTGTCCAATTCTAATGTTGTAAGTAGCTATCAAGTTGTAAACGGAGGATTTACCCCACAATGGGTTTGTCAAAATGATACCTTGTATACTGATGGTGGGATTATGAATGTTTACCTTGAATCTGGCGCAACCATGATTACGGGTGGTGGAATCGATAGTATTTTTGCGAAAACTGGTTCCACAATTATCATGAATGGTGGAATCCATAGAATCTATCATGAGCCTGGTGTGAATCTCGTTATGAATGGTGGGATTCCTTATTTGTATCCATGTCCGAGCTTAGTGTTTAATTACACTCAAGCGCCTGCGAATGGCTGTGTGCCAGTACCGGTTTGTAATTTGTCTGCAAGCCTTACAACTAATAACATAGATTGTTATGGCATGGCCTCAGGGTCTGTTACTGCAAGCATCACAGGAGGAACAGGTCCTTATACTTATTTGTGGTCTCCAGGTGGAGCAACTACCCAAACTGTCTCTAATTTACCTGCGGGCTGCTATACCGTTACTATTACTGATGTTAATGGATGTGTTGTAACTCAAACAGCGTGTATTACTCAAGCTCCTATCTTTTCAGCAATTGCAACGATTGTAAATCCAATTTTATGTAATGGAAACAACGCTACAGTTATCGTGGCAGCATCTGGTGGAACTAGTCCGTATTCAGGAACAGGTACATTTACTGTTCCAGCAGGAAATTACAATTATTCAGTTAGCGATGTAAACGGCTGTAACAGCAGCGTTTTTATTACTATATCAACACCTACAGCAATTACATTCTCGACCAATTCTACCGATGAATTAATGGGCTTAGATGGAACTGCAACAGCAAGTGTATCGGGTGGTACCGCTCCGTATTCGTATCTATGGACACCAGGCGGTCAAACGGGCGCGACTGCAACTGGGTTGGCTGCAGGGACATATACGGTCGAAGTAACCGATGCTAACGGCTGCACTGAATCCACACAGGTTCAGGTTGCATCGCAAGTAGGCTTGAATGAACATAGTAGTTCGGACATAATTTCGATCTACCCAAATCCTGCAACTGAACAACTTTATATTAGAAATCTAGTTGAAAATGATCCGATTGAAATTAAAATTTATTCGATCGATGGTCAGTTACTTAGTACGCTAAATGTATCGAGTGGCGTGGTCGTTTGCTTACCTGTTGATCAGTGGTCAAAAGGTGTCTATCATGTACATGTGAAATCAGCATCTGCTGCTTATACAATGCCTTTTGCGAAACAATAATCGGTGAATTTCTTTTGAATCATCGTTTGATTTAGTTAAAAAATACCTACTTTTGCCTTGGGGTAAGTCTTTTACGACCAGCTCCCTCTGAATCCTCCAGGTCGGGAACGAAGCAAAGGTGTGAGGTTGTAGCGGTGCGATAGGAGTAGCTTACCCCTCTTTTTTTCTCAAAGTATTGAAAATCATGAAATCCATTTTCTTTCTTTCTTTTATATTTCTTCTTTTTGTTTCGTGTAATAAAGATCGAGCTTGTCCTGGTTCTGAGAAGGGCATTATGCATAATTATGCAGGATTAGACGGTTGTGGATGGGTCATTGAAATCAATGGTTCCATCTATGAGCCAACGAATATCAATGATTTTAATGCTAATTTTTTAGTGGAGGGAAAGCAGGTGAATGTTAGCTATGAGGAGAAGGGAATGGCTAGTATTTGCATGGTGGGGACGACCATTACTATTAGTTGCTTAAGTGAAAATTAATAATCTGCTAATTAAATTACCTTGCTGACTTGAAAGTTCTGTGTAATTTTGGGAAAAGTCAAGCATGAAAATATCCGCGTCAATTTACAGTGATAAAAATCGAGGTCTAGAAGCGGTAATTGCTGATTTGGCTGCGCATCAAGTGGAGTTGCTCCATGTAGATTGTAATGATGATGTAGCGGTTTTCGATGACATTAAGCGAATTCGAAGCTGGTGTAGTTTGCCCATCGACCTTCATATAATTACTGATCAACCGGCTAAATTCTTTCCGCTTTTATTGGAAACACCAGTTGATTATTTAACTTTTCAGTTCGAAAACCTATCAGAGCCCCTTGTTATTCCAAAAGAAATTACAGGAAAAAAAGGATTGGCAATAACCACACATACTTCGGTAGCTGCTTTTGATAGCTATTCTTCGTTTGATTTTATCCTCATCATGGCAACTATTCCGGGTCAGAGTGGGGGTCTCTTTGATAAGCATAACTTTAGTAAAATCAGATCGTTCAGAAATCGGTATCCGAGTAAATCCATTCATGTTGATGGTGGGGTAAATGCTGAGGTTTCGTTTATTCTTAGAAATATGGGGGTGAGCACCTCTGTTTCTGGTTCTTATTTATTTAACGCCCCAAGTATAGGTCAAGCCTTAATGAATTTGACCAAGCGAGATATTGAGTCCCAATTTATGGTCTCTGATTTTATGACGCCACTTCAAGAAGCGCCATTTGTAAGGGTATCATCTTGCACGAAAAAATCAATTTTAGAAACTGTCGAAAATGGAAATCTTGGGTTTTGTCTCGTTATTGACGAACTGAATAAACTCATAGGAATTGTTTCGAGCGCGGATATTCGTAAAGCGCTATTGCGTAAAATTGATGATCCGCAAACCATCACGCCAAGTGACTTCATGAATCGAAAACCGCGAACCTTGTACACGCATTATACCGTTTACGAAATGCTACAGGATATAAAAAAATGCCCATTTTCAGTCATGTATCTTCCCGTTATCGATGAAAATCAAACGGTGCATGGAATTGTTAACTTTGTACACCTTATTAAAGGAGAATTATGATTATACAACTAAAGAAAAGTGTTTCTAACGAGCAAGCTAAACAATTAGCTGCTGCAGTAAATGCCTTTCATATTTATAATGAACACCACGTTTTAATTACTGGTTCAGGAACAAAAGAACTACCCGCTTTATTGGAGGATGTTTCGGATAAATATTGGGTGTTTCCAAATGATATGCAATTGGCTTCTAAAGTTTATCAAGCTAATAAACGCACGGTTAATTTTGGCAATGTTTCGATAGGAGGAACAACTAATCATACCGTTTTAATTGGCGGACCATGTTCAGTGGAATCGGAAGATCAAATTCGCTCTTCGGCTGAATTATTAGTTAATCTGGGATTAAGCACCTTGAGAGGCGGTTGTTACAAGCCTAGAACAAGTCCTTATTCTTTTCAAGGATTAGGATTGGAAGGATTGAAATTATTAGCTAAAATGCGGGAGGAATTTGGTTTGAATGTTATTACTGAAGCACGTGATGCAACCCATATTGATGAAATAATTGAGTATACTGATATTATTCAAGTAGGGGCAAAAGCAATGTATGATCAGGGAATTTTACGTGCTTGTGCCAAAACGAACAAGCCAGTTTTGATTAAGCGTGGCTTTGGGACTACATTACAAGAATTTGTGCAGGCAGCAGAATTTGTGCTTTCAGGAGGAAATGAAAATGTTGTTTTGTGTGAAAGAGGAATCAGAACATTTGAAACTGGAACGCGCTTCACCCTAGATTTATGCGGGGTGGCTTGGCTGCAAGAATATACGAATTTGCCGATAATACTCGATCCTTCTCACGCCATTGGTTATGCATACGGGGTTCCTGTTCTCGCAAAAGCTTGTGTTGCAATGGGAATTGATGGATTACTTATCGAAACACATCCCAATCCAAAAGTTGCTTTGTCTGATGCTTCGCAGCAATTGACATACCCTCAATTTGAGCAGTTGCATCACGATCTTCAAAAAGTCGCAGCAAGTGTGGGCTTTAAAATGGTTTAATATGTACCTAGAACAAAATATTAAAGGGCTTTGCTCAAAACATGGTATCGATTTTAATAGCTTTTTAGGTGATCTTGAAGTGGATGCTGTGGAAGAATTATCAGTCTTTGATTTAGAAGCAATATGCGAAGAATATGAAGTCGATTTATTTTCCCTGCTTTTTAAACCGCTCTATAAAACGGCTGCATTACAAAAGAAACTAGATAAGATTAAGTTTTTAGTACTAGATGTTGACGGTGTAATGACCGATGGTGGCATGTATATGTCTGAAAATGGGGATCAACTTAAAAAATACAACACCAAAGATGGAATGGGCATTATTCACTTGACAAAAAGTGGATTTCAAGTTGGGATTATTTCCTCAGGTTTCACGAATTCTATGGTTCAAAAACGAGCTGAATTATTAGGTATTCAAAAATGTTACGTTGGACGAGAATCTAAAATAGAAATATTAACAAGTTGGTGTGCTGAACAAGGGATTAAGCTGGATGAAGTTGCCTTTATTGGTGACGATATTAATGATCTTCCTATCCTGAAAAAAGTTGGAATTGCTGCATGTCCTTCTGATGCTGTTGTATCAGTAAAGTCGGCTGCTAATATTGTTCTTACCGCTCCTGGTGGAGCAGGATGTATCCGTGAATTTATTGATGCCTTTCTACTAAATGAACCCATTTCTTAATTATCAAACTTTAGTATGAAAACAATCCGCATAGGGATTATCCGTGAAGGGAAAATACCACCAGATTTTAGAGTTGCCCTCACACCATTGCAATGCTTGGCTGTGCAGAAAATGCATCCTAATCTAAAAATTGTGGTTCAAACAAGCCCAATACGAGCCTATAATGACGAGGAATATGCATCGCTCGGTATTGAGATTGTTGAAAGTTTAGCGGATTGTGAGGTGATCTTTGGCATAAAGGAAGTTCCAATTGAGAACTTGATTCCGAATAAGATGTTTTTCTTTTTTTCGCATACCATAAAACAACAACCCTTCAATCGACTCCTTCTTAAAAGTATTCTTGCGAAGAAAATTCAATTAGTGGATTATGAAGTTATTCGTGATGTAAAGAACAGTCGTTTAATTGGTTTTGGACGCTATGCAGGAATTGTTGGTTGTTATAACGCTTTTCTTACCTATGGTCTAAAAAGTGGTCGTTACAGCTTAAAGCCAGCACATACATGCCATGATCGTAAAGAGGTGGAGGCAGAATTGAAGAAAGTAAATCTGCCGAATGATTTTCGAGTGGTTTTAACCGGTTTTGGTAGGGTGGGGCATGGTGCTGCAGAAATAATGCGCTTATTGCCTATAAAAGAAATTACAGCAGCGGAATTTTTAACGCAAACCTTTAATTATCCTGTTTTTACTCAATTGGAAAGCGGAGATTATTATGCTCATAGCCAGAATGAACCCTTCGATAAAACCCATTTTTACAAGCATCCTGAACATTATATTTCCACTTTTAGTAAGTATTTACCACTTTGCGACATGTATATTCCTTGTCATTTTTGGGATAGCCGTTCACCTAAAATCGTAGAGCAAGCTGATTTAAATATGCCAAATCGACGAATAAAGGTGATTGCTGATATTTCATGCGATGTAGCGGGACCAATTGCTAGTACCATTCGCTCTTCAAAAATATCCTCACCAATTTATGGCTATGATCCTTCAACTGGTCTTGAGCTTGATTTTATGGATGAAAATGCGATTGCTGTTATGGCCGTTGATAATTTACCGTGCGAATTACCTCGAGATGCATCAGAACATTTTGGTGATGAGTTAATTAAGATAGTCATGCCAATTTTACTTGGCGACGACCCTGAAAATATTCTTGAACGTGCATCGGAAACGAATAAACTCGGAGAATTGATGCCTGAATTCAGTTATTTAAGCGACTATGTTAGTGATTAGCTGAAATTCTTTTTTTATTTATGTTTTTTTTATGCTTAAATTTACCAATTATCTTAACATTACGCTTTTATAAATTCCTTGTAAAACGCGTTTTGTTATTCTCAGATTTCACATTTTATTACCTATTTTTACCGAGTTATTAGTATTTATGAAACAAACTTTACAAATAGAAGCTACCATTGATCAAGCAATCGAATTGGGATTGCGCGCAGATGAGTTTGAAATGATTAAGGAAATCCTTGGTCGCACACCAAACTTTACCGAAACAGCGATTTATTCAGTGATGTGGTCAGAGCATTGTTCGTATAAAAATTCAATACTTTGGCTCAAAACCTTGCCGAAAGATGGCCCACATATGTTAGTGAAAGCTGGCGAAGAAAATGCTGGATTAGTAGATATCGGTGGAGGATTAGGTTGTGTTTTTAAAATAGAATCACATAATCATCCAAGTGCATTAGAACCATATCAAGGCGCTGCAACAGGTGTAGGTGGAATTAATAGGGATATTTTTACCATGGGGGCAAGACCAATCGCTCAACTCAACTCACTGCGTTTTGGTGATATTAAGGAGGCGAAAACAAAATGGTTGGTCAAAGGAGTAGTGAAAGGAATTGGGGATTATGGTAATGCCTTTGGTATTCCTATTGTTGGTGGTGAGGTCTTCTTTGATGAATGTTATAATACCAATCCTCTTGTCAATGCATTCTCCGCAGGAATCATCGATACTAAAAAAATAATTTCTGCTACAGCCAAAGGCCCAGGTAATCCTGTCTTTATTGTTGGTTCTTCTACTGGTAAAGATGGAATCGCAGGAGCAGCCTTTGCTTCAAAAGATATTACGGAAGATTCGGCTAATGATTTACCATCCGTGCAGGTGGGTGATCCATTTATGGAAAAATTATTACTCGAAGCAACAATGGAACTTTCCACTACGAATGCAATTGTTGGGATGCAAGATATGGGTGCCGCAGGTATAACGTGTTCTACTTGTGAAATGTCAGCAGCTGGAAATGTCGGAATGGAGATTTATCTCGATAAAGTACCAACTCGACAACAAAATATGCTTCCTTACGAAATTTTGCTCTCTGAATCGCAGGAAAGAATGCTCGTTGTTGTTAAAAAAGGAGAAGAAGAAACCGTTAAAGCAATTTTTGATAAATGGGATTTGCATGCTGAAGAAATTGGCCATGTAACGGATACTGGACGAATATGTTATTATATGCACGGCGAATTGGTTGGTGATGTACCTGCTGAATCTCTAGTTCTCGGTGGCGGTGCACCACAATATAAACGAGAGTTCTCTGAACCCGCTTATTATCAAGAATATAAAAAATTCAATATAAAAAATATTCAAAAACCAAAGAATCTTAAAGAAGTTGGTTTTGCATTGTTAGGCCTTCCAAATATTGCTTCTAAAAAATGGATCTATGAACAGTATGATTCGATGGTGGGAACGGCAACTATGACCACTAACCGACCTTCGGATGCAGCTATTGTTTTTATAAAAGGGACAGAAAAAGGGCTGAGCTTGACGGTCGATTGTAATGCTAGATTTGTAAATGCTGATCCAGAAATTGGCACTATGATTGCCGTTTCTGAAGCTGCAAGAAATATTGTGTGTTCAGGTGGTATTCCATCTGCTGTTACCAATTGTCTTAATTTTGGAAATCCATACAACCCTGAATGCTACTGGCAGTTTGTTGGTGCTATAAAAGGAATGAGTGCTGCTTGCTTAAAATTTGAAACGCCAGTTACAGGTGGAAATGTTTCATTCTATAATCAATCAAATATTCAAGGGAAAGAAGTGCCCGTATTTCCAACTCCTACGATTGGAATGATTGGAATTGTGCCTAATGTTGATAATGTTATGACCCTGGACTTTAAAAAGAAAGGAGATCTAATTTTCTTAGTAGGCGATTATACAAACGACATTTCTTCATCGGAATATCTAGCGACTTACCTTGGAATTAAGGAATCACCAGCGCCATACTTTGATCTGGAAAAGGAATTCAATATGCAGAAAGCTGTACAAGGGCTGATTGAAAACAAATTAATTAACGCTGCTCACGATGTTTCAGATGGTGGTTTATATGTTACCTTAGTTGAAATGTCAATTCCACAAGACCTTGGATTTGATATCGTAACCGATGCCGAAGTTCGTGAAGATTCCTTTTTATTTGGAGAGGGACAGGGTAGAGTAGTGGTAACTTTAACAGAAGAAATGGAAGTACAATTCATTGAATTCATGTTGGGTTTGAATGTTAATATTACCTTGTTAGGGCACGTGACTAAAGGGAAAATGCAAGTTGATGAGGAGCATTTTGGTTTTATTAGTGAAGCAAAAGCAATCTTTCAAAATGCATTGGGTAATATGTTAGATAATAAAAATTGATTATGGAATATAATACAACCAGGGGAAAATTAATTCTTCCCGAATATGGTAGAAATGTGCAAAACATGATTTCTCATGCCATGGAAATTAGTGATAGAAAAGAACGTAATCGTGCATCTATCGCAATTATTGAAGTAATGGGTCAGTTAAATCCGCATTTAAGAGATGTTGACGATTATCGTCATAAACTGTGGACGCATCTTTTTGTAATGTCCGATTTTAAATTGGATGTTGATTCTCCATATGAAATTCCGCTTCCTGAAGCTTTGATGGAAAAGCCTCAAATTATGGCTTATCCAAAAGGAGAAATACGATTTGGTCATTATGGAAAATATACTCAGCAAATTTTAACTGATTCTGCCTTAATTACAGATCCGAAGGAAAAAGAATACCTGAAGAATTCAATGGCTAATTTTATGAAAAAGCTTTACCTCGCTCATAATAATGATGCGGTCGAGAATAACGTAATTGCAGATCATTTGAAGGAATTATCGAAAGGCCAACTGGTTCTTGAAAATCCAGATGAATTAGTTAGCACGAGTACATTATTAAGGGAAATGGGATTGAATAAAAAATTCAATAAGCCGACAAATTTCAAGCATAAACAAAAAAAGAAATTTATTAAAAAATAAGTCATGGCATCTTTTGAAATAATTGGTGGTAAAGCATTAAAAGGCGAACTAACGCCTCAAGGAGCAAAGAATGAAGCCCTACAAGTATTGTGCGCTCCTTTGTTAACATCCGAAAAAGTAACGATTTCTAATGTTCCAGATATTATTGATGTGAACAAGCTTATATCCTTGCTTCAAGCAATGGGGGTTAAGGTAGAAAAAGTCGAAAAAGGAACGTATATTTTTCAAGCGAAGGAAATCAACTTTGATTATTTAGAAAGTGAGGACTTTAAAAAACGCGCATCTTCTTTAAGGGGCTCCATTATGATTGTTGGTCCTCTTTTAGCACGTTATGGTAGAGGATTTATTCCTAAGCCTGGTGGCGATAAAATCGGACGGAGAAGGCTTGATACCCATTTTGAAGGATTTGCTTTGCTCGGTGCTAAGTTTAACTACGATGCAGGAGAACATTTTTATTCGGTAGAAGCAAAAAAATTAAAAGGGACCTTTATTCACTTAGATGAAGCTTCTGTAACGGGTACAGCAAATATTCTTATGGCAGCTGTGCTTGCAGAGGGAAAAACAACTTTTTATAACGCTGCCTGTGAGCCCTACATTCAGCAATTATGTAAAATGTTGAATTCAATGGGTGCTAAGATTTCTGGAATCGCCTCCAATATGTTACATATTGAAGGTGTGAAAGAATTAGGAGGCTGCTTTCATCGAATTTTACCTGATATGATTGAAATTGGTAGCTTTATCGGTTTAGCTGCAATGACTAAATCTGAAATTACGATTAAAGATGTTAGTTGGGAAAATCTGGGTATTATTCCTAATGTTTTTAGAAGGTTAGGAATTAAACTAGAACGACGTGGTGATGATATCTATGTTCCTGCTCAAGAAAATTATGAAATTGACACCTTTATTGATGGATCTATATTAACCATATATGATGCGCCTTGGCCGGGGTTTACACCAGATTTATTGTCCATTATCTTAGTTGTCGCCACGCAAGCTAAAGGCTCTGTCCTTATTCATCAGAAAATGTTTGAATCTCGTTTGTTTTTTGTAGATAAATTAATCGATATGGGCGCGCAAATTATTCTTTGTGATCCCCATAGAGCAACAGTTATCGGAATGAATAGAGAACATTCTTTGAAAGGTATCAGTATGACATCTCCAGATATTCGTGCCGGAGTGTCTTTATTAATTGCTGCGCTATCCGCAAAAGGAAAAAGTACGATTCATAATATCGAACAAATAGATAGAGGATATCAAGATATCGAAATTCGTCTTCGAAACATTGGTGCCGATATTACTAGAATAGGCTAATGAAAGCCAGTCATTTTACTTTTATCGTTTTACTTATAGGTTCATTTTATATGGCTTTCAGCTTTATGAATAAAAATTCTAACGAACCTATAAAAGGTATTCAAGGTCAGATTAAAGCTCCTGAAATAGAATTAGTATCACCAAAAGGTAAGCTTATAAAGTTGTCTGACTTTAAAGGCAAATTAGTGTTAATTGATTTTTGGGCTTCTTGGTGCGGACCTTGTAGAAAGGAAAGTCCTAATGTTGTTGAGGCGTATAATAAATATAGGAAAGGTAAATTCACTAATGGTAATGGTTTTCAAGTTTTTAGTGTTTCACTGGATAAGGATAAAACGGAATGGAAAACAGCCATAAAATTGGATGGTTTAGTTTGGAAGTCACACGGCATTGATACAGAAGGATTAGCTGCCGAAAGCTATGGTGTAAACTTTATTCCTTCAGCCTTTCTTGTTGATGGGGAGGGGAATATTATCGCTGAAGGTGAAGAGCTTAAAGGATTGCAACTTCATATTACAATCGATAAATACCTGAAATAACGATCAGTTAAATTTGATTTAGGACGTTTTCAATTAATCCAAGCATTTCTGTATTGTATCCTGTTGAGAAAACTTGTGTCGGTCGGTTTGCTACTCCTAAGCAGATGGTCGCACAACGATGTCCTAAGGCTCTCCCCAAGGAAAATAGTGCGGAACTTTCCATTTCAAAATTACAAACTAGTAAACCATTCATTTCAAACTCACCGAATTTTAACTGAATATCGGATGTTCTAGTTGGTAGCCGTAATTGGCGACCTTGAGGGCCATAAAATCCAGAACTTGTAATCGTGATACCAGAAAAGGTATGCGGAGTGTGTAGTCGATTACTTAATGTCTCGTCTGATCCAACTGCATATGGATGAATTGTATTCGGTAACTTAATAAAGGCACTCAATTCTGCTGCTAAAAATTTTTCCCTTTCGCTGAAATCTATGGCGTAAAAATGAGCAACATTGTCTAAGCCAAAAGCATAATCACTGATTATATGAGAATGTAAGGGAATACTTGCTTGCAATATGCCACATGTGCCAATTCTAACAATTTCTAAGCTCGTTTTATTAGGTTTTTCGGTCCTTGTTTTCAAGTTAATATTTACCAAAGCATCTATTTCATTGATGGTAATATCAATATTATCCGTCCCTATTCCAGTAGATAATGCCGTAATTCTTTTGCCTTTGTATAGGCCTGTTTGACATACAAATTCCCGGTGCCTACTCGTAAATTCAATATGGTCAAAAAAAGATGAAACTAAGGCTACACGATCTTGATCACCTACTAATATAATTTTTTCAGCAAGTTGCTCAGGAAGTAAACCTAGATGGTAAACTTCTCCTTTTGAATTTAAGGCTAATTCTGTCGGTGGGAAATATTTCAAAGGATTATTTTAAACTTCCAAATACTTTGATTAGTATGTCAGTGACACGAGCTGCAGGATCTAATCTAATTTTATCTTCTTCTTTAGCGACCATAATAAACAAGCCATCTATTGCTTTTTGTCTTATGTATGCATCTAAATCAGGATTTAGTTTTTCTCCCAAGGTTAATGCATTGTATTTTGTTATTAATGGATTCCAGTATTCAGTGAGCTTTACTTTTGATGTGGCATTTTTAACAATCGGAGCAAAAGTGCTATCTAATATCGCACTCGTTCGATTTTTTAAAAATGTTGTTGCTGCCCCATTTCCTCCTTTCAAGATTGCAAAACCATCTTGAACAGACATGTTTTTTATCGCATCGACAAAAATCGGAATGGCTTCTTTGGTGGCTTCTTCTGCAGCACGATTTAAAGTAGTTTCAAATTTTTCAACTTGGCCACTGAGCCCAAGCGCCATTGCTTTCTCTTTTACTTTTATTGCATCTGGGGGAAATGGCAACTTAATCTCACTATTCTTGAGAAAGCCATCGGTAGCCGAAGTCAAATTTACAGAGTTTTTAATACCAACACTCAACGCTTCTTTTAATCCCGAAATGACTTCGTCATTTGTTAACTCATTTGTGAGTGGTTTGTTGATTAGTATGTTATCGGTTACTTTCGGTAATTTTGGAATCTGAGAAAGAACATTACAAGAGTATGTAATTAAGGCACATGTAAAAAAAAGGAAGAATTTCATTGTTGTAAGTTATTTAGTATTATCGCAAAACTTGTACAAAACCAGACTTTGTCATTTTTCCATCATTATCACGCTCTTTATACCAAGCAGACCATGTGTAAATACCAGGAGCAACAAGTTTTCCTCCATAGGTTCCATCCCATTCAGCACTTGAGTCAAGTGTTTCCCAAACAGTTTCTCCCCAACGATTGTAAACCGTTAATCGAAATCCTTGTTGATCAATACCTTCTACATAAAACTTCCAGGTTTGGTTGTGTTCGTCATTGTCTGGCGTAAAGGTATTTGGTACATAAAATACGATGTCAGGAATAATTTCTAATGCCAAAGAAATGGAGTCTTGACATCCTTGAGCTGTTGTTACAACAAGATTAATATAGAAATCACCAACAACTCCTTGAGGGAAGGTAATAAGTGCGTTCATACCAGTGCTTATTAACGAAGTAGCGCTCGGACTTGACCACTGCCAATTAACGATGTTCCCTTGTGAGTTGTCGTTTGCTTGAACAGTAGTTTCAAACCAGGTTACTGGATTTCGAGATAATACAAAGTCTGCAGTGGGTAGCGGAGTAACTTCAACAATATCTTGAACACTTCCTGAATAAACACAGCCATAAATAGAGGTCGTGGTCATGTTAACACTATAAAGTCCCGGGTTAGGAAAAGTATTATTGAAACTTTGAGTGCCAGGAACAGTGGAATTATCCCCGTTGGAAAAATTATACACTGTGCTTGCTATTTCTGATGAATTACTGGAGGTATTCGAAAAAGTGAATGTACCCGGCATACATAAAATAGATACGTTTGGCGAACAATCAGGAGCTATCGGAGTTGGAAAGGTTATATTCATGCACTGCTGAGTAGTAGGAGATCCACATTGTTCACTTAAGGTGACACAATACTGTGTTGGGCTATTCGCTGGATCAACTAAAACGGAACTAGCTGGACCATAAATAGTACCGGAATTATCAATCCAAGAATAAATATAGGGGGAAGAACCGCCTGATCCTAGGGCCGAAAGCGTTATGGAAGCTTCTGGACAAATCATGGTGTCTCCCGTAAGGGCAATGATGGAGAGCGGTGTAGGTTCATTGATAACAAAAGCGGTCGTTTGAATACAACCATTGGCATCCATTACTGTTACAGTATGCGGACCAGCACCTAAATTGTTGGCTGTGTTCACGGTAGAATTAGATCCGCTCCATTGATAAAAATACGGAGCTGTTCCTTGAATGACATTAATGGTAGCACTTCCGTTTGGTATGCTATTACAATTAGCATCAATGATGTTTGTTGCTGTTACAATCATGCCTGGAATTTCAGTTATAGTTACATTGACGGTACCTGAGCAACCAGATGGAGAACTCATCAAACAAGTGTAAGTTCCAGCTGTCAGACCTGTCGCAGTGGCTGTTGTTTGACCATTGCTCCAAGAATAGGTAATACCTGCTGCAGAGGGTGTCATGACGGCAGTCGCTGTGCCATCATTTCCTCCAGGGCAAGAAACTAAAGTAGACGAGGAACTGTAAGCAGCTGGATTATCCCCAATGACTGCACTACCTGTATAAGGGCATCCGTTGGCATCTTGCATGGTAACATTGTAGGTTCCGGCTGATAAACCACTTATGGTTTGCGTATTTCCAACATTGGGTGTCCATGTGAATGTATATGGAGGGGAACCTGCGCCTGGATTGGCTGTTGCTGTTCCAACTCCTTGAGAACAAATATCATTGGTTACCGTGACATTGACCGAACCTCCACCAGTTGATAGCCAAGTGGTATCATTGGTAATGGATCCAATACTAGTATTACAAGCTGATGCCGATAGGAAATATCCTGTCGTTCCACTTGGAACGGGATTCACGTTTAAAACGCCATTGTTGTAGGGAAAAGTTTGTCCCAAGGTATTGTTCCAAATAAAATTAGTTCCTGGGCTCGAAACCATTACGTATGGAATTTGTGCCATAGTATAGGTTGCGGTATTGTTTGGTGCAGTAGGGGTGAAACGTCTACCGTCTTGATTCGCGCCCCATATGCTGACATTTCTTCCCGGGGTTATGTGTGCCAATGTCATTGGATTGTTTTCAGATCCCTGAATGGCTAGGCCGCCATTCCATCCGTTACAAATGGGCTTATTACCAATATGTAATTCAACAATATTAGTCGTTTCGTATAAAATGATGGCCATGTAATTACATTGTGACGTACAACTAAACATGAAAATATTTTTATATAAAACCACAAAGCGACGATTCGGAGCAGTACCAATTGTTTGATACTGAATTTGACCTCCTAAAGGTGGATTAAGGTCTTGGTATGCTAACATGATTGAATTTCTAGCAGATGTAAGGGTTCCGTTGGGTAGAGGAGGAACACCACCTAAACTCCATGGGCAATAACCATTTGCATTGGCTAAGTTGAAAGAAATAAGACCATTAGAGCCAATTACGCATTGGGTGTAGTTTTGCCCGTAAAAACTAAATGGAAAACCTATATTAACAGCACCAGACCAAGAATCATCAGATAAACTGACTTGACTAGGAGAATTAAGATAGGGGCCTGTAGCTCCTACATTTCCGTTATTACAGTTGGTGATGGTTACACTTTGGCCTGGACAAACGTTGGCGTCTTGGCCCAAGCATAATTGTACTTGTCCATAAACATCGAATGATGCAAAATGAACGCTTACAAATAATATTATTGATAAAATCTTGTACATTGATTACTTATTTAGTACAAATTTAACGATTTTCTAACACTAAGGTTGCCTTATTTTCTGAAGAAGTTAAATAAAAATAAATTATTCTTACCTCAATAATGTTACATGACCTGTGTACGCTTTTCTATCGTCTTTATAAGGCGATTTTAATATAATTCTCCAAATATAAACGCCGTCCTCAATTGCTTGTCCATTTAGACGTCTTCCATCCCAGCCAGCAAGGTGATTGTGGTTCTCCCAAATGAGTTCACCCCATCTATCAAAGATGTAGCAATCATATTCATAAGGGTCAAAATCGGCTGTTATAATAGGTAGCCAATTTTGATTATATTCATTTCCATCGGGAGTAAAAGCATTTGGGACATATATAATTTGAGTCTCGTTAAGGACTACTATACGTGTGGTGGTATCGGTGCAACCATAGTCTGTCACAGCTATCAAGGTCACCACGTAATTAGCAGAATTGGTGGTCGGAAAGGCGTGAACAGGCTCCTCCTCTGTAAAGATACCTGAGTCATCACCAAATTCCCATAGGTAGCTAGAAGCCCCAATACTTTGATTAATCATAGTACTTGTATTATCTAAATCAGTTAAGGTCGAAGGAAGTGCGTAAAAATCTGCGATCGGCAATGGCCAGTCACAAAAGTAGTTAATCATCGTTGTGTCCCAAATACAGCCTAAGGCTGTGGTCAGGGTCAATTCAACATCAAAGCAACCTGCTGAGTTGTATGTATAGGTTAGTGGTCCTGATGAATTAATGATTGAACCATTCCCCATGTTCCAAATAGCGCTTGCGTAAGGGGTCCCTGTTGATGTGTTTGTAAGGTTAACTGTGAATGGATTACAACCCTCTAAAATCGGCGCCGAAAAAGAAGGGTATGCTGCGGGCTCGATGCTTAAGTTGAGGTCGTCTGCGCCAATACATCCATTTTGATCTGTTCCAATAACGGAATATAAACCGTTAGTGATAGGGGTAAAGGGTGTTGCATTTTGTACCAAAGGTGTCCACGCATAGGTTACAGCCCCCGATCCGCTAACCGTTGTGGGTGAGCCTTCGCAAATACTTTGATCCGATCCAGCAGTCACAATGGGATTTGCCCACGTGGTTAGAATCATTTGATCAGTATCTATGCAACCGTTGATATCGGTTCCTGTAACCGTGTAGGTCACCACCCCAGTAGATGGAGTGAAGGCTTGCCCGTCCACTAAACCATTGTTCCAAGTATAACTTGAGACTCCGCTGCCAGAAATAGTTACAGCTGTTCCATTGCATTCACTGATGTCAGGTCCCGCGTCAACAATAGCAGCGGGGTGTAAGGTCACAATTAGCGAATCGCTGTTCTTACATCCGTTGGCATCTGTGCCAAGTACAGTGATGGTTTGAGTAGTCTGCGGTACATAGTTCGAACCGTTACTTGTACCAGTTTCCCAAACATAGCTAAGTGCACCAGTTGCATTCAGAGGAATGTTAAAATTGGGACAAATGGTGGTGTCATTGCCCGCGAACACATTGGGTAGCGGAAATATGGTAATGGATTGGATCAAAGTATCTAAACAGCCGCCTATGTTGGTAGCGATTAACGAAACATTATAGTTACCTGGGGTAAGGTAATCGTGCTGGGTATTTAGGGTGCTATCATTTAGGGAGCCATCTCCAAATATCCATTGGTAGGTAACTTGTGATAAATTGGCATCTTGGGTTTGATTGGTAAATTGAACGGTGTCAAATACGCATTCATCAGTAAATGTAAAATTAATTACAGGCGGTGGCAGAACAGTTAATGTGTCAGAAATCGTATCGCTACATCCTGCTTGTGTAAATACAATGTGAGTAACAACATAAGTACCAGGATTTTGGTAAAGGTGCGTTGGATTCATATGAATTGCTGGGTTGTTGCCAGACAGGGTGGAACCGTCTCCAAAATTCCAAAACCAGGAGGCAGCGCCTCCGTTAGCTAAAACAATCCCGTTGATGCTTGTAGGTAATATGGTTGGTGTACTGTTAAATTGAGTAGGGGACCATGGGCAAGCTGAAGTATATGTAAAGTTATTTTGAACAGTAGTCGGTATCGCTGCTGCAGTTAAGGATACAGTGCAATTTCCTTGATTCGAAAAGGATTGCATGGTAACTGTATAGTTGGGTAATGCAGTGGCCGCAGGAACGGTAATGCTTTGGGTAGTTGGACCGTTACTCCATGAATAACTCTGAAATCCTGACGGACCAGAGATATTTATTTGATTCGCGCCAAAACAATAATCCAAATCTAAAATTAAGGGCATACAATCTGCTACAACATAAGCATAACCAAAATGACCAGAATAATCGCAGTCCTTTGTAGTAAACTCAATAGTTACATTGGTCCCAATAAAAGCACTCAAATTAATTCCTACAACAGTCCAAGGTAGCCACTTAACGCCACCACACGTTTGAAAGTTTTGACCTGCCTGCCCTGCGTAAACAGTGTATATGCCACAATTCCCCCCGATTTGATTTCCAGCGGCATCGAGTAGTCTCATCTCAAAAACTGGTTGGGCATTGGGTGGGTGACCAGGGTCTTCCAATACAGTTGCGTATTTGTATATGAAGAGCGCATTCTGCGGACTCACTAATAAATTATAGGTAAGTTTTTCAGCTTCGGCACCTGTATTGGAATTGCCAAGTCTAGCTGAGGAAGTACTGCCGGGAGGAATCATTTGAAGTCCTCCACAAGAGAAGGGATCAACTCCTGGTGCAGAAATAATAGTGTGTCTACCTCCAACTATGCCTACCGAAGCGGCAGGATTGCTATAGCTACCGGTATAACCGACCCAATTCGAAAAGTTGCCCATGCTGAAATTCGCATTGGGGCAACCAACATTAGTCTGTGACCAGAAGCTAAAAGTTCCAAAGAAAACAATTAAGGCAAAATAAAATATAGGTTTAAGAATCATGGTATAGATTACAATTCTGAATTAAACAACTAGTAACAAGGTAAATATACGAATTAATATTTCGAATGGTTGTTTTTTAGTATGTTTCCTTTTTGTTATCATTATATTTTTAGAAATTTACGCTTAGTGTAATTGTGACACTATTTAAAAAGAATAAAAAATACTTTTTAAACAAAAAATCTTATCTACATTTACGGCTTAAACTAAAAAATAATCCTTTATGTCTAGCAATTATCACAATGAAATCAATGCATTTATGGAGGCTGTTAAAGCCAAAAACGGCAATGAAGCAGAGTTTCTGCAAGCGGTTCAAGAGGTGGCAGAAGCTGTAATTCCTTTTGCTGAAAATCATCCAAAATATAAGATATTTAAAATTTTGGAGCGAATAGTTGAACCGGAACGAACCATTATATTTAGAGTAACATGGTTGGATGATGCAGGCCAAGTTCAGGTAAATAGAGGTTATCGAGTTGAATTTAATTCAGCTATTGGTCCTTACAAAGGGGGATTAAGATTTCATCCATCCGTAAACCTATCCATATTAAAGTTTTTAGGATTTGAACAAATTTTCAAAAATTCACTTACTACTCTTCCGATGGGTGGAGGTAAAGGAGGTTCTGATTTTGATCCTAAAGGAAAATCGGATAATGAGGTAATGAAATTTTGTCAGTCTTTTATGACTGAATTGTCTCGCCATATTGGTCCTGACACAGACGTTCCAGCGGGTGATATAGGTGTTGGAGGACGTGAAATTGGTTATATGTTCGGTCAATATAAAAGAATTAGAAATGAGTTTACTGGCGTTTTAACCGGAAAAGCAAGAAATTGGGGTGGATCTTTAATTCGACCAGAAGCGACCGGCTACGGTACTGTATATTTTGCCAAAGAAATGCTTACTACAAAAAATGATTCTTTCAATGGAAAAGTAGTTTCCATTTCAGGTTCGGGTAACGTTGCTCAATACGCATGCGAAAAAGCAACCCAATTAGGCGCTAAAGTAGTAACTCTCTCTGATTCAGAGGGTTTTATTTACGATGCAGATGGAATTGATGCTGAAAAATTAGCGTATGTTATGGAGTTGAAAAATGTAAAGCGTGGACGTATTTCTGAATACGCATCAACTTATCCGTCTGCTAAATTCACTGCGGGAAAAAGACCTTGGTCTGTGAAAACAGATATCGCATTACCATGTGCTACTCAAAATGAATTGAATGCGGATGAAGCTGCTCAGTTAATAGCCAATGGTGTTATTTGTGTTGCTGAAGGGGCTAATATGCCAACAACACCTGAGGCAGTAACTGCATTTTTAAAAGCAAGGGTTCTTTTTGCACCAGGAAAGGCATCGAATGCTGGCGGAGTAGCTACTTCAGGGTTGGAAATGTCTCAAAATTCTTTGCGTATGTCTTGGACTGCTGAAGAAGTGGATCAAAAATTACATGGCATCATGGTTTCTATTCACGAGGCTTGTGTAAAGTATGGTAAGGAATCAGATGGTTTTGTTGATTACGTGAAGGGAGCTAATATCGCTGGTTTTGTGAAAGTGGCTGATTCAATGATTGATCAAGGCTTGGTTTAATCATATTCGTTTTATTATTCTAAAGCCCAAGTAATTGGGCTTTTTTTTTACCCATCTTTTTTCATCAATAAATTTATGGCAATACCATCAATTTATTGCACTATTTTCGATAATTTTGCGCTAGATTAATCTTGATAAAACTTGAAAGAATATACCATAGAATTTGATGCCGTTGGATTCGATAACGCTGAGCTTCTAGCGATTTATCAAAAACTAATTACTCCCAGATTGATTGAAGAAAAAATGCTAATTCTTCTTCGTCAAGGGAAGATTTCAAAATGGTTTTCTGGTTGGGGGCAAGAAGGAATTTCTGTTGGTACGTCTTATGCGATGGATACGGACGAGTATATTCTTCCCATGCATAGAAATTTGGGCGTTTTCACAACACGAGATATTCCTCTCACACGATTATTTGCTCAATTTCAAGGAAAGGCTGACGGATTCACTAAGGGAAGAGATCGATCTTTTCATTTTGGAACTCAAGAATACAAGATTGTTGGAATGATTTCTCATTTAGGACCTCAATTAGGCATCGCAGATGGGATAGCACTCGCACATAAAATTCGAGGAGAAAAGAAATCGACCTTGGTTTTTACTGGCGATGGTGGTGCATCGGAAGGAGATTTTCATGAGGCCTTGAATGTCGCTTCTGTTTGGGATCTCCCTGTTATTTTCTGTGTAGAAAACAATGCCTGGGGTTTATCTACTCCCTCTAGTGAGCAATTTAGATGCAAGCAATTTATCGATAAAGGCATTGGCTATGGAATGAAATCTATTCAAGTCGATGGAAATAATATATTGGATGTTATCCGCGCTGTCCGTTCGATTAATGAGGAAATCAGGGTAGACCCGAAACCGGTTCTATTGGAATTAATGACGTTTAGAATGCGTGGACATGAAGAAGCATCTGGAACAAAGTATTATCCCGATGGACTTCAAGACGAATGGGAAAAACGTGACCCGGTTGTTAATTTTGAAGTATTTCTGAAATCAAAAGGAATTTTGACGGATGAGCATGATGAATCATTGAAAAGTCAAATTAAAAATGATATTCAAGTCGCTTTCGACCATGCAAATGATCAGAGCGATATTATCCCTAATGTCGCTAACGAGTTAACGGATGTATATGCCCCACATCTTTTTACACCAACGAATGCCAACGAAACGACAGAAGAAATTAGGTTTATTGATGCAATACAAAATGGTCTAAGGCAATCCTTAGAGCGTTTTCCCTCATTAATTATTATGGGGCAAGACATTGCTGAATATGGTGGTGCCTTTAAAGTTACGGAGGGTTTTGTAGATGAATTTGGAAAGGAACGAATTCGAAATACACCCTTGTGCGAATCAGCTATTTTAGGAGCTGGACTTGGTTTGTCAATCGCTGGAATGAAAGCTGTTGTTGAAATGCAATTTGCTGATTTCGTAACTTGTGGATTCAATCAAATCATTAATAATCTAGCAAAGATTCATTGGAGGTGGGGACAAAATGCTGATGTTGTGGTTCGAATGCCAACTGGAGCAGGGGCAGCTGCAGGTCCTTTTCATTCTCAAAGCAACGAAGCGTGGTTTTTTCATACTCCTGGATTAAAAATTGTTTATCCATCTAATCCCTTTGATGCAAAAGGATTATTAAATGCCGCGATTGAAGATCCAAATCCTGTCTTGTTTTTTGAACATAAAATGCTCTATCGAAGCGTAAAAGGAAATGTTCCAACGGATTATTATACACTAGAAATCGGAAAGGCAAATGTGGTGAATGAAGGGAAGGATGTAACGATAATAAGCTACGGTGCAGGAGTTAATTGGGCGCTAGAGGCCATGGAATCTTTTCCGGGAAAGTCGGCTGAAATTGTTGATTTAAGAACTTTGTTACCCTTGGATACTGAAACTATTTATAAGGCAGCCAAGAAAACGGGTAGGGTGATCGTTTTACACGAGGATTGCTTGATGGGTGGAATTGGAGGCGAAATTTCAGCGCTGATTATGGAAAATTGTTTCGAGTTTTTAGATGCGCCTGTCAGTAGAGTTGGTTCTATGGATACACCAGTTCCATTTGCGGCAGATCTCGAAAAGCAATTCTTGCCTCAAGAACGTTTTCTTAAAGCGATTGAAGCTATTTTGGCGTATTAATTTACTGCATTTCTTGGATGAAAAGAAAGTATCGCTTCTTTTAAATAGCGTTGATCTAAGTGGGTGTAAATTTCAGTGGTTGTAATCGATTCGTGGCCAAGCATTTCTTGTATTGCTCTAAGATTAGCTCCTCCTTCTAATAAATGGGTAGCAAAGGAATGTCTAAAGGTATGTGGAGATATTGTCTTTTGAAGACTAATTCGTTCAGCTAAATCTTTGATGATGGTAAAAATCATAACACGGGTCAGTTTTCCCCCTCTCCGATTTAGAAAAACGACATTTTCATCCCCTTTTTTAATGTTTTGATGCCGACGAATATGGTCATTGTAAATTGATATTTCTTTTTCAACACTTGCTGAAACAGGTACTAATCGTTCTTTATTTCCTTTACCAATTACACGAATGAATCCTTCTTCAAAGAATAGATCGGAAAAGCGAAGGTTCACTAATTCTGAAACACGTAGTCCGCAACTATACAAGGTTTCAATAATTGCCTTGTTGCGATGGGATTCGTTTTTACTCATGTCTAGGGCATCAATTAGTCGATCAATCTCTTCAATAGTGAGTACCTCAGGAAGTTTTCTTCCAATTTTTGGTTGGTCTAATAATTCGCTTGGGTCAACGGTGATGTAGTTTTCTAAGAGCAGATAGCCATAAAATTGCTTGATTCCTGAAATAATTCGTGCTTGTGTACGCGCACTCAATCCCAAATCATAAAGTGCAGCAATGAATAATTTTAAATCGTTGTAGGAAATTTGTTCGGCATTTTTATCTATTGGAACACTAAAATCATGTAATTTAGCCACATCGTTTTGGTAGGCGAAAATCGAATTTTCTGCTAATCCTTTTTCGATTTTTAAGTATGATACAAATTCTTTAATGTAGCGATTCCAACTTGACAAGGATGAAGATTTTAATTATTAATGGTCCAAATTTAAATTTAATTGGCACGCGTGAAACATCCATCTATGGAAATCAATCATTTGATGATTATTTTCTTTCCTTAAAATCAACATCTGATCATGAGTTACACTACTTGCAATCAAATGTTGAGGGTGAGTTAATAAATTTTCTCCAAGAAGCGCGTGTCGATGGAGTAATTCTCAATGCTGGCGCCTATACGCATACAAGTATTGCTATTCGTGATTGCATTGCTGCAATAGGAATTCCTGTGGTTGAGGTTCATATTTCCGACATTTCTAGTAGAGAATCCTTTCGGCATAATTCGCTTCTAACACCCGTTTGTGTGGGCTGTGTTTTCGGCTTTGGATTAAAA
Source organism: Flavobacteriales bacterium (assembly GCA_947462255.1). Lineage (GTDB taxonomy): Bacteria > Bacteroidota > Bacteroidia > Flavobacteriales_D > Crocinitomicaceae > UBA952. The sequence goes on along the minus strand of CANHOA010000002.1, from coordinate 54,592 downwards.
GGCTACGAAATGGCCTTGTCGTATTTTCAATAAGTATTTTTAGCGATTGAACTTTTTTAGGGCTTACCTGTAAGGAAGCAAAACCTTTAATCGTTCGTTTATGAAAAATCTAGCCCTTTTTATCGGATTAATTTCCTTTTCTTTTCTTGCACAAGCTCAGCAAAATAGAAAAATTCAATTAGTTATTCTTTTTGATGCTTCAAATAGCATGGATGGTTTGTTAGATCAAGCTAAATCAAAAATATGGGCCATCGTGAATGATGCAGGTGGCTTACGATACCAAGGAACAACCCCAGTACTTGAGATTGCCATGTATGATTATGGAAATTCTGGCATTTCATCAGTCGATCATTATGTTCGTATGCAAACTAATTTCACGACAGATTTAGACCTTATTTCAGCTAAACTTTTTGGCATTAGAACCAATGGTGGTGAAGAATATTGCGGCGCGGCTATTCAAAAATCTTTGCAACAATTGAATTGGTCAAATGATCCTAAGGACTTAAAGCTGATTTATATTGCAGGAAATGAACCCTTCAATCAAGGTCCTATTAGTTATAAAGAAGTATGTACTGAAATTCTTAAAAAAGACGTAATTGTCAATACTATTTATTGCGGTGATTATCAACAGGGGATTAATGAATTTTGGAAAGATGGCGCATCATGTTTAAATGGAGCATATTTTAATATTAATTCAAATGATAAAATCACTTCCATCGCGACACCTTATGATGATCAAATTTTTCGCTTGAACCAATCACTAAATGGCACCTATATAAGTTATGGTTTTTCTGGTAATCTCAAAAAGGAAAGCCAATTAAGAGAGGATAATAATGCCTTTAATCAAAATATTAGTGTCGCTTCTGAAAGGGCGATTGTAAAATCTAAAGGCAGTTACAACAATGCTTCATGGGATATCGTGGATGCTTATAGAGCAGACTCTACAAGTATCTTAGACTTGGAAGAAGAGGCATTGCCAGCTGAATTAATAGGTAAATCTGATGACGATATTAAAAAATATATTGCTGATAAAACAATTGAAAGAAGCACTATTCAAGCAGAAATTGTACAATTAGCATTACTTAGGGACGATTTTATTTCGAAAGAGAAAGCTAAATTAATCGAATCTGGTACAAAAGATGATTTCGGTTCAGCCATGAGTAAAAGCATCAAAGAAAAAGGCAAAGAAAAAGGATTCGAATAAGTCATTATTCTGTGAACTATAATGAATAAGGAATGTTTTTTTGATAACTTTGTTTCAAAATTTGTCGAATGCTAAAAGATGATAAAATAAATTACCAAAACATTGGATTAATGTTCGTCGCTATGATTTCGGCCTATTTTTTTCCTTTTGAAACTTTTTTATTGGCCTATGCCTTTCTTGGTCCATTACATTACCTTACCGAAATCAGCTGGTTGCATGATCGTCAATATTTCACCAAGGGAAAGTATGATTTCATTCCTCTTTTACTCATCGGTATTGCACTATCTTATGCCGCATTCGCTAAGGACGCAGGTTTCGATATGGATTTTTACGAGACGTTTGTTGAATTAGGCTTATTCGATAAATTGCTTGTATTAGCACTTTTTAGTTCTCTTTTATTTGCATTTGTTAAAAACCTACCCGTAAAGATATTCAGTATATTATTCCTTTTTATCTTTATTTCTGGTTGGTTTTCTGATGATAATAAAGAAGCAAATCAGAGTAGTACGTTTGTTTTCGCATTAACTTCATTGGTGCCAACTCTTATTCATGTATATGTATTTACCGGATTGTTTATGCTATATGGGGCCTTAAAATCTAGGAGTAAAAGTGGCTTGATTTCTGTTTTGGCGGTTGTTGTCATTCCAATTATATTGGTGTTTTTTCTTCCAGTTAATGCTGGAAAAAATCAAATTACCAAGTATGGAAAAGATTCCTATTATGCAGGTGGGGAGGGGTTCTTTTATACCAATGTTAGTATTATGGATCATTTTAAATTGATAAACGACCCATATCTTACCAATAAGCAATACTTGGATTCTATTGTAAATAAGAAATCCGCCAATAATCAATTCCCCGCTGCTGAAAAGCTTAGAATAACGGACTCTTTGAAGAATAAGTTAAACGAGAATTTTATTGTGCCAAATCCAGATAATGAATACTATATGAAACCAATTCCTATGAAGATGGCCATTCCGATTAATACCAAAGAATATTATTGGTCTAGCGTGTTTTTCTCCACATTTGGCACTATGCTCATGCGTTTCATCGCTTTTGCATATTTGTATCATTACTTAAATTGGTTTAGTAAAACGGAGGTGATTCGTTGGCATAAGGTTCCAAAAGTACGATTGATTATTATTATAATTCTATGGCTTTTTGCTTGTGTTTTATACGCATATAACTATGCGATGGGTTTAAGTTTTTTATTCTTCCTTAGTTTCACACATGTTCTATTAGAATTTCCCTTGAACATGGTTTCTATTGTTGGGATAGGAAAAGAAACAGTTTCTATTGCCAAAAACGGTTTCAAGAAATCACCTGAACTCACTAAAAAATGAAAATACTATATTCGCTAATTGCTTCCTCATTTATCTTTATGGTTTCGGCTCAATCAGAAGCTTCTTTAGTTGTTTCGCTCGAAGATGGACGCTACATGCTTTCCAATGATGGAGCTTCTTATTTTGCTAAGTTATCTTTAGAGTGTACGAATAAACCATCTCCTCATTACTTTTACAGGGCTTTGCGTTTACCAGGTGAGCAAAAAGGTCCAAAGGATTATTGGCCATCTTTCTATGGTTGCTATGATTGGCATTCAGCCGTTCACAATCATTGGGCAATGGTAAAATTACTGAAGCTTTATCCTACCATTCCTGAGGCTAATGCCTTAAATGATAAGTTAGAATTAAGTTTTAATGCAGAAAATATCAAGGAAGAATTAGCATATCTTATATCCCACGAAGATGGTTTTTTTGAATTTCCTTACGGTCAATCTTGGTTATTAAAAGTGGCAGATGAATTAATTAAGTGGGATGATCCTAGGGCAAAACGTTGGTTGAATAATCTGAAGCCACTTACTGAATATATCGTTTCTGTACACCTTAATGTTTGGCCTCCTCTAAAAAGTGTTAATCTATCTGGAAGTCATGACAGTCCTGCAATGGGACTTTCTTTTGCCTACGATTATGCTGTAAGTTCAAAGAATAAAAAATTAAAGGGAGTCATTTCACAGGCAGCTATTCGTTTTTATGGTGATATCGCTAATGCTCCGTTAAATGAGGAGCCATTCGACTATGATTTTATGTCTGCTGGTTTATTGGTAACAGATTTGATGCGAAAGGTCCTAGCTCCGAAAGAGTATGTTAGTTGGTTAAATAGCTTTTCGCCGGAATTATTTATTGCAGGAAAAGTTAATATTCCACTCAAGTTAGATCGAGTAGATAAACACGATGGTTATGAATCGCATTGGGATGGGTTTCATTTAAATCGTATTTGGTGTTTAAATGGAATTCTTAAAACCCTTCCAGCGGGTGCTTTAAGCAAGGAAGCAAAATTAGAATGGGTTAGCGCAATGAATGGAATGTGGGATTATGCTCAGGAAAGTATCGGTAAAGGAAACTATGATATTGATCACTGGCTTTCTACTTTTTCCGTATTTGCTTTAATTGGTTATGAATGATCATTCGATGTTGAAATCCTTTGTTCAAGATCGTCAATAAATTGATCGAGATTCTCTGGTGAAATAAACAATTCATTCCCGTCATGGTAATATATGATAAGCCCATCAAGTGCTAAACTTAATTTCCAACCAATATACAATCCTTTATTTTTTTCAATTTTTTTAATAGCTTGGTAGGTTATTTTTTTTACTATCCACCCACTTGAACATCGCAAATAATCTTGGTGAAGATGGTAACTTGTTGTGTAGTACAAGGATATCAAATAGGCTAATGTCAAGGTCAAAATACTTGAAAGAACGAGAGTAGCAAATATGCCTTCTTGATAAAATGTTTTTAACGAAATTAGTAGATCTAATGAAGCAATAAGTATTAAGCTAGCTTTATATAGCCAACCTACTTTTGATGAATACCGTGTCACCAAGCAAATAATGGTCTATCTTGCATCAATAGATTAACAGCTCCTTTAATTCTTATCAATTGGGCATCATCATTCCTATGGATTAATGCTTCGTCGATTAACTGAACCATTTTTTCAATTTCAGTTTCATTAACGCCTCTTGACGTAAGCGCTGCAGTACCTAGTCGAATTCCAGAGGTAATAAACGGCGATTCTGTATCGAAAGGCACCATGTTTTTATTTACTGTGATATCTGCTTTCACCAAGCTATTCTCAGCATCTTTACCGTTAATGCCTTTGCTGCGTAAATCAATGAGCATACTGTGGTTATCGGTACCTCCGGAAATAATGGTATATCCTTTTTGAATAAATGAATTTGCCATTACACTCGCATTGAGTTGGACTTGCTTCATGTAGGTGGTAAATTCAGGTGCCAAAGCTTCGCCAAAAGCAACTGCTTTTGCAGCAATCACGTGTTCTAGCGGGCCACCTTGAATACCAGGAAAAACCGCAGCATCTAGTAAAGCCGCCATCGATTTTGGATTGCCATTATTCCATTTTAATCCAAAAGGATTATCAAAATTAGTTCGCATCATGATGATGCCACCTCTTGGACCGCGTAATGTTTTATGGGTAGTGCTGGTCACAATATGACAATGACTTAATGGATCATTTAATAATTTTGCCGCAATTAATCCTGCAGGATGGGAAATATCAGCTAAAACAAGTGCGCCGACTTCGTCTGCTACTTTTCGTATTTTGGCATAATCCCAATCTCTTGAATAGGCTGAGGCCCCACAAATAATCATTTTCGGTTTAACGCGAAACGCGGTTTCTTCTAGGGCGTCATAATCAATAAGCCCAGTTTCTTTTGATACACCGTAAAAGTGTGGTTGATATAGTTTACCCGAAAAATTAACAGGAGATCCATGTGTTAGATGTCCACCATGTGATAAATCAAATCCTAAAATCTTATCGCCTGGATTAAGGCATGCAAGAAATACAGCAGCATTTGCTTGTGCTCCAGAGTGTGGTTGTACATTCGCCCATGTAGCGCCAAATAATTCACAAAGACGATCAATAGCGAGTTGCTCTACTTTATCGACTACTTCACAACCACCATAATAACGCTTCCCAGGTAGCCCTTCTGCGTATTTGTTCGTGAGTACACTTCCCATGGCTTGCATTACTTGATTACTCACAAAGTTTTCTGATGCAATTAGTTCAATACCATTGAGTTGACGTTTATTTTCTTCATTAATTAAGTCGAATATTATTTTGTCTTTCATAGTTTATTTAATACGTGCGATGAATGATTTATGTGATATATTTTATGTAAGCCTTCTAGTAAATTTACATCTGGTTTGTAACCTACTATTTTCATTAATGTAGACGAACTCCCAACTCTTCTTTCTACCTCGTAGTCGTATCTCTTTTTTGGGGCATCAATGTAATTTATAGGAGATGTTGAATCGGTTATTTTTTTAATATTTTCTGCTAAATCTTTGATTGACCATTCTTCTTCATTGGCTATATTTATAATATGTGAGCCATTAATTCCCAATAAGCTTACGCATGCATCTATGGTGTCATCAATGTAGGTAAAATCCCTTGTTTGCGCTCCATTTCCATATACTGTAATCGGTTCATTATTAATTGCTTGTTCAAAAAAACGAGGAACTACCATTCTATTATCTTGGTTGTGCCCGTATACATTAAAAAATCGAAGTGAAATCACATTTAATCCTCGCTCATCATGATGAGCCGCAAGGTATATTTCATTATAGCGCTTAGCCATTGCGTATGAAGTTCTTGGGTCAACTAATACATCTTCCGAAAGTGCGCTTTTTAAAATGGCACTATGACTGTAAATGCCACTTGTTGAGGCATAAAGCAAATATTTAATGTTATTAATAGATGCGGCTTCTACAACATTTCTTGTCCCAATTACTTCTACATCCATTGTTTCTATAGGTTGATCTGCAACAATATCAACACCCAAAACAGCAGCAAAGTGGTAAATTGCATCACATCCTTTCGATGCAACTAACACTAAATCAGCATCCCTTACATCTCCTTTGAAGAAGGTAATATTTTTAAAGGATTCTTTATCAAGCTTATTGCCGCGTAAAAGGTTATCAAGCACATTTATTTCATGTCCTTTTTCAAGTAATCTTTTCACTAGGTTACTCCCGATAAATCCTGCCCCACCTGTCACCAAAATTTTCATTGGAAATTATTTATTATTTGCAAATATCTTAATAAAAATTGACATCAAATAAGTTGTGAATTAGGTTTCAGTTAATTTCCTGAATAGAAGACAAAAAATGCGTGTATTGGTTCATTTCCTTATTAAAAATACCTGTTTCATCCAATCGATCTATTCTCACTCTTCCTGATGCATGAATGATGTTATTATTTTCTTGAATGATGCCTACGTGAATAATTTTTCCGTCTTTATTTTCAAAAAAGGCAAGATTATTTTTTTGATTATTTCCAAACGCTATTGTCTTACCAATTTCGGCTTGTTGGTAGGCATCCCTAGGTAGATTTATTCCGCTGAGCCTAAAAAATAATTGTGATAATCCTGAACAGTCTATGCCGAAAGATGACTTTCCTCCCCACAAATAAGGGGTGTTGATTAAATTTGCTAAAACAATATCACGATTTAATTCTTGCGTATCAGCTTCACATTCAAATGAGTAATCGCCAATTTTAAATGATGGAGTTGGACCAATAAAACTTCCGCAACTGATAATTTGCTTCCCCCAAGGTGTGGAGATTTGTTTATTGATATTATGCTGAATCGTGTAAATTCCTTGCCAATTTAGTGTATCTTCATCAGACAGAGGAAGTAAATGTTTGCTATCAACAAATCCATTGTAATCATCTAATAAGGTTGTCACTTCAACCCAAGGTCCTGAAACTGAATGTATTTTAATAATTTCGCCAAACAGCAACTGGCTTATCATTTCAGCACTATCTTTTGGTTCCTTTCTTAAGGGACTAACGCTTACCAAACAAAAGGCATGTTTTTGATCGAGGACTTGAAATTTCATTTATTAATTGTGGTAACCAAATATAAACAAAGTCTTTTAATATTGAGTAAATTTGTAGAATAGCTTTTTTTATGTCAGAAAAATTAATTTTAATTACGAATGATGATAGTGTTAACGCTAAAGGGATTCGTTCATTAATACAAACGGCAAAACAATTCGGTAGAGTAGTGGTAGTTGCCCCTGATAAAGCTCAATCGGGTATGGGACACGCCATAACAATCAATCATCCATTACGATTAAACCGAGTTGATTTATTCGATGGTGTAGAATCCTATTCCTGTTCAGGAACGCCTGTTGATTGCGTAAAATTAGCAATATACGAAGTGCTTAAATGCAAACCTGATTTATTACTTTCCGGTATAAATCATGGTGAAAACACATCAACGAATGTATTGTATTCAGGCACCATGTCGGCAGCTATTGAAGGGGCAATGGAAGGAATTCACTCTATTGGATTTTCATTGGCAGATTATGCAAGCGATGCTGATTTTTCTGCATGTCAACCCTTTATTGAAAAAATTATCATCAAAACGTTGGATAGCGGTTTAGCAGCCAATACTTGTTTAAATGTAAATTTCCCAAATCTCAGTATCGATAAGATTAAAGGTATCCGAATTTGTAGTCAGGCTCATGCGTTTTGGGCAGATCGTTTTGACAAGCGTTTGGATCAATTTGGGAACCCTTATTTTTGGTTAACGGGAGATTTTGCCGAAGTCAATCCGAAAGAAAATACAGACTTAGAAGCATTAAAAAATGGGTATGTGAGCATTGTTCCTACGCATTTTGATTTAACTAATTATCAAGCAATAAAAACATTAGAAGACTGGGTCATATGAAAATAAAGTTAAAGAAAAATCATTTTGTCGGTTTTGGAATAGGCATTCTTTCCCCCCTCCTTTTTATACCGATTGTTTTATTCATATTAGCCTCAGTCACCTCAGTTTCGTATGGCAATATTTGGGAGCAGTTTATAACATTTCCTGAATATACAAGCAAGTATACTTCTTTGGCTTTGATATCAAATTTACTTTGGTTTTATTTGTTCTTAAACCGCGAGTATTATGATGTGGCAAGAGGGATAATATTCTCCATGCTATGTTTTATTCCTTATATGATTTATGTTAATTTGTTTTAATGCAAAATACTAAAATCTTTATTGTTGCCGGTGAGGTGTCAGGTGATTTACATGGGGCAAATTTGATTAAAGAAATTAATGCTTTAACTCCAAATGTAGCATTTATTGGTTGGGGAGGTAATCGAATGGAGAAGGAAGGAATGACTATTTTAAAGCATGTCAAAACCTTATCTTTTATGGGGTTTTTAGAGGTTTTGTTAAATATTAAAACCATCATACGAAATATAAAAGATTGTAAAAGTCAAATTATTGCTTCTCAGCCTGCGGCTTTAATTTTAATCGATTTTCCTGGATTTAATTTGCGCATAGCAAAGTGGGCTAAAAAGCACAATATACCTGTGATTTATTATATTTCACCACAAATTTGGGCATGGAAAGAGTCTCGAATAAAAGCCATACGTCGCGATGTGTCAAAAATGTACTGCATTCTACCTTTCGAGCAACAATTCTACGCGAAATTTAATGTTGAGGTAAGTTATTTGGGTCACCCATTATTGGATGAAATTACGGAGTACAAGCGGCGTGAATTTTCAAATAAAAATGTCTTTTCTAAGCCTGTCCTAGCCTTGTTGCCAGGTAGTAGGTTACAAGAAGTTAAAAGAAAACTACCGCTCATGATCGAAGCATCAAAGTCATTTCCTCACTATCAGGTGGTTGTTGCGTGCTCAATTAATCTTGATGAAGCATTTTATCGTCAGTATACTGATGATACCATCCAATTAGTTTTTGGGGATACATATAATATTTTAAATCAATCAACTATCGCTTTGGTGACCTCTGGAACAGCAACATTAGAAACTGCATTATTTCATGTTCCTCAAGTAGTTTGCTATAAAAGTTCACCACTATCGTTTGCTATTGCCAAACTATTGGTAAAAATAAAATACATTTCATTGGTCAATCTGATCATGAATAAAGAAGTCGTGACAGAATTAATTCAAGCAAATTGCACGGTTAAAAATATGATTAGTCAATTGCGTTTAATTGAATTAAATCAACCCAAGCGCTTAGAAATTTTAGATAATTATCAAAAATTATCTGTTTTATTGGGAGAGAATGGTGCTAGCAAACGAGTAGCGGTCGATATACTTGAAACTTTTTTCACAAATAGTGGTACTAAATAACTTATTGAATTATTAATTAATTGAAATCCTTTTTAGTATTATTTTTCTTTTTTATGACGGCATGCGGATTTTCGCAGCAAATGCGCATTGGTATATTAACCGATTATCAATTAAAAAAAATTAAGTTTAATAATGCAATTGGAAATTATCACGTCATAGCAGATTCTAATTATTTGGGATTGGCTAGTTCAAATGATATTATTGAAATAAATTTTCTATCATCCGGTAAATTAGTAATGAATTTTAAAGGGAATAAATATACTTCCCTTAAGAAGATATCTATTCTATCTTTATTTGAAGAACAATGCATTCAATTAACAGGGATAAATCCTACAGCGAATGGAAGGCTGTACGAAGGAGATTTTGAGTTAATGGCAACTAAATCGGCTATTCGGATTATTAATTCCATTGATATTGAAACATACCTTGAGGGAGTTGTGGAGTGTGAAGCTGGTGATGCTCAAAAACTTGAATACTATAAAGTCCAATCGATTATAAGTAGGACATATGCTCAAATTAACAAAAACAAGCATAGCGCTGATGGTTATCAATTATGCGACAAAGTCCATTGTCAAGTATACCATCATAAACGCCTAAATACGTCTGTTATTGATTCAGCTGTTTGCAGCACCAAAAACAAGGTGCTTAGTTTTGAAAATGGAACCTTGGCACCCACTTTTTTTTCTGCAAATTGTGGTGGGCAAACGTGTACACCTTCTCAAGTTTGGAATGAATATATTGAAGGTTTACATTCGTTTCAAGATACTTTTTGCATCTATACAAAGCAAGCAACATGGCATAAATCAATTCCAATATCAGATTGGGTAAGTTTTGTTGTAAGTACGTATCGTTTTCCTATTGATGATAGTTTAAGTTTACAACTACTCTACAACTTTGAGCAGGAAGATCGTCAAGCTTTTTATATTCATCCTGGTTATGGAATTCCGTTGCGTGATTTACGCGAGAAATTTAAATTAAAATCAACTTATTTCAATGCGAAGAAAGAAGGAGAATTTATGGTGATTAATGGGCGTGGATTTGGACACGGTGTTGGTTTGTGTCAAGAAGGTGCAATGAAAATGGCGCGTATTGGTTATTCGTATGATCAAATTATAGGGTATTATTTCCCTGATTACATCGTAAAGTAAACTACTTGTAAGTGATTACAAATATTTCTTCGTTTTCTTTTTTGAAGAATTTTTTAGACCTAGCATAAGATTCTAGGTTGTTTAAGTTGTATAGTTGTCTTTGCGTTCGTTGAGCTTCCACTAGCTGGTCATGCATTAAAACATTTTGGGCTTTTAATTCACTTCGTTTTTTTAAGTTATGAACCAATAAAAAAACATCAGTATCATCCAAAAACATACTGTAGATGAAAAATATAATGATTGTAATTATATACTTATTCTTTAGAAATCTAGGGATTCTATTCATATACCAAAGGTATGTCAATGAATTTTATCTAGAATAAAGAAAAAAGAAAGTTATTAAGTATTGGGTGTTTATTTTTCTGAATGTTCGCAATCGTAAGAGTAAAATATTTTAATGTTAAAGATTAATAATTCATTCGAAGTGAGCACTAACTATTGATTATTTGCGTCCGCTACGTCGGAAAAACAGAAATTCAGAGTATTGACTTTTTAAGTTTCGCTGCTACTTACCCTACTTTTTTTTCCGCAAAAAAAGTAGCAAAAAAACTCGAAAGTGGCATGCGTTCATTCTCTCCAATTCTAAGACTTGACCCTTTCGGTGATTTCTACCGAACTACCTCACGGTACCCAAGTCTTAGTTCAATACAATCATTCTCTTTTGCAAGCTTTCATTATTAAAAAATAAGTTCATTTTTTTTCTCTTGTCGCCTATTATTCTGATAAAGTAAAGCGAATTTAAATAATGGTACCGTAATGCAGCTCGCAGAGATCGCTGAAACGGTCTTATTTCAAGAGTGGAGTGTATTGAAGAATAATCAGCGACTTGATTTTTTCGTTCTTTTGTATCAAGACAAAAGGACAAAGAAAATAAGGTCCGATTTTTATCGGACAATAGTGAAAAAATAGTGAGTATTCGTACCAGTAAAATATGTTACTATTAAAAATTAAGAATTCATTCGAAGTGAGCACTATCTATTGATTATTTGCGTCCGCTACGGCGGAAAAAGAGAAATTCAGAGTCGTGACTTTTTTTGTCAAGAAAAAAGAAAGCCAAGTACAAAAATCGTTTAGATTGAGATTCTTGTTCACGTTATGATTTGATGAGGATTTTGATTTGTGGTACAAAAGTGTAAACTCAATTATTTTTTTATGCAGCTTGAAAAAGGCTCTCCTTCAAATACATCTCTAAAATCTTTCTCAAATTGGAACCATGGGTCTACTTTACGCAGAATTTGACACGCTGTTTTAGGGTCTTTATCACGTTCGTTAAGTATACTTGCCGAGTACATTATCCCATATTTCAAAACGGTAATATCACTCTCTGTCATCTGTATCGTTTTTCCGAGTTCATTTATAAAAGTATTCGAGTAATTCCCATCAACTTCTAGTCGCTCATATTTTAAAATTTTCGGGATTTCACTGGTCCAAATTAGATTGGCGCCTTTTACATTCTTAGATTTATATTTACAGTAGGCATCAAGGAAATTTATTGCAATTGGATTTAAGGTGGTTTGCTTGTATAGGTCGATAGCTTCTCCCAAATCAATTGGTTTGCCATCTAATTGTACTTCGAGGTATTCTCTTAGCAGATGAGACTCGAGTTCGTTAATAAAATTTTGATGCTCTACGTCTTTTAAAATGCCATTTAAATCGAGTTCCACAGCCGATTGCAAACTTGATATAGACTCTTCAAGAGCATCTTCAAATTTGGGGTCTGCATTCCCTTCTTTCACCAAACCATAAAGCCCTTTTGCTAAAAATAAATAGGGCGTAGGATCAGTTGAGTATTTTGGCTTCAAGGTAAAGTCGGAAGCTCTTATTACTAACTTTTCATAGTTCGGTTTTGGTTTTTGGGCATATAAAGCAGCTAATTCAGGAAATACACTTCGAACGGTAATATAATCCTCAATTTCTGTTTCAAGTTCCGTTTCATTATCAGAGTTTTTATCAAAAGTTACAGTTAATGTAACTGTGTAATTTCCAAGACGATTGAAAGAAACTTTAATGGAGGTGCTCGACTCACTTGTCCCTGATTCAAAATCCCAATCTTTTCCTTTACTACCGCTGATCGCCCACAAATACGAAGCTTTGCCTTTAGTATTTTTTAAGGAGCTCTTAATTTCAACTATGTTTTCAGGCTTCACTGATCTTTCAAATACTGGCTCAACAAGTCTATTTGCTGCTGTAATTTCAATCGTTTGAGCGTAAATAGAAAATAGGCTACAAAGGGACAAAATTGTGGTTAAAAATAATCTTTTCATAGTTAAATATTTGGGCAATTATTTCAATTTCTATGCCGAATTTACAATTTAATTGTGACTTGATATTAAGAGTAATAATATTTCTTGCGCAGCTGTTGCCAAAACCGTCCCTGGGCCATAGATTCCAAAAACTCCTTGTTCGCTTAGAAAAGCATAATCTTGCTTCGGAATGACCCCTCCAACCACCACTAGAATATCGCTTCTTCCTTCTAATTTCAAGCAAGAAATTAAAGCCGGGACTAATGTTTTATGGCCTGCAGCTAGAGAAGAAACGCCAACGATATGCACGTCGTTTTCAATTGCTTGCTTTGCTACTTCTTCGGGTGTTTGAAATAATGGTCCCATATCAACATCAAATCCGATGTCTGCAAAAGCGGTTGCTATTATTTTAGCGCCTCGATCGTGTCCATCTTGACCCATTTTAGCGATTAATATCCGTGGTCTTCTACCTTCCAATTCGGCAAATTGGAGACAAAGCTCTTTTGCTTTAATAAAATGTTCATTTTTCATAATTGATTTTTCATAAACCCCACTTATGGTATTTATTTTGGCTTTATATCGTCCGAATACATTTTCAAGTGCATCTGATATTTCTCCTAAAGTGCACCTAGCTATTGAACATTTTATGGCTAGATCGAGTAAATTTTCTTTGCCATCTTTCGCTGCTTTTTCTAGCTGCTTGAGTAATTTGGCCACTTCTTTATTATCTCGATTTTCTTTAATTTCTACTAATTTATTTAGTTGTTGCATCAGTACATTAGCATTATCTACTTCCCGTAATTCGAGATCGGTATTTTCATAATTAGTAAACCGATTCACTCCAACGATAACATCTAATCCGGCATCTATTTTCGCTTGTTTATTTGCAGCGGCCTCTTCGATTCTCATTTTTGGAATTCCTGTTTCTATGGCTGCTGCCATTCCACCAAGTTCTTCAACTTCTTTAATTAATAATTCAGCTTTTGAAATCAGTTCTTCACTTAAGTATTCAATATAATAGCTTCCACCAAGGGGATCGATAAATTCCCTGATGCCGATTTCATGCTGTAAAAACAATTGCGTATTTCGAGCGATTCGTGCTGAGAAATCAGTGGGAAGGGCAATGGCTTCATCTAGTGCATTGGTATGCAGCGATTGTGTTCCTCCTAAAACTGCGGCTAATGCTTCGATACATGTTCGGGTGACGTTGTTATAGGGGTCTTGTTCGGTTAATGACCATCCAGATGTTTGACAATGTGCTCTAAGTATCGATGATTTTGGATTATTGGGTTCAAATTGTTCCAAGAGCTTTGCCCAAAGTTTACGACCCGCTCTTAGTTTTGCAACTTCAACTTGAAAATTCATCCCGATTGCCCAGAAAAAACTTAGTCTTGGTGCAAATTCATCTATTTTTAAGCCCGCTTTTAATCCTGTTCTAATGTATTCTAACCCGTCTGCTAAGGTATATGCAAGTTCGATTGCCGCAGTTGCTCCAGCTTCGTGCATGTGATATCCCGAAATTGAAATGGAATTAAATTTCGGCATGTTGCGCGACGAATAGTCAAAAATATCAGCAATAATTTTCATGGAGGATTTTGGCGGATAGATATAGGTATTGCGCACCATGAATTCTTTCAAAATATCATTCTGTATTGTTCCAGATAATTTATTTATTTCAACACCTTGCTCAAGAGCCGCGCCTATGTAAAAAGCTAATATGGGTAAAACGGCTCCATTCATCGTCATGGAAACTGACATTTCATCTAAGGGAATATCCTTGAATAAAATTTTCATGTCTTCAATCGTATCTATTGCCACTCCTGCTTTTCCAACGTCTCCAAGTACACGAGGATGGTCTGAATCATAGCCACGATGGGTCGCTAAATCAAAGGCTACTGACAAGCCTTTTTGACCTTCTTTTAGATTTTTTTTATAAAATGAATTGGAATCTTCCGCAGTAGAAAATCCTGCATATTGCCTTATTGTCCATGGTTTTGATAAATACATCGAAGCGTACGGTCCTCTTTTGAAAGGAATGACACCTGAAAATTCTGCTTCTTTAGCGTTTTCTTTTTCAAAATAATTAGGCACACTTATTCCATCACATATTTCAGTGGATATTTTTTCAATCGGTTGAAAATTATCTATGACTTCTTTCCAATTTACGCTATTAAAATTCACTCTTTTCATAGCATCTCAATTTTATCATAACGGAATGTTTCTAATCCAAGAAATGTTTTCTCTTCTTTCCATTTGTTGGCATTTAGATCTAAATCTTGAAAAACGTTCATGCCGATCATTTTCCTTTCTTTTTGAATGAATTCTTCGCAACGTTGCTTTGTCGTTTTACGCACCATTCCAGCGATGAAATCTATTTTTTCTGAAGATATAAATTCATTAAAAGAGGCTAACTGTTTAAAGATATCCCAGGCATCATCACCTATTTTTTCAGTCAGATTTTCAACATAATGACTTCCTCTATAGGTATCTTTCACTAATTTTAGATAACTTTCTTCTTTTAAAATGGACGATATATTGAGTGCCATTCGTTGAGAAAAGATAGTTGTCCCATTATTACTTTGACCATCGAATGGATGAATTTGAAGGTAATCAACACCTCCTATTACCGCCGATAATGCTTCTGTAGTTTGCCTAAGTTGATTGGTAGTTGAATCTTTTAGCGATTTGTTAGTCCATCCAATAATACCAACTATTTCAAAGGAATTGGTTGGTACATCATAGGCATGTAAGACAGTATTCGCTAGGCTCTTTAGTGCTCGGAATTTCGCAATTTCTATCATGAAATTTGAACCAATACCAACATGGAATTGAAAGCCAATGTTTTTATGCTCACCAAGTAATAAAATGGATTCGTGTAGGTTGTTTATAATAAAAGCAAGTTCTTGTTTTGCATTGGCACCGCATTGTTGGAGTGAAAATCCATCCGCTACTATTTTAATGGGAACCTGACTTGACGCAATAGTGTGTATAAATTCCGTAGGATCATTAACACTCATAAAGTTGACGAGTACAGTTATATTTTCTTGATGCTTATACCAGCTCTTAAAGGATGCAAATAGCTTTTGATCAGCGATAGATATAAAAATTTGAATGTATTGGAATTCAATTTCTTTAAATAAAACATCCCAATCTAGTGAAGATTTACTTGTTGAAAAATAAATTGTATCTGCCCCATTAAGTAATGTTTCTAATATAGTTTGATTGCTCTTTTTTTCATCTAAAATATCGAATTCAGCACTTATTTTCCAATCATTAGAGGCAGCGGTATTCCAACTATTTACTTCGACAGAAGAATGCGACAGGCCATCTTCGATCGTAATAAATACATCTTCAATTTTATTATGAAAATTATGGGTGACATCGCCTTTATTCAATTCACCAAGAACTTTTTCTTTCCAATCAAATTCACGATCAGAAGTATTTTTTGCTGTGGGGCTTGACATGATAATTAATTATTTTTCAAATATACAACAGTTGAGGAAATCTTAGTTGCTCGAGTTTAATTTGTGAATAGATATCGAGGTTATTTTTAAGGTTAAATCAACGCTTGATTATTTTTTACTATCATTAACTCAAATGTACTTTTTTTAGGATATAAAACGTAATTTTAGGCCTTTGTTAAACAACTTAAATAGAATTAATGCATTTCACTTTGTCTCGAATGATTAATATTAGAGATCGGATTTTTTTGATGACCATTTTTATTTTCTCCCTTCAATTTTCGTTTGGTCAAGGTTGGTTGCCAATGGGGAGTCGTTCACATGCACTAGGAAACGCAAGTGTAGCCATTGACGATATTTGGGCCTATCATCATAATCCAGCCAATTTAGTTTCTGTAAAGAAATTGGGTCTTGGCTTATCTTACGAAAATCGATTTTTACTCAAGGAGCTACAATCTCAGGGTTTCGTAGTGGCTTTGCCTCTAAAGGTCGGTGTTATATCCTTTGGTCTCCAAAGTTTTGGATTTAAGAACTTCCGAACGAATCGATTAGGTCTAGGCTACAGCATGAAATTAGCAGAATTTTTATCTTGTGGTGTACAACTTAATTATCATCAGGTAAGATTGACTGATGCTTATGGCAGAAAAGATGCTTTGACAGCTGAGCTTGGCCTTAGAGCCAACATTACGGATAACTGGAAAGTGGCCTTTAGTGTTTTTAATTTAACTCGAACAAAAATATCCGAATTTGGCGAGGATAGGCTAAGCACTTTAATGCGCTTAGGTACACAGTATACTTTTTCTGAAAAAGTAATGCTAGTAGCTGAGCTTGAAAAAAACATCGAATTTCCAGTTCGTTTCAAAACGGGTATCGAATATAGTCCGATTAGGAAACTTTTCTTGCGAGGTGGCTTTGCAACTCAACCGATTGAATTAAGCGCTGGCTTAGGCTATCGATTCAAAGAACAGTTTCAACTCGATTTAGGGAGCGCATACCATCAGATTTTAGGTTGGTCACCTAATTTCTCCTTCACTTATCTAATGAAGTGATTATGGTAAAAAAATGCTGCTTCTTTTTATTATTTCTTTGCGCCTCATACCAATCGATTGCACAAGTAAAAAGTGAAGTGATTCAACAGCGAATTGAATTTATTTCGGAGCAATTGCAATCTGAAGATATCGATTTAACTAATTACATTGAGCAACTAAATTATTTCTATGATCATCCTATAAATTTGAATGCCACTACCGGTGAAGATTTAGAAGAATTAGGTTTATTAACGAGTGTCCAAATAAATGATTTAATTCTGCACCGTAAGTTATTTGGAAAATTCATTTCGATATATGAATTGCAAGGCTTAAAATATTGGGAATTGACTACTATTCAATTAGTATTACCTTTTATTCAAATTGACGATAAATTTGATAATCTTCACATCACTTTGAAAGAAGCACTGAAAGGAGGAAAATACGAGATGTTTTTGCGTTATCAGCCCATGGTGGAGGAAAAAGGAGGATATGTTAAGGTTTCGGATTCTATCATGGCTAATTCTAATAATTATTATAAAGGCAATGGTGATCGTTACTACACTCGATTTCGATATACCTATAAAACCAACATTAGTGTTGGAGTAACGGCTGAAAAAGACGCAGGAGAGCAATTTTTTGCGGGAGCACAAAAAAATGGGTTTGATTTTTATTCTGCCCATGCCTTTTTTAAAGGTGGAAAATACCTTCGGTCTGCTGTAATTGGTGATTATCAAGTACAAGTTGGACAAGGGTTGAATGTATGGTCGAGCTATGCCTTTGGTAAAACATCGGATATTGCTACTATGAAACGATCGGCGATTCCTTTACGACCTTATACCTCCGTCGACGAAGCTAGATTTCTTCGAGGTATTGCTTTCGATTTTGGTGTAAAGAGTTTCTCCTTGTTAGCCTTCGCTTCGTCAAAAATGGTGGATGCATCATCCATAGCTGATTCTACTTATGAAGATCTTGAGTTTATCTCAACCATTGATTTATCTGGTTTACATCGTACAAATAGGGAAATTGATAAGATGAATTCATTGCGAGAAAATATAGCTGGATTAAATTTAAAATACGCTAAATCAGGATTAAAATTAGGATTAGCAGGTGTGTATCAAGGGTATGACAAACCCTACGAAAAATCTATTCAGCTTTATAATCAATTTGATTTTCGCGGCAAGCAAAATTTTTCTTTTAGTGGTGACTACTCTTACAACATTAAAAACATAAACATCTTTGGAGAGGTATCAAAAGTATGGAATACCGATCTTAATCAATTTAAATCTGGGTGGGCAATGGTGCATGGCGCTATGATCGCCCTTGATCCTAGAGCTAGTATTGGTATTTTATACCGAGACTATCAAAAAGACTATCAAACATTTTACAATGCAGGGTTTTCCGAGGGAAGCAATACACAAAATGAAAAGGGTTTATACACAGGAATAAAACTAAAGCTTGCCTCTGCATGGTCATTAAATGGTTATGTAGATGTTTTTCAATTTCCATGGATGAAATATGGTGTTGACGCTCCATCAAGAGGGCATGAGTTTTTACTTCAACCTAGTTATAAGCCGAATAAAATTTTTGAAATTTACGTAAGATTTAGGCAACAATTGAAAGAAAAAAATAGCCGAGATTATTTAGGAAATGTAACGCCTCTAGAGGATGTATTGCAGCGAAATTATCGAATAAACCTTTCCTATGTTATCAATGAATCGTTTACGTTTAAATCTCGAATTGAATTTGTTACCGTTCATCGAAACAGTACAGGTCAGAAAAGAGGAATGCTTATAACTCAGGATCTTTTGTACAAGCCTAAAAGTTTTCCATTGGATTTTTCCTTACGCTATGCTTTATTTGATACGGATGATTATGATACAAGATTATATTCTTTCGAGAATAATGCCCTGTATGCTTTTGCTGTTCCGGCATATTATTATCAGGGGAGTAGGGCTTATGTTTTAATTCGCTATTCATTTCTTCGACATTGTGATTTGTGGGTACGTTATGGCGTATTTTTATATAACAACAGAACATCAATTAGCTCAGGAGCAGAGGGCATTATAGGCAGTCGTAAGACTGACTTAATTGTACAGTTGAGAATTTCCCTTTAATTTTTTTTATTTTTTTTGTTACTTTATTTTACAAGTTGCGTTATCGATTTGTAAAGACTGCAAGCTTTACTTTCTCCAGGTTAAAAAAAAAATAAATTAAAACTAAGTACTATGGCTATTAACATGATGTATTACCAAGATACTTTACGTCTTGAAGAGGAAAACCAACTTATCGAAAAGGCCAAGTTAAACCCTTCTCATTTTGCTCCTTTGTACAAAAAATACTACGAATCAATATTCCGGTATATTAACAAAAGAGTAGACGAAGAAGAGGTAGCTTACGACATCACATCTTGTGTTTTTGTAAAAGCTTTAACGAATCTAAGCCGATATGAATTTCGTGGCGTTCCTTTTTCTTCTTGGTTGTTTCGAATTGCTAAAAGTGAATTGTATCAATCTTTTCGTGATAAGCAAGCACAGAGAACAGTTAAAATTGACTCCGTACAAATAGCTCAAGTAATCGAGGAATTTATCGAAGACTACTCTGAAGTGAATAAAGCCAAATTATTAAAATGTTTGCCTTTACTGAAAGAAAATCAATTACAATTAATTGAAATGCGCTTTTTCGAGAAGAGATCATTTAAAGAAATAGGTGAAATTATAGGATTAACAGAAAATAATGCGAAAGTGAAAACGTTTAGAGCAATACTTAAATTAAAAGAACTTTTTAATAAGACTAAATAATGTAATTATGGTAAAAATTTATATCGACAAAAAAGAGGTAACATCAGCTGAAATCAATTCAAGACAAGATTTTAATAAAATCTTATCGAGTTTACCCACAAAGAAAAAATGGATAAATCCATGGTTTTATGGAGCCGTAGGTTTATCTTCAATAATAGGAGGAATTTCTTTGTATATGTTGTTGATATAATTCGGAATTATTTTTTAGATTTAACCAGTTTATCTCAATACTACTTTGTAGTTTTGCGGTAGATTGGTTTTTTTTGTTATATTTGAACCATAATTTATTAAAATGAAATTTGTATTCATTCTATTTTCGATTTTCTCCCTAACTTTTTTGAGTGCTCAGCACATTAATTTTAATTCTCAAAAAAATTGGTCTTTAAATAAAAAAGAAATTATTTTTGGATTTGGCGCTACTCAATTTAATGGCGATTTGGGCGGTGGTGCTACGGCCGGTATTGATTACAGTATGAAAGATATCGATTGGCCATCAACAGGAATAAATGGTATGATAGGATTTCGTTATCGTTTTCACCCTTCTTTTGCAACCACTACTAAGCTTAGTTATTTTACCTTGAAAGGCGATGATAAATTATCTGAGGAATCCATCCGAAATGCTCGAAATTTAAATTTCAAGACAGGTGTATTTGAACTTCAGCAACGCATTGAATGGATCGCTTTTTCCGTTGAAAAATTTTCTCCAACGTATTCACTTCCTGGTAAAGCAAAAGGAAAAAATAAAAATCAGCAATATTATTTATTTACAGGACTTGGTGCTGCTTATTTTAATCCTAAAGGAGAATATAACGGAAAAGTGTATAATCTTCGGGATATAAAAACGGAAGGTCAATCCAAACCGTATTCCCCAATTACCTTGACCATCCCTATGGGAGTTGGTGTTCGTTTTGGGCTTGGTACTTCTTGGAGATTTGGTATTGAGGCATCATATGTTAAAACATTCTCAGATTATATAGATGACGTTTCCACTGTTTATGCAGATCCCTCATTATTTACTCCTGAACATGCTCTTGTGGCAAATCCATCTGACTACAGTGTAACTCAGAGCACTCCGGGCAATCCTATTGTTTTTGACTGGTTTGGTGCTTCATATCAGCGCGGTGATTCAAAACAAAAGGATGCTTTTTACCAGCTTAACTTCGTAATTACCCGAAACATTACTTATAAAGATTATGGTCGTCAGCGATCTAAATCTCTTTCCAAATCGTCAGGTAAATACAAGGTTTAAAAGTTTAATTTTTTATTCGTTGTAAAAGTTATATGGTTTTATATAACCTTTTTAGGTCTCTTCTCTTTTTACTTCCTGCCGAAAAAGCCCATTCCTTTACTGTATTGCTTCTAAAAGGCACCTTAAAATTACCTTTTTCTAAGTATATCTTTAAACGTCTTTTTTGTGTCGAATCGCCATTGTTAGTGCGTAAAGTTTTTGGCATTGACTTCCCGAATCCTGTTGGATTGGCTGCAGGATTTGATAAAAATGCCTCTTGTTATCGCGAAATGGAATATTGTGGTTTCGGATTCGTCGAAATTGGAACGGTAACTCCTTTGGCTCAGCCGGGTAATGATCAGCCACGATTATTTCGATTGAAAAAAGATGAAGCGATTATTAATCGAATGGGTTTCAATAACAATGGAATGCATGCTGCGGTAGAAAATTTGAAAAAGAAATCCCCAAATTCAAAACTCATTATTGGAGGTAATATTGGTAAAAATAAAGCCACCTTAAACGAAGATGCAACATCTGATTATATTGCTTCCTTCAAGGTATTATTTGATCATGTTGATTATTTTGTAGTAAACGTTTCCTCTCCAAATACTAAGGATTTACGAGCTTTACAAGAAAAGGAACCCTTAAATAAATTATTAGTTGCCTTGCAGGAAGTCAACGCGACCTTTCCTGTACAAAAGCCACTATTGTTAAAAATAGCTCCGGATTTATCTAATGAGCAATTGGATGATATCATTGAAATAATGCTCAGTATTAAGTTAGATGGTTTAGTTGCTACGAATACCACAACCGATCGTTCTGACTTGAAGGCTAGCTCAGCAATGGTTGAAAATATTGGAGCGGGTGGTTTATCAGGAAAGCCTCTGGAAAAAAGATCAACCGAAGTTATTCGCTATATTCACGATAAATCTAAAGGTGCTTTTCCAATTATTGGTGTTGGCGGGATTCATTCTGCTGCTGATGCAATAGAAAAGTTGAATGCTGGAGCGAGTTTATTACAACTTTATACGGGATTTATTTATGAAGGACCTTTCTTGAACAAACGAATAAATAAAGCTATTTTAACCAAGAAGATCAATGAGCAGTAGCATAAAAATTGTTGAATGTCCACGTGATGCTATGCAAGGGATTGTTGAATTTATTCCGACCGCGGATAAAATCACGTACATTAATAGCTTACTTAAATGTGGTTTTGACACCATTGATTTTGGAAGTTTTGTCTCGCCAAAGGCAATACCTCAACTGCGAGATACAGCAGCAGTTTTAAAGGGTTTGGAGCTAAATAATACGACTAAATTATTAGCGATTATTGCCAACGAAAGAGGGGCAAAAGAGGCATTAGAATTTGATGAAATTAATTGTATAGGCTTTCCATTTTCTATCTCTGAACAGTTTCAACAACGGAATACCAATAGCTCAATTGCAGATGCATTTGATACTGTTGAACGAATTCAAGCGCTAAGCGCTAATAAGGGAAAAGAGTTAATTATCTATTTATCAATGGGTTTTGGAAATCCATATGGAGAAGAATGGAGTCCGATTTTGGCACTTGCTTGGGCTGAAAAACTTGTAAATAAGTTAGGAATAACTACTTTGGCACTTTCCGACACGATAGGTTGTGCAAGTGCTGAAAATGTTCGTGGTTTATTTGAGCTTTTCAGTAAAGAATTACCTTCCACAGAATTAGGTGCTCATTTCCATGTGAAACCTAATCATTCTTATTCGTTGTTAGATGCTGCATTTGGAGCGGGTTGTAGAAGATTTGATGTTGCTCTTAAGGGAATGGGAGGCTGTCCAATGGCCAAAGATGACTTAACTGGGAACTTAGGCACGGAAGAATTACTGCTTTGGATGGCACTAAATAATATAGATAATACACTTGATAAACATGCATTCTCATTGGCAGAAGCAGAAGCAAGGCGATTATTTGAGATAAATTAATACGATTATTCTATGACACAAAATAAAGAAATCGGAAAAGTAAAGTCATCAAAGCTATTTTATCGAAGAGGAATCATCTTATTGGTAAGTATAATTGGTGTTGGACTTTTATATTATTTAGTTCCTGGGAAATTAAAGAAACCAATTCCTGTCAAACCTAAAATTAGTTTGCCGGGCAAAGAAATATCAACTGATTTTAATTTGAATGCTTTTACCCAAGGTAATGAGCCAAGATTACTTCACGAAATAGGTATTTGTGATACCTTGACCATAAAAAATAACAATCTAGATGAGCCAGCATGTAGTCCGCGCTTTTTTCGATTTTTTCCATTGAAAAACAACAGTGATTTTCAGAATGGTTTTATGCTATTGGTTCGATCGGGTGTGCATGCTTTTCCAACTCGTTTATTTATGATTTTTGAAAGGAAAAACAATAAATTACAACAGGTTAATGCTTTTAATGGCTATATAATTGAGCGAAGAAAATCTAAAACTGAGTATGATGATATTGTTATCCGCTTTTTCGAACGTTATGACAAGCAGAAATATTTTTATCATTGTTTATTTTCGTGGGATAAAGGCAGGTATAATTATGTGAAATGTGAGGAGATAAATGACCAAAAAGTAAAAGCTGAAAAAGTGGATTCTGTTTCTAAAGTAGTGCTGGGTTATCTAACTGAAAAATCCTTAATCATACAATAATTTTTATAGATTAAAACTTTTCGAAAGCGCCTAATCCAAACAGTGCGAAATCGTATTTAGCGGGATCTATGGGATCGAAATCCCTTAATATTTCTATTAATTCTTCATTTGTAGCCCAATCGTTTTGTTTTCGTTTTAGCATTCCTAATTTTCTTGCGATGTTTCCCGTGTGGACATCTAGTGGAATATAAAGTTCGGAGGGGGGCATTCCTTTCCAAATTCCAAAATCGACACCTTTTTTCGAATCTCGGATCATCCAACGTAAGTACATAATTAGTCGCTTACAGGCAGATTGGGTTTGAGGATTCGATACGTGTTTGTCTGACCGCGAAAGATGCTCAATTGAAAGAAATTCCGTTCGAAATTGATTTATAGCAGTTTTTACGTCCTTGTTTTGATCTCCTCCACAAAAAGCATATTCCAAATTACTCGATTTATACATATGGTGTAGGGAACGAAAAAAGAAATCTAAATCATCGGTGTTAAATGTCCTATGCACAAAATGAAAGGGCTTCTTTTTAGTATATTCCATGATAAAGTCATGGGGTGAATTTCCCATTATCTCCATTAGTTTATTCCCACTATTGATGATGCTTTTTCGATTCCCCCAGGCGATTGTAGCCATTAAAAAACCTATGATTTCAATGTCTTCCTTTCGCGAAAATTTATGCGGAAGTTGAATTGGATCGTGTTCCAAAAATGAAGGATTCTCATATTGCTCTGCTTTAAAATCAAGAAATTCCTTTAGTTCATTTAATTCCATGTGGTAAAAATAGAACAATGTGCATGAGCGGATCTCTTAAACCGAAGAATTTTTTTACTTTGTTAGACTTGGATATTTTTCAGGGATCTCTAAGTTATCCTTGAAACTTGTTCCACAAACGATATTACTAATTTTTAGTATCGATTTAATGTGTAAATCTAGCACTGCGGTGTAATTGTTTTTCCGGTATCCTCCGAACAAAGCCAGTGTAACAGGCAAGGGCTTCCCAATTTCATTAGAGATTTCGTTCACCCAGTTTGCAAACATTTCTGCACATTTCACCCAGTGATAGGTATCACAATTCCATCCTAGATCGTCATCCATGTGGCTGTCAGCACCATGTGCAAATACAACATAATGTATTTTTCCTAATTTAATTTGATTGCCAATCAAGACTAATTTTCTTGCGAAATCAGCCGTGTATTCTTCGTTATTTCCAAATGGGTTTACATTGCAGCCTTGAGGGATCGCTTTATTTAACAAGGGATTAAATTCTCTCGTATCTTCTATACTGTTTCCATAATGCCCATCTAAATCGAAATAAGCACCAGAGAGACCGAATTCCTCATATATTTTAATCGCAGAAATAACTTGCCCTGAAAATGTGCAAAATCCAGATCCGCTAGTTGGTCTTGCGTGGTGCATTCCTGATATAGGTGCAAAGGTTACACTTTCAGGATGCAAGATCGCATGTCGTTTTGCATGATATAATGATGCATTTGTGTAGCCAAGACTATTCACCAAATTTTTTGACCATGGTAGGTTGTTGGATTTGTAATTTCCCGTTTTATTGAATACATTTTCAACATATTCTTTTGAATGTGCAAGAAAAAAACTCTCTTTCTCTAAGGGTTTAAAATCGCTTTTTTGATCGAGCATTTCAGAAAAACCTAAGGAGTTAATTCGCTCCATTAACAATTTTGGTTTTAAGGGCGATTGTGAGAAAGACAAGTCCTTAATTTTATTTATGCATACTTGTTTTGGTGTGTAAAAGGTGTAAATTTTTTTGTTTCTTATCATAGTTGGATTTTAGTTATTGTTTATAATTATGCGTTTTTGCTACCATAAATTTTCTTGATTGACTGTTACACAGTTGCTTCTTATGCACTCTTTTAGTTTCATAGTCATTGTTTTTTTGTTTTTCATATGGATAAATTGGTTTCTTCTCTATGACGGAAGATTTGAATTTGGACTTGAGCTTTGCAACCTTGCAAGGAATATATTAAGGAGCATTCGGGAGCTAATTTTGTATCAACTTTAAAACTTAAAAGCTATGAAAAACAAAAAAACAATTTATCACTTTATCATTGATAAGAGTGGTTCTATGCACGGGAGTGAAACGCAAACAATTGCAGGTTTCAACACGAATTTAAAAACGGTTCAAGATCTTGAAATCGAATTTAAGGAACAGGAATACGCGGTTTATTTAACTTTTTTTAATGATCAGGTATCACCGATTATTCAAAATTCAAAAGCGTCATCCGTTAACTTTTTGAGCCCAATCTCATACATTCCGAGTGGTAGCACTGCCTTGTTGGATGCAATTGGAAAATCTATTTACGATATAAAATCTATTTACGGACCAGAAATCGAGCAGGATTTAGCATCTGTGGTATTAATAATCATTACCGATGGCCATGAAAATGCTTCGCGCTTCTATACTTATCATGATATTGCGCGCATGATTAAAGAATTAGATGCGACAGAAAGATGGACCTTTAGTTTTTTAGGCGCTGACTTAGACGCGATTCATACCTCAAAAATGCTTAACATTAGAAATGAAAACGTGATGTCATTCAGTAAAGAAAATTATGCTGGGATGATGAACAATGTTAATGAATCTATGAGAGAATATTCTAAAACCAAGGCAGAAGGAACTACAAAAAAAGATATTTTTGATATTTTTAAAAATAAAGACATAAGAAATAAGGAGTCTTAAGGGATTTCTAACTTTTAAAATGAGTATGGATAAGTTGCTACTTATCCATGCTTTTTTTGAATTTTTCAGATTAGTGTCTGGTAAAAATGATTCGAGTTTAATAAAGATTGATGTTCACGTGATCTTCTGTCTCTTTTCTTCTACTTTTTCCTTGATGAAAAAGGAGCAAAAAATCAAGTCGCTGATTATTCTTCAATTCACTCTACTCTTGAAATAAGACCGTTTCAGCGATCTCTACGAGCTACTTCACGGAGCCCTAATTTCAATTCGCTACCCTTTATCATCATAATAGGCGACAAATGATAATTATGGGACAGTTATTGTTTTTATTTAAAGCTATTGCTCTATCTTAAAAGCTATATTTTTATCGAAGACTATTGAATTTTTTAAGTAATTTCAACTAATCATTTTTAACCCCAATTTTTATAGAAAAAGCATGTTTGATTCCAAGGTTCATTTAATTCGCTCAGACGAATTCAAAGAGGAAGATTTCTCTCAAGTAGTTAATTTATTAAAGCAATTTAATGGTCCGATTGAATTTATCTCAGCGGAAACAAAATATTTACAATCTGCTCCTCCAGTACTTTCATGGATGACAAAATTGGAGTTTGAAAAGAAAAATCCCCCACAATTTTCTGCTAACCGAGAACAGATTAGTCCAACTTATTCTATGTTTGAATCAACACCTAAGAAAAGCATTGTCTTTCCTGTTGAGGTGCCATCACTTTCATGGGATACGTTTTTTGCTGCTTGCATTGATTATCGTATGAAGCATCAGATTCCGGAAAAAGATCTTGTCATACTATTAACAGATTTTTCCAATGATAAAAATTGGTTTGCTGGTATTGATTCAACGATGAAAAATTACTTCATACAAACATCAAATTGGCATCACTTTCTTGGAAATTCTATTGATTCGCGTTTTCCTATTGCCTATGAAATTGTAGTTTGGTTGTTGCGCAGTCAAATGTTTCAAAACAGGCAAGAA
This sequence comes from Flavobacteriales bacterium, assembly GCA_947462255.1. GTDB lineage: Bacteria > Bacteroidota > Bacteroidia > Flavobacteriales_D > Crocinitomicaceae > UBA952. Next base: position 26,954 of record CANHOA010000002.1, on the reverse strand, counting down.
ATTATGGATTGTGTTCATAAAGGATCTACTGGTTGCATGATGGATTTCTGCGAAAACAAAAAAGATATTGTTTTAAAGATGCGAACTGCAGATATCTGTAACGATTGCTTGAAGGTAATTCAAAATAGAGAGGTTGATAGACCTTTCGCGAGGCAAGTTCTTGATTCAATGGATGGCATTCGTCAACACATGATGTTCAGGGAGCGCTCAGAGTTCTTAAACAGTCCTAGTAAGATGGAAATCAGAGGGTTTATGAAGCATATTTTTTTAAAAGATTTAGGGGATTTAGAAATTCATTTAAATCCGAAAGAAAAAACAATCTACTTATTTTTCCTAAATCATCCTGAAGGAGTAAGAATTGTTGATTTAATTGACCATAAGACTGAAATATCCCACTTTTATGAAACGTTCACAAATAGCTTTGAAACGGCTCAAATTGCTCAGGCAATTAATTTATTATTAGACCCAACTGAAGGCAACATCAATCAAGTGCTGTCAAGAATACGTGCTAAATTTAGATCAGCAGTGGGAAGTAGATTAGCTAATTTTTATACGATTGAAGGAAATCCAGGTGATCCGTTTAAAATCCACCTTAATCGAGAATTAGTGACCATAGAGAAAATTAGTCATCATTAAATTTTAACTTTGTTTAGCTTGCTTCTTACTATTACAATGAAAAAAAATCTTTTAGTTTTATTCCTTTTACTTTCCCTGCCGTTTTTTTCTCAAACGAAGAAAGATAAAATAGCCGATCACATCATTGCTTTACATCAAAAAAAAATCGATTTCATGATTTCGAAGCAGTTTGATTCACTGTCATTGATATTAGATGCTGACCTTAAGTACATTCATTCGAACGGTTGGGTGGAATCGAAAGAGGACTTACTTGCTAATTTAAAAAGTGATAAGTTAGTGTACGAGAAAGTTACGGTAAGTGAGACAAAAGTAAATCACACGAATCATGTTGCTATTGTTAGCGGAAAAGGGCTCTTTTCAGTGATACTTGAGGATCAAAAAATAGAAATACCATTAATGTATTCTGAAATTTACGTAAAGAAGAGGGGCAAGTGGCTATTATTGCATCGCCATGCAAATAAATTATCGTAGTGGCTAAATAAATTTCCCATCGCGCATCGACAAAGAGCGGTCAGCCATTTTTGCCAATTCTTCATTATGGGTAACAATTACAAACGTTTGTTTAAATTCATCTCTTAAATTAAAAAAGAGTTCGTGTAATTCCCTCGCATTTTTAGTATCTAAATTCCCAGAGGGCTCATCTGCAAAAATCACCTTAGGTTTATTAATTAAGGATCTACATACTGCAATTCGTTGTTGTTCTCCACCCGATAATTCTGATGGGCGGTGATTGAATCGCGATTCAAGTCCAATTTTAGATAATAGATTTTTGGCTTGCTCGCTGGCTTCTTTTTTACTAAGTCCTAGTATCAATGCAGGCAGCATAACATTTTCGTAGGCGTTAAATTCTGGTAAAAGTTGGTGGAATTGAAAAATAAATCCAATTTGACTATTTCTGAAGGCAGCCATTTTGTTTCCAGAAAGGGAAAGTAAATCGGTTCCATTAATGCTAATCTTTCCTTGATCTGGTTTATCTAAGGTTCCTAAAATTTGAAGCAAGGTCGTTTTTCCAGCACCAGATGAACCCACAATCGATACAATTTCGCCTTCCTTGACACTAATATCGACACCTTGGAGTATTTTTAATTCCCCATAATTTTTATAAATTCCTTCTGCGACTAACATTATTTATCAACTTTTAGATTGTGTCCCATTTTATCTCTTTTCGTCTGAAGGTAATCTTTATTATGAACATTACTCGGAATTTCAAGGGAAACATTTTCTATGATTTCTAATCCGTATCCGATTAAGCCGGTTCGTTTTTTTGGGTTATTCGACATTAATCTCATTTTACTAACACCCAATTCCCTTAAAATTTGTGCGCCAATACCATAATCTCTTCCGTCGGCCTTGAAACCTAATTCAATATTTGCCTCCATCGTATCCATGCCACCTTCTTGAAGTTTGTATGCTTTTAGTTTGTTTACTAATCCAATTCCTCTTCCTTCCTGATTCATATAAACGATTACACCTTTTCCTTCTTTTTCAATTTGTTCCATCGCGCTATGTAATTGTGATCCACAATCACAGCGACACGAACCGAAGATATCTCCTGTTAAACAAGAGGAATGTACTCTAACTAATATAGCTTCGTCCTTTTCCCAAGTTCCTTTCACCAATGCTAGATGATCCATGTCATTACTTTTATCTTTAAAAGCATGTAATTGAAAATCGCCCCATTCGGTTGGCATATGAACGTCGACTACTTTTTCTACCAACGATTCATGTGCAATTCTATATTTAATCAATTCCTCTATTGAAATTATTTTAAGATCGAACTTTTTTGCGATTAAAATTAATTCTGGAAGTCGTGCCATGCTACCATCTTCATTGAGAATTTCCACGATAATACCTGCCTCTTCGAAGCCAGCCATCCTCGATAAATCGACTGCTGCTTCGGTATGGCCAGCCCTTCTCAATACACCACCTTTTCTAGCTCTAAGCGGAAAAATATGCCCAGGTTTCCCCAATTCTTCTGGTCGAATTGTGGGGTTAATCATTGCTTGGATTGTTTTTGAACGATCGCTGGCAGAAATCCCTGTCGTACAACCATGACCAATTAGGTCGATGCTTACGGTGAAGGGTGTTTCATACGCAGCAGAATTATTAGTCACCATCATTTCTAAACCGAGTTTATTGCAACGTTCCTCGCTTATTGGTGCACAGATCAATCCTCGTCCGTGGGTAGCCATAAAATTGATTAATTCAGGCGTAGCATTTCTAGCTGCGGTCAAAAAATCACCTTCATTCTCTCTATCTTCATCATCTACAACAATTATTACTTCTCCATTTATAATTGCTGCGATTGCCTCTTCGATACTATTCAGTTGAATATTCATATTATGCTTTTTCTGGTATTTGAGCTAATGTTTTTAGATAAAAGCCCCAAAATTTTTGTACAGAAGATAGTTGAACTTTTTCGTCAGGCGAGTGTGCTGCCCGAATATTTGGACCGAATGAAATCATATCGACCGCTGGTAAATGTAAACCTAAAATCCCACATTCCAATCCTGCATGACAGGCTTTAACTTTGGGTTCTTCTTGGAATAATTCAAGGTATATTTCTCGCATTACCTGAAGTATTTTTGAATTGGTATTTGGTTTCCATCCAGGGTAATCTCCGCCTTGTGTAACCGTGGCTCCAATAAGCTCAAAATTCGCACGGATACTCATAGCAACTTCATCTTTTGTACTTTCTACGCTACTTCGCTGTAATGATTGGGTAGTAAATGACCCATTTTTTATAATTACGCGTGCAAGACTAGACGATGCTTCCACTAATCCAATGATGTCTGGACTCATTCTGAAAACACCATTTTGAATAGAACATAGACAATTAATGACATTATTGAAATCACTATCTGACATAGCTTTCTCATCATTTTTTATTGAATTTACGCTAATTTTAAAAAAGCTTTCAATGGCTTTATATTCCTCTAAAAATATGGCTGCCTCTTTATTAATTGCCTCTTTTGCGATCGTTTCTTGTCCTTCAGCTATAGCAATTACTGCCACTGCTTCTCTAGGTATCGCATTTCTAAGACTTCCACCATCAAACGAAATCAATTGCAGCGGTGCTTGTTTCGCTATTTTCCAGATTAATCTAGCCATCAACTTATTGGCATTTCCTCTGCCTTTATCGATATCCATTCCTGAGTGTCCTCCGAGTAAACCGTTTATTGTAATTTCAAGGATCTGTGACCCACTATTAACAGGGATTTCTTGGTAAGCGTATGAAGTATTTGTATCAATTCCTCCCGCGCAACCTACCGATAACTCATCATCATCTTCAGTATCAAGATTCAGTAATATTTCTCCGCTGAATAAACTACCATCTAATTCTTTAGCACCCGTCATTCCAGTTTCTTCATCGATGGTAAAAAGTGCTTCAAGTGCTGGATGTTTAATGTTATCTGAAGCCAATACTGCCATTATTGCGGCCACTCCAATACCGTTATCAGCTCCTAGCGTAGTGCCATTTGCTCGAATCCAATCGCCTTCAACGATCATATCAATTCCTTGTTGATCGAAATCAAAAACGGTCGCATTATTTTTTTGATGAACCATGTCTAAATGAGATTGAAGAATCACAGTTTTTGCTTTCTCCATACCCGAACTGGCTCCTTTTTTTATGATAACATTTCCGATGGCATCTACTATTGTTTCTAGTCCGTGCTTATTCCCGAAATCCACCATAAATTGCCTAACCCTTTCTTCTTTTTTCGAGGGGCGTGGCACAGCGTTTAGTTGTTCGAAATACTTCCATAGAGCCATAGGCTCAAGATGTGATAATTTATTCATGTTTAAGGGAATTTTGGAAATTGTTGAAAATCAGGATCTCTTTTTTCTAAAAAGGCATTTTTTCCTTCTTGAGCTTCTTGGGTTAAGTAATAGAGTAGGGTGGCGTCGCCAGCCAATTCCATTAAACCATGTTGTCCATCTAATTCGGCATTCATGGAACGCTTGATCATACGGATTGCTAGTGGACTTCTTTTCATAATGATATTACACCATTCAACAACCGTATTTTCTAATTGTTCAAGAGGAACGACTTTATTGACCATGCCCATTTTTTCTGCTTCATCAGCGGTATATTGATTGCATAGAAACCAAATTTCTCGTGCTTTTTTCTGCCCAACATGTCTTGCAAGAAAGGAGGATCCAAATCCACCATCGAAACTACCCACTTTCGGTCCTGTTTGTCCGAAAATAGCATTATCAGATGCAATTGTTAGGTCGCACACCACGTGTAATACATGTCCACCGCCAATTGCGTATCCATTTACCATTGCAATTACCGGTTTAGGAAGGGAGCGAATGGTTTTATGAAGATCGAGGACATTCAGTCTTGGAACCCCATTTTCTGAAATGTAACCACCAATTCCTTTCACATTTTGATCACCCCCAGAGCAGAATGCTTTGTCTCCAGCGCCTGTGAGTACGACCACATTAATATCGTTTCTTTCTCTACAAATATGCATGGCTTCTAACATTTCCATATTCGTTTCCGGTCGGAATGCATTGTAAACTTGCGGACGGTTGATGGTTATTTTTGCAATACCTTCAAAAAACTCAAATTTAATATCTGTAAAAGTTTTTAAGGAGACCCAATTTCGCATAGACTAAAATTTACGCAAAGGTAATAAGAAAGCGTGAAGTCTACTAAAATTTCAAGGAATGCTGGAAGATGAGTTTATAAAATGGTTTACTACTTTCAATGCGACTTTACATTATTGAGGCTATGACGAATTTCAATCATTATTAGCATATTGAAACTAAAAAAGAGGTGAACTTGAACTGCTAAACGGCAGATTAAGTCACCTCTTTTTTTCCGTGGGGAAGATAGAAATCATCCCAATAAGATACTTTACGCTTTTATTGCTTCTCGATTTCGCAAGTTGAAGTAAATGTTTCATCACCAACTGTTTGGGTACTGCTAACGCATCCAGCAGTGTTCTTCATCCACTTCTTGGTCACTTTTTGGTAGGTTGGACCGTTGATAGTGTCTGTATTAACAACTACGCCACCAACGGTAAATGTTTCAACACATTTACAAGAGTAATCTTTAGCGCAAGAAGCTGTTAACAAAGCCAATGCAAAAAATGAAATAATTAATTTTTTCATAATAAAAGATTTAAGCTTTAATCAAAGTTAAATTAATTTCTCAAAACACGCGAATTGACCTCTTTTTAATTTTTGAAGGGTTCTCCTTTCACATTATTTATTTTTAATCGAAATCTCATCGATAAAAAGCCAAGGTTGATTTCCTTCGCCTGGCATTCCTAGAGGTATTTTATCCATCGTTTTAATGGTGATTCTGAATTTTTGAACTTTTTTTCCAATAAATACCACTTGCTTTTCATTCACGAAACAGGGGTATTGCGTAAACCCAAAGCCTAAGTTTGTTTTTGAATTCTCAAATTCTATTGCTACTGGTAGATGAATCCATGAATTCTCATCATTGAGAAATGAGATTTGAAGGCTGTCAATTTTTTGTTTTTTAAGTAAATCTATTTCAATGACTACAACGGAGGTGTCAAATCCGATCCATTCGTGTCCTTTCCATGGTCTTGCGCCAAACTGGCCATCAACAAGGGTTAAATCTCCGCTGTTATAGCGATCGCTAGGTTTAGTTATATAATTTATGGGTACTCCCAAGCAGGGGTTTTTAGTAACAAAAATTGTTCTGTCTATTCCGGTTTCATTTGACACAAATTGATACCTAATGGGTACTGTTTTCTTCACACGTTCAATGTTGAAATCGGCAGTCCCAATAAATTCATCATCCTGATTTAGTTTAAATACTTCAGTTGCCGAGTTTGATGCGATTTTTAAGGAAACACCTTTTGGCGTTCGTTTGAAGGTGATTTTAGGTTTGAGAATTGTTTGTGAGAAATTGACCCCCAACTTTTTAAGCAAAGGGAAATGATACTTGATGACGCTTTGTTCAAATACATTGTAAGTCGTTTTTTCTGTACACCACAGCGCCTCACTTAGGGCGATCGCTCGAGGATACGTCATGTACATCAATTTATTGAAATCCTGAATGTATTCCGTCCAAAGATTTGCCTGACCCCCTAAGACATACGCTGCCTCGTTTCTTGTCATCGTGCTGTGTATGGGATTAAAATCGAATACTTTTTCTACATTAGTAAATCCACCTATTGCTAAGGGTTCATCACTTCCTTTCCCTTGATAATGATCGAAATAACAATGTGATCCCGGCGACATTACAACATCGTGACCTAGCTTTGCGGCTTCTATTCCTCCTTCGAATCCACGCCACGACATTACCGCAGCATTTGGTGATAGGCCTCCTTCAAGAATTTCATCCCAACCAATTAATTTTTTCCCTTGCTTCATTAAATAGGCATCCATTCGTTGAATGAAATAACTTTGCAATTCATGCTCATCTTTAAGTTTTTGTTCTTTTATAACAGATTGGCATTTTTCACACTTGTTCCAGCGGGTTTTCGGCGCTTCGTCACCTCCAACATGAATATAAGTGCCAGGGAATAATGGAATTACTTCTGAAAGAACATCTTGAAGAAAGAGAATACTTTCCTCCTTTGCACAGAATATATCGTCAAAAACCCCCCAAAGTCCAGGAACATTTTGTTGTTCTCCGGTACATGAATATTGCGGATAAGCAGCAAGAGCTGCTCTTGAATGTCCCGGCATTTCAATTTCTGGAACAATTGTTATGTGTTTTTCTGCTGCGTACGCCACGACTTCTTTGATTTCTTCTTGGGTATAGAATCCACCATAACGCTGTTTGGTATAGGTTCTAGGTGTTGTGGTATAATGGTCGTTCACCGTGCTATCTCTCCATGCGCCTATTTCGGTTAATTTAGGGTATTTCTTAATTTCGATGCGCCAACCTTGGTCATCAGTCAGATGCCAATGAAACATATTGAGTTTATAGAGGCACATTAAATCGATGTATTTTTTCACTTCATCAACGGTAAAGAAATGACGAGAAACATCTAAATGCAGACCCCGCCATTGGAATTTTGGAAAATCGTTAATGAAACATTTTTGAATAAAATAACCTTCATTATTTTGCTTCAGCAACTGCATTAAGGAATGAAAAGCATAGTAACACGCTTTTGAAGAAGAATATGTGATAATGATTTGTTCATTGACATTAATGGAATAGCTATCTAAGGGAACATTTATTGCTTGTTTAAAAATCAATAATGGCTTTGATTTTACGTCGATTAATGGCACATCGTGATATAAAGCAATGGTGGATTTAAATTGCTCAATCAAGTTTGAAGGAAGGCTATTAAAATCTAATGAAAGCGATTCAAGCATTTGAGTTTCACCAGGAATCGTTTTATACACAAGGGGATGCGGTAAGATGGGACAATCTTGCGCAATAAATGAAAATGGAAACATCAGTAGCAAGGAAATCGCAATAGCTTTCATCTTTTTTCTACAAATGAACGGAATAAAAATAAAAAAACGCCTTTCGGCGTTTGATTAATTATTGTGTAGAATAATTGTTTTTTTCTTTAGTTTTTTGGTATCTAACGATTTACTAAAGTTAAGTAAAAAAAGTAAAGTCTGAGTTGAGACTCTTTCTTCAGCTTTGTTTCCAGATTTTTCGGGTTGAGAGTACTTTTTGACCATAGGCAATTTAAAGGTTTGAAGTTGAAACGAATTAACTTTATTTTTATTTCAAAAAGCATTTTTTTTTTTAACTTTGTTTAATATATTTTAATGTATGTCGTCTATTATTCTTCCGGGATCAGGTGTTGCAACAGGTGATGAAGTTCAGGCGATATTTCGTCTTGCTAAACAAAAAGGATTTGCCCTTCCAGCCGTTAATGTAACCAGTACCTCCACCGTAAATGCAGTTATTGAAGCTGCAGCAAAAATTAATTCTCCTGTAATTATTCAATTTTCGAATGGTGGCTCTCAATATTATGCTGGAAAAGGATTGAAAAATACAAACGAGCAAGCAGCTATTTTGGGCGGTATTAGTGGCGCAATGCACGTTCATCATGTAGCAGCGGCATACGGTGCAACTGTTATTTTACACACCGATCATTGCGCTAAAAATATATTGCCTTGGTTAGATGGACTTTTAGATGCAGGTGAAAAGTTTTATCGTGAACATGGTAAACCTTTATACAGCTCACACATGATTGATTTGTCGGAAGAGCCGATTGAGGAAAATATCGCTATTTGTAAAACATATTTAGCCAGAATGGCAAAAATAGGAATGACCTTAGAAATTGAATTAGGTATCACAGGCGGAGAAGAAGATGGAGTGGACAATAGCAATGTTGATAATTCGAAATTATATACTCAACCCGAAGAGGTTGCCTACGCCTATGAGGAGCTGTTGAAAGTTTCTCCGCGCTTTACAATCGCTGCTGCTTTTGGAAATGTGCACGGTGTTTACAAGCCAGGAAACGTTTTTTTAACCCCAAAAATTTTAAAGTCTTCTCAAGATTTTGTGCAGCAAAAATTCCAAACAGACCATAATCCCGTTGATTTTGTTTTTCATGGAGGTTCTGGATCCACGATCGAAGAGATTAGAGAAGCAATTGGTTATGGCGTTATCAAAATGAATATTGATACCGACTTACAATTTGCTTTCACCGAGGGTGCGCGAGATTATATTGAGACAAACCTACCTTACCTCAAAACTCAAATTGGAAATCCTGAGGGAAGCGAGCTTCCTAATAAAAAATATTATGATCCAAGAAAATGGCTTCGCGAGGGGGAATTGACCTTTATTGCGCGACTTGAAAAAGCATTTTCCGATTTGAATAACGTAAATACCCTTTAAACAAAAATAAACAATGAGTTGGTTTACCAGAAAGAAAGAAGGAATTACGACTTCAACAAGTGATAAAAAAGAGACCCCAGAGGGCTATTGGGTAAAATGTACCAATTGCAAAACTCTTTTTACTGCCCAAGATCTAGCTAAAAATAATGGTGTCTGTGATCGTTGTTCGCATCATGAGCGCTTGAGTGCTGAAGCTTATTTTAGTATTATTTTTGATAATGGGAAATTCACCGAATTAGACGCAAAATTGTCTTCCGCTGATCCATTGGGATTTACAGATACTAAAAATTATAAAGATCGTGTAGCAGCAACCCAAAAATCAACTGGATTGAAAGATGCTATTAGAACAGCAAAAGGCAAATTGGATGGTAACGATTTCGTAGTTGCCGCAATGGATTTTGCATTTATTGGTGGTTCGATGGGCAGTGTAATGGGAGAGAAAATCGCTAGGGCAATAGATGAAGCGATTAAATTAAAAGCTCCTTTTATGATTATCTCTAAATCTGGAGGTGCGCGCATGATGGAGGCAGGATTTTCATTAATGCAAATGGCAAAAGTTTCCGGTAAATTAGGTCAGTTGGCCGATGCGGGATTGCCTTATATTTCTTATTTAACAGATCCTACAACTGGCGGTGTTACAGCATCTTTCGCTATGTTGGGGGATATCAATATCGCTGAGCCAGGTGCCTTAATTGCTTTTGCAGGACCAAGAGTGGTAAAGGAAACTATTGGGCGTGATTTACCAGATGGTTTTCAAACGTCTGAATTCTTGTTAGAGCATGGTTTTCTTGATTATATTATTGATCGGACCGAAATACGTCCGAAACTATCAATGTCTTTAAGCTTCTTTCGCAATTAAATGAAATTAACTAAATTAAACGATGACTCCTCTTGGTTGTGGGAATTTGATTCGTTTTCTGTTTTAGTTGATCCTTGGTTCACAACTCATCAAGTGGATCTTGCACCTTGGTTTTCCAAGCAGCAGCATTTTCGTGATCAGCCGCAACTCGCGGACCTACCTCCTTACAATGTTATTTTTATTTCGCATCCATTTACCGATCATTGCAATAAAGAAACCCTCTTGCAATTACCGCCTGACATCCTCTTGATAGCGGCTCCCAATGTCCTTCGTAAAATAAAATCTTGGCATCATTTCAAGCATTTACTTCCCTTGGATGAAGCGCCTTTTGAAATCACACGAATTACAAAAGCATCAATTTGGGATCCAGTGCACCACGCATTTTTAATAAAATCAAGTAATTCGGATTTGTTGTATGCGCCTCACGGCCTCAAGCAAGATCTAAAGGATACAAAAGTTGATATTCTTATCGGAACAAGCACATTGTTTAAGTTACCATTTTTCTTGGGTGGGACCATCAATTTAGGCGCTGAAAAATTAATCGAAGTGGCGAAATTTTGTGAGGCAAAACTAATTTTAAACACCCATGATGAGCAAAAATTAGGCTCCGGACTTGTGGAGGTATTTGCCAAAAAGAAGTATGTTGCTGCTCATCCATCGATTAGGTACCTAGACAGGGGAGAATGTATAGAATGGCCACTAAACCTTAGTAATTCTTGAATTACTAAATTCTAATGACAAGTGAGTGAAATAATCAATATTGTCCGATAAAAAATCGGACTCTATTTTCTTTGTCCTTTTGTCTTGATACAAAAGAACGAAAAAATCAATTCTCGATTGAAGACGTTCGGCGAAAATTTCTCATCGACCGATACACGAAAAGAGTGATAAGCTAGCTTATCAAACGACAAGCGCTTTTCGGTATCGCTTACGCTTCGAAATTTTCTTTATCCTCTCTTTGCCAATCGAGAAGGAGAAAAAAACGAAAATGGAGTTAATTTTTATACAATTCATTTGTTTATCGAACACTAATGGTAAAGAATTGAAAAAAATATTAGCGTTTTGAAATTTTATTTTTTGTGATCAAGCGTTGTGATGATGACTTAAAACGATTGATGAGGTCTAATCTTTTTTTTGCATGCTTTGTTTTACATTCCTCAACGCGTTTTCTCCATCTATTATAGCTGCTGGCTTTTAATTCCTTGCGCATTAGATTTCTTACGCCTTGTTCATTCAAACCAAATTGCATTTTAATCGCATCAAAAGGAGTACGATCTTCCCAAGCCATTTCGATAATGCGATCTGTTTCTGCATCGCTCGTTACGCGTTCAGTATGTCTTTTTTTCGGTAAGCTTCAACGGAAGGTAAATCGCTGTAATGACAATAGTTTGAGTCCATGTTAAAATCGTTTAATCTGTTCCATCATGCAAATGAATCAACAACGAACTTAATAAACAAAAAATAGATTAAATAGTTTTTAGCTTATGCTTTTTTAACCGTTAATTCCTTTTTGGTGAGTTTCTGGATGAGCTTGAGGTAATTTTTCTCCGTTTGATCACAGAATGAAATTGCCACACCTTTAACACCTGCGCGACCTGTTCTTCCGATACGATGTACATAGGTTTCAGGAATATTAGGGATTTCATAATTCAACACCATTTCTAAATCATCGATGTCGATGCCGCGAGCTGCGATATCTGTGGCAACCAATACTTTTAGGTTTTTATTTTTGAAATCATTCAATGCGTTTTGACGCGCATTTTGTGACTTATTGCCATGTATTGCTGCAGATTTTATTTGAACTTTTTGAAGGAATTTCACCACTTTATCTGCCCCATGTTTGGTTCTAGTGAATACTAACACTCTAGCTTCCACTGCCTGCGCTTTCACTAATTCAATTAGTAAGTTTTTCTTTTCATCTGCATCTACATGATAAACATGCTGCTCAATTAAATCTGAAGTAGATGCAATTGGAGTAACTTCTACCATTTTAGGATCCGTTAAGATCGTATTTGCTAGGCCAATAATTTCTTTAGGCATGGTGGCAGAGAAAAATAAATTTTGTCTTTTCTGCGGAAGTAATTTGATTATTTTTTTAATGTCGTGGATAAAGCCCATGTCAAGCATTCTATCCGCTTCATCAAGAACAAAGATTTCTAGATCGTTCAACTTTACAAATCCTTGTTGAATGAGATCCAATAAACGGCCGGGTGTAGCGATAAGAATATCGACATGAGATTTTAATTGATTCACTTGGTTGTGCTGCGATACGCCACCAAAAATAACAGCATGACGAATATTCAGTCCTTGTCCGTATAGTTTGATGCTTTCTCCAATTTGAATGGCTAATTCTCTGGTAGGAGTAACAATTAAGGAACGAATTTTACCGTGTTTTTTTCGCTCGGGTGATGCGTATAATAATTGTAAAATAGGAATCGAAAAAGCAGCTGTTTTTCCTGTTCCTGTTTGTGCACAGCCAATTAAATCATTACCGTTTAAAACGATGGGAATAGCTTTTTCTTGGATGGGCGTTGGGTTGGTGTAACCTTGATTTTCGATTGCGGTTAAAATCGTGGGAATAACCCCGAGTTGTTCAAAATTCATTAGAATTGTTTTAGATGATTTACAATTCCTGGGACAACTTTTTAATCAAAAGAACTGTATTTAAAGTGCAAAAGTACAACAAAATTCAACTAATCCCATTAATTGGGACAAAACTCTTGAATAGTGACTCTCGAGTTCATCGTGTCTCTTGATTCACTTAGAGCTCATCGACTTCACCGTGTCTCTCGACTCCGCTCGATTCACTTTTAGCTCATCGACTTCACCGTGTCTCTCGACTCCGCTCGATTCACTTAAAGCACATCGAGCGTAGTCGAGATGAGCTAAAAAAATAGTTTGGCTCTTTCGTTTTTGAGTGTAGTTTTCGTGCCGCCAATCAAGTTCCTAATCAAAGTCCTAATTTGAATAATCATCTTAATTTAAAAATTATTCTATTTGCCTTTCTTTTTTGCTTGACAAAAAAAGAAACAAAAAAGTCAAGGCTATGAATTCCTATTTTGTTCGCAAATAATTATTCTAAAACTACTTACAATTCGTTGCGAACAATTTTAACTCCTTTCTGAAACTGAAATTTTTCAAAAATGTTCTTATAGAAATTTTAAAAATTAAAAGTTTCAGTTCAGGTGCAAAAACCATTAAATTCAAGGCCGAATATTTCCGCCTTTACGGACGCTAATAGTCACTAAATCGTTCTCACTTCAGATGAATTCTTGGTTTTTAACATTAAAATAGTTTGCTGATTCGATTTCGAATACTCAATTTAATTTTACTAATAATCACAATTAATACCGATTTAGCTGCCTTTTTAAAATATAAGCCCACTAATTTTTTACCTTTGTAATAAAAATACTGATCATGAAAATCGAACAAATTTACACAGGCTGTTTAGCGCAAGGTGCTTATTATGTGACTTCCGGTTCGGAGGCGATTATTATTGATCCCTTAAGGGAAATAACCCCTTACATGAGCAGAGCCCAGGCAGATGGTGTAACGATAAAATATATTTTAGAAACGCATTTCCACGCCGATTTCGTTTCCGGTCATTTGGATTTAGCTAAAGCTACAGGTGCTCCCATCGTTTTTGGCCCTATGGCTGATCCTCAATTTGCGTTTCATTCAGCCAAAGATGGTGAGTTATTGGCTTTCGGAGATTGCTCTGTTCGTGTCTTGCACACACCAGGACATACCATGGAATCCACTTGTTATCTTTTGATCGACGAAAACGGATCAGAACACGCCTTGTTTTCAGGTGATACCTTATTCATTGGTGATGTCGGAAGACCTGATTTAGCACAAAAATCAGCCGCAATGACGCAAGAGGAATTGGCAGGATTACTTTATGATTCCTTACGGTCAAAAATTATGACACTTCCGGATTCAGTTACTGTTTATCCTGCACATGGAGCTGGCAGTGCTTGTGGAAAAAATATGTCGAAAGAAACATTTGATACCCTTGGGAATCAAAAAATGGTCAATTATGCCTTGAGGTCAGACATGGACCGAAGTGATTTTATTAAAGAATTGACAAATGGTTTATTGCCGCCACCTAGTTATTTTGGAATGAACGTTGCGATGAATAAAAAAGGATATGATTCTATCCAGGTCGTAATGGCTCGTGGACTAAAGGCCTTAAGTCGGGATCAATTCACCTCTTTGATGCCTGAAGCATTGATTTTAGATACACGTCCTGCTACCGAATTTGCTCAAGGATTTATTTCGGGAAGTATTTTCATTGGCTTGGAAGGTCAATTTGCTCCATGGGTTGGAGCTTTGATTCCCGATATTAAGCAGGAAATTATTTTAGTTACACCAGATGGAAAGGAAGAAGAAACGGTTCGTCGTTTGGCTCGGGTAGGATACGACAATGTAAGGGGATATTTGGATGGAGGAATTCATGCGTGGAATGAAGCCCTTGATAGCATAGGTAGGGTAGAGGCAAGTGAGGTTGAACAAGGATTAACTGCCAATGAACTTTTGATTGATGTACGGAAACCGGGTGAATACGAATCGGAGCATTTAGTAGATGTACCAAGTATTCCCCTCGATTTCATCAATGAACGTATGGCCGAATTTCCTAAGGATAAAGAACTTGTCCTGCTTTGTGGCGGTGGTTACAGGAGCATGATTGCTGCCTCGATTCTAAAAGCTCGTGGCTACGAAGGAATAAAAGACGTTATTGGCGGTTATGCTGCTTTGGCGAAAACTAACCTTCCTAAAGTAACAGTCGCTTGCGCCTCAACTCAATCTTAAGTATCGCTTTTAAAACTAATTGCAACTCTTCACCTTAGACTAATTCTAGTTTATTTTCTTCGCGTTTGAATATTAAATCCAAGTCCTGCGCTAACCCCTACTTGGGCTGTGGAAATAGAGGAGCTTTCTGGATTATTCCGAATAGAGGAGTTATTCCAATTGATTTCTGCAAAAAAATGAAAGTAAGGCGAAACATACAAACAAGTTCCTGCTTTCAGGTTAATTGAAGGATTGACGGAATAGCGCGGTGTTGGATAGGCTATGGTAGCTCCGATTTGGGTATAGGTGATGCCGGGTTGAATGTGAAAGGTGTGTTTCCAATTTTTCTTTCCGAGTTGATAGCCTAATCCTGCGTAAATGGCTGTGTAGTTTTGCGGAATGTTGAGGTGATTAAAAACAAATCTGCCAACACCAGGGATGTATTGAAAAACATCTCCCCTGATACTGATTTTATCCTCTGCGATATATTCAAGGTAACCATTAAGCATTGCTGAGGTAGAATAAGCCCTGTAAAAATTTGTAGGTGCGATGGTTGCACTAGCTTTGAGTAAACCAGATTGGTAATGAATGGGTCTAGATTGGCTCAATGAACAAAGTGAAGTCATCAAGGCCAATAGCAGCATTATTTTCCCCATAATCGAGCAATTTTATAGTTTAAACTCAAGGTGAGGAGCAGGTGACCGGCTAAATCTTGTCCTTTTTCTTCGCTTAATACTAAGGTTTGAGTCGAGAAATTATAGTCTGAATGGAGGTGTTTTCCCAAATGAACCATGTATTGGCCACTCAGCGAGAGGTCGAAGCGCGGACCAAGCTCAAAATGATTGCCGATACCGGCTTGTATTGCTGAGCTCCAGCGATCTGCAAAAATGTCCTTGTTTGCTTTGGATTGAATGGATGTGTAGTCGAAGCAATGTCCAGCGATAATGTAAGGCCTTAAGGTGAGTTTGTGTTCCTTGCTTTTGTAATAGGCTTGGTAGGCTAGGGGATAATACATGACGCTCCAACCAATGTGGTAGTCGGTCCGAAAGGCATAGTTTAAAATATCGCTCGTTAAATAATCGAAAAACCACTCGCTGTTTAGATCTTCAGCAAACCGTAAACGGAATTGACCCCCAACTCCTTTTCCGCTCATCTCATTGGTTTCTTCGTTAAAAAGACTCAAGGAAGATCGAAGGCCCAATGAAAGCTCGCCTCCTATTCTTGATTTTTCAGGCTTTTGGGCAAGAACACCTGTTGTTAAAAACATTAAAAATAAGAGTGAAACAGTTTTCATACATCAATTGAATCGACAAATCAAAGGTATTAAAATTTCAACCATAGGAAACAAAATGCGTATCTTCGCTTTTTAAAAGATAAAAATGCGTGTTTATTTAGATAATGCAGCAACTACACCAATGGCGCCAGAAGTTATAGCGGCAATGGTTGATGTTTATCAAGAAAATTTTGGTAATGCCTCTTCCACGCATTATTATGGTCGAAATTCTAAAGCTTTATTAGAAACTTCTCGGCGCTCCATTGCCGCCTGGTTGAATTGCCATTCCTCAGAACTTATTTTCACTTCGGGTGGAACTGAAGCAGATAACATGGCGCTACTTACAGCTGTAGAAGACTTAGGAGTTAAACGAATCATCACCACGAAGATTGAGCATCATGCGGTAGGTCATACGGCTGAAGCGATACATAAAAAATACGGCACCACCATTACTTATTTATCGGTAGACAGTCTTGGCAATATCGATTTGAATGAACTTTCTGAACACTTAACCGATAAAATTCCCACTTTGGTTTCATTGATGCATGCCAATAATGAAATTGCTACCTTGATTCCCCTCAAAGAAGTGGCTAAAATTTGCAGAGAAAACGGCGCTTATTTTCATTCGGATACTGTTCAAACCATGGGACATTATTCGTTTGATTTAAAAGAACTAGATATCGATTTCATTACTTGCGCTGCACATAAATTTCATGGGCCAAAAGGAGTGGGTTTTCTTTATGTCAATAAAGCGACCAAAGTAGCCCCTTTTATTTATGGGGGAGCGCAAGAAAGAGGTTTAAGAGGCGGAACAGAAAACATCGCTGGAATTGTAGGTTTAGCAAAAGCATTTGATTTAGCGTACGATAATTTAGCTGCACACCAAGTCCATGTTAGGGGATTGAAAGCCTATATGATCGAACAATTGAAGGCTTCGATACCGGGCATTTCATTTCATGGTGAAATATCCAATGACAAAGCGCTATACACGGTACTTAACGTTTGTTTTCCACCAACAGAAAAAGCGTCCATGGTATTATTTACCTTAGATTTAAAAGGGATTGCCGCTAGTGGTGGTAGTGCTTGTTCATCTGGCGCCACTGCTGGATCACATGTTTTAAGTGGAATAAAAGCCGATATGAGTAGGCCTAATGTTCGTTTTTCATTTTCCCATTATACCACGAAAGAAGAAATTGATTACACCATAGAACAGGTTAACATTGTATTTCAAACCATCCTGGTTTAGCACATGTCACACAAAGGTAAAAAAGTCCTCTTTTTATGTTCTTGGTATCCCAACCGCAAAAACCCAACGCTAGGTAATTTTGTACAGAAACATGCAGAGGCAGTTTCCCTCTTGAATGAAGTAGTGGTATTAGCAATTATTGCTGATGACACCAATTCATCTATGGAAATAGTGGAAAATAAGCGGGGTGCGCTCAACGAAATTTTAATTTATTACCCAAAGAAAAAAACTTCTTTACCCTTACTCGGTTCAATGCAGGCATTTGCACAGTACAAAAAGGCCTTTTCCTTAGGGATGAAGAGAGTTTATGAGGGATACGGCAAGCCTGATCTTATTCATTTAAATGTAATTTATCCATTGGGTTACTTCGCCCGAAAATTAAAAACAAAACTGGGAATTCCCCTGGTGATTAGTGAGCATGCAAGCGGTTTTCAAGCCGGGGCAAATGCCTATCCTAGGATCATTCTATCGCTGGCTAAAAAAGTCCTTAAGTCCTCAGATTGTGTTATGCCAGTTAGCCAAGATTTAGGCGAACGATTAAAGAAACTAGCACCGTCAATCACTGTACAAGTGGTTCCGAATGTTGTGAATGAAGCGATTTTTCTTCCCTCAGAAACACCACAAACCGCTCATCAATTTGTCCATATTTCTACCGCATTTGAGCCCGCCAAAAACGTATTGGGGATGCTACGAGCTGTGCATCAGCTTTCAAAAGTAAGTTCCAATTTTTCTTTTCACATTATCAGTGATGGCGATGTGACAAAAGCGCATCAATTAGCCCGTGAATTAGGCATATTAAATTCATTTGTATTTTTCTATCCAACCATGTCAACGATAGAAATTGCCAATTTTGTGAAAAATTGTAGAGCCTTGGTACTGTTTAGCAATTTCGAAAATTTCCCCTGTGTAATTCCAGAGGCGTGGATGTGTGGCGTTCCCGTGATTGCTACTACAGTAAATGGGATTCCCGAATTCGCGAATGATTGTAACAGTATTTTGGTGGAGCCGCGCAACGAAGCTCAATTAGTAGAAGCGATGCAAGCCATGTTGAACGGAAAGTCCTTTGATCCTGAGGAACTCAGAACCTATGCACTCACGCATTTTAGCTATGCTGCTGTAGGAAAGCAGTTGGATGAGTTGTATGAAAGGCTAATCTAATAAATCTATTTGAACGTAAAATTCCGTTGAATAAGGTAACTGATAATAGCCACAACAACCGAAGCAATTACGTTGGAGATTGAGGCATACATTCCAAAACCTTCTATCAACAGCCTAAGAATAGCGTAACTGGTAACGAACGAAATTATAGCGCTTATTCCATAGCGAAACAATTGAATTCGTCCTTTAATTTCACTAGCCGTAAAAACGACATACTTTAATAAGGTAAAACCAATGATAAATGAAATTATAAAGCATACAGCAGCACTAATCGTATAGGCATTAATATAGAGGTTAAGGATAGGGACCTGCCATTTCTGTTGGTGAAAAACAAAGTTGTAGAAAAGGTAGAATAGTAGCCAACTCAGCACCATATTAGATGCTCCACAAACCGCGTAATAGTAGGTCGTTTTACTGAATAGTTTTTTAACGATTGGATAAAAAATATCCAAAAAGCCACGAAGATAATCAGATTCGGTTTTAATCTTTTCCATCGCCCAAGATTATGTCTACTTCATAGCCAGTATGGCGCCGAATATTAATTACCCTGTTTCCATCTATGTATAAGTATTGCGCACGAATTCCAGTAAGTTTTCCTGAAATGAGTGGCATTTTATCAAAATTCATGGATTCTAGGGTGCTGGGATATTCCTTTACGGGATAATTAATCGAATGAACAGATTCATCTTCCGTAAAAAAAGCGGCAAGATCATGAGGTAACAGCTCTTGAGCAAGCCATTTTTCTTCTACTAAATCGATGGATTCATCCCGAAGATCTTTTAGCATGCTTTGCCAGTTTGTTTTATCGTCATACGCTTCTTTTAAGGCCACCTCAATCACACCCGCTGTATATCTGTTGGGTGTTTCTGCTAAAATGATTGCTGATTGTGCACCTTGGTCAATCCAACGAGTAGGAATCTGTGTGTTGCGCGTAATGCCAATTTTCACTTTATCGGTTGCTGCAAAATAGACAAAATGTGGCTGGTTGTGATTTCGCTCTTCGTATTCAATATCGCGCCCTAAGCCTAAATGCGCTTCGCATAATTCCGGATTCATGATGCAGGGGCTTGCCTCAGGCGCTTCGTTGAAGCACTTGTAACAAAATCCTTGACCAAATGATTTATCAGTAATTTTACTACAACTAGAACAGATAATTTTCCCCAGGTACTGCAATGTAATTTGCTGTCCAATAAAGTCATTTAAACACACCTTTTCATCGTTCAGTTTAATGAAATATCGTACTTCATCTCCTTGCTCAGTGTGCAGCTTTTCTAAAATAGTTTTCATTCTTTGGGTAAGATATTCATTTTCTCGGCAAAATGGTAGCAATAATCCCTTAAATCTTCTGCCATTAAATGTTCCCCCGTCGCTTTTTCAAAAGTATCAGACATCGAAAGTAAGGTCTGATGAAAAAATTGTTTCATTTCCTCCACCGACATGTCTGGTGTCCATAAGTCAATTTTGAGTGTGTTTTTATCTTTTTTATCCCAGATAGACAATAGAAATGCTTCTGCTTCTTGGGGTATTGAGCCATTGTCTTCTGCATTCCACTTAATGGAAACGGGAAGTTTATTAGGGTTCAGTCCTATGTTAATGAGTATATCGGATGTTTTGGTGATTTCTTTATTCATAGTCAATTAGTTGGGTTTGTAGGATTGCAAAATGGTATTGTAGGGTACTTTGACCAATTCTTTTAAACTAATACTTTCTTCATCCATATATTGTTTCACCATTTGATACCCCAAAAATTGTCCCATTCGATCAGGGCTTTCTTGTGGTAAACCAGTTGAAAAAGGCCCTTCATGGAGAAGGTTTTGTTTAGTTTCTTCCATAGTATTAAACAATAATTCTTCCTCCACCAGATATTTCCAAAAGGAGCCCTCACTATTAATCGCCCAATCATAATCCTTTTTTGAATATCGCACAATAATAGGATCTTCAAGATCCGGAAGGCAGGCATGCGTAATGAAGAGTAGTTTCCCCCACCGTATCATTTCACTTGAGTAATTTTCTGAAGTTTCATTGATATAATGAGCCATCAACCAACTTAAAACAACATCTCTTGTTAGGTATTGCTTATCCATGCCTTCTTTAATCCATTGATAAAACTGATTACTAGGCAGTTCTTTAATTACCTTTTCATCTTTCCCCAAATAACGATCTAAACCGATCGCTACAAAATTATCTGAGCAGTTAACACTGGCTGAAAAAAGTGAATTAATATAGGCAATTCTTTTCGGGAATTTATTTATAGGAAAATGAAATTTTAACCGTTTAAACGCATCACTAATTTCCGTTTCTTTTCTTTCTTTGGATGAAAATTTATTCGCTATTACTTTTTCTAAGCGCTGAATGTATTGATCCGTATAAAATAAAGTGAGCCCATTCATGTAGGCAGTGTCAGAAGAACTAGAGATGTGATAACAATAGCCCACTGTGTAATTTAATAAATCTGCATCTTTTTTAAGCAATTCATTTTTTCTTACGATGGCAGTTTGTCCTTTTGATGCATACAGAATCGAATCTAAATTTATAAATTCTAAATTTAGATTAATATTTTCTATATTTACCTTGTAGTCGTTTCCTTTACAAGACAAAAGAGACGCTAAGCATAGAATAAAAAGGTAGACAACAGCACGTCTCATTATTAATTATTAATTTTGTTCAAATTTAATCATAAAAAAGACCTCATGAAAAATCTATCTTCATTTTGTAAAATTTGTTACTTAGGAATTGTATTATTTGGCGTGAACTTATCTTATGCTCAAGGGACAGCAACGAAAAGACTGCAAGCAGGTATGACGGGTAATTTTGGTTTGAACTTCCAAAAAATGGGAAGTAAAAAAATGGATGTAGGTGGTGTGGGATCTGATTTATCGGTGGGGGTGTTAATCCATACTAGCTTTAAAAATTCGAACAATATCGGATTGGCAACTGGTTTAGAATTTGATTTTGAAACATTGAAGTATCAAGCAGGCGCAGATAGTGTATTTTATAAATACATCGAAAATGAAATATTAGGTAAAGATGAAAAAGATAAAGTAGGAGGTATCGAGTTTCAATTAAGTGAACGTCAAATCAAACCCATTTATATTTCTATTCCCTTGATGTTGTTATTTAGGACCGATCCAATTGGTGACTTTAAGTATTTTGGAAAATTTGGTATCCGAAATAGTTTTATGGTTTCTCAAAAAATCAATGATACGGGAGTTGATGTTGGAAGTTCTACAGTGATTGAAAACACCTCGATGAAATCATTTGGCGAGACATTTTTTTACAAAGGGTCTATTGGCTTTTCTGCCGGAGCGGAATGGAATTTTGTAGGTACAACTACTTTGGTTCCAGAAATTAGCTTCTTCTATGGATTAACACCCATGCATTACCGATTTAGTGACAAGAATTATTCATTGTATGATGGTTCAGACACTTATTTCTACACGAAATCGAAGCAAAATCAGTTGATGTTAAAAATATCAATACTCTTCTGATAGTATACTTTGGATAAACTAGTTGATTATATTGTTACTTGGCTTAAGGAATATGCCTTAAATGCTCGTATGGACGGATTTGTTATCGGAATATCTGGTGGAATAGATTCTGCTGTTACCTCTGAATTATGCGCCATGACGGGATTACAAGTAATCGCCATTAATTTACCCATACGTCAATTTGCGCAAGAATATAATCTGGCTAACAAACACTTAGTTTACCTTAATTCGAAATATAAAAACAGTAAAGAATTGGAGATTAATTTGAGTGATTTATTCACACAATTTGAAAAAACGATGCCTTCAGATTGCAAGAATAATAGTTTAAGTATGGCGAATTCGCGCTCACGGCTCAGAATGACAACTTTATATGCTGTTGCTCAAACCAATAATTGTCTTGTTGCCGGAACTGGCAATAAAGTAGAAGATTTTGGAATAGGATTTTATACGAAGTATGGTGATGGAGGTGTTGATCTTAGTCCAATTGCCGACCTAACAAAATCGCAGGTTTGGGCAGTTGGGAAACACTTAGGAATTCTCCCTGAGATACTCAACGCTAAACCAACAGATGGTTTGTGGGGCGATGGAAGAAGTGATGAAGATCAAATCGGAGCTACTTATCCTGAGCTAGAGTGGGCGATGGAATTTCATGGAGATGAAACTACTTTAACAGATAGACAGCAGCAAGTATTAGAGATTTACTCAACCTTTAATCGAATCAATCAACATAAAATGTTGCCGATACCGGTGTGTAACATTCCAAACGATTTAATGGCTTAAGCTTCTGGAGCTAATCGTAGTACGATTCCATCGATTTCTTCCGTAAGTTGTATTTGACAACCCAATCGACTAGTTGATTTTACAAAAAATGCTTGATCGAGCATATCAAGTTCGGCATCGCTTTGCTCGTCTAAAGGCGTATCAGATTCCAAATAGCATTGACAAGTTGCGCACATGGCCATGCCCCCACATTCACCCAGCACGGGTAATTCATAGGCTTTGCAAAGCTCCATGATGTTCATACTCATATCGGTTGGACCAATTAATTCATGCGAATTGCCTTCCCGATCAATAATTGTTACGTTAATATCAGCCATTATTAATTATAAATTCGTAGTAAATTACTTCCATTAAATTGAGTAGCATATTGTCTTAAGCCAAATTGAGATCCAGAAATGGCTCCGCCATCATATAATGAAAACTGTGCGCTACTGCAGGTGTCTTTTAATTGTAGAAAATTATCTTGTTCGGGGAAAAGTGGAAGAAAACATGTCCCGTTTGGATCCATGGGCGAATGTCGGTCGAATGCAACAAATTCGTCAATTGTTCTTCTGTAAACGATAATACCCCTTGATCCACCGTTGACGTAGGTCCATGAACCAACCCCTTGTAATTGATAATAACTTGGTAAATTAATATCGATTGTAATATCAAAAGGAATACTTGGAACCGGATTTTGGTTGTTCTTAAGGCAGGAGGAAGCCATAATAAGAACTAAAAAAAGAAACAAGCTAGGTATTTTCATGGTGCAAATTTATAGCATGCTGATCGATAAACAATTCATTAAAATTAAAGAAATAAAGCTACGCATACAAATGATGTGTTAATTATGCTTCATCAAAATTGTTTCCCATTCTTCAACTAATTTTGCTAGAATTGCCTTTTTAGAGTTGTAGCTTTCGGCTGTCGAATCAAATTCAGCGTCTCCATAATTTAATTTACTGAGCAAGTCATTCATTTCGAGCAATTCATTTTCTGCTATTTCAATCTTTTTCTCGATTGTTTTTATTTCGTTATTCACTGGAGCAACAATCACTTTTTCTTTACTGATTTTTGGAGCTTTTGCTTTTTCAGACTGTCCTAAAAGTTCACCTTCAATTTTAAGTTTAGTTTCATTTTTATAGAGCAGGTATTCATTTAGGGAAAAATGGTGAATCTTTAGTCCCTCGTTCTCAATATCCCAAATCCGATTAGTGAGACCTTCTACAAATTCACGAGCGTGCGATACTACAATAAACGTCCCTGCGTAGTTGAGAAGTGCAGACTTCAAGATTTCTTTACTCTGCATGTCTAAATGGTTGGTTGGCTCATCTAGAATAATAAAATTTGAAGGGCTAAGCAGTAATTGGCACAAGGCAAGTCGCGTTCGTTCCCCACCAGACAAAACGCTCACTTTTTTTTCTACAATTTCACCAGAAAAAAGAAATGCACCAAGAATTGTCCTGAGATTTTTTCGCAGTTCACCTTTCGCAATATGGTCAACTGTTTCATAAACTGTCAGGCTAGTATCTAATTTCTCTGCCTGATCTTGCGCAAAATAAGCTAGGTTAACGTTGTGGCCGTTGGTCACTTTTCCTTCAAAATCAATGGAGCGCATAATGGCTTTCAGTAAGGTTGATTTTCCGACGCCATTTGGACCCAACAAGGCAATTTTTTCTCCGCGACCAATCGTTAGGTTAACCTGTTTAAAAAGTACTTTTTCGCCATATGATTTACCCAGATTCTCCATTTCCAATACCCATTTTCCGGGTTGAATGCTTAATGGGAATGAAATTCTAATGCCACTATACGATTCTTTTTCAATTTCTATTCGCTCCGTTTTATCCAGTTTTTTGATCAACGATTGTGCAAAGGCCGCTTTGGATTGCTTTGCCCTGAATTTATTAATCAATTCTTCAGTATGTTTGATATCCTTATCTTGTTGTTTTTTCGCTTGTTCTAAGCGCCCCATTTCCTCTTCTCTCATGACTTTATACTTACTATATCCATAAGGAAAGTCGAAGATTTTATTCATGCTTATCTCAAGTGTTCTTTTCGTTACATTATCTAAGAAAAATCGGTCGTGAGAAATAATAATAACCACTCCATCAAATCGCTGCAGGTAGGTCTCTAGCCATCCAATTGATAATATATCAAGGTGATTAGTTGGTTCATCCAAAAGCAATACATCGGGTTGATTCACTAATATTCTTGCTAATTCTGCACGCATTTTCCATCCACCAGAAAATGTATCTAAGCTTTTGTGAATTTCTTTATCGTTAAACCCTAGACCATTAAGAGCAGTCATAATTTTTTCTTCCCATTGAAAGCCTTCAATGACTTGAAATTCATGATTTTTCTCTGCCAATTCATTTAGTAATTCTGAATAGGAATTGCTTTCGTAATCGGTTCGTGTGGTAAGTTCGTTATTTATGTCTTCCAAGCGCGTACGAATAAAATCAATTCGTTCATTGGAGCAATTTAAGTACTCGAATACACTCTGTTTAGAGTCAATAACAATATCTTGTGTTAAATAGCCTAGCACTGTTCCTTTGGGTTGATGAACATTTCCTTCTGATGGCTTTATTTTCCCAGACAATATTTTTAATAAGGTGGATTTTCCGGCACCATTTTTCCCAACTAGCCCCACTTTATCCCCCTTGTTTATTTGTAAACTTACTTGTTGAAAAAGGTACCCTTGAGGCAAAAAATACCCTAGTTTTTCTAAATTAATCATGTGCAAAAGTATTTAAACTTTTAGGCATAATAGTTGTTGTCTTATTAAATATTTAAATTCTTTTTGCGAATTTAGGATCTTTTATACACCTTAATTCAAAAAAAATACCTATTTTTACTATTACTTATTTTAAAAAAAAAAAAAACATACACATCTAAATGGGAAGACCACCTACACGGCCGGCAAGACTCAAAAATGGTTTTTATATTGAAATCAAATCTCAGGGGTCCGGTTCAATTTTAATTAGAAGAGATACAAAAGAACAGATGCAAATGGCAGCTGAAGATTACTCACGTACTAAAACTGTTATTATTCGAGGAGAAATGTTGAATGATAAATGGGTTGCTAGTTAGTTATTACCAACCGTAAAAATGTCAAATTCAAAAAATTTAAAATACCGTTTTCCATTATGGATAGCGGTATTTTTTTTATTGCTTATTCTGGTTCCTTTTGGAATCCTCATTAATGTCATTCTTTTAGCCAAGGTGGCGGGTATTCTTTCTACCGTTTTCTTAATAATTGCCATTCGATTTTGGTTTACTGTTGCTAAAAACAGGAATAATAAGCTCGACCGAATTATGTTAAATACCAATGACATGTTTGATTTATTGAAGGCTTTTCCGGTACTTAAATTATGGCCTAAAAGTGATATTCAGGTTCTGAAAGATAGGATAGGAATTTTATTAGCTAATTATAGCATTGCTTTAATTGATAATAATGAAGCTAAGCTAATGTCAAAGAAAGAAGCAACAAGGTTTGCAGCATTCCTTGTTTTTATGTCGATGGATCGTTTGGCAGGCATTAAGAAGCTGATTCGATTTACGGTTATAAATGAGAAAGAATCTAGCATCATTGATTCAGTTTGTTATTTATCAAATGACACCGTTAATTTTTGCTTGAAATCATATGTTGGCCAGCTAAAATCGTTTAGCGACACAGATAACTTGTTAATTGAAAATCTAGATTTACTAGCTATAAAAAAATCTTTAGCAGAATCAAATTAGTCTTATCTTACTAATAGTTAGGCTCTTTGCTTAAATAATAAAAATAATAGCTTTATTTTTTCCAATAAAACATTGTAGGAATAAAAAAAGTAGTTACCTTTGCACCCCGCAATTGAGGAAAGCGTTTCTTAAGGGGCAGTTATTTTGGGTTAAAAGGATGGATTAATTTCCAAGGGAACAAATGGGGATAAGTCCTTTTT
>CANHOA010000001.1 GCA_947462255.1 Flavobacteriales bacterium | reverse complement strand
GGGGGAATCAACTTAGGAGGATTGGGACAGACCGGGGGATTAGGTCAAGGAGGAAATGGAGGAACTACATATGGCGGCGGCGGAGGTGGTGGATATTATGGCGGCGGCGGTGGTAGTTACGGCGGTGGTGGCGGAGGTTCATCTTATGCTTTAGCAACTCTTGTATCTAATCTTATTGTTACTTCTGGCGTAAGAACAGGTAACGGAGAATTAACCATTAGTTGGTCAGGCGCAGGATGTCCCTCTTTATTGGTTCCTGTTACGATTACGATTAATCCAGCGCCAATTTTAAGCGTAAACAACTCCACAATTTGTGCGGGCCAATCAGCTACTTTAACAGCCACATCTTCTATTCAAGGTGGAACATTTGCTTGGTCCCCAGGGGGCGCTACAGGAACTTCCATTGTGGTAAATCCCACGACGACGACACAATATACTGCTTCTTACACTACTTCGGGCTGCCCCACAACAACTGCGACAGGAACAGTTACAGTTAACTCAAATCCATTAGCACCAATTGCAAGTAATGTAAGTTTGTGTGGTCCGGGTTCAACTACATTAACAGCTTCAGGTGGACAAAACAATAGTTATAGTTGGTTTTCAAACCCTAATGGCACAGGCCAATTGGCGACCACAGCAAGTTATACTACCCCAACCTTGCAAACGTCATCGGTATATTATTTACAAGCAGCAAGCGCTCAAAATTGTGTGTCACCATTAACCACTGTTACTGTTACTATTAACCCAATTCCTGTTGTTAGTGTTAACAGTGTGACGGTATGCGCAGGGCAAGTTGCGAATTTAACGGCTACATCCACGGTTCCAAATGGCACTTTTACATGGTCGCCAGGAGGTATTACAGGTAATAGCATTTCAGTTACGCCAACGACCACTACTACCTATACTGCCAGTTATTTAGTTACTGGCTGCCCATCTGTTTCGGGCACGGGCACTGTGACGGTAAATCCACTTCAACCTATTACCGGAAACCTAACGGCATGTTTAGGATTAAACTCCCAGTTGGCAAACGTAGTAGCGCCAGGAACATGGTCTAGTTCGAATATCGGGGTAGCTACCATCTCTTCAAATGGATTGGTTGCAGGCGTTTCTGCAGGAACTTCAACCATTACTTATAATGCCAGCAATGGCTGCAGCACAACAGCACAATTTACGGTATATCCTCAACCAATTTTAACGGCGAACCCAAGTAATGTGCTTTGTTTTGGGGGATCTGGATCTGTTGTATTAAATGCCACTGGCGCAAATGCCCCTTACACCTATGGCGGATCTCCAACCCAAAACTTATCACCAGGAACTTATACTTACACTGCGACGAGCACTAATGGATGTGTTTCAGCACCGGTTTCAATTACAATTACACAGCCCCAGGTGGGTTTAATCCTTTCGAATACCCAAGTGAATGTATTGTGCTTTGGAAACAACACAGGATCTATTGATTTAACAGTTACTGGTGGTACCGGACCATATACCTACGCTTGGTCTAACAATACAACGGCTCAAGATCCTTCAAACTTAATTGCAGGGGTGTATACCGTAACAGTTACCGATGCCAATGGTTGCACCGCAACAGCAACGGTTACAATCACGCAACCAGCCTCTGCCTTAGTAGCAACGACTACTCAGGTAATGATTGCTTGTTTTGGTGGCAGCACGGGAAGTGTAAATATGACCCCAACAGGTGGAACCGCTCCTTATACGTATGTTTGGACAGGAGGATCAACAGCTCAAAGTGCTATTGGCGTTCCAGCGGGAACCTATACAGTAGTTGTGACAGATGCGAATGGTTGTACAACAACAATAAGCGCCACAATCACGCAACCTCAAGCTCCTCTTAGCTTAGCAACGACACAGGTCAATGTGTTGTGTTTTGGAAATAGTACGGGATCAATCGACCTTAGCCCATCGGGCGGCACACCTGGTTACACATATGCATGGTCAAACAATTCAACGATTCAGGATCCACTTAATTTAATAGCGGGAACCTATACAGTAGTTGTAACAGATGCGAATGGTTGTATAGATACAACAAGCGTTATCATTACTCAACCACAATCGGGCCTATCTTTATCCAGTACTCAGGTGAATGTATTGTGCTTTGGAAACAACACTGGAGCTATCAATTTAACAGTTGCTGGCGGTACCGCTCCATATACATACGCTTGGTCTAATAATACAACGGCTCAAGATCCTTCAAACTTAATTGCAGGGGTGTATACCGTAACAGTTACCGATGCCAACGGTTGTACTGCCACACTAAGTATCACTATCACGCAGCCTGCTACTGCAGTATCTATTTCAACAACTGTTCAAAACATCTTGTGCTTAAATGGCACAGGCTCTATAAATTCCAGTCCAGCGGGTGGGGTTTCTCCTTACACCTACAGCTGGAGTAATCAAGCTACAACCCAGAACATAACCAATCTCCAGGCGGGTAACTACACTGTGACAGTGACCGATGCTAATGGCTGCACCGCCAATGCAGTCGGCGTAGTGGCTATTACCTTGAGTACTGTTCCGGTTCAAATAAATAATTCAACGGGAACCAATGTGCTGACTTGTACTACCCCTGCTATTAGCTTGCAAGCAACGGGAGGCGTTACGTATACTTGGACAGGTGGTCAAACACCAAATACGGCTAATAATGTGATTACGATTCCAGGTTCTTATACCGTAAATATGATTGACCCTAATGGCTGCGCTGTTTCTCAATCAATTGTTATTACACAAAATATAACACCACCAACTTCAGGAATTACCAATTCTACAGGAACCACCATCATTGATTGCAATGCTTCGTCTATTAATTTATTAGCTACAGGCGGAGGGACTTATCAGTGGAATAATGGTTTGGGGACGAATGCTTCCCAAAGCATAAGTCAAGCGGGAAGTTTTACCGTAGTGGTTACGGCCGCAAATGGCTGCTTAGATTCCTCAACTGTAGTATTAACAGTGGCCCCCGTCCCTTTGCTTACCGGAATAGATACAACCATTTGTTCAGGACAGTCTGTTCTTATCACACCAGTTTATTACCCTACGGGTGGGCAAGTAATTTGGACCAATGGCCAAACCACACCAAATCTAACTGTTTCACCTACAAGCACAACTATGTATAGTGTCTTGTACACATGGAATGGATGTACTGCAACGGAGGACATCACTGTTACCGTTAATCCGACTCCAGCATTAAGCGTTACAAGTTCCAGTATATGTTTTGGAGATACAACTGCTATTGTGGCTCAAGCTAATTTAGCTAATGGTGTTTACAATTGGATCTCGCTGAATCAGACCGGTCCGAATTTAACAGTGTTCCCAACCCAAACTACTAGTTATACCGCAACTTATACCCTTAATGGGTGTACGAGTGCTCAGGCAACCGGAACGGTAACAGTAAATCCGCTTCCAATAGTAAGCGTGGCTGATATGACGATTTGCCAAGGTCAGCCTGGAACATTGAGTGCTATTGTCAATCCAGCAGGAGGAAATTTTGCTTGGTCTCAGGGCGGAACCTCAGCAACCATTACCGAGACGCCTAGTAGCACGTCTGTTTACAATTTAACTTACACAGCAAATGGTTGTGTAGGAAATGCTGTAAGCGCTTCTATCATTGTTTTACCCTTGCCTCTTGCATCATTCAGCGTGAATAACACGAGTGGCTGTGTTCCTGTTACGGTGAGTCTTTTAGCAGACACCATCGGTCAAAATGCCACTTACGCATGGACCTCAACTGGTGCCGGATCTCAAATTGGCGCAAATCCACAGATGACTTTTGTAAATGGAGGGTGTTACGACGTCACCTTAACCGCCACCCTAAATGGTTGTTCCAATTCAACAACCTCTGCATCTTTAATTTGCGTTCAAAATTATCCCGTTGCTAACTTTTACACTTCTCCTGGATCATTTTCACAGAACAACCAAACATTGAGTTTTATAAATACAAGCATTGGAGCAAGCGGTTATATTTGGAATTTTGGCGATGGAAGTTTATCCAACGAGGAAAATCCAAACCATTACTTTCAAGGTATTACTAGTGGTGAAACCATTACTTTATTAGCCTCGACATCTATGGGGTGCATGGACAGTATATCAATAGAAATCCCTGCTAATTTGGGCGAAATCTATTACATTCCCAACACCTTTACGCCTGATGGTGACAAGTATAATCAGGTATTTAAGCCGGTATTTACGGCTGGGTTCTCTATTGATGGGTTTGAAATGTTGATTTATAACCGTTGGGGCGAGCTTCTTTTTGAATCTCATAACCCTTATGCGGGGTGGGATGGTTCTTATGGAATAGAAGGTTTAGACTGTCCTTCTGGAACATATAGTTATAAGGTAAACATTAAACTCCAAGATAAAGAAGAAATGCTTATTATAATGGGACATGTTAATTTATTAAGGTAGTAAGGTCGGCAACCTAAGGTTTGCTTTTGCGTATTGTGAACCGTAAGTGTATTTTTGTAAAATTGAATGTAATTAATATGAATTTCAAAAGAGTATTTTTCTTAGCTTTTATTTTATTAGCCGCAACGCGGATTTTTTCACAAACTCAAATTTCTGTAGGTACACAAGTGACCACCTTTACCTCCATGATCAGAGGGTATCACTTTACAGCACCAGCAAATTTCACTATTTGTGGATTAGAAGTACCAACCAATGCTAGCCAAGGTTTACAAACGATAAGAGTCGTTAGGTTTAATGCTGGTGTAACACCACCTGCTTTTCCTGGAGTCACAAATAACTTCGTTCAATTATTTACGGTGACCAATAATCCTTCAGGAATTATTCCTTGCAACATCACTGTTACTGCAGGGGACATTATTGGCGTTTACGGCGTAAGAGGCGCTTGCGTAAATAGTTATGGTACAGCTAATTTTGTTACCAGTATTATGGGCATTAATACAACCTTACAGAGAAGCGGGATGCAATCTTGTCCCACAGGTGGGCAGCCTATGGCCAATATATGGTCCGAAGTGAATTATAATATTGGTCGCATTTGGATGTACATTAACTGCTGTGCTGCACCTACTGCTGTGGCATCAAACAATGGTCCAGTTTGTTCTGGAAGCCCCTTGACTCTTACGGCGACACCTACCCCTGCCAATCCAGCATCCGGAGTGTATACCTACAGCTGGACAGGACCAAATGGCTTCCAATCAAATGTAGCTAACCCAACCATACAAAATCCAAGCGCGGCATCCGCAGGGACTTATACCTGCACTATTGCTAGCCCAAGTTGTGGTTCGACAACTGCAACTACCTCCGTGGTTATTAACCAATCCCCAAATGCTCAAATTACAAATTCAACAGGTACTACTATTATAGATTGTAATGCGCCAGTGATAAACGTCTTGGCTTCAGGAGGGGTAAGTTATGCTTGGAATAATGGTTTGGGCTCTAATGCATCAGCAACGGTTTCAACAGGCGGCACTTACACAGTTACTGTTACTAGTAACCAAGGTTGCACTTCCACCGCTGCTATTACAACAACCGTTGCTCCAACTCCTACAATTGTTATTAATGATGCGACCATTTGTACAAGCCAATCTACCACACTCAATGCTGCGGTTACTCCTGCAGGAGGCACTATTCAGTGGAGTAATGGACAAACGGGAAGTTCTATCACTGTTAATCCAATGCAAAGCACAGTTTACAGCGCTACTTACACATGGAATGGTTGTACTGCTGCGGATTCTGCTTTGGTTACCGTTAATCCAACGCCGACAGTAAGTGTAAACAGCGATACGATTTGTAACGGAGACACCACTGTATTAACAGCGACACCTGATTTAACAGGAGGCACTTTTTTGTGGTCGAATAACCAAACGACACAATCCATTAATGTGAACCCTGGTTTACCAGGTACTACCTACAGCGTAACGTATACGATAACCGGCTGTTCGGCTCAAGCTTCTGGTACTGTTACCGTGAAACCAGTTCCAGTTATTACCATAGCACCAGTAATTATCTGTTTCGGACAAGTTGCCACCCTAACCGCTGTTCCAAACCTACCTGGAGGAACTTTCTTATGGACAACAGGAGGGGAGACAACGAATTCAATAAGTGTATCGCCAACTAATACAACAAACTATTCTGCCACCTATACATTATTAGGTTGTGTAAGCCCCATGGCCAACGGTCAAGTTACGGTGAAACCACTTCCTGTAATGCCATTCACAGCTGATACAACCTATGGTTGCGTTCCTTTAAATGTTACTTTCACACCGAATACTAGCAATCCATTAACTACTTATCAATGGACTTCTAGCAATGGTTTTACGGGATCAGGTTCACAGGTTCAAGTTTTATATACTGTGGGAGGTTGCTCTGACGTGAGTGTAATTGGCACATTAAATGGTTGTGTTGACAGCGCATCCATCATTGATTATATTTGCGTTCAAAATTACCCCACCGCGGAATTCGATCCATCAACCTTATTATTTACTGAAACATCCCAAACAGTTAGTTTCGATAATAGTAGCTTAGGTGCTACCATTTACTTATGGGACTTTGGCGATGGTGAATTTTCAAGTGAGTTTTCACCCTCACACTTGTTTATGGGAACGGGTTCGGGCTTTGAGGTCACTCTTATTGCCTCTACGAGCATGGGTTGTATTGATAGCACCTCTGTTGCTATAGCGCCTCAGCGAGGTGGCATATATTATATCCCGAATTCATTTACCCCAGATGGTGACATGTACAATCAAGTGTTTAAACCGTTTTTTACAGCAGGATTTGATATTTATCAGTATAACATGCAAATTTATAATCGTTGGGGAGAGATTGTATTTGAAACTAATAATTTAGATTTTGGTTGGGATGGTTCTTATGGCTTAGAAGGCACCGATGCTTTACCAGGATCATACACCTATAAAATAAATATTAAGGTTCCAGATAATGACGATAGAGTTATAATAACGGGGCATGTTAATTTAATTCGCTAAATTAATAAAGGCGAAGTCACCTTTATTTTTTTGGAAAGGATAACATACTCTATGTTCTCTTAAACACTAAATTTTGCTTGCGAGAAGTATTAAGATACTAAACGACCATTGAATCGCGTTATTATAGCCGCAAACTACTAAATAATTAGCTAGCTTGTGCTAAGAAATAACATGGAAAACAAACAACTATTATTAGCTGAGCACGATAAAAACCAAGGATTTTCATTACAGCAGCATTTTCAAAAAAAAGGATGGGAAACCACATTAGCACGCACTGGTAAGGATGCCCATCTCAAATACCAAACAAATAAGAACGGGTACGATTTTATTATTTTAGATGTAATCTTACCAGAAATGGATGGTTTTTCCCTTGTAAAGAAAATCAGAGAAACTGATCAAAAAACCCCCATTCTGATTTTATCAGCCAAAGGATTAAAAGAAGATAAATTGGAAGGTTTTAGCCTTGGCGCCGATGACTATGTAACTAAACCCTTTGCGATAGAAGAACTATTGGCTAGAATGGACGCTATTTTTCGTAGATCGGAACAACAAAAAAGAAATAATAAGCCCGCCATTAAATTAGGCCAACTTCTGTACCAGCCAGAATTAAGATTGCTGCACCTTGCTTCTGAAATAAAAAAACTCACAACAAAGGAAAATCAATTACTACATTTGCTTTTTATTCATAAGAACGGTGTGTTAAATAGGCAAGAAACACTACGAACCATTTGGGGCGATGATAATTACTATAATGGTAGGAGCATGGATGTATATATTTCAAAATTACGAAAGCTATTAACGGAAGATCCCGCTTTAGAAATAATGAATGTTCATGGGCTTGGCTTCAAACTATTAATTAAATAATAGCTTCAAGTAATGCAAAAACAATTCTTTTCTAGTCTTTTTCTAACCATATTATTAAATCTACTTGTTAAGCCAATAGCCATATTTTTAATAGATGCAACGGTTCAAAATAGAGTCGGACAGGCGGAATATGGCCTTTACTTTACCTTATTGAATTTAACGGTTATTTTTAACATCTTTTTAGATTTTGGGATTAATAACTATACCACCAAAACCATAGCGCAGAACACGCATAATTCCACTAGTTATTTCGGAAATTTAATGGCCTTTCGGTTTGTTTTATTCATTATATATTGTGTGGTTATTTTTCTATTTGCCCTTCTTTTAGGGTATAAGTGGCGCGAGTTTTATTTGCTTTTATTTCTTGTATTTAACCAATTATTGATTCTGTCTATAGCGTTCTTTAGAAGTCATTTTACAGGCCTGCATTTATTCAAGACAGACGCTGTTATTTCCATTATGGACAGAGGATTACTTATCCTAATTGCAGGATCAATTTTGTTTGTTTTTACAAATGACACCTCCCGAATAGAATGGTTTATTTATACTCAGACCTTGTGTTATTTACTAACATTTTTTATTGCGATTTTCTTGCTTCGTAAAAAAAATATAGGTCCATTTTTACTTTGGGATTTTAACTTTAGCATGTCAATTGTAAAAAAAAGCCTGCCCTATGCACTCCTGATCTTATTAATGATACTATATAATAGAAGTGATGTTGTTATTTTAGAACGTTTTCACTCAAATGGTCGCGTTGAGGCAGGGCATTATGCACAAGGATTCCGGCTTTTAGATGCTGTATATATGTTTGGGATGATATTCGCCGGCTTGTTATATCCAATGTTTTCTCGCTTATTAAAAGAATCAAAAAAAGATGTTGTGGACTTATTAAAAACCGCCGGCAACCTACTGATTGGAGGCGCAATTGTATTAGTTATAATTTCTACTTTTAATGCTCGATGGCTACTTTCATTATTGTATGATAACGTTCAAACTACAGCGGTTTTTTCTTTTTGCTTCTTAATTATCTGCTTTATTCCAATCAGCATGAATTTCATATTCGGCACATTATTAACTGCAAGCGGCCGATTGAAGACACTAAATATTATTTCTTTGTTTGGGGTCTTAATTAATTTCACCAGTAATGCACTTTTAATACCAAGTATCGGCGCAAAAGGAGCCGCTATTTCAGCGCTCATCACTCAATGTTTTGTAGCAGGAATACAATTCTATTATGCCTATCAATCCATACAACTCAACATAACACCGAAAGCGCTGCTTAACTATATTTACTTGGTTACGATTTTATTGCTTTCAGGGTTTTTTAGTATGTATTTTGGTTTAGACCATGGCATTGCTGCTTTAATGCAATTACTATTAGGAGGACTATTATTATTTATCTTTTCATTTATTAATCTAAAAAACATTAAAAACATGTTAATAATTAAGGAAGAAACCAATAATTATCCAATAAACTAGTTAAGAGGAATCTTGAAAATACCGTACCTTCGTTTAAAATAGTAAAACAATGGAAAATAATAAAACCACCTTAGAACAAAGTCAAAAAACACTTTTACAATTTCTATTGGCTAAAAAGAAACCGATACTTATTATTACATTTTTGGTTGCAATAGGTGCTACAATAGCTAGTTTATTAATGACGCCTTTGTATTTATCTTCTGCTATAGTTTTTCCTGCTGCCACCAGCAGTGTATCATTTTCAGAGCAACGCAACGCTAAATCTGCGGCAATGGATTTTGGGGAGGAGGAGCAAACAGAGCAGTTGGTTCAAATACTCCAATCTTCTAGAATCCGAGACAAAATAATTAGTCAATTTAAGTTGATGTCACATTATGGCATTGACCCTAAAGATGTTAACAAGAATTTTAAATTAACGAATGAGTATAATGGACATTTTTCATTTGAGAGAACGCGCTATGGATCCATTAAAATTGACGTGCTAGACGAGGATCCTGAGATGGCAGCAGCAATGGCAAATAAAATCGTCGATTTAATTGATACTGTAAAAAACGATATGATTTCTGAGAGGACGATACCTGCTTTCGAGGTAAATCGCCGTAAGAAAGCTCAAATGGAACGGGAAAGAGATTCTGTTTTAACCTGTCTAGATAGTTTGGCAGAGCTAGGGGTAATAGCATTAGATGTACGGTCCAATTTATTTCAAGCTTATGTAGATTCAAAAGATGCAACAGATCGTGCGGAGTTTAAAAGAAAAATTGAAATTAATATGAAGTTTGGAGCAAAGTATGACGGACTTGAGTACATACGGAATGAAAAAACGGTGAAATTAGAAGATTTTAGAATCTCTTATGAACAGGCAGAGTCAGATGCGAATGCAAAATTTAATCATAAATTTATCGTTGAGCGTGCAGTTGTTGCTGATAAAAAAGAAAAACCAAAGAGGATGTTAATTGTATTTATTGCCACGATTGCCGGTTTTGTTCTGTCGGTATTCGGAATACTATTAGTAGAAAAATATAAAGAGCTGTCAAAGTAAAACCCTTGCAGCATCCAAACTACAAAAAGACTATTCTCTTCGCCGTTTTTTTAAGCGCTTTTTTTGGCCTATCTCTATATTACAATAGCCCATACATTTTTATCATATCACCATTTCTAGCAGCTTTTTATTTCGCTGTTTTTTATACCGAGCAAACATTTTTATCCTTAGCTTTTTTAGCTCCCTTATCAATAAACATTGAGGATTATACAGATCAATTGGGGCTCTACCTGCCCACAGAACCAATCTTGTTTGGATTGCTTTTATTGCTAATAGCAACTCAACTTAGAGCGCCATTTTTATCTAAGGAAATATGGACTCATCCGATAATTTATACATGGGTCATTATATTAATATGGACATTTATTACTACTGTTACTAGTTCAAATCCTATTATTTCAGCCAAATTTTTACTTGCTAAATGCTGGTTTGTAGTTCCCTTATTATTTTTCGGCACCTACTTTTTTCAAAACGAAAAAAACATTACCCGCTTTTTTTGGCTTTTAATACTTGGTGTATCAATAACGATCCTCTATACGATTATAAATCATGCAGGCTATAATTTTGGCGAAAAAGAAAGCCATTGGGTTATGTCACCATTTTTCAAAGACCATACTATCTATGGGGCTATTGTTGCATTAACATTGCCGATTTCCATTGCCTTATTATTGTTGTCAAAAGGAAAACCATTGGTTCAGTTATTGTTATTTTTTATATCATTTATTATTTTGCTTGGCCTTTATTTTTCTTATACACGCGCTGCTTGGCTGAGCGTTTTCTTTGCGCTTTTAATTGCGTTTATAGTTCACATTAAACTTAAAAAACAATTTGTTTTAGCGGCAGCATTCCTTTTTCTCGCTTATTTAACATACAATTACGATTCGATTCAGCTAGCCTTGTCGCGCAATAAACAGGAGCATACAACAGAAGATTTTGGGGAGCGATTACAAAGTGCTGGAAATGTAACAACAGACGCATCTAATTTGGAAAGGATCAATCGGTGGTCTTGTGCCATTGAAATGGTTAAGGAAAGGCCTGTTTTTGGCTATG
This sequence comes from Flavobacteriales bacterium, assembly GCA_947462255.1. Taxonomy (GTDB): domain Bacteria; phylum Bacteroidota; class Bacteroidia; order Flavobacteriales_D; family Crocinitomicaceae; genus UBA952. The sequence goes on along the minus strand of CANHOA010000001.1, from coordinate 171,386 downwards.
GTCCAGGGACATATTCTTTTGAATATGCTCGATTTCAAAACCCAGAAAACCTCACCATTATTTCCACAAATTTTGGAAATTTGGGGAATGCGCATAGTGAATATTTAAGCGCCTTATCTGAAACAGGGGTTCCGGGACTCTTATTTTTTTTAGCGTTTGTGATTTTTGTTTTTTATAAGGCAATAAAATTATATTACGACACACCTCTAATTGAGCTGACAAAAAGAATTTTTATCATGGCTATAATTATATCTCTTTCCACGTATTTTATTCATGCCTTTCTTAATAATTTTCTAGACACTGATAAGGCTTCTATTCCAGTATTCTGTTTATGCGCCATTATAGTTTCTCTAGATTTAAAGAGAAAATCAAGGACTAATCCATAAGGATGGATTTAGGGATTGCGTTTCCAATCCAACAACCATGTGTATTTCAAAGTGAAATATTGAAACACTTCCATTATCTAACATAATGGTTCCAATTTCTTGTTTCGCGGTAATTTTATCGCCAAGTTTCACGCTTGATTCTTGAAGATTGCTATAAACGGTTCTAAAATTTGCATGTTTAATAATTACTACTTTGCCTGCGCCATTTACATTTATAACAGCGCTAACAACACCCTCAAATACCGCTCTGGCTTTTGAGTTAGCAATGCAAGTAATGTCAATGCCATTATTATTGGTAAAAACACCAGCTAATGTTGGATGAGGATTCTTGCCATATTTTTCGGTAATGGTACCATTTGAAACAGGCGAGGGTAAGCGGCCTTTATTGGCCTCGAAATTTTTCCCTGCTATCGCCCCTTCTGTTGATATAGGCAGTACCTTTTTAACTGTTTTTTCCTGTTCTTTTTTCTTTTCAGTTGGTACAACATCAGACTTTACGTCTTTCTTATTGGCTTCTCTCTTTGCAGCTGCCGTTTGTTCTGCCAATACTCTGTCAGCTTCTTTTTTTCGTTCAATTTCATTAGCAGCAGCGATTTCTGCTTTTATTGCAGCGTTAATGCGTGATTTTAACTCTGTTTTCTTTTTTTCATCTTCCTTCAGTAGAGCATACAATTTATCCTCTTCTTGCTTAAATTTTAGGTGGCTTTTTTCTTTAAGGCTTTTGTCATATTCAATTTTTTCGCGCTCACTTTTCTTTTCGTTTAAAGCGAGTTCTTTGGATGTTTTTTCCTCTTTAATAGAAACAATTTCATCGTTTATTAGTCCCTGATGTTGTTTGATTAGCCCAACTTGCTTGCGCTGTAGATTCGCCACTTTTTTTAAATATAAATTTCTCTTTTGGGCTTCGTTATACGAATTTGATGACAATAAAAACATTAAACGTCCTGCCTTATTCCTGTTTTTATAGGCAAAAAAGATCATTTTTTTATATTGCTGCTTTAAATTATCGAGGCGAGTTACTAATTGCTTTATCTCATTTTCTTTTTCAATTACTTTGATTTCCGCCACGCGAACTTGTCCATCATAAATACGCACAAGCTCCTCTCGGTTTTTTATTTGCTTGTCTAACAATTTCAACTCTGTAAAAGAATTTCTAGTGTTGTTTTTTACCTTGTCTAGTAATGCTTTTGTTTGTGAGATTTTCTTTTCAATTATTTTCTGTTCTTTTTGCAGTTTCTCACTCTTTACTTGCCCATGGGCAATACTACAAATAATGAAGATTAAAAAGAGGCTAATGACAGATTTCATATTGTTCAGGTATTATGAAAATTAATTCGAGAGGACTGTTTATTTCCACTTTTTCAAATAGAATACGTATACTTAGTTGATTTTGTTCTGCTTTTATAACCAAATTCATTTCATAGGGTACGTTAATGCCATTAATATCTTGCCATGACAAATAGTTAATGAGAACAGTTGTATTATCTGAAGGACTTATAATTTCAACACGACTTAGTTTATTATGACTCGCGTTCAACCAATAATTTATAAAAAGGTCTTTGTCTTCTGAAGATCGTTTAATTGTCGTAGACGCCTTACAATCCAAATCAGGAGAAATTGTTATTGACCGGTTTTTGTCATAATATAATGGCCTTCCCAAGAATACTTGCTCTAAATTAGTTAAGCTAAGGTTAAGGCCAAGAAGTTCCTTAAAATAATCAAGAGATTGGGCACTATAACACTTTTCTCGCTTATTTACGATAATTACACTATCACGGGAGACTGAGGCAAGGGCAACTGGAAAATTTAGGTAGCTTACTATGGCATGGATAGCACTGTCTGAAATAATTTTTAAACTGGTTTTAAAGCTAATGTCTTGGGTTGAATCTATGTAATTAACGCTAAGCTTCGAATAATACGTTTTCGGTTTAATTTGCGACAAGCTATCGAGCGCATCTATTATTTTCTTGTCTCGTGACGATATAAGCGCTTCAATCGGAGTGTTCTGAGACAAAACCGTTGCTACTACTATGTCTTTTGAACAAGAGAATAAGCAGACAATACACAAAAGACTAATTACTTGGCGCATAATATTTTTTATCTAGAATTTTTTGAGGCAGAACGTCATTTTTTGAACCTAACATTTGAGCGACTTTCCATTCTTCAACGGCCGCATCTACCTTCCCACTAAAATAGAATGCATCACCCATCCAATCAATAATAACAGGATTTTTAGCATCAATTTTCTTCGCTTCGCCTATGATTTGTAATGCATCCGTGAAGTTTTGCTTCATTAACAATACAGTTCCTTTTACCGCCATATAAAATGCATTATCGGGCGCTTTAGAAAGTGAAATGTCAATCAGCGTAATGGCAAAATCTAGTTTTAGTTTGTTTTTAGCAAGTTGTAAGGCAAAGGCAGCGCTGATAGGTGCACTATTTGGGTATTTTAAAATTGCGCGATTATAGAAATCATAGGCTATATCAGGCTTTTTCAAGCCAAAATTAGCCTCCCCTAATTGAGCAAGCATCTCCGCCTCGGTTTCATCATTTTTTATAATATATTCTAAGCCAGCTTCAAGAAAACCAATTGCATCGGCATAGTTTTGCATTTTATTAGCGGAAATTCCAGCGGTTAGGTATGCAAAAGGATTGTTCGGAAAAAGGCTAATCGCATCTATACTATTCGTATAAAGTGAAGTCCATTTTTCTGATTGAAATTCAAGAAGTAATAGCTGCTGCCAAACAGGAAAAAGGCCGGGCTGGATGTCTACTGCTTTTTTATAGGCAACAATTGCGCCCTCCACATCATTGTTTTTAATACAACAATCTCCTTTTATGGCAAATGACTTAGCGTTTTCAGGGTAGCGTGCCGTCATATAATCAACTAATTTTATGATTTCCGGTCCGCACCCTTCCGTTTTTTGAGTTTGAATAAGAATGTTCATCTTTTGATCAATGCTAGGCCCTTCTTTAGTGACTGCGGACTTTAATAGTTCTAGACCCTTCACATAGTTATTCTTTTGCATATACATTTCTCCGAGCAAAAGGGTAGCCAATCCGTTTTCAGCATCTTTTTCCACCAATTCATTTAGCAAGGCAAATGCTTCGTCGAACTGTTTATTTTCCATATAGCTGTCTACAAGCGTGGCTAAGAATACCGGGTCGTTATCAAACAACACCCTCCCTTCCTCAAGTGTTTTTATCGCTTTTTCGGGCTTCTTCATTAAAAGAAAAAGATCGTATTTTTCCATTTGAAGTGAAATATCTAGTCCTCGATGGTCAATCAGTTTGTCGAGGATTTTCATTGCTTTTGCATACTCCAAGGCATTTGCATAGTTGTTTATTGCCCCCATATAATAAGCAACAATATTTTTATCTTTTGAAATTAAGCCTTCAAAAAATTCACCTGCCTTTTTATATTGCTTCATTTCAGCATACATATAGGCTAATTCAGAGGCGTAATAGCTATTATTAGGGTCGAGTTTCGCGGCAATTTCGCTATGATAGGCGGCCTGGTCGAGTTGAGATTCTATTAAATAAAGTTGTGCCAATGCAAAATGTGATGCATCATCTAATGCGTTTGTCTTAATGCAAGCTTCAAAATCAAGAATGGCTTTTTTATTATTTCCCGTGATATAATTACGCACGCCTTGGTGGAAGAGCGACTGCTGTTTATTCACAGTGCTCATAGGAGTCGTTTTATTTGGGCTTGTTTTGCAAGCGCCCAATACGGCTAGGATTAATAATAAGAGGGCTGTTCTATTCATTTATTGTAGAAAAATCACCAAGACTGACTATAGTCGCTTCTTTATTGAGAACGGTATTTGAGCCGATCATAGAATTATTAATAATCATATTATTCATACGGCAATTATCTTGAATAATTGAGTCTGAAATCCTGCAATTTGACAGGACTGCATTTTTACCAATCGAGGCATATGGACCAATAACAGAATTTTCAATGACCACATCTTCACCAATAAAACAGGGCTCAATGACAATTGAATTTTTGTTGCTGAAATTGATTCGCGTTGGATTTGGATGCTTTTTATAATCATGCATTAATACGTGTTTATTTGTTTGCACAGTTACCTCTTTATTGCCGCAATCTAACCATTCGTTTACTTTTCCTGGGCGAAATAAACATCCTTTTTCTGTAAGGCGTCTAAGTGCATCAGGAAGTTGGTATTCCCCACTTTTGATGACGTCATTCTCTACTAGGTATTCCAATTCGTTCAATAAACTTTCACCCTTTTTGAAATAATACACCCCAATCATAGCTAAATCAGAAACAAATTCCTGCGGCTTTTCAACAAAATCAATAATTACGCCAAGTTCGTTTAATTTAACAACGCCAAATTCGCTTGGGTTCTCAATCTGCTTTACCCATAAAATACCATCATCTTCCGGGCTTATTTTGAAGTCTGCTTGAAATAAGGTATCAGCAAATGCAACAACGACAGGACCGACAAGGAGTTCTTTTGCGCATAAAACAGCATGCCCCGTGCCCAATGGATCCTCTTGGTAATGTATCGAACCTCGAGCACCGAATTTTTCAGCCACAGCAATTAAATCGCGCTCAACCTCTTCCCCAAAGTGCCCAACAACAAAGGCTATTTCATTTATTTTATCCCCACAGATATTGGCAATATCTTCCACGAGTCGATATACTATTGGCTTTCCGCCAACAGGAATAAGTGGTTTAGGAACCGTTAGTGTATGTGGCCTTAATCGACTACCTCGTCCCGCCATTGGTATAATAATATTCATCTTTCTTTTTATTTTTTTCCTGTACTACCAAAACCAGCCCCACCTCTTTCGGTGTCACTAAGTAATTCTTCTTCCTTCCAAATGGCCTGTGAAAATTGGCAGAAAACCATTTGAGCGACTCTATCACCGGGATTGATAGTATAATTTTCAGAGGATAAATTAATTAAAATCACGCCCACTTCTCCACGATAATCAGAATCAATGGTTCCCGGGGCATTTAAAACGCTTATCCCATAATTTAATGCCAGCCCACTGCGTGGCCGAATTTGACATTCATAGCCTAGCGGAATTTCTAAAAAAAGTCCTGTTGGAATCAGCTTTCGTTCAAAAGGGCTTAAAGAAATAGGCTCAAGTATATTCGCCCGCAAATCTAATCCCGCAGAACCGATGGTTGCATAATTTGGCAACCCATATGCTGATGCATTTTTTATTTTTACTTCCATTTTATTCTTTTCCTATCAAAAGTAATGAAATCCTAAGCGTACTTATATTAGTTGCATTGGAGTAATTAACAATTCAATTAACAATTTCAATAAACCCTTACTTATGTTGATAATTTCATCTTCCGTAACATACTCATTAACTCTTTTTAACATTAAATTTGCACGATATGATGCCAAAAGGAAAGTTGATAATTATCGGTGGGGCCGTTGATAAGGGAAGTTTTACTGAGAATGCCTTCGCAGAAAAGGTTGATGAGAACCTTAATTTCTTTGAAAAAGGGATACTAAAACGAATAATTGATGAGTCAAAGCACCAAAAGTTATCGCGTATAGAGATTGTCCCCACAGCCTCAAAAATCCCGGATCTTGTAGGCTCAGAATATGCTAAGGCCTTTGGTCATTTAGGCGCTCAAAATGTTGGTGTTATAAACATTGAAAATAGGGAACAGGCACTCGATTTAATTATTCTTGATAGAATAAAAAAGGCGGATGTTATTTTTTTTACCGGAGGAGACCAGCTGAGACTAACATCAATTTTTGGAGGGACAGCGATTCACGATTTGTTATTACAAAAGTATAATGAAGAAGATTTTTTATATGTAGGAACTTCTGCTGGGGCAGCCTGTGCATCTAAAAATATGATTTATCAGGGATCAAGTCATGAAGCATTGCTTAAGGGGGAAATTAAAATCACGAGTGGATTAGGATTTATTGATAATGTAATAATAGACACACATTTTGTTCAACGGGGAAGAATTGGAAGGCTTTTTCAAGCTGTAGTTGGCAACCCAAAGACTTTGGGTATAGGTCTAGGAGAAGACACTGGTCTATTGATTAAACAGGGTGACTCAATGGAGGCTCTCGGCTCTGGATTAGTTATTATTGTAGACGGAAGGCACATTCTTGACACTAATATTACCGATGTCGCACTTGGAGAACCGATATCCATTAAAAACTTAGTCGTTCATGTTATGAGTCAAGCAGATAATTATTGCTTGTCAAAACATGATTTTACGATTAATAATAAACCAAATGTAGAATGAAGATCATGATACATGGTGGATTTTTTAGTGAATCCAATCAATCTGAAGAAACAAAACGCTTAAAGCAAGATGCTTTAGGGGAGATTATTCAAAAATCATATCGTTTTTTATTGTCGAATACAGCTCTTGACACGGTTGTTTATGCAGTACAATTATTAGAGGACCATCCTCTTTTTAATGCAGGAATTGGTTCTCAACTTCAAAAAGACGGTAAAATCAGAATGAGTGCCGCACTTATGGATGGCCAATCCAAAAAGTTTAGTGGTGTATTAAACATTGAATCAATCCAAAACCCCATTCATGTTGCAAGGGCTCTTCAAATGGTAGACGATAGAGTATTGGGTGGAGAAGGCGCAATCAATTTTGCTAAAAATATTGGAAAAGAAACAGTTAATGTTGAAATTCCTGAACGGCGAAAAGAATACGAGAACAGGGTAAAGTCTGCTGGAATTGGAACTGTTGGTTGTGTTGTATTGGATAATAAGGGGCATCTTGCCGCAGCCACTTCTACTGGAGGAAAGGGTTTTGAACTACCGGGGAGAATTTCCGATTCTGGAACAGTAGCTGGCAATTACGCCAATGATTTTTGTGCAATAAGCTGCACGGGTGTTGGTGAAGATATTGTGAGCGGTGCTTTAGCAGCAAAAATTGTCACTAGAGTTACAGATGGCTTGTCTATTAAGGATTCATTTGCTAAATCATTTCAGGAGTTAAAGGAATTCGATGGTTTTGCAGGTGCAATTGGTGTTGATGCTTTAGGAAATATGTATTACCAAGAATCTCACCCCAAAATTGTCTATGCCTCTTTTGATGGAGTGAACCTTTCTGTTTTTAGCTGATGTCCTCGTTTATCTTTTAAAAAATCGTTTCCCCTTTTTTGAATAATATCGCTGCCAATTGATTAAATTTGTCCAAATTACAACTGACTTATGTTAGAGATTCAGCGACTACGATCACATAAAGAAGAGGTCCTTGCCGGACTTTCTAAACGGAACATTAATGCCACAAATACCATTAATGAACTATTGGAAATGGATGCGCTTTGGCGCGAAAATAAAACGCAACTCGAAAATATTTCCGCAGAATTAAATCAATTATCGCGCAAAATAGGAGATTGTTTTAAAAATAATCAAGCGCAAGAGGCACAACAATTAAAAAATGAAACGCAGGAATTAAAGGTACAAGAAGCGGCTTTAAAAACCCATGTTGATGAACTCGATTCGAAAATCACAACGATACTCTATTCCTTACCAAACGTTCCACACGTAGATGTTATTCAAGGGCGGCTGCCTGAAGATAATCAGTTAATCGAATCACAAGGGGAGTTACCCACCTTCTCTTTTACTGCTATTCCTCACTGGGATTTGGCCAAGAAACATCAACTTATTGATTTTGAATTAGGTGTAAAGGTTACTGGAGCGGGCTTTCCTTTTTATCGTGGGAAAGGGGCAAAATTACAGCGAGCATTGATTGCATTTTTTCTTGACGAGGCCGATAAAGCTGGTTATGAAGAGTTCATCGCACCTCTTTTAGTTAACGAGGCTAGTGGAATAGGAACGGGTCAACTTCCCGATAAAGAAGGTCAAATGTATTATGCACCTGAAGATGAGTTGTATTTAATACCAACAGCAGAGGTTCCGCTAACCAATATTTATCGTGATGTTCTTTTGCCAAATGAAGACTTTTCTATCAAACTTACCGGATACACGCCTTGTTTTAGAAGGGAGGCGGGATCTTACGGAAAGGATGTGAGGGGCTTAAACAGACTGCATCAATTTGATAAGGTTGAAATCGTTAGAATTGAACATCCTAAAAATTCAGAAAAGGCATTAAATGAAATGGTTTCTCACGTCAGGGATTTACTAATCAAATTGGAATTACCTTTTCGTATCCTGAGACTTTGCGGTGGAGATATGGGGCATGCTTCGGCCATGACATTTGATTTTGAAGTTTTTTCGGCAGCACAAGAAAAATGGTTGGAGGTTAGTTCGGTTTCTAGGTTCGACACCTTTCAGTCCAATCGTTTAAAATTGCGTTTTAAAGATGCTCAGAAAAAATCACAATTGTGCCATACACTGAATGGTTCTGCACTTGCGCTTCCGCGAATTTTGGCGGCAATTTTAGAGAATAATCAAACGCCAGACGGAATAACTATTCCTAAGGTTCTTCAAGCTTACACAGGATTCGATCGGATAACATAAACCCAAAAACATGAAATTAAGGAACCTTGTATTTTTGATGATTATAACTATATCTTGCTCTGATTTCAGTAAAAAAGAGCAAATAAATAAGGTAAATAAACTGGAAAAGGAACTTGGTAAATTAGAGCAAGATCTAATAGCGAATAAAATTGATACGCTATCGGGATTACGTTCTGCAATTAATTCAGTAGAAATAAGGATTAAAAACAATCTTTATTTAGACACTATTAATATGGCCTTGGGAAAAAAAATGGACGATTATAAGCGAATGAGAAGATCTTTGGGCCCCATTGGAAAATCGTTTTCGCAACTCAAAACTGGCGTAATTGAAGAAAAAGAAGCGCTGAAAAATTTAAAGTTGGATATTCAAAATGGGGAAGGAGAAAGGAATTTGTATGATGAGCACATTACCTTTGAATCAACTAAAATAAAGCAATTGAACACGCTCCTAATTTCTTATAAAGGAAGTAAATCCGAAGCGATGGAAGTATTCAGGCGCCTTCATAAAGAACTAGATTCATTGTCAATGACATTGATAAATTCGAGAAATGATTAGTAAAACCCTGCTTTTTTTGGCCCTACTATGTTTTAGTTTGTCTATCGTTGCACAAACTGATTCCGATTCTAAATTAGCACAATATTATTATGAAAACGGAGAGTTTGATAAAGCGCTTACCTATTATGAAAAAATATACGATCAGGATCAAAGCAAACTAATTTTTAATCGATATCTTGATTGTCTCCTTCAAACGAAGGACCTAAAAAAGGCTGAGAAAACAATCAAAAAGCAAATTTCGCTGAACCAGAAAGACCTATCGCTTCAATTAGAGCTGGCTAGTTTTTATGAGCTCAACGATGAGGCTAGCAAATCAAAGAAAGTATACAATGAAGTAATTGACCAAGCAGCTAAAAACCCAACGAGTGTAACAGAAGTTTTTCGCATTTTACTTAAAGAAAATAAGACGGATTTAGCAAAGGATATATTAGTGAAAGCGAGTAAATTAATGCCAGAATATCCTTTCCAATTACTCTATGCTGAATTATATGGCGCATTGGGAGACAACAAAAAACTAATCGAGTCCTACCTTGATTTATTAGACAAATACCCGGAATATCAAGAGGCAGTTCAGCTATCTTTGAGTGCGAGATTTGATTTTGCTGAAAACGCAAGCGATTTAGCCATGGTTAAAGTAGCTTTTTTGGAAAAAATTCAAAAGCCAAATAGTCATCTTGTTTTTAATGAGATGTTGATCTGGTTATTTTTACAAAGTAAAAATTTTAACGCAGCCTTTATTCAGGTTGTGGCATTGGATAAGCAAGTTCAAAGCATGGGCGGTAGGGTATTGGATTTAGGAAAAATATGTGTTGAGAATGAAAGTTTTGAAGTGGCACGAAAATGCTTTCAATATGTTATTAATTTAGGCATTGAGCCTCCCTATTTTTACGAAGCAGAAAGCGCCCTTTTAAATACTCGGTATATTGAACTTACTCAATACAGAGTTTATAGTAATGAGGAATTAGAAACAACTCTAAAAGAATATAAGACGGTAATTGACAGGGTGGCTAATCCAAGAAAGTCCATTAACGCTGTATTAGAATATACTAAGATAATGGCTTTTTATGCCGGAAAGAAGGCGCAAGCAATAGAAATTTTGGAGCAATATACCAATTCCCCTGGGCTTTCGGATCTTTATAGAGCGTTTGTAAAAATGTTATTGGCGGATGTTTATGTATTGTCAGGTAGAATTTGGGATGCATCTATTCTTTACATGCAAATCGATAGCGACTTTAAGTTTGATGTAATTGGAAATGAAGCAAAATATAAGAATGCGCGTGTTTTTTACTTTGATGGGGAATTTGATTATGCGCAGTCTCAATTAAATGTGCTAAAAGAATCAACCTCTAAATTAATAGCAAATGATGCCCTTCAGCTATCCGTTGCGATTACAGATAATTTCGGATTAGACAGTAATTATCAAGCCATGATGTGGTATGCCACTGCCGAATTGTTTATCGAGCAAAATCAATTAGATAGCGCCTTTTATCTATTTGACAGCATTCAATTAAATTATCCTTTCCATTCACTCAATGATGAGATTCTTTTTAAGAAAGGTCAAGCGATGGAACGGCAAAAAAAATGGGCGGAAGCGTGTGTATATTATGAAAAAATAATAAGTAAATATCCTACAGATATATTAGGTGATGATGCCATGTATAGGCTCGCTAAAATCAACGACTTATATTTTAAAGACAAAGAAAAAGCGTTGCTATATTACAAAGACATTTTATTCAACTACTCTAATAGTCTTTATTCGGATGAGTCACGAAAAAAGGTGCGCGAATTACGAGGAGACAAAGTGCTTTCGGACTAATCCACGTTTTGTTTACGGCAACTCTCTCGTAAATGAAGGAATGCCCGTGATGTCCATACCCGTTATAAGTAAGTGTATATCATGAGTGCCTTCATAGGTGAGAACGGATTCTAGATTGGCCATGTGTCGCATCATTGAATACTCACTTGTTATGCCCATTCCACCGTGAATTTGTCTTGCTTCACGTGCAATATCTAAGGCGATTTCTACATTATTCCTCTTTGCCATTGAAATCTGACCGGTTGTCGCTTTTCCTTCATTACGCAATTGGCCAAGTCTAAAAGTCAATAGTTGTGCTTTGGTTATTTCTGTTAACATTTCAGCAAGTTTTTTCTGAACTAACTGAAAGGATCCAATTGGAACCCCAAATTGAATCCTTTCTTTTGAATAACGAACAGCTTGATCGTAGCAATCCATGGCAGCGCCCAAGGCACCCCATGCAATACCAAAACGCGCAGAGTCAAGACAGCTCAAAGGAGCCCCTAAGCCCGAACGATTAGGCAAGATATTGCTTTTAGGAACCCTAACATTTTCAAAAATTAATTCACCTGTGGATGATGCTCTTAAAGATAGTTTCCCATGCATTTCTGGGGTAGAAAACCCTTCCATTCCTCGCTCAACGATTAATCCGTGTATTCTTCCAGACTCATCTTTCGCCCAAACAACCGCAATGTGTGCAAATGGCGCATTGGAAATCCACATTTTAGCACCATTTAGGATAACATGGTCTCCATCTTCCTTAAAATTAGAAAGCATTCCGCCAGGATTCGAACCAAAGTCTGGTTCTGTTAAACCAAAACAACCCATCATTTCACCTGTGGCAAGTTTGGGTAAAAACCGTAATTTCTGTTCTTCAGAACCATATTTCCAAATGGGATACATCACCAAGGAAGATTGAACAGAAGCTGTTGATCGCAAGCCTGAATCGCAGCGTTCTAATTCTTGCATAATGATTCCGTATGAAATATGATCAAGCCCAGCCCCTCCATATTCAACAGGGATATAAGGTCCAAAAGCACCAATTTCACCAAGGCCTGACAAAAGATGCATTGGAAAAGTTGCTTTTTCGTAATGCTCTTCTATTATCGGAGAAACTTCTTTTTTAACCCATTCTCTTGCCGTATCTCGAATTAACTTTTGTTCATCGGATAATAAGTCGTCTAAGAGATAGTAATCTGGGTGCTTAAATTGGTCTGTTTTCATACCATGAATTTTAGAGTACAAAAGTAATCAATAAATAAAATTTATTTTAAAGTAGTTTCTATTTAATTTTGCAATTAATTATACTTTCGTTTTTAATGGACCAATCGTTAGCATTGCATCTTCGTGAAACACAGCTTTCTTATGAATGGCTCTTTGCTTGTACTTTTTCATTACTTCTTTTAGCTGTCGCGTATGTCCGCCAGGACAACTTAATTCGCTTAGTTTTAATTGGTTTTGTATCACTTCAAAAAGAAGATTCCTTTAATAGTGAAAGCGAGCGCATGGGGCCGGCAATATTTTGGCTTTTAACCTTAAACTTTGTGGTTGGAGCGTCTTTGGCACTTACTTTTGTTCTAGAACAGATATTCCCGTCTGTTAATGCCCATCCAATTTTAGCCGTAGTTCCCTTAGCTTTTTTAATTTATTGGAACGCTGGACAATGGATTATCTTTGCTTTAGTTGGCAAACACCCTATCATAAGACAATTGAAGCAGCACTTGAGATTTTCCATTTCTTTGGGAGGCTTGTTTTTCTTGTTTGCAGCGATTGTTTTTTCATTAAATCAATCCTTAAGCAATATCTCCGTAGCGGTTATTTTCACAGGGTTTCTTTTGATGAATCTTAATAGGATTTTTAAAGGGGTCATAGCCGCTCTTGCTATGACTATTCCATGGTATTACATTTTTATGTACTTTTGCCTCGTAGAAATTTTACCATTAGTAGCAATTTTTGTTTTTTACGGTGATAGTTTGTCTGCATTTGTTAAGTAGCGACCTTTAAATTATTAAGACTTGGCAATAAAAACAATATTAGTGTCTCAACCTCAACCCGAAGGTGATAAATCACCCTATTTCGAGTTGGCGGCTAAATACAAAATCAAGATTGATTTTCGACCTTTTATTAAGGTGGAAGGAGTTTCTGTAAAGGAATTTCGCTCACAAAAAATAAACTTAAATGAATTCACGGCGATAATAATCACCTCTAAAGTAGCGGTAGACCACTTCTTTAGAATTGCCGAAGAATCTAGATTTGAGGTGCCAGAATCAATGAAATATTTTTGTATTTCTGAAGCAGTGGCACTTTATTTACAAAAATATGTTGCTTTCAGAAAGCGCAAAATTTTCTTCGGAAAACAAACCATTGAGGATCTCGTAGATGTAATGGCAAAGCATAAAACAGAAAAATTTTTACTGCCTTGCACCGATATTTTAAGAGATAATATTCCTCAAACACTCGAGCAGCACAAAATGCAGTTTTTTAAAACTATTTTATATCGAACAGTTGCGGCAGATCTTTCTGATTTAGAAAATGTATATTATGACTTATTGGTGTTTTTCAGTCCCGGAGGAATTGAGTCACTTTTTGTTAATTTCCCGGACTTTAAGCAAAATAACACCGCTATAGCTGCATTTGGACCAACCACCGCAATGGCAGTTAACAAGCACAATTTACGCCTTGATGTTCAAGCGCCTCATCCCAAGGCCCCATCAATGGTTGGGGCTATTGAGCTTTTTATCTTAGAGCAACTCAAGAAAAAGTAATCGGCATGCTTTTGAACTAAAAAGCCGAATTCTTCCCGATAAACACCTATATTTTTTTATTTTAGTTTTGAGTTGTTTAAAAAAACATTAAATTTACATCAACTTAAAAACTTATAAAAAATGAAAAAACTTTTACTCTCAGCCTTTTTGCTTTCAGCAACATCAGCAACAACATTTGCTCAGTTGGCTCCTGGTAGCATCGCACCAGACTTTACGGTTAGTGCTTATCAGACGTGGTTATCAACCGCCGGTATGACAAACAACGGTTCTTACAAATTGTATGACTATCTTGATGCTGGCTATACAGTTATTATGGATGTTTCAGCAACGTGGTGTGGTCCATGTTGGAGTTATCATTTAACAGGCGCATTAGAAGATGCATATGCCGCACACGGACCAGCTGGTTATCCAGGTGTTTCTAGTACTACTACAGATGATCTTATGGTTATTTGGGTAGAGGGTGATGGCACAACAGCTGACGCTACTATGTTAGACGGATCAGGAACTCCTGGTGACTGGACAAATCCTAATGCAGGTGGTCAAGTACAATTCCCGATGGCGAATCCAATCACGGCTACAATAAATCCTATAAACACCAACTATAATATTGCTTATTTCCCAACAATCTACAAAATTTGTCCGAATCGGATAGTTACAGAAATTGGACAAGCAACAGCGGCTGCAATCTATACTTCAATTGCTTCTTGCCCTCCTCCAGCTTCAAACCCTGCTGATGTTTCTGCTCTTTCTTATACTGGGTCTTTAGTTCATTGCCAAGGTGCTTATACACCAATGGTGAAGATTCAAAACAATGGTACGAGCCCTTTAACTGCTGCAACAGTTACTGTAACTCAAGGAGGAACGACAGTTTCTACTGGAACATATTCAGGAAGTTTAGCTACTTACGGTGTTGCAACGGTTAATTGTACACCAATTGCAAGTTTTATGGGTGGTGCTTTGGTTGTTACAGTTACTACAACAGGTGATGCCAACGTGGCAAACAATGGTGTGAATGCTTCCGTTTCAACAGCTTTAGTTGCTTCTAATCAGTATGTAACAGTAAATCTTACTACAGATGCATATGGTTCTGAAACATCATGGACTATTAAAAATGCTGCAGGAGCAACGGTAGCTTCAGGAACTGGTTTTGGACCAGACTTAACAGCTGCAGGTGTAACAGTTCAAACACCAGTTCAAGCTAATTTAACTCCAAACACGTGTTATACATTTGAGATTCTTGATGTTTACGGTGATGGAATTTGCTGTCAATATGGAGATGGTGCATACTCTATTGTTGATGCATCTGGAGCGACTTTAGCTTCTGGAGGAACCTTTGGTGATAGCGAGCAAAAAGTATTCAAAACAGGTGTTGCAGGTATAAATGAAATGGAAACAATCGCATTGAACGTATTCCCTAACCCAGCATCTGATTTAGTGAATGTTTCTTTTGAAGCAAACAACAATGATTTTTCAGTTTCATTAGTTGACATTCAAGGAAGAACAATTGTTTCTAAATCATTTACAAACTTAGTAGGTTCTCAATTGGTATCTTTCTCAACAGAAGATATTGCAAAAGGAAGTTACATCGTTACCGTTACTTCAAATGGAGCGACAACTACAAAGAATGTTGTTGTTAGATAATCTAACAATTAATGCATTGAAAAAGGGGAGCTTGCTCCCCTTTTTTTGTTTAATACGATTCGGTTTTTATTAATAAAGGAAATTACTGTAGGGGTAGCGGATGCTAAAAACCGACTTTACCTCTTCATAAATTACAGATTTCAACTCCTCAATATTGTCTTTTTCGGTTGCAGAAATAAAAACACACTTAGTTTTTTGCATTTTAGCCATCCACGATTTTTTAAGAATTTCGATGCTATTAATCGTCTCGCCTTCATCACCATCTAATTCTATTGGTGCAAAAGCGTCAATTTTATTAAACACAAGAATACTGGGTTTTTCTGTATTATCAATTTCATGAAGCGTTTCATTCACAACATTAAACTGCTCTTCAAAGTTTGGATGTGATAGATCTAAAACATGTACGAGAATATCAGCCTCCCGCACTTCATCTAATGTAGATTTAAAAGACTCGACTAACTGATGTGGTAATTTTCGAATGAATCCAACCGTATCGGTGAGTAAGAAGGGGAGGTTTTCTATTACTACTTTTCTTACCGTAGTATCTAAGGTTGCAAAGAGTTTGTTTTCAGCAAACACATCAGATTTAGCCAACAAGTTCATAAGTGTGCTCTTCCCAACATTGGTATATCCAACAAGTGCTACACGCACCAGTTGCCCACGATTTCCTCGCTGAATAGTCATTTGCTTATCAATGTCTTGGAGCCGTTCTTTCATTAACGAAATCCGCATTTGAATAATTCTCCTATCTGTTTCAATTTGCGATTCGCCGGGCCCTCGAAGACCAATTCCTCCTTTTTGACGCTCGAGGTGGGTCCACATGCGTGTTAATCTTGGCAGCATGTATTGAAGCTGCGCTAATTCTACCTGTGTTTTAGAATGGAAACTGCTGGCCCGACTTGCGAATATATCAAGAATAAGTATCGGCCTATCCAGCACTTTGCATTCTAATTCTCGTTCTATATTTCGAAGTTGTGATGGCGATAACTCATCGTCGAAAATAACCAATTCAATATCGCTTGCTTTAATATATTCTCTGATTTCCTCTAATTTACCTTTGCCAACATAGGTCTTTGGATTAGGAAAGGGCAATCGTTGCATGAAGGTGCGTTGTGTGGTAGCGCCAGCTGTTTCTGCCAAGAAGGAAAGTTCGTCTAAATATTCAATGGCAATTGCCTCGGTTATATCTGCGCTGATAACACCAACTAAAACACAAGCTTCTTCATTCGGCACGGACGTGTCATATCCTTCTGTCAATGTCTTAATTTTTTAACATGATTAATAACCAACTGTATGTTTTCGTTATTTCCAAGTAATTCTTTCATCGGCGGCATCCCATTTTTTCCTTCTGTAATTATTTTAGTGAGTGCTGCATCACCTAATCTTGACGCGGTTAAATCTTTCGCTCCCGAAGCACCTAATTTTCCGTCATCACCATGGCAAGCTGCACAATGCATAATGAATAAATTTTCACCCGCTACTTCTGGGGTTTCTGGTGTCCCAGGTTTAACATTATCGCCAGATGAAGAGCAACTTACTAATAAAAGTAAGCTAGAACAGATATAAATAATCTTTAGATCCATCCTCCACCAAGATTAGCCCTAAATGGCCAAGGAATAGATAATAGAATTATGATTAATCCTATCGAATAAAATAAGCGGATCACTTTAAATTTATCCGCATCATTTTCTTTTCTTTTCGCTTTGCTGTATCCGATGGTTATTAAAATAATGGCCAATAACATACCGGCCAAATGTTCCATGCCATAAAAACGGAGCAATGGATTTTGCATCCATCCTTCGGAAAATTGCACTTTCGCGGACGTGAAGTATTGAATCAATCCGATTACCAATTGAATGTGAAGGGTCACCATGGCAAATAGATTAACCATTTTATGCTTTTTTTCAAAGTGTTTAGCTGAAAAGGCATTGGCAATAGCCCAAATTAATAAGATTAGGGCAACCCACCTTAATCCTGAGTGTAAGTGATTGATAATATCCATTTGTTTAATCGTTAAGTTTTAATACTGCAAGAAAAGCTTCTTGAGGAACTTCTACACGCCCCACTTGTCGCATTCTTTTTTTACCTTCTTTTTGTTTCTCTAATAATTTCCTTTTTCTGGAAATATCACCACCGTAACATTTAGCAGTAACATCTTTTCTTAATGCTTTTATGGTTTCACGGGCAATGATTTTTGCTCCAATTGCCGCTTGAATCGGAATTTCGAACTGTTGGCGAGGGATCAACTCTTTTAATTTTATACAGATTCTTTTCCCTAAATCAAAGGCATTACTCCTATGTACTAAAGCAGAAAGCGCATCAACTTGCTCAGCATTTAACATTAAATCTAATTTAATTAAATCAGATTCTCGGTAGCCAATCGGATGATAATCAAATGAGGCATAGCCACGAGACACAGACTTCAGTCGATCATAAAAATCGAATACAATTTCGGCTAATGGCATCTCAAAAGAGATTTCAACACGATCTTGGGTTAAATAAACTTGGTTTTTTAACTCGCCTCGTTTTTCTATACATAGTGTCATTATTGACCCAACGTATTCTGTTTTGGTAATAACTTGAGCTGAAATGTATGGCTCTTCAATTCGATCCATTCCAGATGGGTCTGGCAATTCAGATGGATTATTGACAATCATCATCTTGTCGGGGTCCTTTTTCATATAGGACTTGTAGGAAACATTCGGAACGGTTGTTATAACGGTCATATTGAATTCTCTTTCAAGTCGCTCTTGAATAATTTCCATGTGCAACATTCCCAAAAACCCACATCGAAAACCAAATCCGAGTGCTTGTGAAGACTCAGGTTCAAAAATCAAGGAGGAATCATTAAGCTGTAATTTTTCCATGGAATACCTTAGTTCTTCATAATCTTCTGTATCCACAGGATAAATACCAGCAAAAACCATTGGTTTAACGTCTTCAAAACCTTTTATAGCGATTTCACAAGGGTTTTCAGATCCGGTAATGGTGTCGCCAACTTTAACTTCATTCGCCTGTTTGATACCGGAAATAATATAGCCAACATCTCCAGCACGAACTTCTTTTCTAGGCGACAACTCCATTTTTAGAATCCCAATTTCATCGGCATTATAATCTCTACCAGAATTCATAAAACGAATCTTTTGACCCTTTTTGATAACCCCATTTCGAATTCTATAATAGGCAATAATTCCTCTAAACGAATTAAATACAGAATCAAAAATCATAGCTTGGAGTGGTGCATTTTCATCACCCTTGGGTGCCGGAATACGATTAATTACGGCTGAAAGAATTTCCTCCACACCTAATCCGGTTTTTCCTGAAGCTTGAATAATTTCGCTTACATCACATCCGATTAATTCAATTATTTGATCAGAAACTTCTTCAGGCATGGCCCCAGGTAAATCCATTTTATTTAAAATGGGAATAATTTCCAAGTCATGTTCTAAGGCTAAATATAAATTAGAAATAGTTTGTGCTTCTATTCCTTGAGAGGCATCAACGATTAACAGCGCTCCTTCACAGGCGGCAATTGAACGAGAAACTTCGTATGAAAAATCAACGTGGCCGGGTGTGTCAATTAAATTAAGAATATAGTCCTGCCCGTCTTTTGAGTAATTCATTTGAATAGCATGACTCTTAATCGTAATTCCACGCTCTCGCTCCAAATCCATATCGTCAAGGGCTTGCGCTTTCATGTCCCTGTCGGAAATAGTCCCCGTTGTTTGAAGTAGCCGATCTGCTAAGGTGCTTTTTCCGTGATCAATATGCGCAATAATGCAAAAATTTCGAATGTTTTTCATACAGATGCAAAATTACGATTAAAGCAACAAAGGGCAACTTGCTTTATCGAATAATATTAACATGGCCCATCATTAATAACTCTTGAAGATTATTAGGTCTATAAAAAAGTTTCCAGGTATACACACCGCTTTGACAATCTACTCCCTGGTATTTTCCATCCCAGGAAAAGTCTAAATCTTCCGAGCTAAATACAAGTTCACCCCATCGGTTAAAAACGTCTATTTTAATCCATTCTACCCCGACAAAAGAACCAGAGAAAACATCGTTGATTCTATTTTCATCCGGGATAAAAGTATTTGGGATATAAATATAAAGTTCTTCTTGAATGAAAATCGGCTTGGTTATACTGTCCTTACAACCGTTGATGTCTGTTGCAAATAAGGTAACATAATAAGTGCCTTCAGAGACATAAGTATGCACAGGGTGAATATCGTATGATGTCCCGCCATCACCAAATAACCAAGTATAGCCATAGCCATTTTGAGTCTGGTTCAAGAATGAAATAGGTAATCCTTCAGTAATTGAATTACTCATAACCATAAAATCAGCCACGGGCTTAACAACAAGAACCTGACAAAAACCGCTGACAGTAAAGGATTGGCATTCATCGGAAACGATCACTTGGTAGACCGAGCTAGTGGTGGGATGTACCCAAATACCTGTACTCGTTTCTCCAGTTAAGGGCCATAAAAAATAATAATTACCATAGCCCCCAGTTGCACTTGCGGATATGTATGCACTATCACCGATACAAATTTTAATGACAGGGCTTGTGCTCACCAATAATGGAGGACTAGAGATGGTATAGGTAATCGTATCAGATACCGTTTCCCCACAATTATCGACAACTGTAACGACATAAACACTTGTTGCCGAAGGGTTCACAATCAAGCTATCTAATGTTCCCACAACACTATTATTTTTTTTCCAAGTGAAGCTATACGACCCAGCACCTCCAGATGGGTATGCATAGAGTGTTTGAGGCAAGTAAGGACAAATTTCAACAATATCATTTGAAACGCTTAGTGATAAGGGAGCATAAACAGGAACAGTAATAATGGCAGAATCAGAAATAGTTTGTCCAGAACAATTATCATTAATCATAAGATACACGGTAGAGGATGAATTAGCAACAATTGAAATAGAATTTGTGCTTGCTCCAGTGCTCCATAAGTACGTGTATGGGGGAATGCCTCCAGATAATGTTGGCGTAAGACTAACGGCATTACCAGGACAAAGAACCGTAGTGTCCGGAAGAGATAAGACTAAAGGCATTACATCCTGAATGAAAAGGGTAAGTGGAATTGGGGTTAGATTTCCACAAGGATCTGTTACACCAAAACTCATAATTATACTTTCTAATCCTTCGGATAGATTATCAGCTAATGGATTAATCGTGAAAGAAACCGAGCTTTGACCAGCGGGAAAAGTTATGTTGTTAGGTATTCCGGAATAGTCAAGCATGTTTTGGGCTGTGCCACTGATGACAATGGGAATGGTTAAAGCCGTGTTGATGTTATTACTTCTTTGTATGGTGACCGTGCTCGTCACACATCCCTCAGCCATCCACGCAGGATCTTGATAAACTTGTTGAGACATAGCATATGAAATGCTTACGGGAGTTATAGAGCTCAGGCTATTCGCTTCTAGGAATATTCCCGAATCCCAACTTCCATCTCCCACATCAGCAATCGCGATTATTAAATGATAAGTCTGCCCACATTGAACTTGAGAAATAGCCTCAAGCACCTCTGTAAAGCCATCATACTGAATATATAATGGTGAACTATTATATGGCGCCATATTACCATCTCCATTGGCATTAAAGTATTGAGGATTGGTAATTGCATTGACATTATTTATAGAGACAATACCACCATTATTTGGAAGCTTAGCAATATTTTGCATGCCCACTATTCCTGGACCAGAAATAAAAAACCCAAAGACGTCATTATATCCTGAGTTGTTAGGTGGAGCGAATTCAGGGTATTCATCTGAACCGAATACATATTTAAATTTAACCGTGTCTGAAAAGGGAATGAAGTCAAATTCTAAAATCGCAGCATTATAGGTTGGTGTATTACCAATAAGATTAGATAGTAATCCTGATCCCCCGATATTATTATCCATTCCGCAACTCGGCAGGTTATTTGGGCCATGTGGTCCAGAACCGTTATTTAATACTGTTCCGGTAGTCATCACAAGCCCTTGGTTTATTCCGAGGTTTGTACCTGCAGCGGTAAATGAGCCAATGGCAGCATTACTGCCATTAAACATAATGTTCGAAACCGTAACACCTTGTCCTAACAATACGTTTTGAACCAAGCTTTGAGGTGGCTGAGCTGTATTTGTAATTAATTGCCCATGAACCCTCGTAAATAGAAGAATTACAAAGAGGATTAATAAATACGGGTATAGGGCAGCACGCATGGGATTTTATAACGCAATTTATAGCAAAACGTTGTCGTTTTTATGGGTTTATTTACTGTTTATTCCTTGAAGCGAACAAAATTTTGCATAAAAACCATTTTGTTTTAGCAAATCTTGGTGATTACCACGCTCCACAATCTCACCTTTAGATAAAACGATGATTTGCTCTGCATTGATAATTGTACTTAATCGATGAGCGATAATAAAGGTGGTTTTTCCGATCATGATTCGCTCTAATGCTTCCTGAACAAGTTGTTCTGATTCTGTATCTAATGCAGAAGTGGCCTCATCCAAGATTAATATTTTAGGGTCTAAATAAATTGCTCGTGCAATGCTTAATCGTTGTTTTTGGCCCCCAGAAAGTTTATTCCCTCGCTCTCCAATTATGGTGTCAAAACCATTTTCTAACTCCATAATAAAGTCGTAAGCATTAGCATTTTTTGCTGCTTTTATCACCTTTTCTTGTGACGGATTCTCATCACCGAAGGCAATATTTTCTGTAATACTTGAATTAAATAAAATCGATTCCTGAGAAACGATACCAATTAAATTTCTTAATGAATGAATGGCTAAGTCTTTTATGTTAAGTCCGTCAATTGTTATTTCTCCTGATTCCACATCGTAAAAACGAGGCAATAAATCCATCATGGTTGATTTCCCGCTGCCAGATTCACCGACTAAGGCGATAGTGCTCCCCTTTTTTACAGAAAGATCGATGGATTTTAGGATGCTTTCTTGTCCGTAACGGAACGATACGTTTTTATATTCTACCCCCAATGTTACGTCATCTATTCTTACTGCATTTTCTTTTTCAACTATTTTTTCGTCTTCTTGGATAATATCATTAATTCTATCTAAAGAAACCTTTGCTTTGGTCATGTTCGCAATCGAAGAAGAGATGCCCTGAATAGGCCGAAGTAGTTGAGAGAAAACAATAATAAAAGTCATAAATACTTCACCAGTTAGTCCAGCACCTTTATTATCCAAAATCAGCCCGCCGCCAAACCAAACCAAACAAAGCATTACCATTGCGCCTAAGGTTTCGTTGAGGAGTGGGGAAAGATCTTTTTTTCGAAACGTTTTTGTAATAAGCTTTTGATGAGTAAGATTAATTTTCTTGAATCCTTTTAATATGAATCCATTTGCATTAAATGCTTTAATAATACGTATTCCAGACAAAGCCTCTTCCATTGCAGAAAAAAGCAGTCCGGTTTGCTCTTGCCCTGCCTTTGCAGTTCTTTTTAAACTTTTTCCGATGCTAGAAATAACGAACGCCGAGATAGGCAATAAAAATAATGAAATCAAGGTCAGTTCCGGGCTAAGATAGACAAGTGATACAATATTTATGGCGACTGCAATTGGTTCTCGAAACAAAAGCTCTAACATACTGACAACTGCAATTTCTACCTCCCCAACATCACTATTCATTCTAGCCATCAAATCTCCTTTTCTTTCATTAGAATAGTAAGCCAAAGGCAAAACAAGAATTTTTTCAAATAATTTATCTCGTACATCCCTAACAACTGCCATTCTTAATTGCGATTGAAAATACACCGCTCCATAACGAAATAGATTCTTGAAGAAAAAAGCGAACATGACAGTAATGCAAACGAATAATAGGGCCTCTTTTGGATTTTGTGAAACCAAGTCATACATGGTAAAATTATACCAATCCTTTACATAAGAAAATAAGCCACCAAAAGAACTATCCCATAGCGGTGCACTTACCGGAGTAATTTCTTCTGGTTTTCTGAAAATTAATTGAAGTACTGGTATAAATAAAACAAGTGAAAGTAAATTGAAGACGACAAATAATAAATTACACAACACCACCAGAAGAGCGACGCCTTTATACCTGAAGGTATACCTATATATTTGTTTTAAAGCAGACAATTTAACAACAAAGATACATTTGTATACTTGTTTTTCAATTAGTAGCACCTAAGTTTCTTAACTTTGCTTTATGAGTAGTGTAAGACAACAAAAAATTGAAGCTGCAATCCAAGGGGAATTAGGCGTTTTATTTCAGCGACTTTCTGCAGAAATATGTTTAGGCGCCATGGTGTCTGTAACGGTGGTGAGAATAACCAAAGACCTATCGCTTGCGAGGTGCTACCTAAGTATTTATGCGCATCCTAGTCCAGAGGAAGTATTAAAATCAATTCAAATAAATCAAGGAAAAGTAAGGGGGATAATAGGCCAACGCCTAAAAAATCTTCGAAAAATACCTACTCTTACCTTTTATATTGATGATTCAATGGAATATGCTAGCAAAATTAATGAACTTCTAAAAGACAATAATTAAAGTTCCCTTCTACATAGCGCTTAGGTATTTGTTTTCTAAAAACAAGCGTCAAGCCGTAACTATTATTACGCGTATTTCTGTAATGGGGGTTATGGTTATTTCCGCCGCAATGATTATATTATTGTCATCATTTAACGGCATCGAATCGATGATTGGTGATTTGTATACGGAATTTGACCAAGGCGTAATAATTACGCCAAGTAAGGGGAAAACGATGATTGAAAATCAAGTCCCTTGGATAAAGTTATCCAATTTAAAAGGTCTATCACGTATTTCTAAAGGCATAGAAGAAACGGTGATTTTACGTAATGAAGAGAAATGGGTGAATGCCACTATAATGGGGGTTGAATTACAATTTTTGGAGATGATTAATATTCACCAAAAAGACCATTTAATTTTGGGAAAGCCACTTCTTCCCCAAGATGAACAAGAAGAAAATAATTTCGGGCTAATTGGAGCCGGTCTTGCCAATAATTTATCGCTTAGTAATGTTAGTGCTGAATCAGACAATATTATAATTTACGCCCCAAAAAACAACATAAAATTAAAATTAGGGAAAAACCCATTTTTTCAAACACCTTTCAATATTAATGGAATCATTAATTACAATAAAGAAACGAATGAGTCAGTTGTTCTAGCCAACTTGTATTTTGTGAAAAACTTACTCAATCTTGAGGATCAACTAACACACATCTATATTCAACCAAAATCCGGCGAGGACAATGAGAAAATAAAAGGTCAAATTGAAAAACTGCTAGGAGATAATTTTATTGTTAAAACGAATGCGGAAAAAAACGAGTTGATTTACAAAACCAGTAAAAGCGAAAAGTTAATTGTCTTGCTTATTTTATTATTCATTTTTCTTTTGGCCGTATTTAATTTGGTAGCGTCAATTACAATGATTTATTTAGAGAAAAAAGAAAGTATTAGTGTGCTTAAAAGTATTGGTTTAACTAAGAAAAATGTTTTTTCAATATTCTTTTTTGAAGGTGTTTTAATATCAGGATCTGGCATTTTTTTAGGGGTGTTGGTTGGCCTAGGCATTTGTATTCTGCAGTTAAAATATAGTTTAATAACGATACCGGGAGGGGGATTACCATTTCCTATTCAGGTGAATTTTCTTGAGGTATTTACTTCAATGATGGTATTAATTGCAACAGGCATTCTATTTTCCTTTTTCACCGCGAAATTTCTCGTAAGAGAATAAGGATAAAATAGATAATAAATTTTTGCTCTTTTTCGTCCCTAATAATCAAATATAAATTGCTATATTTGCACCCAAATTTAAAAAGTATTTCCATGTTAATTTCAAAAGGAAAAGTATCCCAGGTAATTGGTCCAGTAGTGGATGTAAGTTTCGAAAATGGGGTAGAGTTACCAACTATTTTTGACGCATTAGAAGTAACAAAAAAAGATGGAACGCGAGTTGTGCTTGAAGTGCAATCTCACGTTGGGGAAAATTCAATTAGGGCTATCTCAATGGATTCAACCGATGGTTTTACCAGAGGAATGGAAGTCGTTTCTACAGGTTCAGCGATAAAAATGCCTGTGGGCGAAAAAATTAAAGGCCGTCTTTTTAATGTTATTGGTGAAGCTATTGACGGTATAAATGTAGTAAGTAATGAAGGAGGTATGCCAATCCATAGAGAGGCGCCGAAATTTGATCAATTATCAACAGCAACTGAAATACTATTAACGGGAATTAAAGTCATCGACTTAATTGAGCCTTATGCAAAAGGAGGAAAAATTGGTCTTTTTGGTGGTGCGGGCGTTGGAAAAACAGTATTGATTCAAGAACTCATTAATAATATAGCTAAGGGGCATGGTGGATTGTCAGTTTTTGCTGGTGTAGGTGAACGAACACGAGAAGGAAATGACTTATTAAGAGAAATGTTGGAATCAGGCATTATCAAGTATGGGAAAGAGTTCATGCATTCAATGGAAGAAGGCGGATGGGACCTAACTAAAATTGATTTAGAGGAAATGAAGGAGTCCAAAGCAACGTTTGTTTTTGGTCAAATGAATGAGCCTCCAGGAGCACGTGCTCGGGTAGCACTTTCCGGTCTTACTATTGCAGAATATTTTCGAGATGGCGATGGCCAAGGTCAAGGAAAAGACATTTTATTTTTTGTTGATAATATCTTTAGGTTTACACAAGCTGGATCAGAGGTTTCTGCGCTTTTAGGCAGAATGCCATCTGCGGTTGGGTATCAACCGACTTTGGCAACAGAGATGGGTCAAATGCAAGAGCGAATTACCTCAACAAAAAGTGGTTCAATTACCTCCGTTCAAGCAGTATATGTTCCTGCAGATGATTTAACAGATCCTGCTCCAGCAAATACCTTTGCGCATCTTGATGCTACAACGGTATTGTCTAGAAAAATTGCTGAACTTGGTATCTATCCAGCTGTTGATCCATTAGATTCTACTTCTAGAATTCTAACCCCGGAAATTGTGGGTGATGAACATTATAACTGTGCACAACGCGTTAAATTAACCCTTCAACGATATAAAGAACTACAAGATATTATTGCAATTCTTGGAATGGATGAATTATCCGAAGATGATAAACTAGTCGTTCATAGAGCTAGAAGGGTTCAACGCTTTTTATCACAACCTTTTCACGTAGCAGAGCAATTTACGGGATTACCAGGCGTTTTGGTTGACATCAATGATACCATTAAAGCATTTAATGATATATTAGATGGTAAATACGACCAATATCCTGAAGCAGCCTTTAATTTGAAAGGCGGAATACAGGACGTAATTGATGCAGGTGAAAAAATGATGGCTGAAGCCTAAATAATTAAAGTGATGAAACTTGAAATAGTTACCCCAGAATCAATAATTTTTAAAGGAGAAGTCGTTTCTGTGACCCTTCCCGGTTTAAGCGGGCAGTTCCAATTATTAAGTAATCACTCGGATATTATTTCCGCACTAAAGTCAGGAGAAGTTAGGATTAAATTATCAAATGAATCAGAAGACTTAGGTAGCTTGAAAATTGATCCCACTGATAAATCAATAGGCGTGTATGAGATAAAAGGAGGCATTCTTGAAATGTTAACTAATAATGCAATTGTCCTTGCTGAATAAAAAGGCCCTCGATATTAATTCTTCAAGGGGCTCACTGAAGGCAAATTATTTTTTTACCGTGAATACTTTCCTTATTTTAGCAATAAATAAATAGTGTCAATGTCGGCCTTAGATCTTAATAATATTCCTAATCATATTGCAATCATCATGGATGGGAATGGCCGTTGGGCAAAAGAACAAGGAAAAGATCGTCTTTTTGGTCACGCATCAGGAGTAGAGGCAGTTCGCGATACACTAAAAACAGCAAAAGATTTCGGTGTAAAATTTTTGACCCTTTATGCCTTTTCTACAGAAAATTGGTCAAGGCCTCAAAAAGAAATTGATGGATTAATGAACCTGCTCATTGATGCAATTACCTCAGAACTCGATAGCCTTGATAATAATGGCGTACGATTGATGACAATTGGCGATATTAATGGGCTTCCAGAAAACTGCAAGCTTAGCATTGAGAATGCGATTG
Organism: Flavobacteriales bacterium; assembly: GCA_947462255.1. GTDB lineage: Bacteria > Bacteroidota > Bacteroidia > Flavobacteriales_D > Crocinitomicaceae > UBA952. The sequence goes on along the minus strand of CANHOA010000001.1, from coordinate 143,691 downwards.
AAAAAACAAAAAACAATACGGGAATTACGCTTGTATTAGCAATAAACTACAGCGCTAGAATAGAGATAACTAGAGCGTTTCACTCTATTTTATTAAACGAAAAAAATATAAGCGCGGCACAAATAACACCAGAATTAATATCGAATTATTTGTATACCAACGCTATTCCAGATCCAGAATTATTGATTAGAACGAGTGGGGAAAATCGCGTAAGTAATTTTATGCTTTGGCAAATTGCCTATACAGAATTTCATTTTACGAACATCTATTGGCCAGAATTTAGAAGAGAACACTTACTTGCCGCCATTATTGATTATCAAAAAAGAGAGCGGCGGTTTGGAAAAACTTCAGAACAAATAGTATAATAAAACATGAAAAGAATAAGCTTGTTTTTTTTCTTAATAACGCAAATAATTTCCTTTGCTCAAACTGATCCCATTACATTTGGGGAGTTGAGTTTTGACTATTCCTCTCCGGTCGAATATGAAATAGGACCCATTCGTGTTATTGGCGCGGATAATTTCGATCATCAAGGCATCAAACTTATCGCAGGACTTAAGCAAGGTCAAAACATCAAACTGCCAAGCGACCAAATCTCTAATGCAATACGAAGGCTTTGGGATGAAGGTCTTTTTTCAAACATCTCTATTTATGCCGAGAAAGAAGTTGCAGGCGTCATTTACCTTGTCATAGAGCTGACGACAAGACCGAAGCTTTCAAGGTTCAAGTTCACAGGAATATCGCGACGGGAAGCAGATAAAGTACGTGAAGAAATTTCATTGTTCTCTGGAAAAACGATAACTGAAAACTTAGTATTTCAAACAAAAAATAAAATCAAAGGCTATTTTAGGGATAAATCATATTATGATGTATCAGTTGATATTAGCAGAATAAAAGACACCTTAATTAATGACTCTGAAATATTTTTAATTAACGTTGAGAAGGGGGTGAAAATTGGAATAAAACCGCTTGCTATTTCCGGAAACCTAAGTGTTCCAACATGGAAATTGAAGCTTGCTATGAAAGACACGAAGCAGAAGTCGATTCTGAGAATTATTAAGCGATCTAAATTCACCACATCTACCTATGAAAAAGATAAACTCGCTTTGCTAGCTAAGTTTAATGCTGTTGGTTTAAGGGATGCTATGATAACCTTTGATACCGTTTATAAGGTTGATGCTAAAAATCTTGCCATAAACATTATCATTAATGAAGGCGAAAAGTACCTTTTTGGGGATATTGATTGGATCGGGAATTCAAAATATAGATCTAGCTTTTTAGACACGGTCTTAGGAATAAAAAACGGGGACGTTTTTAACAAAGATTTGCTCGATCAACGTCTTAAAGGGAATGGTGATGGGAGGGATATTTCTTCGCTTTATATGGATAAAGGGCATTTATTTTTCCAGGTAATTCCCGTAGAAACCAATGTGTCAAATAATAAAATCAGTTACCAAATAAGGATTATAGAGGGGAAAGAAGCTCGAATCGGGGAAATCACTATTCGTGGAAATAATAAAACAAATGACTATGTCATTTTACGCGAAATCAGAACCAAACCTGGTGACCTTTTTAATAAAGCAGATATTATCAGAACGCAACGTGAACTTTCACAATTAGGGTTTTTCAACGAGCAAGGCTTTCAGGTAAACCCTCTGCCCGACCCTGCAAAAGGAACTGTTGATATTGAGTATGTTGTTGAAGAAAAGTCTTCTGATCAAATTGAATTATCAGGTGGTTATGGTGGAGCAGGACCAACATCTTCAGGGCGAATCATCGGCACTCTGGGATTAACATTTAATAATTTTTCCGCGAAAAATATTTTTAATAAATCTGCATGGACCCCATTGCCTTCAGGAGATGGTCAGCGACTTTCTATTCGCGCGCAATCAAATGGGCGTTTTTACCAAGGATATAATTTTTCATTTACTGAACCTTGGTTAGGTGGCAAGAAAGCAAATTCCTTGTCGTTTTGGATAAATAATACAGCATTATCGTCTAATGGACTTATTCGATCAAATCCTGCTTATACTGGCCTATCGATTACTGGTGTAGGGTGCGGACTTCAAAGAAGAAAGAGGTGGCCAGATGATTATTTTACTGCATACTATGACCTTAGTTATCAGTATTATGACGTTGTTAAAGATTTCCGATTTCCTTTGTTCCCGCAAGGATACGCGAATGATATTGCGTTAAAATATATACTACAGCGAAGTTCCGTGAGCGCGCCAATTTATCCTCAAAGCGGGTCTAATTTTACATTTACTGCTAAAGCGACCCTTCCTTATTCTGCCTTTTTACCAGATAAAGACTACAGCTCCTTATCTCCCAAAGACCGCTATCATTATCTAGAATACTATCGTTTTAAATTTACAGGAGAATGGTATTTACCGCTAACACCGGATAAAAAATTAATTCTAATGCCAAGATTTGGCTTTGGTTATATCGGGGCATATAACTTATCCAAGGGTGTGACGCCTTTTGAAAGGTATTCAGTAGGAGGAAGTGGCCTTTCTGGTGTTAATCAGTTAGGAGGCAGGGAAATCATTGCATTGAGAGGATATGAGGATCAATCTGTTTCTTCTACTGGTGGTGATCCAATTGTAGCAAAATACACGCTAGAACTTCGTTATCCTATTTCACTTAATCCTCAAGCCACTTTTTATGCCTTAGTATTTTTAGAGGCAGGGAATTCTTATCCCACTTTTGATAAATTTAACCCTTTCAATGTTAAACGAACTGCTGGTGTAGGGATTCGTGTCTTTTTGCCTATGTTTGGAATGTTAGGCTTAGATTATGGCTTAGGTTTTGACCGCCTAGATAGTTGGTCAAGTGGACTCGGAGGAACTTCAGATCAATCCATTCAGCAAAAAGGGTTTAACCCAAAATTGAGCTTTACTATTGGTATGAATCTTGGCGAATTATGATAGAAATTTGCAATAATATCTTAACTTCGCCGTTCCGAAGCACCAAAAAATTTTGAAATGAAAATAATATTATTTAGTATTTTGTTTTTATTTGGCATTGGCTTTGCTAAAGCGCAGTCATACGCATTTATTGATTCGGATTATATTCTAAAAAATATTCCAGAATATATTGAAGCAAAAGAAAAACTTGATAAGTTGTCCCTTAAATGGACAAAAGAAGTGGAAGATCGCTTTACTTTTATAAAAACAAAGCGAGATAACTTTAACAAAGAAGAAGTATTATTACCGAATGAAGAAAAAGAAAAACGAAAAAGCGAAATTGAAAAATTAGATAAAGAAACAATAGAATTGCAAACGCAGTATTTTGGTGTTAACGGTGAATATTTTTTAAAAAGACAAGAGTTTATCCAGCCAATCCAAGATCGTGTGTTTAACGCGATGAAGAAAATTGCAAAAAGAGAGGGGTATGCTTTTGTATTTGACAAGTCTAACCAAAGTAATTTGGTTTACGCTGAAAAAGAATACGACATTAGCAATACGGTGTTAGAGGAAATGGGAATAAGTAAAGAGTAATTAGTTAATTTATATATAGAAAAATGAAAAAAGTAGTTCTTGTTATCGCGTTAATGCTTGCCGCAATTAATGCAAATGCACAAATGAAGTTAGCTCATGTTAATTCACAACAGTTATTAGATACGATGCCTTCCCGTAAAGCCGCTATGGAGAAGCTTAAGAAATTTGAACAAGATGGGTATAAAGAACTTACCGAAATTCAAAAAGATTTAGAAGAGGCATACAAAAAATATGAACAAAATAAAGGTTCTTGGTCTCCAGTTATTTTAAAAATCGAAGAGGAAAAAATAATGAAAAAGCAACAAGGGCTTGAAGATAGGCAAACAGCGCTTCAGCAAGAATTGCAAATCTATAATCAAGAATTAAATAAGCCGATTCTAGAAATGGTTCAGAAATCAGTTGAAATTGTTTCAGACAGAAAAAAAATTAATTACGTAATCGACGAGTCCACTACGCTATATTTTAAAGGTGGTATGGATATTACAGCAGAAGTTTTAATTGAATTATTACGTTTGGATGCCGAGGCAATGAAGAAATAATTTATTCGATCAATTTTAGAAGGGCAATCGTTGGTTGCCCTTTTTTTATGTAGTTTTGAGCTATGAAAAAGGTCCCTATTGGCGTTTTTGATTCGGGTTATGGCGGCCTAACCGTCTTGTCTGAATTATTAGAAAAATTACCTAGCTACGACTATATTTATTTTGGAGACAATGCAAGGGCACCTTATGGAAATCGTTCTTTTGATGTGATATATTCTTATACGCTCGAAGCCGTGGAGTTTTTGTTTAGTCAAGGATGTGAATTAATTATTATTGCATGTAATACGGCATCCGCTAAAGCCCTTCGAACTATCCAGCAAAACGATTTAGTGCGTTTTGGGAATCAAAAAAGAGTGTTAGGCGTAATAAGGCCTTGTACGGAATACATCAGCAGTGTTACTTCAACTAATTGTGTAGGGGTGCTTGCTACGCAAGGTACAGTCAATTCAAATTCGTATGGTATTGAGTTGAAAAAATTTGCACCTAACGTTACTTTAGTTCAGCACGCATGTCCAATGTGGGTTTCCCTGATTGAAAACAACATGCATAATACTGATGCTGGAAAAATGATTATTAAAGCAGATATCTCAACATTATTATCACAAAACAAGGCCATTGACACCCTAGTTTTAGCATGTACGCATTACCCTGTTATTGAAAGCTATATTAAAGAAATCGCTGGAAAAGAAATTCAAGTACTCGCGCAAGGGGCCTTAGTTGCTGATAAATTAATTGACTATTTGTCTCGACATACAGCGCTCGACAATACTCTTTCTAAGGATGGAACGGTGGTTTATTTTACTACTGAAAACAGTGACTTCTTTGATGAGGCAGCCTCTAAATTTATGAAAAGAAATATACGTTCAACGCATATCACACTCTAATTTTCTATAATGTTATTAAGGTCTTGCTTAATTGTTTGACAAATTTGATCCAAGGGTAGGTCATTAGCATCGGTTCCAAAAGGATCTTCAATTTCTTCTGCAAGAACTTCCATGCTAACCAATGCGTAAAAAACAAAGGTCGTGATTAGAACAGCCCAATAGTCAAAATGAAAAAACACAATCGGTAAGGTAATCACATATAAAAAGATAAATTTCTTAATAAAGATGCTGTATGAAAATGGAATTGGTGTGTTTTTAATACGCTGACAACCTCCTAAAGAAGCGATTAAGCTATTTAAATTAACATCGATTTGGATAAGATCACCCTGACTTAATTCTCCTTGCTTTTCTAATGCTCGTAATTTAATGTAAATTAATTTCATTACCTGCACCGGACTATTGTCTTTCGAGGGATCTTCATATTTTTGAAACACTAAATTTTTTTTATTTGCCCTTAAATTATTTTTCGCATTGTAAATATAAAGGCTAAATAACCGCTCAAATTCTTTTTTATCTTCTTCATTACTAATTCGAGTTGTAATTTTTAAGAACCCACTTCGACAGTCATTGACAATGGCGCCCCATAGTTTTCTTCCTTCCCACCATCTGTCATAAGCCCCATTTGTCCGAAAAAGCAATAATAAGGACATTACAAATCCAATTAAAGAATAGATAGCTGTTAATTCCTTGGTATAGGAGCTTAATTTATCTTGATTTGTATCCGGCATAAGATGTAACAAGATAATAATTATGGTTGCGAGTAAAGAAATAAAAATTAATTGCTTCCAAAGAATACGAATGGTGTCGCTTTTATTCAATGAAAAAATTAGTTGAATCCAACTTTTAGGGTTGTAGTTTATCATGATATTGAACTTAATTAAGCAAAAGTAATTTTTTGTTTCGACTCAGCTAAATATTTTTAGTAATTTCGATTGATAAACTAATAAGAATGCAACTGACCCCAGAAATTATTAAGCGCCTTGAATTATTAAATGACAAATATGCTGTATTAGGTCAAGATTTATTATCTTATTTAGATGGTCTGTTGTATGCTGAGGTAACCACTTACTGGGATTATATTGAACTTGAAACATTGTTAAGCTTACAGAAGCCCAAGACTAGTTTCCCAGACGAAAAAGTATTTATTATTTATCATCAAATTACGGAGCTGTATTTCAAGATGGCACTCAATGAATTTGAGCAATTAGGTAAGAATTTAGAAATAGACGCCACATTCTTTGTGGATCGTGTTACGAGGATAAATCGATATTTTGAAGCATTGATAAAGAGTTTTGAGATTATGGTAAGCGGAATGGAAAGGGCCCAATTCTTAAAATTTAGAATGTCCTTGTTGCCAGCGAGTGGTTTTCAATCAGCACAATATCGTGAAATCGAATTTTATAGTACCGATCTTATTAATTTACTTGTAAAAGAGAAGAAAGAGGCTTTGAAGATGGAAACAGATATTCATACGCTTTTTGATCACTTATACTGGAAAGAAGGGGCAACGGAGGAAGTTTCCGGAAAAGCAACACTTACCCTTACACAATTCGAACAAAAGTATAAAGCACGATTTATTGAAGTGGCGAATATGTGTAAAAGTAATAACCTTTGGCAGGTCTATTTAAGGCTCCCTGAGGCCGACAGAAACAGTTCTTCTGTCATCAATACTCTTCGTACAAATGATCTTAATGTTAATGTTAATTGGCCTTTAGCGCATTACAAGTCAGCTGTTCGCTACCTTAATAAGGGTGAAACAGACGTTGCCGCCACTGGAGGAACGAATTGGCAAAAGTATTTACCACCACGGTTTCAAAAGCGAATTTTTTATCCTGCCTTATGGAGCACTGAGGAGATTGACAATTGGGGGAAGCAATGGGTGAACGAAATGTTAAGCTAATCAGTTTAATTCTTTAATGTAAACAGTTGAAAAATCTACAATCCCTAAGGGATTTAGCTTAAAATTTCGCACTCTTAAATTGATTATGGCGACAAAGTCATCAATTAAAATCGGTAATATAATAGCCTCACACCTAAGTATAGAATCGCAGCTATTAAACAAGCCTTGTCTTTTTTCAACGTTTCGCTCTATTGTAGCAGAATAATAGCATTGGTTATAGTATTCGGAGGATAAATAGGGAAAAATAGAGGATTCAAATCCGGGCAGCTTGCTTCGATTATAAAAAAGACTAAAATAACTTTCGGGATCAGGATAATCAGGCACCCATCCTACGCTCCAAATATCTATTTCATTATTTGCAATAGCTTTTTCACGAGCAGCAAAGTCTCCGGTCAAAATTTCCACATTTATACCTAAGGTATTTCTTAATTCATCACAGATGTATTGCCCCCATTTTAAGGAAGCACTTTCTTTAGTTCCAGCGATAAACATTTTTAACGGAGGGAAGTTTTGCCCGTTCTTGTAGCCAGCTTTTTCTAGCAGCTTTTTCGCTTTTTCAACATCGTATTGTCGCATAGGGATTAACGGGTTATTATAATAACTTGAAGTTGGAGCAAAGCCATGTAAAGCAGGGGAGCCATCACCATTTAAAATGGTATTGCATAATATATCTCTGTTTATCATGCAGTCAATAGCCATCCTAACGTTTATATTGCTTAGAGGCATTCTTGTTGTATTAAAACCTAAGTATGCCATACTAGTGCCAGGAGAAACTAATACCCGATGTGAAATTGTACTGCCATTTTGGGCGTCTTGGAGACTCCCTAAAAGAAAGTTTAATGATTCAGACGGAACCTCAAAAACCACATCAATTTCCCTTTTTCTAAATAGATCAAATTCTGTTTTCTTCTTCTCTGAAACTTTTATTTTTAAAGCATTTAAATAGGGTAATTGGTTTCCATAGCTATCTTTTTTCCAATAGTGTGGATTATAATTAAGAATCAACTGTTTCTGATTTCTTTCACCATAGATAAATGGACCAGTTCCAATAGGGTGACCCACGATTTTTTTCCCATAGTAGTCAAAGGCAATTTTGGAAAACATACCATAGCTTGCGCTAGTCAATAATTTTTGAAAGTTAACGTAAGGCTCTATCAAGGTTATTTCAATACAATAATCATTAATTATTTTGATTCCGGAAACCCCTTTGCCAATCTGTTTGCTACTTTGCGAATAATGTTCTTCTCCCCCCACAATTTTCTCACTTAAAATCTTACCCGAATTATTGAGCGATACATTAGAACAAGCAAAATCCAAACAGAATTTAACGTCAAAAGCGGTTAGTTTATTAGGACTCGTTGAAAAGCATGGATCCTCATGAAAATAAACGTCTTCTCTCAAAAACAATTTTATCTTTTTGTTGTCGCCGCTTATTTCTGTCCTTTTTGCAAGATGCCCAACTACTTCATTGGTAATTGGATCTAAGCGCAACAAGGGTTCAAAGATCTGCGAGCTTACCCGATGGCTGTAAAGGTCTGTAGCAAATAACGGAAATAGATTGGTAATTTCCTGACTTGTATAAAAGCATAGCGTATCACCATAGCTTATATTTCCTTTACCTTCCTTAGGCCTTAGCGTTTCGTTTTTGCAGCTTGTAAAAACAAGCATTAAGTTCGTAATTACAAGAACTACAAGTGCCTTATTCATGCAGAACAACTAATCGAATACAAATAGGCGTCCCATTTTCTTTTAATTGCAGCGTATAAATACCTTGAGCTAAATGAGAAACCTGAATAAAAGAAGCTTGATCTTCTGTAAGCACCACAGCTCCTCTAGCATCATAGAGGCAAATTTTTTCGCTTTGTCTGTTAAAAGTAAGTAGTTGATTTGCGGGATTCGGGTAAGCAATAAATTGGCCTTGCATTGCTTCGGTTAATTGAAGAACCCCCACATACACGCTATCTAAAATAGAACAACCGTTGGCATCAGTTATAAACGCAGTTATCCAACCTTGTGCCAGATACACCGCCATACTATCTGTTTGTTGGTTAGAATCGCTCCATTGTATTTGATAGGGTTGCGTACCCCCAGCGACATGAACTGTAGCGGTTCCATCTAATTGATTAAGGCCAGATAATGGGGTCACATTGAAACTGAGCGATAAAGAGATTGGATTGGTAATGACTGCTTGTTGACTAGTTGTTGTGCATCCCAATGAGTCTACTACGTTTATTGTGTAACTCCCAGCGGCTAAACCAGCGAAATTATTATTGGATGAGTTGAGGTTATTTACGCTGTAGAGGTAAGCGCCATTGCCTCCACTGGCAGAGACAGACAAAGAGCCAGTAGCTTCGTTGTCACATAACGTGGGCAATGTATTTACTATGAAGCTCAAGGCATTTGGCTCACTAATCACATAACTTAAGGTGTCTACACAAGGGCGCGAATCGCTAACCACGACAACATAGTTGCCAGGAGAAAGAGAGGATATGGAATCTACGGTACTACCATTACTCCAAGAATAAGTCACCGGAGCCAAAGCCTGTGGCGAAAGCAAGGTGATAGCGCCATCCCCACTACCATAACAGCTTACATTTTGGATCAACGATTGACTTACCAATGGCGCACTATTGGGAATTAAGACAGAGTCCACTACCACACAGCCATTGGGATGGGTTATGGTAACGCTGGCCCACCCTTCGTTCAAGGTATAATTGGGTTTGGTAGTAATCCCGTTTTCCCACAAAAATGTACAAGTGCTAAACATGCAGACACAACCCGTACTGTTCAATACCGCCTGTCCGTTGTTTCCTCCGGGGCAAGTGGGAGGCAAAATATTACCAAAAGAAATTACATAGGGGTCGTTGATTACCACATTGTAAATTTCATAACATCCAGCCGCATCGTTCACTTGTAAAGAGTAAGTGCCAGCCGGAATACCACTCAATTGAGCAGACGTGCTGCCATTGGACCAAAGATAAGTATATGGCGCTGTACCTAAATTTACGGTCGGGATAATGGAGGCCGAGGATGTTCCGTTGCACCAAGGCGCTGTAACGGAAACAGAATTTATAAGACTGCCCGCACCACAATCCACAGATGTGTAGTGGTATTCTCCATCATTCAGGGTAGATAAATAACTTCCCCAAGCAATACCCGAATTTGGAAAAACAGCACTAAGTTCCGTCCGGTAGGCAGTAACTCCCTTCCAACCCATAGGATTAAGACTGTCTTTTTTTACTAAATAAACCAAATCCATTTGTTGGTCGTTGTCAAGGTCTGTAAATAAAGGAGTTGAACCGATATTCACACCGGTGCGCGTGGGAACGAGGTCAACTATGGTATTGTTTTGAAAGTCAAAAGTCTTGAGACGATGCTTCCAATAGCCATTTTCCATGAAATTTATAGAGGCCACCAATTCATCGCGTCCGTCATTGTTTAAATCCACGGCATTTCCAGAAGCAAATTGCAAACTGCCAATGCTGTCTTTGAACATTTCTTGTCCAGTAGAGCCGTCCAAAAGAACTTGATAGTAATCGGTATAAGCAGAGCTAGAGCCTTTAGCCAAAAACAAAAAGACATCCGGATGGTTGTTCCCAGTAAAATTTCCTATAACAGGCTCAGCACTCGATTCAGTATTTGGAAGGTCGTAGCTCCAGTGCTGGGTTAAATTACTGCCTTTAATTTTAATCAGTTTCCCGCTATATGCTTGGATGAAAATGTTGTGTTGATTTCCGTTTGTCTTGTAAACGGAAGCGGGCGCAACAAAGCCAAAATTAGGATCGTGAGCTAACTGAATAGAGGCACCGAGGGAATTATTGAGCAAACCTTGTAGTGGACAGGCCCAAAAGGAACCGCCCAAAGTCTCTCCACCAGTTCCGTACAGCACCCATTTGGTTCCATTTCCTTGAATGTCACAAACGATAGCTGAGCAATAGGTTTCCGCACTGTCAGGCACAACGGCTTTCGCTAATAATGAACCCGTCACGACATTAATAACCATAAGGTGACCTGGAGGACGAGTGGTATCCCAAGCTGGGGCAGCATGATCGCCACCGTTAGCCACTAAAATATCATCCATACCATCACCGCTAACGTCCTGTATAAAAGTTGGATTGTAGAAATTATATAATCCACTGTCCGCAGGATTGGTGTTGTAGGGAAAATAATCCCAAAGCAAAGCGCCATTTTGTCCGTTGATGGCTAGCAGTTGAGCTTGTCTGCCCACCATGAATACATCTTTAATGCCGTCGCCTGTGATGTCTTTGAAAATAGCACTTCCAAAGACTTCATTTCTTGAGGCTCTTTTCCACAATAAATTCCCTGTGGCACCATTGATAGCCATGATGCCATTGTTACTGAATACACCATCCGTACCACCACCATAAACTAGGTCTTTGACACCATCATTATTTAGATCACAGGCTCTGGGAGAGGAAAGAGTAGGGATAGAATCAGTAAATACTTGCCAACTATTAGATTGTCCGTATCCCACTAAATAGCATAAGAAGGGAGCACATAAGGCAAGTAGAATTAATTTCATATAGCATATATTTGGGTATAAAGTTAAGCTAATTAAAATTTTTCAGCAAGATTTATTTCCCTTAATCTATTGACTTGTAGAATTGGATAGAACGCACTACATTTGCAGTAAATTAAGGCTCCGTGGCGCAACTGTATAGCGCATCAGATTTCGGCTCTGAGGGTTGGGGGTTAGAATCCCTCCGGGGTCACAAAAGGCAGAGTGAGAAACAGAGCGAGAGCGATGATTGATCACCTGCCTTTTCTTCATTCTCACATCTTGTCCCGACACTTCGGGACTCATTCTGATTTTTTTCATCCATGCGATAGCTTCATTCTCGCTTTTGTTTTACATCATTTTCGTTCTATTTTTCGCACTTCATCTTGGAATGTCCAATGCGCTTTGGATCATGCGCAGCATAATCCTGAATAAAAGAACTAAAACTGCAAAGCAGTTTGGGTTCTATTCTTGGAATACCCAATGTTTTTGGGTCACGCGCAGCATAAACCTGCATAAAAAACAATGAAACCGCAAAGCAGGTTGCGTTAATTTAAGGCTTTTTATCTACTACAGGCCTGTTTTGCGCATTCGCTAATTCCCAGGCAATTGCAAAGGCTAATTGTGTTCGCTTGGTCAGTGCATCAAACTCAATCTTATCAACTTCGTCACCTTCACCATGATAATCTTCATGCACTCCATTAAAAAGAAAAACGGAAGGGATGTTGTTTTTTGCAAAATTATAATGATCCGAACGGTAATAAAATCGATTTGGGTCTTTCTTACTATTGTATTTATAGTCGAGTGAAATATTAACATATTTCTTATTCGCTCTTTCACAGGCATTGTGCAAATCGCTAGACAAAAAATTGGAGCCTATTAGATAAACATAATCATTTGTTTTTTTATGGAATTCATCTCGCCGCCCAATCATATCAATATTAATGTCTGCAATCGTTTTTTCTAGCGGAAACAAGGGGTTATCGGTATAATATCTTGAGCCATGCAAACCGTGCTCTTCCCCTGTGACGTGAAGAAATAGAATGGAACGCTTTGGTCCATAACCATCATTTTTTGCCGTTTGAAATGCCTGCGCAATTTCCAACAATGCTACGGTTCCTGATCCGTCATCATCCGCTCCATTGTATACTTCGCCATCTATAATTCCAATATGATCATAATGCGCTGAAATCACAAGTATTTCTTCGGGCAACTCGCTTCCTTCAATAAAGGCCCAAATGTTTTCTGAGTCTGGCAACCCGTCTCCATATCCTGCATTCATAAATGCCGCAGGTACGGGCTGGTAGAAACTATTCGCGCTTTTTGGAAACGAAACACCCATATTCTCATACCGTTCGATCAGGTATTTACCTGCTAATTTTTGTCCTTCCGTTCCCGTATCACGCCCGCCCATTTCATCGGATGCAACGATGCTTAAGTGTGTTTTTAATTCTTCGGCGCTTATTGTTTTAACGTATTTCGGAACATCACAAGAAAGTTTCGTTTGTGCATTACAGAAAAACAAAGCATTTGTGAACGCGATTAAAGTGATTGAGCGCAGTCTTAAGTTCATATTCTTTAATTTAGTCATTATATAAAGATATTAAATAAATGCAAAATCTTCAATACACAAAAAAGATTCTAGCCTTATTTATAATTCTTTCTCTTATTTGATTAATAGTAAAACGCCTAAACCGGTCAGATAACCAAATGCCGCAAGCCAAGCAATGTTTTTTAAATACCAAGTAAAAGAGATATTTTCCATCCCCATAGCAACTACTCCGGCAGCCGACCCAATAATCAACATGCTACCACCCGTTCCAGCGGCATAGGCAATCATATGCCAAAGGGAATCGTCAGGGCTTGCTGAAAACATCCCAATACTTGCGGCCACAAGCGGAACATTATCAATAATAGCTGATAAACCTCCAATAAGTAAAACATAAAGCTCTTGTGGCAGCTTTCCATTTAAAAACTTCCCTAAATTAAATATGATACCTGTCGACTCCAAAGCGGCAATGGTCATGAGGATGCCTAAGAAAAACAAGATGGAGGGAAGTTCAATTTTTTGAAGGGCTCTCAAAGTTGGCCCTTGTGAAACAACATCATTCGTCCCTTCTCCAAATGTAACATGAAACTTACGTTTACTGACTATTTCGGCAATCAGGGCATAAATGGCTAGTGAAAGCATCATACCGATATAAGGAGGAAGGTGTGCAATGGTTTTAAAAAGTGGTACCAGCACAATTAAAAGCAAACCCATTACTAACATGAATGCCCCATATTTTTTAGGCTCTTTGCTTTCCTTTTCAGCGATAAGATTTCCTTTAAAAGCTGGAAGAAAAGAAGCAATTGTTAATGGAACAAGTAAGCTTAAAAGCGAAGGCAAAAAGAGTAGTTTAATTAGTTTAAAGCTGCTAACTTTTCCGGATATCCATAACATTGTGGTGGTAACATCACCAATGGGTGACCAAGCGCCTCCTGCATTAGCGGCAATTATTGTTATGCCAGCATACCATAAACGATCTTCTTTACTAGGGATTAATTTCCTAAGTACTGTGATGATTACGATTGTGGTTGTAAGGTTATCAATAATTGAAGATAGAAAAAAGGTAAGTAAGCCAATCGTCCATAAAAGTGATCGTTTATTTTTACTGGCAATGATCTTTTTTACGGCATTAAATCCTTCGAAGTAATCGATCATTTCCACGATGGCCATCGCTCCCATAAGAAAGAAGAGAATCTCAGCTGTTTTGCCAAAATGATGCAGCATTGTATCTTGTAGCAAAGCTCTTTTTTCTTCAATACTGTAGTTCGATAGCGAAATAAGTTTAGAACTTGTGGCGTCTATCCACGAATTAATTTCGGTAAGGTTCATCGAAATCAAGGCCCAACAAATCGCCATCATCAACAAAGCAGGAATGAGCTTGTCAAGTTTTATGGAATGTTCAAAGATGATTAAGCCATAACCGAAAATAAAGATTAATATTAGCATTAATTCCATGGCTATTCAACAATTCGTTTAAGAAAAAAGGAAGCTTAGGGCTGGGTTATTTGATACCCAAAAATGCTTTTGCTTGTTTATCTTCTGGCTCTAATTCAATCACAATCACCCAGCATTCTTTTGCCTTTATCAAATCTTTTGAAGCTGAATTTACATAGTAATCACCTAAATACTTAGCTGCTTCAAGGACATATGTTTTGTACTTTGAGCTGCTTCTTTCTTCTACAGCTACTAATTCTAAAACGCTTCTATACGATTTTTCAGCTAGCCAATTTACCTTCGTAACATCACTTGCAATTTGAGCTCTTGCTCGCCAAAAATAACCTGGTATGTATTTTGGCGACAATTTATTCACTATTGATAATGCACTATCTGCAGCGACGTAATTTTTAGGTCCGAAATAATACGCTCGCCCAAGGTCATAATATTCAGCAACACTTAGTTTACTTTCCTTGAGTTTAAATTCATAGCTCCCAACGGCTTTATCATAGTTTTTGAACTTCATGTATAGTTTCGCTATATCACCTGCTAGCTCAAGCGCTGCCTTTTGATCTAAACGCGATGTATTTTCAAATTCAATTATGGCTAGCGAGTCCTGACCATTTTTTGATAACAGTAAGCCCTTGTATTTGTAATCTAAGTAAATTATTTTTTCCGGCGGGCAAGAAGCAAAAAATAGCGCGCTGGTCTGAAGTCCTTTGGTAATAGCATCTGGTTCAGTCGAGCATTCGTAATAAGAGTAGGTAAGCATACGATCAATATAATGATTTGTGAAGGCATTGTTTTTAATATTCAAAAGCTCATTTATCGCTTCACAGTATTGTTTTCCTTTAAATAATGCAACAGCATAACGATACCTAGCTTCAAATGAGTTATTTAATTTTAAGTATTTCTTCCAGTTATCAATTGCTTTTGCGGATTGATTAAACATCATATTTAATTCTGCATTTTCTCGGTACGAAGGCGCATAAGTTGAATCGATATTCTTGGCGACTTTATATAACGAATCAGCTAAGGGGTAATTTTTTGCACGTTGATATAGTTTAGCAGTACGGACAATGCCTTTAGGGGATTTAGGATTAAGTTTTAAAACTTCATTGTAGCTTTTTATAGCAGCGGAACCGTTATCTGGTGTTTTAAGGTTTAATGCATCGCCCATAAGTAGATGCCCATCGATGTTGGCTGGTTCTTTTTTAATGGCCAATGTTAGAAGGCGGATGGCTTCATCTAAGTTTTTTGTTTCTGCGGAAAGATATGATAGCGCAATACACCTTAACACTTCTGCATTTTTATTTTTAGTCATTGTTAGCGCTTCGGAAAATTGCTTTGTAGCACCAATAACATCACCCTTTATAAGCATTGCCTTGCCAATCCCTACGAATGAGAATGGTGACTCTGGATCCATATCCATTGTTCTATTCCAATACAGGATAGCGGAATCAATTTCTCCCTTTTCAAAATAATTTTCTCCAGCATAAAAATAATTACAGGCATTTTTAGGTTCTAAAAGGATCAATTTATTAAAGTCTAATGTAGCTTCTGAAAATCGTTCATTATCGGTCTTCCTGATGGCATCAGTAATGTTTTGTCCGAATCCCAATAGATTAAGAGATAAGGCAAATACAAATAGCAGAAAATATTTCATAATTAGTTGAGTTAGGTAATTTAAATTGAATAAATCAATTCTCGCGCCAAAATTAAAACTCTATTAGGTAAAAGCAACGTTTTTTTTCTAATAAAATCCATTATAGCCTGTTTTTTTTTCTATTCGGTGATTAATTGAATAAGACGAACAGGAGCATTTGCAGGAACTAATGCCGATTTTTGCACAATCAACTGCCCCTTTTCTCCTTTCATGAATAGCACAAATCCAGTATTAACACCAGACTTTTTAGCTTTGTTAATCAGCCAAATTTCTCTAAAGAAGGGATATTCTCTTGTAAAAATATAGCCTGCATGTGGTTTAAAATAATCGCTCTTATCATCTTTTGCAATGGCAACAACATTTATTCCATCTACAAAACCTAGGGTATCAAAATCATCACTATCTGAAATCCAATTCAAGCCAATTATACCTATTGCACTCTTGTTTTTCTTTACGAAATTAATAACTTCTTCATTCGAGTTCATGGCAAAGAGATTAATGGGCAGCTTATTTAAATCACACAATTTTTTGAGGTAATTAAAATTAGCTGAGTTTTGCTTATCAAAAACGACATTTATTTTTATTTTTAATCCGGGCCAATGAGTTGTTTTTCCAAGAATAATATCTTTTATTTGTTGAATAGTCATTAAGGAGTCGGGATTTGATGGATGAAGAATTAGTGCAATTGCATCTTCCGCAATTTTATCACTTCTAACCTCAACTTTCTTTTTCTTTAGGGCTGATTTTTCTTCTTTCGTAAAATCCCTAGAAATACATATCGTTTTAGTTGAATCTTTGAAAAAGGCATCTATAATTTCGTCTTCAGAACCAAAAACGGCACTAATTTTTGCTTTAGGATACTGTCCCTCAAAGGTATTAATACTAGTATCAAAGAGTGGTTTAAAAGATCCTTCAACATATATGTTCATGTTGCCTCGACTATGTGTGTCATTCCCATAGGAAAAGGGATTGTCATTTGATGAGCAAGAACTAATTAAATAAAATAAGCCGAAAAGAAGATAATGATAGGGCATGGTTTATTTTTTTTTAACTTGTTTATAGATTCTAAAAGAGCGAATCAAGGCATAGATGAAAAGAATAATTATGAGTATTGTCCTTCTTGTTCCACTTAGGTTTGGCTGAAGAAAGTCAGTCATGAGTAGATAAAATGCAAAAGCAATGCAAATCAGCAAGGTAAAAACTGATAAAGTCGTATTAATAATATTCATTTTGATTACAAAAATAATCCCAGGTACAGTTGAATATTCTTTATTCTATGGCAAAATTAATTGGAATTGAGCAGTAAGATGAAACGCTTCTTCCATTTAATTTTCCTGCTTTCCAATTCGGCATAGCTTTAATAGCTTTGATAGCCGCTTTGTCACATTCTGGACAATCTGGAACACCCTTTGTTACGGTTACACTGGAAATATTTCCATTGACACTAACAACAAATCTCAGAAAGCATTTCCCTTGAACATTGTTTTCAATGGCTGTTTCAGGGAACACAAGGTTTTTCTGAATCCAAGCCATCATAGCTGGATAACCTCCTGGAAATTCTGCTTCTTCATCCACAAAGGTTTCCGGATCTGGTTCTTTTGTTTCTTCAACCGGCGGCCCATCGTCTGTTGGAGGGGCAAATTCATCACCATTACCCTCTTGATTTTTTACATCTACCTTAGTATCCTCCACTTCCTCTTGAATCGGTATTTCATCTTCAACAGGAATATCCACGACTATTGGAGGCATGAACGCTACAGTTTCTTCAACTGGAGGCGGAATGTCTTCCGGTGGTGGTGGTGGTACATCATCTACTGGAGGCGCTGGAATAGTCATTTGGGTTGTGTCTACTGGAGGAGCTGGGGGAATAACTTCGGGAATGCTTTTGTAAATACGCCAAGCAACGAACAAAAGGCTAATCAGTAATAGCAAGGAAAATGTAATAATCATCATTCTTTTATCGTATTCATTTCTTAATGAATAAGCCCCATATGATTTATTCCTATTTGCGAAAACAAGGTCATTCCGTTGTGTGGATGATACTTGTTCCCAAGATTTAGAAGAAACATAATCGTAAAGAGTGACGATTAACACAAGAAGGATAATATAAATAATGGCACTCATTTTACTTAATTTTAGATTTGATCAAGGAAAATTCCGAAGGCATTAATTCAACTGGAGCAATGACGCCTATTTCCGCAATTTTTAATTCATCGACCAAATCGATGAAATTTTTACATGTTGCTTTATCGTCAGTTTTTATTAACACTTTTAACGCTTTTTTATTTTTTTTTGCTTCTGAAATATGACGTAAATAGGTACTGTCTGCTATCTGTTCTTTGTCAAGTTTTTCACGATATATTTTTTTTTCGCTCAGCACATATTCATTTTTGGTGGCTAGAAGCTTTCTTACACCTTTCGTGCCAAAATCGGTTTCCTCTAACTGAGTAGGTCCATTAGGTCCAGGGCTGCTTTCTGGATAAAACTGCCCAGTATAGTAATAAATCTTATCCTCAGAGAGTAAGAAGGTAATTGCGTTGTTAATTTTGGGCCGCTCAGCGGGAGGATCCTTGGGATCTATTTTTGCCGGATAAACCAAGCTCATTACTTTTGGCTTGCTAAAGGTTGCTGTAAGAACGAAAAAAGTCAATAGTAGGAATGCTAAATCCACCATGGGCGTCATATCGACACGCGTGGAGCTTTTCTTAGCTCTTTTTTTTCCTTTGTGTTGGTCATTGCCACCACCTTCTGCTATTTCTGACATACTAGTATTTTATATTGGAGCCAACTCCATGGAGGTGACGAAATTTAAATTATTTAATTTTAAATCCCTAAACACATCAATTACTTTAGCTGCATGAACGTACAGCGTCTTACTATCTACACGCAAAATAAATTTTGGTTTGTAATCATTTGCATCTGGGTTTTTCCCTTGGTTTTCTGCTTCTACAAAGGCTGTTTTTCCTGAATTTAAAGCTGCGCGATTACCATAATTAATCCAATCTTTTAATTGATTAGCGGTAGAATCAGTATATGGTATACCGGGTGTATTAAATTGTTTCCGTGCATTTGGTTCCATATCAATATAACCTGGTAATTCTTTCATGGTACATCCAAAGCTTGACATAAACGTAAAGCGTTTGATTTGCTCTTCATTAAAACCGATTTGATATTTCCCAGCCATGTTTGTTAAAAGTTCTCTTCTTGCTTCAGGATCCGACATATTAAAGAATACTCTTCCCCCTGGATCAATAGTGATTAGCAGAACATTTTCAGGAATGATTTTATCACTTATACTGGTAGGGATATCAACATCTACTGGCTCACTCGATCTAAAAGAAGCAGAAAGCATGAAAAACGTAACTAAGAGAAATGCCAAGTCGACCATAGGCGTCATATCGATGCTCGGGCTTCCTTTAGGGGCTTTTATTTTAGGCATTTGTAATAAAATTAATTAGCAAAATTATAAGCCTTATTTAGAGGCAGAAAAATCTTGTACAATAGTAAAACTCGCTTCATCGATACTGTAGGTCATGGAGTCAATTTTCGTTGAAAAGAAATTGTACATGATAATAGCAATCGTTGAACCAGCAATACCAAAGAATGTGTTTATAAGTGCTTCAGAGATACCTGTTGCAAGTTGAGCAGTATCGGGCGCACCTTGAGACATAGCTGCAAAGGATCGAATCATCCCCATAACGGTTCCAATTAATCCAATTAAAGTTGCGATGGAAGCACAGGTAGATATGACAACTAAGTTCTTTGAAAGCATAGGTAATTCTAAGGATGTAGCTTCTTCTAATTCTTTTTTCAAAGACTCTACCTTTTGTTCTTTTGTCATGCTGGTTTCAGCATTCATTGCATCATATTTTTCTAAACCAGCACGAACAACATTAGCTAAAGACCCTCTTTGCTTGTCACATTCTGCTTTAGCGCTTAGAATATCCTTTGAAGATAGCAAGGATTTAATTTTATTTACGAAGGAATTTGTTTTCCCACGACCAGCAGCCATTGACAAGGTAATAAAGCGCTCAACTGAAAATATTATAATGATTAAGTTAACAGCTACTAAAATTGGAACAATAACACCTCCCTTATAAATAGTGGCAAGTAAACTACCGTCTAAAGGCTCTCCATTAGTATCACCATCAACAAAGTTTCCAGGATCACCAAAAATAAATTTATAGATTAAAACACCAGCAACGAGAGAAATAACGATTGCTAATACGGACATTAATGATGTGAAGCCCGCCGAAGTTTTATTTGATTTTGGTTTTGATTTTGAATTAGCTGTTTCTGTAGTCATAATTTTAATTTTTGATTATCTAATTTTTATTTTTCTTGACAAACTTAGTATTTTTTTTAAGAATTCAAAAATACTTTTCGAACATTTAATTTTTTCTTAGCATTGGTCTTAATCAAGTAAAAGCATCGCTAAAAATGATTGTTCTTTAAAATAATATTTTTTTCAGGTTATAACTGTTAGTTTTTCCACTTTTAAATAATAAATATAGCTAATTATTATATTTACAAAAACTTTTCAGTATGGCACGTTTACACCTTTCTATCTTTATTTTAATAATTAGCGTATTTCCATTAACAGCTCAAAATTTAAAGTCAATTTTCTTGGATTGGCGCATTTCGGATATTGAGGCCAATACTTCACTTGGTCCCTCAAAGATTCAAGCGGTTAGACATAAAATTTTTCAATTAGATGTTTCTTCATTGCAATCCGAATTAGAAGGGATTACTTATAGAGAAGGCCGAATTAGTGGATTTATTGCGGAAATTCAATTCCCTTTTCCTGATGGGACCCTCCATACTTTTACAGCTAAGCGAAACCAAACCATGCACCCTTTGTACAATGCCAAGTTTCCACAAATCATAAGTTTGGATGCTTATGCCAAAGATGGATCTGGTGCATATGGCAAATGGGATATTACTCCAACAGGCTTGCACGCTATGATATTTGTGCCGGGGCAAAGCACTGTTTTTATCGACCCCATGTTTGAGGGCAACAATCAATACTATATGGTTTATACCAAGAAAGATTTCCTGACCGATAAAAAATTGTTTTGTGATGTTCAAGGTGAAATAGAGTCTAAGCCAATTAATACTGAGAAAAGTATGTTTGGAACTTGCGATCTTCGAACCTATCGCTTGGCACTTTCAGCCACAGCTGAATACACGATTTTCCATGGAGGTACAGTAGTACTTGCTGCGGCCGCTCAAGTGACGACCATGAACCGCGTGAATGGTGTGTATGAGAAAGATATTGCCATTACCATGGTCATTGTTCCTAACAACAATAATTTAATTTATACTGTTGCAGCTACAGATCCTTTTACCAATGGAACTCCCGGCTCCATGATCACCCAAAACCAAACAACCATTGACAATATTATTGGAAGTGCCAATTACGATATAGGTCATGTTTTTGGAACCAATAGTGGTGGCCTTGCTGGCTTGGGCGTGGTTTGTGCAGGTGGGCAAAAAGCGAGAGGCGTAACCGGAAGTGGGGCTCCAATTGGAGATCCTTTTGACATCGACTATGTGGCACACGAAATGGGGCATCAATTTGGAGGAAACCACACGCAAAATAACAATTGCAATAGCGTGAGTGCTGCTCGCCGAGAACCAGGTAGTGCCAGTACGATTATGGGGTATGCTGGTATTTGTGCGCCCAATGTTCAGAACAATAGTGACGATTATTTTCACGGCTATAACTTAGGTGAAATTAGTGCTGAGATTTTAAGCAATGGTCATCAGTGCGAGGTCATAACTCCTTTGAACAATACGCCTCCAACGATTACATCAACTGGGGGAAATATCATCGTCCCTATATCAACACCATTTATACTCACTGGACATGCGATAGATCCAGAAGGAGACGTGCTTACTTTTCTTTGGGAACAAATGGATAATGAGGCCTCAACACAGCCTCCTGTTGCTACTGCCACAGGCGGACCTAGTTTTCGCAGTTTTGATCCATCTCTAGATTCTTCACGTTATTTTCCGCGCCTGTCGGCTTTGGCAACTAATGGTCCATTTACTTGGGAAAGTCTTCCATCGGTAGCCAGAGTGATGGATTTTAGATTAACTGTTAAGGACAACCATGGCGTTGGTTCTTGTAATGATTATGTGGATGTCACCGTGACTACCAATGCCGCTGCCGGTCCTTTTATAGTAAATTATCCTTCCGTTACCGGTATTTCATGGGTGGGTGGAAGTAATCAAACCGTTACGTGGTCTGTTGCCAATACCGATGTTACCCCCATAAATTGTTCTGATGTCAGAATACTGTTGTCAGTCAATGGCGGCTTAAGTTATCCATTTGTCTTGAATAGCATTACTGCCAACGATGGTTCGGAGGTTATTGTGTGTCCGAATGTGTCCACTACCACAGCGCGCGTTATGGTAATCTCATCAGCAGAAACCTTTTTCGATATTTCTAATAACAATTTCACCATTACCTGTGGAAGCACAGTGACTCCTTTGTTTTCTGGTCTTAGTAATGCCTGTCAAAATGACTCAAGTTTTTCTTTGCCCATTCAATCTGACAACGGTATTCCAGGCACTTGGTCTCCACCATTGAATTTAACTGTAGCTGGAACGACCACTTATAACTTTACTTCTGCCCCAAACAATTGTGCGGTCAACACATCTATTTCTTTGGCAGTTGAGCCCACGGTGACCCCTCTATTCGAGGCATTTGAAAATGTGTGCCAAGGAACGGATATTCAGTTTCCTAATACCTCAACCAATGGTATATCAGGCACATGGTCGCCCCCGGCTTCTACTGCTATTATTGGAGCCACGCCTTACTTATTTACTCCTGATCTTGGGCAATGTGCCGATGAGGTAAATCAAAATTTGACAGTACTATCCACACCTTCCAATCTCATTTCTCAAAACGACATTACCTTGACAGCCCAACAAAACAACGTAGATTACCAATGGATTGACTGTGCTACTAATCTACCAGTACCTGGCGCTGTCTCCCAAAGTTTCACCACGAGCGCTGCAAGCGGAACCTATGCGGTTGTTGTGACCTTAAATGGATGTTCAGACACGTCACAATGCATAACGGTAGATCAATCGGGACTTTCCGAGCATGACCTTATGGTCGTATTATCGCCGAACCCAGCTGGGGATGCGGTTCATTTGACATGGGCGGGGCATGCTATACAAACTGTCTATTTGATGGATGTCTCGGGCAAAGCCTTGAGTAGCCAAGTTGTAAGTGGAATCAATTCCTGCACATTTGATTTATCTCAATATGCCAGTGGGCTTTATTTGGTGGTGGCCAACAGCGCCAATGGACCATCCTTGTATAAATTCTTAAAGTATTGATGAAGCGCATTTTTGCCCTGTTTATTTTTTGCCTTCACGGTTGGCTAGTTGCACAAACCTATTATATGACAGGTAGGCCTTTTTCATATGAAAGGAACAATGCCATCATAGAAACCGCAAATAGCTGGGGGTTTAAGGTGGTCTATGTCGGTGGAGATCTTGTAGAGAATTTAGGAATGGACTCAATCAAAAATATGAATGCAAGGTTTGAATCCAAACAAAGCGGGAAGCTAAAAGAAGACGATTGGCTAGGGGCTTTCTTTACAGCAACAGATAAAGTTGAAAAGAGTCACCGCCAAATCCGAGAAGCGGTAAAATTGACTAGCGAATACATCAATGCCACTAAAACCCATGAAGAGCTTATTGTTTTGGTGCAAATGGATTCCACTAAAAGCAAAAGATATGGCGCTTATATTTTGGGCGTAGAAAGCCAAGGCGTTGTGGCGTGTATGCAAAAATTTAGCGTTAAGAAACGCCGCCGTGTGACTTTGAAACCTGATAAAGATTGCGAGTTACCTTTTGAAATCCCTCAAAATGGAATTCTAAAAAAATAAGAGCCTGGAGGAAAGGTTTTAAATGCTGGTTGATTAAACAAAAAATAGCACATAAAAAAAGCCCGTTTTTTCGACGGGCTTTACACTATTATGAAAAAAGACATTACTCTTTTATTTCCTTATCTTCAAAAACACGTTTAGGTTTCAGTTGCTCAAATATACCTAAGGTAATCCAGAATGGAAGAATAAAACCCATAAGATAAATAAGCATCCAAAATGCCATTCCGAAAATTAAAAGAAACAATACGATACCAAAACTGCTCATCTTCTATTATTTTTGTATTAATTAACAATGCAAAATTAAAAATTATAATTTAATAAAACCAATAATATGGAATTTAGAATTGAAAAAGATACAATGGGAGAAGTAAAAGTCCCTTCATCTCGTTATTGGGGAGCCCAAACAGAGCGTTCTAGAAATAATTTTAAAATTGGAAAGGAAGCATCCATGCCAATCGAGATAATTCACGCCTTTGCTTTTTTGAAAAAAGCAGCTGCTCACGCAAATTTTGAATTAGGGGTTTTATCTATTGAAAAACGGGAACTAATTTCTGCCGTTTGTGACGAAATATTAACGGGGATGCACGATCAAGAATTCCCATTGGTTATTTGGCAAACAGGTTCTGGCACCCAATCCAATATGAATTGCAATGAAGTAATAGCCAATAGAGGACATGAATTAAATGGTGGCAAATTACAAGATGTAGAAAAAATATTAAGTCCAAATGATGATGTGAATAAATCTCAGTCGTCCAACGATACCTTTCCTACGGCCATGCATATCGCAGCTTACAAAATAACAAAGGAATGTACTTTGCCAGCCCTACTTCATCTCAGAGAGGTTCTTCACGCTAAGTCTGTTGAGTTTAAGGCTATCGTAAAAACGGGGAGAACTCATTTTATGGATGCTACTCCACTTACTTTGGGCCAAGAGTTTAGTGCTTATGTTGCCCAACTAGATAACTCAATGCGCGCGATTCAAAATGCATTGGAAGCGATAACAGAATTGGCATTAGGCGGAACAGCTGTTGGAACCGGCCTAAACACACCAAAAGGCTACGATCGATTAGTAGCGAAGAAAATTGCTGATTTCACAGGCTTTCCCTTTATAACCGCTAAAAATAAATTTGAAGCATTGGCGGCCCATGACGCAATGGTTGAACTGTCTGGCGCCCTTAAAAGATCGGCAGTCTCTTTGATGAAAATTGGAAATGATATCCGGATGCTATCTTCTGGACCTCGTTGTGGTATTGGAGAACTTATCATTCCAGATAATGAGCCAGGTTCATCTATTATGCCAGGAAAAGTAAATCCAACTCAACCAGAAGCCTTAACGATGGTTTGCGCTCAAGTAATGGGTAATGACATGACGGTTTCTATTGCAGGTTCAAACGGCCATTTCGAATTGAATGTTTTTAAACCCGTTATTGCATCCAACGTCCTAGAATCAGCAAGATTACTAGGCGATGCTTGTGTTTCCTTTGCCGATAATTGCGCTGTAGGTATTCAAGCTAATTTACCCGTTCTTAAAAAACATTTGGACAATTCGCTTATGTTGGTAACGGCCCTTAATCCGAAAATTGGGTACTATAAAGCAGCGGAAATAGCAAAATATGCTCATAAAAATGAAACAACGCTGAAAGAAGCTGCAATTCTTTTGGGTTATGTGACTTCGGAAGAATACGATTTCTTGGTTGACCCTTCGAAAATGATTGGAGACCATAATTAACCATCAACTAAGGAAAAAATATCAATTCTATCCTATTTATTTGCTTAATTTTACTTCACTAAATTTATATAAAAAATGTCAAAAATTAAAGTAGCCAATCCCGTAGTCGAGTTAGACGGGGACGAAATGACCAGAATAATTTGGAAATTTATTAAAGACAAACTGATCCTTCCTTATCTAGATATTGATATAAAATATTATGATTTAGGTATTGAAAAGCGTGATGAAACCTCGGATCAAATTACAATTGACGCAGCTGAAGCAATAAAAAAATACAAGGTTGGTATAAAATGCGCAACCATTACCCCTGACGAAAACAGGGTTATAGAATTTAATTTAAAATCCATGTGGAAATCTCCAAATGGAACTATTCGTAATATATTAGACGGAACTGTTTTTAGAGAGCCCATTGTCATGCAAAATGTTCCACGCTTAGTGAGCAACTGGACCGCACCAATAATTGTTGGCAGGCATGCTTTTGGTGATCAGTATAAGGCAACCGACGCTGTCTTTAAAGGAAAGGGGAAGCTAACGATGACTTTCACTCCTGAAAACGGCGAAGAGGTTCAAACCTTTGATGTTTATAATTTTCAGGGTGATGGAGTTGGAATGGCAATGTATAATACAGATGAATCAATTCGAGGATTTGCACACAGCTGTTTCAATATGGCACTTTCTAAAAAATGGCCCCTTTATTTGTCGACAAAAAATACGATTTTAAAGAAATACGATGGCAGGTTCAAGGATATATTTGAGGAAATTTACCAAGCAGAATTTAAGGAAAAATTTATTGCTGCAGGTATAAGCTACGAACATCGACTAATTGACGACATGGTGGCTTCGGCATTAAAATGGAATGGAAATTTTGTTTGGGCATGTAAAAATTACGATGGAGATGTTCAATCCGATACAGTAGCACAAGGTTTTGGATCCTTGGGCTTAATGACATCTGTTTTAATTACCCCAGACGGCGAAATTATGGAGTCAGAAGCGGCACATGGAACAGTAACTAGGCATTATCGCGATCATCAAGCCGGAAAAAAGACATCAACTAATCCAATAGCATCAATATTTGCTTGGACAAGAGGCTTGGCTTTTAGAGGAAAGCTAGACAATAATCAAGCATTAATTAATTTTTGTAATGATTTAGAGCAAGTATGCATCGATACAGTAGAATCGGGCATAATGACGAAGGATTTAGCCGTTTGTATTCATGGGAACAAATTAAATCATGGGCAGCACTATGTGTATACCGAAGAGTTTTTGGACGCCCTAGACAAAGCCTTGCAAAATAAAATGAACTAATTGGAATACAAGCGCTTGGTTTCGCATTAAATTTTGAATCGATGAGATTTTTTTTACTCCTTTTACCGGTATTTTTAGTTGCTTGTAAAACAATTGAAGTTGCTGTGCCGATTACAAAAATAATTCCACCTCCGGCCCTTAACGCGCAAGTTTCCTCCATAACTATACCTATACAGATAAATTTAAGTCCTTATTTAAAAGAGGTAGAAAAAAGCTTGCCGACATCTTTTTCAGGAGAAGAGCAGCAGTGCGAAGGAACTAGTTTTTCCTACCGTTTTTTTAGAGAGCCAATTGTTTTTACGTTTAAAAAAGATGTGCTTCACTATGCTGTTGATGGTAGATTTGACTTAAAGATAAATTATTGTCCAAAATGTCACTACTTATTTGATGAAAAGGGTAGTTGTGCCGTGCCTCGTATTTATACAAGTTGTGGTATCGATGACCCCATGCGAAGGGTAAAAGTTGAGTACTCAACTAAAATTAATATAAGCTCTAATTATAAATTTAATGCCGTTACTCAATTAAATAAATTTGACATGCTTGACCCATGTAAAATCACGGTCTTTAATTATGATGCAACAGCAGAAGTTAAAAAGCAGGTTAAAGGGCAATTAGTAGCCCTAGAAAAGGAAATTGATAAACAAATTGAATTAGTAGATATTCGATCTTCATTGGTCGACGTTTGGAAGGAACTTCAACAACCAATTCCAATTGAAAGCTATGGGTTTTTATATCTTCAGCCAAAAGCAATGTCGCTTGGGAAGTTAAATTTTTCCCAAAACAAAGTGGATATAGATTTGAATTTGGGTGTTTCCCCAATGGTTGTAACAGAAAACCTAACACTCCCAGTGAGCATCTTGCCAGAAATGATCCCATTTACTAAATCGAATGGATTAGAAATGGTTGTCGACATTGATGCTTCTTACGACTCGTTAACGTCCATCATTAACACCTCCTTAAAAGATAAGGAGTTCATGTTTAAACGAAAGAAAATAATCCTTAAAAATATTTTAATAACAGGAACGTCAGACAGCACAATGATTTTTGCTGTAACTTTTGACGGAGCAAAGAAGGGTGTTGTTTTTTTACTTGGTAAACCTACGCTTGACGAAATGACCCAGACTGTTTCGGTAACTGACATTGAATTTGAATTAAAAACAAAAAGTGCTTTGCTTAAGACGGCAAAATGGCTATTTAATGATAAAATAATTAATGAAATTAAAAAGGCGGCAAGTTATGATTTGCGCCCCATGCTTAACGATGCAAAGCAAGTAATCAGCACCCAGTTAAATGGAACAATAACTGATGGTGTGGAAATGGAAGGGGTAATTAATTCAATGAGAGTGAAGAGCATTCATTTGAGCGACAATCATTTAATTATTAGAACAGGTATCGCAGGAGAATTGAAACTTAAATTGAATTAATGCGTTTGATGACCGCATGTGGTCAATTAAAATAACGGTTGTTTTTTTATTTTTTAGTTTTATTTCGCTTGGGCAGCGAAATAACATTTCAAGTTGTGAAGGCAGCGCCTTAGTTAATGAAAACGTTTCCTATTCCTTAAATTTTTTGGGTAAAAAAAATATAGATGCCAACAATTTGTTTGGCTATTGCAACATGCCCAATATATCTAACAATTACATTTGGACAAGCCTCCTACCAAATTCATATGGAAATCTAGAATTTGTTATTAAAAACGCTCCGGATTCATTATCAATTTTTGTTTTTGAATGTGCAACTTCATCTCCTTGCACAGAAATCAGAGAAAAAAGTGCAGGCTTAATTTTATGTGATTTTCGAAGTTCAAAACTTACAACTAATCGTTTAAATCCGGTTTTACTTAAGGCTCAAAGCACTTACTATATTGCTTTTAATACCATCAAAGGCAGTATTGACCCCTTGGAATTTATTTTACAGTTTGAACCAACTGATTTACAAGGAGTACCAGTAGAGGACTCGCTTAACTTAAACTTGGTGAGCAGATATGACCAAGCAGTTTACGCACTGCATATAGTAGATGAGAAATCAAAAAAACCCGTCATCGCTAGAATTTATATTTCATCAACAGGGAATTTAGATGGTTCCTATCGCGCTAGCGATTTACGCCTAAATAACACAAAAAACATAAAAGCAACGCTTCGAATTGATGCACAAGGTTACTTTTCAAAGGATTTACTAGAACATAAAATAGTAGGCAATAAAAGTTCTCACGACACAATTTGTTTAACCCCCATTACTAGTGGTGCTATAGCAAAGCTTGAGGACATAAATTTCGTTGGGGGCTTGGCTGTTATTGCAGACGAAGCATTGCCAAAGCTTAAGCGCCTAAAAGACTTTCTGTTGTTAAATCCCACGATTTCTATTGAAATACAAGGCCATGTAAATGAGGAGGGTAAAAATTCATTAAGCGCTTATCGACTTTCGAAAAAAAGAGCTGAAAAAATCATGAAATATTTAATAACTAAAGGAATTGATGCCAAGCGATTAAAAGCTGTAGGATTTGGGAATTCGAAACCTTTATTCGAATCTCCTATCGATGATATTCAGCGAGAAGCTAATAGACGAGTTGAAATCAAAGTAAACTAGTAAAAAGGAGAAATCATCCAATATACTATTACTCCCGTAATGGCTACATATAGCCAAATCGGAAAAGCAAATCGTGTCCATTTCTTGTGTTTAACAAAATCACCTTCCCATGCAAATAAATACGCAAATAGAACAATTGGAATAACTGCTACACTAAGTAAAATATGGGAGATCAAAATGGAATAATACACTACACTAAGATTTCCCTTGTATTCAGTAGTGTCGGATGTAATATGGTAGGCAATGTAGCTTAATAGAAAGACAATTGAAAGTGCCATGCAGATTTGTATGGTTATTTGATGTTTTTTTCGTTGACCATTTTTTATAAAAATTAAAGCTAGAATTAATAGCACGGCAGTTAATCCATTTATTCCAGCATAAAATGGCGGCAAAAAAGACAAGTCTATACCTGGTATTTTAATTCCAAAAAGCGCTGCAACGGCTATGGGAATAATAATAGACAAGGCAATTACCAATTTTCTGTATTTCGAAGATTTTAATTCATTAGTTGACATGGTATTCATATTTAAGTAAGTTTCTTACATCATTTACTAAGCGCTGGTATTCTGTCTTATTGACGGTTAAATCGTAATTAGTAACCGCATATACACCTCGAACATATCCCGATTTATCAACTAGGGTAAATGAACCAGAATGTGCATACCCGCCTGCGGCATCTTCATCTTTTCCGGCAAAGGTTAAAAAGTTTTTAATCCCTAGTGTATGTGTTTGAGCTTCATTACCGGTTAAGAACACCCAATTTTTTGCAGTAATCTTATTCCGTATTTTATATTCTTTTAATTGAGTAGGGCCATCATTTTTTGGGTCGATTGTGAATGATATCACTTGAATATGACTTTTTAATTTTTCGGTCTCATTCACCAGTTTTTTTAATTGATTATTCATTACAGGGCATATCGTTGGACATTTCGCAAAGAAAAATTCCACAATCCAAACCTTATTATTGAAATCTTTATTTGATACTAAAACGGAATCTTCATTTAAATAATGAAAGACAGGTATTTTGGGGTAGATGGTGTCAGTTGATACTTTGCCATTTTTAGTATGGTAGATTACATCAAAATTACCTAGTTTTGGAAGTGGCAAGGGCTTGTTTTCAAGGCAAGAAACTAACAAATAAGACAAAGTAATTACTAAAAGAATTAATCGTGTCATTTTTGACTCTTTAATTTGTCGTATTCTTTTTGGAGCAGAGCAATATTTTCTTTCATCCTTCTGATCAAGCCCTCTTCATTGCCGGGTAAAACCATCCTTAGATGTCCGGTTTTATCGATTAAGAGCATTAATTCTTGGAAAGCTTCCCCTCCAAAATACTTGTCTCCTTTTTGTAAAAGTGTCTGCCCGTTATTAGAAATATTATAAATCTCGCGGGCATTTCCATTCGCTAGAATCCAAAGGTTTGGGTCATATCCTTCGGCAAGGTCATTTAAAGCTAATTTTATTTCATTGAGGTTTTTAAGAGGCTCGCCTTTTCCATCCGTTAAAAAGGAAATGATACGAACCTGCTTCATTTGTTTATGAGCATTTTTTCGAACATGTTGATAAATCAACTGATTTAAGTGCCAAAGTGAAATCGCACACGCATTAGGACAATCATTTTGAATGGTCGTTATTAAAACAATATCATTTTTAAACTCAGAAGAATTTCTAGTATTATTTTCCGCATCAATGAATGTAAATGGCTTGACAGCCCCAAAATCATCTAGCTTTTGAAATTTATGTTCACAGCCAATTGAAGAAAAAAACACTAAAATGATAGCAGGGGTAAAAACAAGAATCAACGCCAGAATTGCTTTCTTTTTAGGCTTATTTGTTTTTTGAGACATATTTAATTACCATATGTGGCAATAGCACTTCCTACTTCCAATGCTTCCCAAATAGCGATAAATATTAGATAAGCAACAAATATAAAATAAGGAATTAAAATTACATTTCTCATCCATTTTTTCTCATCCCCCAAATGCATGAATACCATAACGATATATCCAGCTTTTAAAAGTGTTAATGCTACGAAAGTCCATTTAACGAGTGGCCATAAGCTTGAGCTTTGATGGATAAAAGCCCCTAAAATCACCTCCCCAACAGTAATAGCCGTTAGCAAGATTGTTACAAAGAATATTTTTTTTCGGATTTTTTTACCGTGCTCTTCAGAATGATGAGTGTGAAGTGAGTATTCTATTAGATCGTCTCTTAACATAAAATAATTTTAAAGTAGATAGAAAAAAGTAAAAACAAAAACCCAAACTAAATCAACAAAATGCCAATACAATCCTGTTTTTTCAACCATTTCGTAATGACCTCTTTTGTGGTAGGTTCCCATAACAACACCTATGCAAATAATGATATTAATGACAACTCCAGAGAAAACGTGAAAGCCATGAAAACCAGTAATAAAAAAGAAAAATTGACCATATTGCTGAGGGCCATATTCATTTTGCTTCAAATTAGCACCATATACCACTTTATTCGGAACGCCTTCCTGCAAGGACTCATAATACATGTCTGCTGCATTCTTCCCTTCTATTGGAGCTTTGCCTACCACATATTTGCTCCCAGATTTCTTAGTGATTAACATCATATGCTCGTCACTTTCTTTATTAATTTTAGCGATTGAGCCATCATGCAAAACAATTACGCCACTTGTTACAGGTTTTGATTTAATTACCTCTAATTGTTTCTTAAGGGAAATCAAATTGGCTCTTAATGCAGTAACTTTCAGTGCAGACCCCTCAATGCCAGCCGTATCCATTTTTAAGCTAGCAATTATATTCTTTTGTTCTCGTAGGTTGTTGACCATTTCTTCACTTCTATACAACCCACCTGTCTCAGCAGCATGCTGAAACTGATGTAATAAATCTGTCTTAATAACTTGATTTGCCTTGAAGTGTGTTCCGCCCTGCAATACTGTAAAGTTTTCTATTTCGCCAAAATGTCCCCTCACAATTGCTTGAGATCCATCTGTCAACTCTATTTTTCCAAATTCTGAACCATGAATAAAATGGCTCCATTCCCACGCCTGTGAACCAACGAAAAAGAACCCACCAATTATGGTAGCAATCATCCATTTTGTTACACCTGCCTTGTCCATTCGATGTCCCGCTTCAACTGCTAACACCATAGTTACTGAAGACACAATTAAAATAAATGTCATCAGTGCAACATATAACAATGGATAACCGTGCCCTAAGAAAGGCATGGAATTAAATGTTTCTTCTCCAATAGGCCACGCAGCTTGGGCGGCATGACGTGTATAGCCATAAGCAATGAGTAATCCGGTAAAAGTTAATGCATCAGAGACCAAGAAAAACCACATCATTAATTTTCCATAACTGGTCGAAAATGGGGACTCTTTTCCTCCCCAAAGTGTTTTCGAATCAAGTTCTATTGAATGTTCATCCATTGCCAAATTTTTTCAGCAAATTTAGTGAATAAAAACTAAAAATAGCAATAGATAAAGCCACAAAAAACCTAAATAATGCCAAAAAACACCTGTCGTCAATACAGGTAGATAGTTTTCGGATGTATATCTATTTAATAATGAATTGATTACAACAGCAATTAAGAAGCCAAGGGTCACAATAACATGCAGTACGTGCAAGAAAGTAAGGATAAATAAATATGAACTTGCTGCATCAGCCGCTTCTGCCGCTTTTATTTGCAAGGAAGGCGACAAAACTCGGTTTTTGTACACTAATTGCCTATTCTTATAACCAAGGGCCTTACCCTTAAAATAGATCGTAAAGTCCTTACCATAGGTGCCGCGGGCAAAAAAATCACCTCTTTTGTCCCTAATATTAATCGCTAAATCACCTAAACGAATTTCGTCTACATGCTGCATTTGAATGCTGTCATTAAGATAAAAATGATTCGATTTTAATAAGAGGGGATTATCATTTAAATATACTTCGAAATCTAAATTTTCCGTAACATAGAGTGCCTTTTTTTGGGAAGGATTAATAAATTGTTTTGTAAAGTCCTGAAGCGCCTCAAATTCATTGTCACTCATTATTCGCCCCTTTATTTTGTAATCGTTACCATCGACTTCAATAAATTCTCCTTTGTACTTGATTTCAAAATAGTCTCCATAGCGACCATCTGTAACCATAATATAGTTTCTCGCTGGATGAATCCCTCTTTCAATTAATTTATTGAACCCGCGAAATTGAAAAACAATAAATAGTACTCCAAAAAACAGCGTAGTTAAAATAGCATATTTCTGAAGAACAGCTTTATTTTTTTTGACAGCCATTACAGAAATAATAAAACTTACACTGCTCAAGCCAATAGATAAGGTGCTCCAGTAAAAAGCCTTAGGCAATGAAAATTTAAGCCAAAACCCCGCTCCCATACTTACGATGTAAGCCGAAGTTAACCCAGCAAACAACATCGTTACACTAAACGCTATAATATAGACCAAGTTCAATTTCATTTTTTTTCGCACTTCTGGCCGCAATTCTTTTGAATAATCCATGACTAATTAATTTAAATTTTATAATAACTTATCAAAAACATAAGTGAACTGAATGATTGGTAAATAAACAAACGATGCGAACATAAGTTTACGTGCGTCTGAATCATTGCAACTATGAAATAGACGATAGGCTAAGAAGAAAAATGCAGCTCCTAGTGCACTGGCCACAATTAATGTTGTGTTTCCAGTTAAATTATAGTACCAAGGCGCTAAACTAAAGGGAATTAGTGCTAACGAATAAGCGGCAATTTGAAAAGCGGAGTTTTTAGTCTTGCCAGTACTTGACGGCAATAGAAAGAATCCTGCTTTTTGATAATCTTCATGCAATACCCATGCAATTGCCCAAAAGTGAGGGAATTGCCAGGTAAATTGGATAAAGAAAAGAAGCCCCGGCACAAAACCAAATTCATTTGTTGCAGCAATAGCGCCTAAGAATGGGGGTACAGCACCAGGTATTGCTCCAATAAAAACCGCCCATGAAGTTTTTTGCTTCATCGGAGTGTAAATAAAAACATAGATTAAAAAAGCGCCAAGTCCGAGCAGAGCACTTTTTACATTAATATTCATTAGGAAAAATTCTCCAACAATTAGAGACACACAACATATTATGAAGGCTTCCTTTTTACTCATCCAACCCATAGGCAATGGTCGCTTTGAGGTCCGCAACATTTTCTTGTCAATTTCGCATTCCCATAGTTGATTTGCGCCGTTTGATGCCGCTGTTACAAGAGTTCCGCCGAGCATTAAGAATAATATTTCCATTCCATTTTTACCACCTACAAATAAATAGCCTGAAAGCGCAGAGACTATAACCAAAAATGAAAGTCTAAATTTGGTAAAGACTAAATAAATTTTTAAGATTGAGGGCTTCGGTAGTAATTCTTCCATTGGCGACAAAATTAGTTATTTTTGATCCAAATTTTTCAATTAAGGTTATTTAAAAAAAAAATCAAACAAAGCGCATTAATCTTTGTTTAGTGATTATAAAAAAGATTAATTTTGGTATTCAACAATGAGTAATAAACATATCCCTGGGCCATTTTTAAGTCAAATTAAAAACCCTGACGACCTTAGAAAACTTTTTAAATCAGATGACCTTATTCAAGTTTCTGATGAATTAAGGCAATATATTGTTGATGTTATTTCTGAAATAGGCAACAGTCATTTTGGCGCTAGTCTTGGCGTTGTGGAGTTATCTGTTGCCTTACACTATGTTTTTAATACACCCGAGGATCAGTTGGTTTGGGATGTAGGTCATCAAGCTTATGGGCATAAAATATTAACTGGCCGAAGAGAAAACTTTCATACCAATCGACTAAAAGGGGGGATTTCTGGATTTCCCAAAAGATCAGAGAGTGAGTATGATACTTTTGGTGTTGGGCATTCTTCTACCTCCATTTCTGCAGCCTTAGGAATGGCTGTGGCTAATAGAATACAAGGTTTAAAGGAAATGCAGCACATTGCTGTAATTGGAGATGGCGCTATGACTGCGGGATTAGCATTTGAAGGAATGAATCATGCGGGTTTTGAAAAAGACGCAAATTTATTAGTGATATTGAATGACAATTGCATGTCAATTGACCCGAATGTTGGCGCGTTAAAAGAATACCTAACTGATATTACTACATCTCATACGTACAATAAAGTTAAAGATGAGGTATGGAAATTATTAGGTAAAATTTCAGCTTTTGGCCCTGATGCACAATCTATTGCTTCTAAAGTTTCTAATGCATTAAAAGGAAGTCTTTTAAAACAAAGTAACTTGTTTGAAGCCTTAAATTTTCGGTATTTTGGCCCAGTTGACGGCCATGATGTAACGAGTTTAGTAAAAGTACTAGAAGATTTAAAAGATATCCCAGGCCCAAAAATATTACATTGTATAACTAGAAAAGGTGCAGGATACAAGTTTTCGGAAGAGGGCGATCCAACTAAATGGCACGCTCCTGGAATATTTAATAAAGAAACAGGTGAAATTGTTAAAATAATCCCAAAGTCACCACAAGCACCTAAATATCAGGATGTTTTTGGCCATACGATTGTCGAACTAGCGGAAAAAAATAAAAAAATAGTTGGCGTAACGCCCGCTATGCCATCGGGCTCGTCATTAAATATTATGATGAAAGCCATGCCAGAAAGAAGTTTTGATGTTGGTATAGCTGAACAACACGCAGTAACATTTAGTGCTGGAATGGCAACTCAAGGTCTTGTTCCTTTTTGCAATATCTATTCATCATTCATGCAACGGGCCTATGACCAGGTAATTCATGATGTTGCACTTCAAAATCTTAATGTTATTTTTTGCTTAGACCGAGGTGGATTAGTTGGAGCAGATGGAGCTACTCATCATGGGGCATATGATTTGGCTTATATGCGTTGTATTCCAAATATGGTAGTTTCAGCCCCCATGAACGAGGAAGAATTAAGAAATTTAATGTTCTCTGCTCAACTAGAGGATAAAGGCCCATTCACTATTCGCTATCCTAGAGGAAATGGTGTGATGTTGGATTGGAAAACGCCCTTCAAAGAAATTAAAACTGGGAAAGGTAGAAAAATCACAAATGGTGAAGATATTGCCATACTTTCTATTGGGCACCCAGGAAATTTTGCTCAAGAAGCAATAGCTAAAATGAGCGATTCTGGTATTTCTATTGCTCATTACGACATGCGTTTTGTAAAGCCTTTGGATGAAATGTTGCTACATGAGATTTTTAGTAAGTTTAAAAAAATCATAACTATAGAAGATGGCTGCATCATGGGTGGTTTCGGTTCAGCAATCATTGAATTTATGGTCGACCAAAAGTATCAATCAGAAGTTGTGAGACTTGGTATTCCAGATGAATATATTCATCATGGTACTCAAGAAGAATTGTGGGATGAATGTGGATTTGATGTAGCGGCAATTATAAAAACCATCGAGAAACTAGTTAGCATTACGCATTCGTCTACTTCGTCATTTATTCAAGCGGGTTAATCTTACCTTTTCCTACACTAGATTTTGACTGCTTATAGTTAGTTTTGAAAAGCGGTTTTTTATCAAAATTTATTTTTAAAAAGAGCGGAGCAATTTTAATTATTGTATTTTCGACAATTATTTAAAATTAATAAGGGTGAAAAAAACAAATTTTAGTGCGTTAGGCACACTTACAATCGTTTTCTTTTTTTGGGGATTTATAGCTGCAGGAAATAGTGTTTTTATCCCTTTTTGCAAAAGTTATTTTCATTTAGATCAATTTCAAAGTCAATTGGTAGACTTTGCCTTCTATGGCGCCTATTATTTAGGGGCTTTATTTTTATTTATTCTGGGCTCTATTTCAGGAAAAGATTTTGTTGGAAAATGGGGGTATAAAAAAAGTATTGTTTTTGGATTATTATTTTCCGCTTTAGGCGCAACCGCTATGATATTTGCAGTATATGGAAATACATTTTCGGGTATGCTTATTGGCTTGTTTATAGTTGCTTTGGGCTTTTCTTTGCAGCAGACTGCTGCCAATCCTTTTGCAATTTCATTAGGAGATCCAGCGACAGGTTCTACAAGAGTGAACTTAGGAGGTGGAGTTAATTCTTTTGGAACTATGATTGGGCCTCTCATTGTAGCATTTGCACTATTTGGCTCTTCTGCAGCGGTTACAGATGAAATGATTGAACAATTAGATTTAATAAAAGTGATCATTCTATATGCTGTTGTTGGAATCTTATTCATCGCAGCGGCTGCTATTTTTGGACTTTCTAAGGCAGTTCCGAGTGGAGTAATTGATGAAAAATTTGAGCCCTCAAAAAAAGCTTTGAGAAGTTTATTGATAATGACAGGTTTGTTAATCGTAATTTTCACGCCTGTTTTTTCAAGCTATAGTTCAAAAGAAGCAAAACAAATCGTGCAATATGAAAATAAATTAGGGGCAATTAACGCTCGAGTTGATTCATTAAATATTATTATTGCACCTACTGAAAAATCTCAACAAGTTGACAGCCTACTGTTTAAGGACACTAATCGTAAAATTAGCATAAGTCAAACCAATTCTAAATCAATTCAACTTAAGATAAAAAACCTAAAGCAACCGCTAGAAAAAACAAGAATGATGTGGTTGTTTATTGCGCTCGCCGTAGTAATTGGCAGTTTATTATTTACAAATATCGCGGCAAGCAGTAATCCTGATGGGTGGGGAGCGATGCGCTATCCTCAGTTAGTTTTGGGTATGCTTGCTATTTTTATTTATGTTGGAGTTGAGGTTGCAATTGGATCAAATTTGGGTGAACTATTAAAACAAGCTCAATTTGGAGGAAAAAAATCATCTGAAATCGCACCATATATTTCCATGTATTGGGGTAGCTTAATGATTGGAAGATGGGCAGGTGCTATAAGTGCATTTAATTTTAAATCAACGACAAAAAAACTACTAACATTCCTTATTCCATTAATAGCGTTTGGTGTTATTTTACTTACCAATACAATTGCTAAGTATGATGTTAGTCAACTTTATTATTATATAATTTGTGTGATAATACAGATAATTGCATTCTATTTTGTTGGCGATAAACCAGCAAAATCACTTCTTGTATTTGGAGTTTTAGGTGCCTTTGCAATGCTGATAGGTATATTTTCAACAGGAAACATTGCTGTTTTTGCCTTTTTAAGTGGTGGATTGTTTTGTTCAATTCTTTGGCCTTGTATATTTACTCTATCCATTGCTGGATTAGGAAAATATACATCTCAAGGCTCAGCCTTTTTAATAATGATGATTTTAGGGGGAGGTATAATCCCCCCAATTCAAGGTAAGTTAGCTGACTTAATTGGAATTCAAGCATCCTATTTTATTCCTGTTATTTGTTTTGCATATTTAGCACTATTTGCTATTTTGGTTGAACGAACCCTTAAGAAACAAGGGTTGACTGATTTTTCAATTTCATCAAGTGGACATTAATTAAATATTTCACTATGTACCGTATAAATTTTAGCGAATTTTTTACCTCCGCTTTTTCT
This sequence comes from Flavobacteriales bacterium, assembly GCA_947462255.1. Classification (GTDB taxonomy): domain Bacteria; phylum Bacteroidota; class Bacteroidia; order Flavobacteriales_D; family Crocinitomicaceae; genus UBA952. Next base: position 104,703 of record CANHOA010000001.1, on the reverse strand, counting down.
GTTGATTGCATGTTATTTGGTTATTCTCAAGGACAGATAAAAGCGTTACTTATAAAACGGGCAATGGAACCGTATAATAATTTTTGGGCTATACCTGGAGACTTGGTTTATCCTGATGAGGATCTTGACGAAGCTGCAAACAGGATTTTAAAAGACCTTACTGGTTTATCCGATGTTGGTTTGCATCAAGCACAATCATTTGGCCACCCTAAGCGCCACCCTCAAGGTCGAGTTGTCACCGTTTCTTATTTTGCAATGGTTCGAATAGAGGATTTTAATGCAAAAGCATCTTCATGGGCAGATGAAATTTCTTGGGTTCCAATTCATAATATTCCAGTTTTGGCATTTGATCACAACTTGATTATGTCCACAACAATTGAACTGCTTAAGCAAAAATTGCGCGTGGAACCCATCTGTTTCGACATGTTGCCGGATCGGTTTACCTTAAACGAATTCCAGCAACTCTATGAATATGCGTATAATCAGCCTTTGGATAAAGCGAATTTTAGAAAAAAAATAAAGCATGTTCCGCTTCTAGCGCATGATGAGAAACAAAAAATGGTAAAGCACCGCCCAGCAAAACTATTTTCCTTTGCCAAAGAAGAATATAAAACGAAGGTTGAAACTAGTGATTATCAGTTTAAAATGTAGGCGTATTTAACTTTTAATTAAAACTTATTGTCCTTTTTACAATAATTATATTTTTAGTATATTTGCTAACTAAACTTTATCATATGATTAAACATATACTACTTACCTTTGTATTGTTTCTCTCTGGAAGCTATGCTTTTTCTCAAAGCACTACGGTTTCTGGCGTAGTTCTTAATGAACAAAACGAGCAAATTCCTTTTGTTACAGTTGTTGAGAAAGGCAAAAAAAATGGTGTGGTAACCGATATTAAGGGGAATTACAGCATTACACTAATCGATACGGCCAAGGCAGTTTTAATTTTTTCGTTTTCGGGCTATGCGAAAACGGAAATACCGGTTAGTGGAAGAAAGATTGTCGATGTTGTTATGTCTAACTTCATTACCAAAGATGTTGAGGAAGTGGTAGTGGTTGGTTATGGTTCTACTAAAAGTAAAGAGTTAACTGGAGCCAGCACAAAAGTAGGAGGAGAGAACATTGAAAAGCTAAACATATCGCGAGTTGACCAAGCCTTACAAGGTCAAGTTGCAGGAGTAAATGTTTCTACAAACTCTGGTTCGCCCGGTGGTTCTGCAAATATTAGAATACGCGGAATCTCTACTTTCGGCGATAATGATCCCTTGATCTTGGTTGATGGGATTGTTTATGACTCAGAGGGCTTAAATGCTTTAAATCCATCTGATATAAAGTCGGTGAATGTATTGAAAGATGCGACTGCAGGAATTTATGGGGTTCGCGCTGCGAATGGTGTTATTATCGTTGAAACAAAAAATGGCAGCATGAATTCCAAGCCAAAATTTGAATACAATGCGTATTACGGGATTCAACAGACCGCACGAAAGCTTGATTTACTGACCGCTCAAGAATATGCGGTAATAAAAAATGAAATGTTCGCAATGGGCGGACAAGCAATGCCTTTTGCCAACACAAATATTGGAATTGGCACGCCATGGCAAGATTCCGTTTTTACTACCTCACCTGTTCAAAGCCATAATTTAAGTTTAAGCGGTGGTACATTAAATACCAAGTATTCTATTGGTTTAGGCTATTTTACTCAAGATGGAATCGTTGGTGGTTCTAAGTCACATTTTTCTAGATACAATGCTCGACTTAATTTTAGTACCGATATGTCGGCAAAGTTAAAGTTAAATTCGGTGCTTCTTTTTTCCAATGATTCAAGGAATACCTTGCCTGAAAATGGTATTGGTTCGGTTTTGTACAATACAATAAATGCTTTTCCAAACGAGCCGGTTTATACCCCTAATGGTCAATTTTCTTATCTTGAAGAAGTGAGCGATATTATTAACCCAATTGCTCAAATTAAAAATCAATATAACTGGGGAACTGCTGTAAAATTCGTTGGGAAAGAAGAGTTTGTTTATGCTATTAATGAAAACCTTTCTTTTACTAATCGATTCAATTATAATTATTCCATCATTAATTCAAAAGTATTCTCACCCTTGGTTTGGTATGGTGACGGAAAATATGCCAATACAGCGATTAATGAAGCGCTGGAATCGCCAACGGTTGAGATTGCAGATAGTGTGTTTATTGAGCGTGGCGCAGCGGTTTACGAAGAACGATCAAGCTATTTGGATTTAAGCTATGAAAGTTTCTTAAATTATGAAAAAACGTTCCAAGAGCTCCATACTTTTAAGGGAACTGCAGGTGTTTCCATTTTTCAACGGAAAGGCGAATCACTTAATGGAACTGGCTTCGGAATTCCGAATAACTCTTTAGATTATGCCGATATTTCAGCGAATACGGCACAGGGTGGTTTTTTAAATAATGTTGGTTCGTGGGAATTCAAAGAGCGTTTGATTTCTTCCTTTATGCGCTTGGAATACGCTTATGACTCCAAATACCTTTTCTCAACTATTTTAAGACGCGATGGGTCTAGTAAATTTGGTCCGAATAGCCGTTATGGTTTTTTTCCAACTTTTTCGGGTGGATGGCTACTATCGGAGGAAAAGTTTTATAACATTAAGTGGATTAACTTTTTAAAGTTTAGGGCTAGTTTTGGTGTATCAGGAAATGATCAGATTCCGAACTTTGCTTACCGTGGATTGTTAAACGGAGAAGGTGTATATGTTTTTAATGATGTAATTACGCCCGGCGTTGCAATTGGAAGACCCTCAAATCCAGATTTGAAATGGGAAACAACAAGACAGTTTAACATTGGTGCAGATATGACATTTTGGAATAAATTAGACTTTACGACAAATTACTTCATCAAGAACACCTTCGATTTACTCTTTCAGCCCGAAGTAACGGCGGTTTTAGGCTCCTATGGCCCAGGTGGATATCCGCCAATAATAAATGCTGGAAATGTATCTAATAAGGGAGTTGAATTGGAATTGGCTTACAAAACGCAGCGCAAAAAACCATTCACGGCTGATTTAAACATAAACTTCACGACAATTTCAAATAAAGTTACTGCAGTTCCAGAAGGAGTTGATTATATTCCAGGTGCGCAATTTAGCGTAGGAGGAGATGTAGCCACAAGGTTTCAAACAGGATATGAAATCGGCTATTTTTTCGGTTACGAAACGGCAGGAATTTTTCAAACGCAAGATGAAATTGATAATGCAGCGGTTGTTCAGGATGGCGCTCAGCCAGGGGATTTAATCTTCGTTGATCAAAATGGTGATGGTGTGGTAAATTTTAATGGCGATTTAGATAAAACGTATTTGGGTTCGCCAATTCCTGACTTTACCATGGGTTTTGCATTTAATTTGAAATACAAAGGGTTTGATCTCTCAGGAAGCCTTTATGCGGCTATCGGACAGGAAATTATTAGAAACTACGAACGCCAACAACCTTATGCCAACCAGTTAGGTTATGTGGTAGATCGTTGGACAGGACCAGGATCGACCAATGAGCACCCAAGAGTAACTACTGGTCAGACTAGAAATAATGTTTTTTCTTCTTATTTTGTTGAAGATGGTTCCTTTGCTCGTTTAAAAAACATTCAATTGGGCTACACAGTTCCTTCTCAAAAATTAAAGCGATTGAAAATAGATTCTTTCCGAATTTATACAGCTGTAAACAATTTATTTACCTTAACCAAGTATCAAGGTTTTGATCCAGACATTGGTTCTCCAGGAGTTTTAGCAGCTGGAGTAGATTACGGATTTTATCCGCAAGCAAAAACATATATGGTAGGTGTTCAACTTAAATTTTAAGACATGAAGCGATTTAAACAGGTTATTTTTAGTGTATTTATTGTGTTTTTATCTGCAGGTTGCGATAAATTCCTTAACATAGATCCTCCCTATACTCAGGATGTCGAAAACTTTTTTGAAACAAAGGAGGATTATGAACGCGCTTTAACTGGGGCATATGATTTACTTCAGGGTTCGTTTATGTCATTTTGGATTGGGGAAATAGCTTCTGATAATTCAATAGCTGGGGGAGAAAGTGTAAATGACTCTCAAGGATTACATCAAATTGATGACATGACTCATGGTGGTGTGAACAATGAGTTGCGAAATGTACTCAGATGGAATTACGCTGGAATCACCCGCGCAAATTATATTTTAGAGAATAAAGATAAAATAGACTTTCAAGGAAAAGAGCATATTATTGCTGAAGCTAGATTTTTGCGGGCGTATTATTATTTCGAACTGGTAAAGTTTTTCGGTGACATTCCGCTTATTATTGATAAAAGAATTGGTATCGAAGAGGCAATGCAATTGCCAAGAACACCGAAAGCAGAAGTTTATGCTCAAATAGAAGAGGACTTTACATATGCGGCATCTATATTAAATCCGGTTGCAAGTCAAAAAGGTCGCGCTACAAAAGGAGCTGCATTAGCATTTTTAGGGAAGGCTTATTTATATCAAAACAAATTTGCGCAAGCAGCGTCAACTTTTGATGAAGTAATCGCCATGGGGATGTACAGCCTTATTCCTGATTACAATCAATTATTTTCTGCTAGTAATGAAAATAATAGTGAAACGGTCTTCGATGTTCAATACTCTGGTTTAGAAGGAGGTTCTTATGGCTGCTACATTTGTTTAGAAGGAAATGCAGCGGTTGGTTTTCAAGGCATACGACAATATAATGGACCAGTTTATGGTGATGGAAATAGTTATAATCTCCCAACGCAAGAGCTTTATGATGCTTTTTCTTCACTTGATCTTCGCAGAGGGGCGACAATTTTAGATATTGATGCTTTTATAGCGACACAGCCAAACCCATCATCGATTTCTTATGCTATAGGCGCTGGCGGGCATAGCGGTTATTACAATAATAAATACATCAAAAGACAAGGTGAAATAGGCTTGCCTGATAACGACTTAACCAGTCCTGTAAATTATCGAGTAATTCGTTATGCAGATGTGCTTTTAATGGCAGCTGAAGCGCATTATCAGAGTGGAAATACCGCCACAGCACAGTCCTTAGTTACTCAAGTACGTCTTCGAGTTGGTGTTCAACCCATTCCTGTAAATTCCCTTGATGTCATTTACAGAGAACGACGTTATGAATTATCTGGCGAGGGACATCGCTTTTTTGACTTAGTTAGAACAGGAAAAGCCGCCGATTTTATTAATGGTTTTGTAGTAGGAAAGCATGAGGTTTTTCCTATACCTCAAGTGGAAATAGATTTAGCAGGCGGAAATTGGCCTCAAAATAATGGATATTAAACTAATATATATGAAAAAGACTCTTTTTTTAATAGCAAGTATCTCTCTGCTCATTATTGGGTGTAAAAAAGATAATCCACAATTAGGAAATCCACCTACTTTGGCTGAGGCATCGTTTACGTATAGCGTTTCTTCAACAAGTGCGAATGTTCTTAATTTAACGGCCACCAGCCAGAATTACCAATGTTTGTGGGATTTTGGAAACGGGGTAAAAGCGCAAGGAGCAACAGCAGTAGCCTCTTATCCATACGCTGGAACGTATACTATAAAGCTCACCGTCTTTAATAAAGGTGGAAGCCGAAGCACTACTCAAGATGTTGTTATCGCTCAAACAGATTTATCTCTCCTTAACAACCCAATATTTACCAAGTTAACAGGGGGTGCAACTGGTCCTGGATTTAAAACGTGGGTAATTGATTCTACCCAAACAGGGCATATGGGCGTAGGGCCAGACCCAGAAAGTGCCTTAGGAACTGTTCCTGAGTGGTGGGCGGCAGGTCCTTTGGATAAAGCAGGGGCAGGACTTTACAACGACAAATATATTTTTACTTTGAACGGATTTAAGTTTGATATGATTACCAATGGTGACGTTTATGTGCACAACTCCTTGTCCGCTAGCTTTCCAGGGTCTTTTCAAAACCTAGGCGATTTTACTGCCCCGTATGGAGATCAATTAGATAAAACTTGGCTCTTAACTGAAGGCACCTCACCTACTATTACCGTTTCAAATGGATCCTTTTTAGGATTCTACACGGGGGTATTAACATACCGAATATTAGATTTAACTGATTCAACCATGCAACTACAGTATGGACACCATGCTGGTGGTTTGAAGTGGTACTTGAAATTAAAAACAGAATAACTAACTTTAAAAAGATGAATATTAATTACTTAATGATTATTTTCTTTGCAGGAATTACAGCGTGTAAAAAACCCGTTTTACCTGTCGTTACCTTACCCAACAACCTTGTTACAACCATCACTTTTTCTAATGGTACAGTAAACGTAGCGGCCCAGGCTGAAAACGCAAATTTTTATACCGTAACATTTTACCATGGGAATGATTCAACAGTGGTGGAATCTCAAGCAGGTACCGCTACACACGTATTTACAGTGTCGGGGACATATACCATTAAAACTAAGGCTCACGCTACTTATGCTGATTACATATCAAAAACGGATTTAGTGCAAGTGACTGTCTCTAATGGTCAAGGCGGTCAGCCTTCTTCGGGTTATACAAGTCCGCTAACGTATCCAAATTATACATTAGTTTGGCAAGATGAATTTAATGGGTCGAGTTTGTCTAGTGATTGGACCTATGATATTGGCACTGGTTCGTGGGGTTGGGGGAATAATGAGTTGCAATATTATACTGATCAGAATGCGATCGTTGCCAATGGGGTATTAGAGATTACGGCGAAACAAGAACAGTTCAATGGACAGGCGTATACTTCATCAAGAATTAAAACCCAAGGCTTAAAATCTTGGAAATACGGTCGAGTTGATATTCGCGCAGCCCTTCCATACGGTCAAGGGATGTGGCCGGCTTTGTGGATGTTGGGGGATAATATCACCTCTGCTGGTTGGCCAGCTTGTGGTGAAATTGATATCATGGAAATGAAGGGAGGCGCTGGGGCTAATGATAGAACTACATATGGAACCGTACATTGGCAAGATAATGGCGTTCATGCACAATATGGGGGTACAAAAACCTTAACGAGCGGAAAATTTGCCGATGAATTTCATGTCTTTTCAATTGTTTGGGATCAAGCGGGGATTCACTGGCTTTTGGACAATGTGGAATTTAAGTCTGTTAGTACAACACCTGCAGAACTTAGCGAATTTCAGGAAAAATTCTTTTTAATTTTTAACGTGGCTGTTGGCGGAAATTTCGCAGGAAATCCCGATGGCACTACGGTCTTGCCTCAATCTATGTACGTGGATTATGTAAGAGTTTTTCAATAAGAATTGAAAATCAAATCAAATAGTAAGTTGTATTGTATGAAAGTTATTTCGTTCATTTTAGTGGCGAGTTTATGTGTTTTGTCATCGTGCAAAAGTGTTACTGCAGTTGTCGCACCTGTATCTAATCAACAAGCATCTTTGATACTTTCTGTTGAACAAGAACAAGAAATTAATAGTGTGATTGCTAAGATGAGCTTAGCGGAAAAGGTTGGTCAGACCTGTCAAATTACACTTGATGTCTTACTGAAAACAATGCCCGATGGGTCAGCAAGAGCAGTGGCAGAGATTGATGAAGAAAAATTAAAAGAGGCCATTGATGAGTATAAAGTAGGCTCTGTATTAAATGTCGGCAGCCATACCTTAAGTCTTACTGAATGGGAAGGTATTCTGAAGTCTATTCATCGAAATTATCAGCAGGGCCTTTCGAAAGCTCCGATTATTTATGGTGTAGATGCTATTCACGGAGTAAACTACACGATAGGAGGCACTTTATTTCCTCAAGAAATAGGATTGGCTGCAACGTGGAACCCAACATTAGCGAGTAGTTTTGGTGAAATAACAGCCTATGAATTGCGCGCTTCAGGGATTCCTTGGAATTTTTCGCCCGTTTTGGATTTAGCACGTCAACCATTATGGTCGAGAACATTTGAAACGCTTGGCGAGGACCCTTATTTAGCCTCACAAATGGGTGCAGCAATAGTGACTGGTTACCAAGGGAATGGCGGAATAGATGCTTTTCACGTTGCAGCCTGCATGAAACATTTTGTCGGTTATTCTGCAACTACAAGTGGCAGAGATCGAACTCCTGCCTGGATTCCTCAAAAATACATGACGGAATTGTACTTGCCATCGTTTAAAAAAGCAGTAGATGCCGGTGCCCTAACGGTGATGATTAATAGTGGTGTAGTGAATGGTATTCCAGGTCACATGAATTATGATTTAATCACCAAAACATTAAAACAAGATTGGGGATTTCAAGGCTTTGCCGTCTCCGATTGGGAAGATTTTATTATGCTTCATACGGTGCATAGAACAGCTCCGTCACTTGCTGATGCGTATATTCAATCGTTTAATGCAGGTGTTGATATGAGCATGGTGCCACTCAGCCCTCAGTATCAGGAATATTGTAAACTCATGATGGAAGCGGTAAAAGCTGGGAAAATTACGGTGGAGAGATTAGATGATGCAGTACGAAGAATTTTACGCGTTAAAATAAAACTGGATCTTTTTAAAAATCCAATTCCAACGTTCTCGATGTATCCAGATTTCGGATCAACCAAATTTAAGAATATCGCTAAACAAGCGGCTACAGAATCAATAACCTTATTGAAAAATAATCAAGGGATACTTCCTTTAAACACAAAACAAAAAGTAATGATTGCTGGCCCTACAGCGGATAATTTAATTTTTCTAAATGGGGCTTGGACGCATACTTGGCAAGGAGTCGATAAACAATACAATACAAAGGGCTGCTTAACAATTAGAGAAGCGTTTGAACAAAAATTAGGCAAAGAAAACTGTTTATATGCTGCTGGTGCTTCGCTTGCTCTTGATGAAAATGGATTTGAGAAAACAGTTTTTACCGACTTAAAAGAATATAACTCAATGCTAGATCAAGCAGATGTTCTTGTTCTTTGTTTAGGCGAGCTTCCCGCTACGGAAAAACCGGGGGATATTCATAGCTTAAATTTAGATCCGCAACAGCGTGAACTCGCAAAGCTTGCTTATGCAAAAAATAAAAAGGTTGTACTTGTTCTTTTAGAAGGTAGACCGAGAATTATTCATGATATTGTTGATAGCGCTTCGGCTATTATTCAATGTTATCTCCCAGGAGATTATGGCGCAGAGGCTTTAATTAATTTGATGTATGGCAAGGCAAATTTCAGCGGCAAACTACCTTACACGTATCCAAAATATGATGGCGTAATCGAATTTTATGACCATCCGAGAAGTGTAGACCGATCAAAGAATGGCCCTTTCGATGCATATGATCCAGAATGGGATTTTGGATTTGGCTTATCGTATTCAAAAGTTACTTACTCTAAGCTTACTGTTAACAATTCCACGATGCATAAAAATGATAGCCTTAGGGTATCCGTTTTTATCCAAAATGATAGTGATCAGAAAACAGATGAGGTGGTACAATTGTATCTTAGTGACCAATATGCAAGCTTTGTACCTACCGGTAAAAGTCTAAAACGTTTTTCGAAAGTTACGCTTCAAGCAAATGAGCGAAAAGAGCTTGTTTTTTATCTTTACCCCGAAGATCTAAAATTTGCTGATCAGAGAGGAATGGATATGTTTGAACAAGGAGATTACACCATTACGATTGGTAATCAGTCTCTTGATTTTAAATTCTTATTGACTGATTAATAGTTTTTTAGTCAATTAAAATAAAAAAATAACCACTTATTGTATTTCTTACTATATTTGTCTTTGAACTATATTAAATTTATATTGTTATTCAGTTTAACTTAAATTATTTTATTATGAAAAAACTATTACTTCTTTTAGCATTCCCAATTTTAGGTGTATCTGCCCAAATTGAGGGAACATGGAAATTAGCAGGTCAAGCAGGATCTTTAGCTGTTGGCCCAGCATTGAACAATCTAACTTGGTTTTCAAGTTCTTTAGGCGATGTTACAACCAGAGCTTGTTTGTTCGACGACTCTATTAAATTTGCACCAGGAGGTGCTATGACACATTACATGGACGGAAGTACTTGGTTGGAAGCTTGGCAAGGTGCTCCTGAAGGATGTGGCACACCTGTCGCTCCTCATGCGGGTGGTGTAGCAAGCTATACTTTTGATGCAGCCTTAGGTACACTAACTGTTAATGGTTTAGGTGCTCACATAGGATTGGCTAAAGTACACAACGCAGGTGAGCTCACTAGTCCAGCAGGAGCTGTTTCCACTATTACGTATAATGTGGCTTTTTCTAACGGAGGAAATACAATGACAGCTCAAATTAATTTTGGTCCAGGATGGTGGCAGTTTGTTTATCAAAAAACGGTAGTTATTAATCCTCCAACACCAAATATCACATTTAAAGTAGATATGAGCCAGTATACAGGCCCTGCTTATACAGGTGTTTTTGTAAACGGCACATTCAACGGTTGGAATGGTACATCAAACCCAATGTCAGATGCAAATATGGATGGCGTTTGGGAGACCACAGTTCCAATTGGTGCTGGTGCTATTGAGTACAAGTTTACACTTGATGGATGGAATGGTCAGGAACAATTTGTTGGCGGTGAGACATGTACTGTTACTAATGGAGGATTTACAAATCGTTCGTACACTGTTACTGGCGATGCTGTTTTAGGAACAGTTTGTTATAATAGTTGTACGGCTTGTGCTAGCAATGTTACTTTCAAAGTAGACATGGCTGATTATGTTGGTTTACCTTTCACAGGTGTTTTCATAAATGGTACGTTTAATGGTTGGTGTGGAGCGTGTAATCCAATGACGGATGCAAATATGGATGGAATTTGGGAGGTTACTCTTCCATTACCAAATGGTGCAATTGAATATAAGTTCACCCTAGATGGTTGGAATGGTCAAGAGCAATTTGTTGGTGGTGAACCTTGCACAGTAACAAATGGAGGATTTACGAATCGTTCTTATACTGTTGCTGGAATAGCTGACTTAGGGGTTGTATGTTATAATTCTTGTTCTGCTTGTCCTGCTGGTATCGAAGATATCTCCAACCAAGCGGTATCGGTTTATCCAAATCCATCTAATGGAACCCTTGCTGTTGAATCTAATTCATCAGCAATCTTGAATAACATTACAAATATTATGGGTGAAACTGTAATTGCATTAAAAGGCAATGAAAGTAGCATCAATATAGAGAGCCTAAGAGCTGGTATTTATTTCTTAAACTTCACTTTGAAAGGAGAGAAACAAACAATCAGAATAATTAGGAATTAAGGTTATCAATACTTAGTAAAAGGGGCGAAAAATTCGCCCCTTTTTTTTTATCTATAAAATGGGTCGTTCAATTAATTAAATATTTTATTTATCTTGTCAGTATATATAAGGATGCCTACACCACAAGACCAATCGAATAACCCTTTGCATGGGATAACACTCGAGAGAATGCTCACAGAACTTCATGAAAAATTTGGCTGGGAAAAACTCGCCTATTTTATTCCTATTAATTGTTTTAGTCACGAGCCTAGTGTAAAATCTAGTTTAAAATTTTTAAGACGCATGCCATGGGCTAGAGCCAAGGTCGAAAAATTGTACCTTGACCGAATTGTAAGTGAAAAGCTAAATGGCTTTGAATAATTAGGAAAGATTGGAATTAGTAATATCCTAAATGTTTCCTTTATGATCCTTATATCTTTTGTACTTTTGCTCCATGGATTTTGATATTGAATTACGCTTTAATGCCTTAAAAACTCATCTTGAGCTGACTTTTGGTGGAGGCATGGATGTACAGGCGATTTTATTTTTAATTGGGGTGAATGAATTAGGTCAAGGGCATAAAAACTATACAAAAGCGGAGAAAACAGATCTACTACATATTGCGATTTGTACGCTTTTAGAACCATATGGCTATTACCAATTTGAAGGACGTGACCAAGAAAATTGGCCGCATTTTAAGGTGTTAAAAGCGATTCCTGCGATAAGCGACCGTGAACAACAACATTTGATTAAAGAAGCGATGATAGATTATTTTATCGCCAATAAATATTATTCGGAATCGGAAGATAATCCCCAATATACTAGTGGGGTTTAGGTCCGATGTATTCTATACAGGGATTTAAACCTACAAAACACTTTTCAGTTAAGGGAATGTTTACTTCGAGTTTCATAGTACCTTTTTTAGTATCAAATGTGGCATCTGCTTCTGTTCGCCATTGAGTAATAGCTTTTTCACCCTTAGGACGATAAAAGAGTGTATCGAAAACTAAATAATGTGCATTGATTGCTGGTATTTCCCATGTCTTTTCGATGCGCTTAAGGTAATATTGTCCTTCCTTTAATTCGCCATTATAATCCCCACTCTCATCTAGGCTTATGTTTTTAATAAATTTTTGCTCAGCACCTAGTTGTTCAAAAACTGAAAACACCATTTTGGAAGCAGCAATAGTTATCCCTTGAGCTTGTTCTTCTGTAGGCCGCGCACCGCCGCAATAGGGTTTATGAATAGTGCCATGCAGATGAATATGAGTCGCTTGACAAGCGCTAATAAAATTCCCGAATAAAAAGATTAAACTGAAATACACCCATTTCATAGGGTTGAAATTTTTTGAAGGGTGATTTCTCTTGCAGCAAGGTCAATTGCAACAAAATCATCGTATTTTGGAGAGAGAATATTTGTCATTTCCTCCACAACGTGTTCATTTAACTCGGAAATAGCTAAAAACGAAATTTTATTTTCTAAAAATGCCGCAACAGCAACTTCATTTGCTGCGTTTAGTGCACAGGCTGCAGTCCCTTGCATGTCCATTACTCGATAAGCGAGATCTAGATTTTTAAACACTTTTCTATCTGCTTGTTCAAATGTTAAAGAAGGATAATCCATGAAATTAAAGCGTGGGAAATTAGTTTTTAATCGGGCAGGATAGGTGAGGGCATATTGGATAGCCAATTTCATATCAGGCAAGCCCATCTGTGCTTTCATGCTACCGTCTTCAAATTGAACGAGAGAATGGACAATAGATTGAGGATGAACAATAACATCGATTTGTTCGCTTTTTAAGTTGAACAACCATTTTGCTTCAATTACCTCGAGGCCCTTGTTCATAAGCGTAGCAGAATCAATGGTTATTTTTGCTCCCATCGACCAATTCGGATGTTTTAAGGCCTGTTCTAAGGTTACTTTTGAAAGTTGATCGATAGAATATCCTCGAAATGGTCCGCCTGAAGCCGTCAAGTAAATTTTTTCGATTGGATTATGAAATTCGCCAGTCAAACATTGAAAAATTGCCGAATGCTCAGAATCTACAGGATAGATATTGACGCCGCGTTCTTTTGCCAATTCCGTAATTAACGCTCCTGCAACTACTAAGGTTTCTTTATTGGCTAAAGCAATAGATTTCTTTGCATTAATTGCCGAAATGGTAGGCCGTAAACCCGCATAACCAACTAAAGCAGTCAACACAGTGTCTACTTCTGTGGATTCAACTACTTGGCACAGGGCATCTTCTCCGCAATAGACATGAATTTCTTCATTCCACAAGGCATCTTTTAATTTCTTATACTGATTTTCGTCGGAAATAACCACGGAATTTGGCCGAAATTTTAAGGCCTGCTCAATGAGTAAGTCTACATTCTTATGGGCTGTAATTACTTGTAAATCAAAATAGTCTGGATAAGCAACTATTACCTCTAATGCTTGCGTCCCAATGGAACCTGTGGAGCCCAGTATGGCAATTCCCTTCTTCTTATTCATTTGTCAAAATTAACCAATTCAATGTGTTTTTCTATCATTTTGTTTTATTCCCGTTAGCTATAAAAGAAGTTCCTCCCCCTAAGCCAAAATAACCACCACTGAGCGTAAATTTTGATTTTGTAATAAAACCCCCTTCAATTTGGTAATGCCAATCAGGACTTTTATAATGTATCGTCCCGTCTTTTTCTAAAAGATATTTTGTTTTCCCACCATCAGAAATAAAATTCACATAATATATTTCATCCGAACGTTCTACTTTTATATCATAATAGCTCGTGTCATAGGAATATGCTTGTCCACTTATCCAGCTCTTATTATATTGAATTACTTGATATGTCCCAACATATTTACTTCGATAATCATAAACAGGTTTATTACAGGCAAAAAGCAAGAATGAAATAAAAGCAAACAAAACAATATTTTTCATAGCAAGAGTTTAATGGGCTTCCAGCCAATTTTGTGCAAGTTTCAATTCTACTTCCATCGGAACGATTAGGTCAATAGCATTTTCCATCGCAGATTTAACCAGTAATTGCATCATTATTTCTTCAGACACATGTACATCAAAAACCAATTCATCGTGCACTTGAAGAATCATTTTAGACTTCAAATTTTCAGATTTCATAGCCTTATGGACAGCAATCATCGCTAGTTTAATAATATCAGCAGCGGATCCTTGTATTGGGGCATTAACCGCATTTCGTTCTGCAAATCCACGGACAATTGCATTGGTAGAATTAATGTCTGGCAAATATCTTCTGCGCTTCATAATAGTTTCAACATAACCTAGCTCCCGGGCGTCTGAAACCACTTTTTCCATGTAGGATTTAATCGTTTTAAATTGCTCAAAATAACTATCAATGATTGTTTTGGCTTCTGTTCTAGAAATGGAAAGGTTTTGTGCTAGTCCAAAAGCGGATTGCCCATAAATTATCCCGAAATTTACCGCTTTGGCTGCGCTACGCTGATCTCTTGTGACCTCCGTTAAGGGGATTTTAAAAACGGTCGCTGCGGTTGCACTATGAATGTCGAGTCCTTCTTTAAAAGCTGAAATCATTGTTTCGTCTTCACTTAGAGCAGCAATAATTCTTAATTCTATTTGAGAATAATCTACTGCCATGAGCTTAAATTCAGCACCTCTTGCAACAAATGCCCGCCTAATTTCTCGTCCTTTTGCTGAACGAACAGGAATGTTCTGAAGATTCGGATTGTTCGAACTTAATCTACCCGTAGCTGTAACGGTCTGCATAAAGTTGGTATGTATGCGCCCATCTACGGCATCACAAAGCATAGGCAATGGGTCAACATAGGTTGATTTTAATTTACGAAGCTGACGGTATTCTAATATTTTGGGGATAATGGGGTGGTCTTTTTCGTGCTTTTGTAAAACATCTTCGCCCGTAGCATATTGCCCAGTTTTAGTCTTTTTTGCTTTAGCTGAAATTTTTAAGTGCTCAAAAAGCACTTCGCCCAATTGTTTTGGAGAATCGATATTAAAGTCTAATCCAGCATCATTTTTAATTTCTTTTTCAAGCTCAATTAAAATAAGGTCTAATTCTTTAGAATAACTATTCAGCGCTGGCACATCGATTGAAATTCCTTCAAATTCCATGTCTTTAAGCACTTCAACTAAGGGCATTTCCATTTTATAGAATAGATCAAACAAATGAGGCTTTTGGATTTCGGGCGCTAGCAATTGTTTTAGCTGAAAAGTAATATCGGCATCTTCACAGGCATAATCAGTAATTTCCTCAGGCTTTAAGTCTGCCATATTTCCTTGTCCCTTGCCTTTTTTTCCAAGCAACGTTTCTATGGAAATAGGCTGATAGTTTAGGTAGTAGGTAGCTAAGAAATCCATGCTTTGCCTAGCTTCTGGATTAATTAAATAATGGGCAATCATGGTATCGAAGGTTGGTCCAAGGACCTTTCCATCATATCGATTTAAAATTTTTAAATCGTATTTAATGTTATGTCCAATTTTTTCAATCAAGGTGTTTTCAAAGCAGGGCGCAAAAAATTGAACGACTTTTTTCGCCTCTTCATAGTCTTTTGGAACGGGAACATAAAAAGCTTCTCTTGCTTTGTATGAAAAGGATATACCAACTAGGTCGGCATGTAATGCATCAATACCTGTTGTTTCGGTATCAAAACAAAGTTGTTTTTGCTGAAGCAGAATCCCTAATAATTCATCGCGTTCTTCCTGTGTGCTGATAAGATGATAGCTTGGTTTCTCACTAACAATGGTTTTGTAAGTGGCCGTCTCAACAGGCTCTTGTGGCTCAATCATGCTTTGCACGCCAAATAAATCAAGCTGATTATTTGTTCCATTCTGTGGATGTGCAAAATCCGTTTGTATCACTAAGTCCTCTCCAAGTATTCGTTTAGCTAAATTCCTAAATTCTAATTCGGTAAAAATGTTTTTTACTTTTTCCGTATCAACATCACACATGATAAGCTTATCTTCATCGAATTCAACATCAATGTCAGTAATAATAGTTGCCAGCATTTTTGATACCATTCCTTGCTCTGCAAATTCGATAACATTTTCCTGTTGTTTCCCTTTTAATTCGTGCGCATTGGCAATCAGATTTTCTATTGAGCCATATTTAGCGATAAGTATTTTCGATGTTTTTTCACCGATACCAGGAATTCCAGGGATGTTATCAGCGGCATCTCCCCATAACCCTAAGATATCGATTACTTGCTCGGGACGCTCTACTTCAAATTTCTCACAGACTTCTTTCACGCCTAATATTTCGGGTGGATTTCCCCCTCTTCCAGGCTTGTATATGAATGTTTTATCACTTACTAATTGTGCATAATCTTTATCGGGGGTCATCATATACGTTACAAAACCCTTGGTCTCGGCAATTTTAGCCAATGCGCCAATTAAATCATCAGCTTCGTACCCAGAAATTTCTAAAAGTGGAATATTAAATGCTTCAACGATTCGCTTTATCGGAATAATCATGGATCGAATGTCTTCAGGCATTTCTTCTCTATGCGCTTTATATGCTTCAAATTGTTCTTGGCGATGGGTTGAACCTCCCGGGGGATCAAAAACAACGGCGATATGGGTTGGTTTTTCAGTTTTGATGATGTCAATTAAGACATTTGTAAACCCAAAGGCTGCGGAGGTATTCTCTCCTCTTGAATTTTTGCGCGGATTTTTAGCAAACGCAAAATAGGCACGGTAGATTAAGGCATATGCATCTAAAAGGAATAGTTTTTTCGCTGCTTGTGCTGATAACATAGTTAAGGGTTTTTAAATAAATTTCTAATTCCATTTTTAGTTGAAACGCTCTTTGATACATCAATCGGAATTTTTTTATAGAAACAAAAAACACCTGCCTTAACGGGACCTTTGAACTGAATGTTTACTGAATCTCGAATGGCCCAACCCATCATTTTTACCATGGCGCCTGGCTCTAATTCTAAGGTGAGAGGAACAGATAAATCATTTTCTCGCCTGCCTTTCATTTTTACTTTATCGTTTAGCTGTATCTCGCCAAGTTTCTTGTTGTCAACAAGTACATCAAGGCTTGAATTCTTCACTTTGATGGTATACCAGTTCGGATTAGAGATCACTCCATTTACCAGAAAGTTAAGGGAACTCCCTTCCATTTTAGTTAATTTGTACCCTTTGAAGGAAACTAATTCGGGTGTTTCAAAGACGGAACAAGCACTTACCGCTACCAGCATAATGCTCCAAATAAATATCAATTTTATGGCTTGCATAAGGTTTTGAAGTAGTGGTAAAAATAAGGAATAGTCTCAATGCCTTTATAAAAATTAAACAGTCCAAAATGTTCGTTCGGGGAATGAATAGCATCACTGTCTAATCCAAAACCCATCAGAACCGTTTTAAGGCCGAGTTCTTTTTCGAACATAGCAACGATAGGAATGCTACCCCCACTTCTGACAGGAATAGGTTTTTTTCCAAACGTTTTTTCATAGGCCAGGCTGGCCGCTTTATAACCGATTGAATCAATCGGGGTTACCGCAGATTCACCTCCATGGTGAGGTGTCACTTTCACTTTTACCCCCTTAGGCGCAAGCGCATTAAAATGTTCGGTGAATAATTGTGTAATTTTTTCTGGTGCTTGATTTGGAACTAAACGCATGGATATTTTAGCATTGGCCTTGGACGCAATCACTGTTTTTGCGCCTTCTCCAATATATCCACCCCAAATACCATTTACATCTAAAGTCGGACGAATGGAGCCACGCTCCATTGTTGTGTATCCTTCTTCGCCATAGGTATCTTGTATCTCAAGTGCAGCGCAGTATGCTGCATGAGAAAATGGCGCTTTCGCCATTTCTGCTCTTTCTTCATCCGAAAGATTTATCACTGAATCGTAAAAACCGGGAATCGTTATTTTTCCTTCTTTATCGTGTAATGACGCAATCATTTCTGAAAGGATATTTATTGGATTCGCAACGCAGCCACCATACAATCCAGAATGTAAATCGCGATTCGGCCCAACCACTTCTACTTCAACATAACTTAGTCCTCTAAGACCAGTGGTAATAGAAGGAACGTCGTTCGCCAACATGCCTGTATCTGAAACAAGGATGATGTCTGCTTTAAGTTTCTCTTTATTTTGTTTTATAAAAACGCCTAAGTTTACGCTACCAACCTCTTCTTCTCCTTCAATCATAAATTTTACGTTACAGGGTAATTCTCCCGATTGCAACATCGCTTCAACCGCTTTTACATGCATGAACATTTGCCCTTTATCGTCGCATGAACCTCGTGCAAAAATGGCACCATCAGGATGTATTTCTGTTCGTTTAATTTGAGGTTCAAAAGGAGGAGATGTCCATAAATCTAACGGGTCTGCTGGTTGCACATCATAATGTCCATATACTAATACGGTTGGTAATGACTCATCGATAATTTTTTCACCATACACGATTGGGAATCCTGCAGTTTGACAAATTTCGACTCTTTCCACTCCAATTTCTCTAAGGTTTTCGGCGAGAATTTCGGCACAATCATTTACATCTTTAGTAAATGAAGGGTCAGCGGAAACAGAGGGTATTTTGAGTAAGGAAAGCAATTCCGACAAGAATTTTTCCCGATTTTTTTGGATATAAGCTTGGCTGTTTAACATCAGTGAAGATTAATTTTTTAATTATCTTTCGAAAATACTATATTTTTGATGAATGTTTGGCATGAATTGGATTGAAATGCAACTAAAATAAGAAAGTTTAGGTCTAAACGACAAAGTTATATTAAATAAAAGTCAACGAATGAAGTTAGTCTGTACAATTACCCTATTTTTTAGTGTCTGCGCAAGCGTTTTTTCTCAAAACATTAACGTTACGAGTACCCAAACACCTCAGCAATTGGTTAACAGTGTCCTTTTGGGATCTGGTGTTACGGCCTCTAATATCACCATCAATGGTGTGGCAGGAATGGCCAATACACCTTTCGGTAATATCGGTTACTTTACCAATGTGAACGGTACCTTTCCCATGACTTCGGGCCTTGTTCTAACCACCGGAGATGCCATGGGTTCAATGGGGCCGAATTCAAGTGGGACTTCAACCAATCCTGGCGCCTCACAATCTGTGTCCTTCGACCCTGATTTAAATGCCATTGCTAATGGAACTATTACGAATGGCGTTCTTTTAGAGTTCGATTTTATCCCTGCTGGTGACACCCTAATTTTTAATTATCTCTTTGGCTCGGATGAATATATTGAGTTTGCTCCGCCAAACAATTCTTCATTCAATGATGCCTTTGGTATTTTCTTGTGGGGACCAGGTATTTCTGGGCCTTTTAACTTTCCGGGCTATCCCAACGGAGGGGCAAACATTGCGGTTATTCCGGGTGGAATACCTGTTACGATTAACAATATAAATCCGGTTACCAATTCTCAATATTACGTCTTTAATGAATCCCCTCAAGATACATATGGCGATGCCATTCAGTACGACGGGACCACGGTTAAATTAACAGCATCTGCATCTGTTCAGTGCAACCAAACGTATCACATTAAGTTTGCCATTGCGAATGTTTTAGATCAAGCCTACGATTCAGGAGTTTTCTTAGAAGCAGGATCTTTTTCCTCTTCTGCTGTTAGTGTTGCCGTGGCAACAGTTTCTGGAGACACAACGATTGTGGAGGGATGCACCTATGCAGACTTTATTTTTACTCGTCCAGACACCCAAATGGGCGACACTCTAATTATCAATTATACGATTAATGGAACGGCAACTCAAGGGGTAGACTATAACAACATGATCAATCCTATTGTATTTTTACCAGGTCAAGATACAGTTATATTGAATTTAACCCCCGTACAAGACGGCTTGAATGAGGGCTTTGAATCGGTAACAATTACGGTATCCATCATCAATCCTTGCGGTGATACCATCATATCGCAGGGTACGATTTACATTGGCGATGGGCCCATTATAAACATCATCGAATCGGATGTTCTGGTCCAATGTTTCCCTGACTCAGTATTACTAACTGCTTCGGCCTCTGGGGGCTATGGGCCATATAATTTTGTCTGGACCACATTAACGGGGAGTCCTGTTTCGATTGTAGACTCATTTTATGTTGCCGTATCTCAAAATGGTGTCACTCAGTATTTAGTAACTGCGACCGACCAATGTAATTTTACTCAAACCGATACAGCTACTGTAACTGTGTTAGAAACAATCTCCATTGACAACATTACTGTGGTAAATTCTTCGTGTGTACCCAGTGGTTCATTGTCTGTTCAAACGTCAGGAACCAATGGAAATGTGACGTATAGCTGGTCATCAGGTCAAACAACTCAATCCATACAAAATATCGTGAGTGGTTGGTATCAAGTGACCGTAACTGATGCGGTTTGTTCAACGACAGACAGTGCATTTGTTGATATTATTGCCCCTCCTGTTGCTAATTTTTCCACAGTTCCTGTTTCCGGTTGTTCTCCTTTGACGGTTCAATTTACCAACAATAGTCAAAACGGCACAATGTACAATTGGAATTTTGGCAATGGCCAAACGGCTAATGCTAATACCACTAGTAATCAAAACATGACGTATACTACACCTGTTCCTGAAAGCTACACAGCCACCTTGGTGGTCTCGCAAGGTCAATTTTGTTCAGATACGTTTACACTAGTTATTCAGGTTGATGTGTGCGACTGCAACGACCCTGAAGCAACCAATTATAACCCACTGGCGAATGTTAACGTGCCATCAAATTGTATTTATCCTTACCCAGAAATAAGTGTACCTAATGTATTAACACCAAATGAGGATACTAAAAATGATGAATTCTTTTTGACTTGGAAAAATGTTACTTCACTGAATCTTATTATTATTAATCGATGGGGAAATATTGTGTTTGAAGAGTTTAGTGACGATTTAATTAATAACAACCCAAGTTGGAATGGCGATTCAGATGGAAAGCCAGTAAGCGATGGAATTTATTTTTATAAATTTACAGCCATTGGAATTGGTGGCCAAGAGCTAGAAGGACATGGCTTTATTCATTTGCTTAAGTAGTAAAAAAAACGTAACTTCATAAAAAGAAGTTATGACAAATGAAGAGTTGGGGCAATGGGGTGAGGAAACAGCCTGTAGTTTATTAGTATATAAAGGATATAAAATTGAAGCGCGAAATTTTCGCTTTAAAAAGTACGAAATAGACATTGTGTTAAGCAAAAATGATTCATTGATAATTGCTGAGGTTAAGACACGTCAAACAGCCGAAATTGGTGAGCCATGGAAAGCTGTAACGAGAAATAAACAGCGGCAAATCATTAAAGTTGCCAACTATTATGTTCAATCTCAGGATCGCGAAATAGACGTTCGTTTTGATGTGGTATCAATTGTCCATAATCAGTATCACACTAAAATAATTCATATTGAAGATGCTTTCAGTCCTATTGCTTAAGACTTAAATAGCTGTATCTTTGTGAAAATCTGCTCGCGATGAACACACCTAAAACCTCCAAACGAGGGGTAAAAAGAAATGAGAAGCCAACTCGTAAAACAACGGCAAAACCTACTTCTGAAAAAAAATCGGACACAAAAGAAGTATCGGCTAGGGACAAAAGAAAATACATAGATTATAAGATAAAGGTTAAAAAAGGGGATCCCTTGCCTTCATTTAATGAGGACGCAATTCGATTAAACAAATTTTTAGCAAATGCGGGAATTTGTTCAAGAAGAGAAGCCGATGTATTAATCGCTACAGGAGTAGTAACAATTAATGGTGTAACCATAACGGAATTAGGCTATAAGATAAAACCAGAAGATGTTGTGCAGTATGATGGTGAGACCATTAATGCAGAGAAAAAACGCTATGTACTATTAAATAAACCAAAAGGATTTATAACGACTATGGATGATCCTCGAGGGCGCAAGACAGTGATGACTTTAGTGAGTAAAGCTTGTAAGGAAAGGATTTATCCAATCGGACGACTCGACCGAGAAACGACAGGATTACTATTGTTTACTAATGATGGCGATATGGCAAAAAAATTAACGCATCCAAGGTATCAGTCCAAAAAATTATATCATGTTGAATTAAATAAATCCGTTAATAAGGCAGATTTCGACAAGCTTTTAAAAGGGGTTGATTTAGAGGATGGTCGATCTAAAGTTGACCAAGTTTCTTTCGTTACAGATGCGTCGTCTAAAGAAGTTGGCGTAGAAATACATTCAGGAAAAAATAGAATTGTAAGGCGCTTATTTGAAGCGCTTGGTTATGAGGTGATAAAATTAGATCGCGTTCAATTTTCTACACTAACAAAGAAAGATTTGCCCCGTGGTATGTACCGGCACTTAACAGAACAAGAAGTCTCTTTCTTAAAAATGTCTAAATCTTTATGAAGCTATTAACATCATTTTTAGTAGTTATACTGTTACTTTCATGTGGGTCTAATGAACAAATTAAAAGCACTCATCCATTAGCAAATTATTTTTATCCGTATAGTGAAAGCCCTCAAATTTACCTTTATCGTGATGTTGCCAATGGTTTAGAGGAGGAGTTCCACAGGGTTTATTCTCTTAAAGATCAGGAAGGCCAGCACATCATTGTTGAACGCTATGCCTCAGATGGCAGGATACTTGAAGCACTAAATTACAATGTGGATTCATTGGATGTACAAGATCATATGGTCGTTAATTTCAAGCAAGAAAAAACAAAAGCAAAATTATACAAAACCAAATTATTTCCGCTGAATAAAGAAGAGCAAACCTGGTTCGCCACTAAATTTCAAGGCATAAATGATTCTACACTTTTTTTGAAAGAGCTAAAGCGTAACCTTGTGAGGCAGGATGTGTTAAAGGAAATCATGGAAGAGGAATCAAGCTGTTTGGAATTTCATGATATAATACGTCAGACACTTTTAAATCCGTTTACCAAAAAAGAAAACATGATTGAAGCGGAGCAAATTTCGTATTTTGCAGAAGGTATAGGTTTAGTTGAATGGCATAGTTTAAACAAAAAAGTACATTTTCGTTTAGAACAAATTTTAAATCAAGACGAATGGCTAAAAATTATTTCTCATTAATTAGAATTTCTATTCTATTAGTCACTTGCTTTTCTCCTTTGCTTTTGCAGGCTCAAAATGCGAAGGCTCAAAATTCAACATTTGCAGGAAACTTCAATTTTTCCATCGGATTAGGCTCTAATTTTTACTCTAAATCTAACCTTAAATTTTCAGGTTCGGGCTATGATTTTTCTCTAGATGATGTTGCATTATGGCAAAATTCCCCCGCTTTTTCAATGCCAGACTTTAGTAAACTACTTTCAAATCAATATAATATTAGTGTCGGCTATAATATTCGCAGGGGCGTTAATTTATCACTTGGGATTGATCGACTTAAATATGGAATCAAGCCTGGGCAATCCGTTTTTCTAAATGGTTATGTAAATTCAGAAATGGATACCGTTTCTAATTTATCTGGACAATATACAAATGAATTAATTAACCTCGATTCTGCCCGGATTCAATTTGGTTCTGATGTGGGGATGAGTTTTGTGAGCATTGAATTAAATTTAATGCAAAATTTATATAGAACGAAGCGCCGAAATTTTGTGGTTAATGCTATTTACGGCATTGGAGCAGGCGTTTTACACACCAACTCTACGTTCAATTTCGGAGGTTTTGAAGAAAGTAATAGCAGCTTGTCTGGGTTTGGTTTGAATGCCAATGCTGGCTTGCGCTTTGAGTTCTTTAAGTATTTTTATTTGCAACCCAATCTTTCTGCTGCTTTTTTAGATCAAATAGGGGTTTATACCCACCAAAATGCAGCGAAAAACAAAGTTTCTCATTTTTTTGGTGCATTTAATACCACTATTTCAGCAGGAGTTATAGTGTATCTAAAGTCAAAAAAAGACTGTGATTGCCCTGTCTGGAACTAGTTATTTCGCTGCCGGAAATCAATCTTATAGTAAAATATAGGTAAGAATCCGAGTTGTGTCTTTTCAGCAGTAGGCTGATACCCTGGCGCACTTGATTCCGCAGGATTTAAACTAGGAGCGTATGTAAGTCCAAGTATATTCTTTGTCCCTAAAAGATTCACTAAATCTAAGCCAATTTCATGGGTCATTTTCGCGGTATTTAAACGCCAACTAATTTTCAAGTCAAGTCTAAAATAGTCTCTAAATTGTCGCGTGTTGAATGCTGAATCCAGGAATGTCAAATCGTAATTTTGATTTGTTGCAGCCACATCAACATACCCATATTTTTTACCACCAGCCCTTGTTACTTTTAAGCCAAGTCCGACCACATTGTTTTTCCCCAATTTAAATTCTTTTCCAGCCAATAAATTGGCAACATAATTCCCATTGTAGGAGGTGTTGCGTGTGACACCGTCACTTCCCTTATACTCTGAATTATACAAGGTCCCTGAAAACAAAAAGAAAAAGTTTTTATCAAAATATTTTTGAACGGTCAATTCTAGACCATAATTAACTCCTGTCCCTGTATTTTCAAGAGAATCTGCGAAAACACGTGAAAAGGAACTGCCTAAATTGATCATCGAAAATGATGAAGGAGCAATCGTTACGGGTACATTATAGAGATACTGATAATAGGCTTCGGTCCGGATACTTATCCCTTTTTTAAAGAATTTTTCATATCCTATCCCGGTATGTAAACTACGCATAAAATCCATGTTTTTATTATGATAGATTGGTTTAGCTTGCGTGCCGTATTTATTATATGTATAGGTGTATAAAGGTTGCATTTGGCTGTGCATGCCTCCGCCAGCAAAGATGGATTGATTCCCATTCATTCTGTATTTCCAGCCCAACCTCGGTTCTGCAATACTTAAACTATTGCTTAAACTAAAGTATTGTGAGTGAACCCCGGCCGTAAAATCCATTTTGTCACTAATACGCCATTTCCATTGTATAAAAGGTTGAATTAATACACATGCGCCATTATAATCCCACCGGTTTTTAAAAACGTTGGGAACGCCAATATCTACTAGTCCTGAATCCAATTGTTGCATCGTAATGAGATCAACGTTTATACCTGCCTTAATCAGGTGCTGCTTTGTTATTTTATGATTAATACTTATGAAGCCAGAATATTTGTTGAAATTAAAAGTGTAGGCCATTAAGGCATAGGAGGTGTCTACTTTAATTTCAATTGCTCCTGTTGAAAGCGTATCTAAACTGCGTTTTAGGTAATTATGTTCGGCGTGCTGGTTTTCATATGATACCGCAATAGTTGATGTAATATATGTTTTTTCACTTAAGGACTTCTTGAAATTAAGACCAACAATTCCCATGGCTGTCCCAAAATATTGATCTCGATCACCTTCTCCATAAAATTCTTTAGTATATTCTTTTTGTTTCGAGATTTCAATTGCAATGTTACTAGCGCCCCCTAAGCCAAATAAAGCAAGGTTCCCCCCATTTTTTAGTTTCCAATTAAATTTGAAAGAGGCATCTCCATATACAGGCACAGCATCGGTGCCAATTTGTATTCCGATTTTTTGAAAAAGACTAAGCGTAGAATACCTCCCCATAATAAGATAACTTGCGTTTCCTTTTTTGTTCAATGGGCCTTCCGCCATCATTTCGGTTCCTAAAAAACCAAATTGGCCAGTGAATTCATGGCGTTTATCATTTCCATTTCTCACTTTTAAATCAAAAACACCGGAAGTGCTATTCCCATATTCTGCCGGGAAGGCACTCATAAAAAAGTCTGAATTTCCTAAGAACTTATTGTTAATAATGGAAACAGGTCCACCCGTACTTCCTGAAATCGCAAAGTGAGAGGGATTTGGCAAATCAATACCTTCCATTTTCCAAACGACTCCTAATGGGGAATTTCCTCGAATTACTATGTCGTTTCTAGAGTCATCTGAACCTTGCACCCCTGCAAAATTCGAGGCCATACGGGCAGGATCCATTCGGGAACCGGGATAACGATTTGTTTCTTCGACACTAAATTGTTGCGCAGATAACATAGCCATCTCATTTAAGACACTGCCTTTTCGTCTGCCAACAATTGATACTTCTCCTTGTTTGGCAATCATCTCCGACATCGCAATAGCTAAGATTAATTCTTTTCCTGATGATAGTTCAGCGGTAACTGTTTTTGCCTCATACATAGAAAATGTGGCAGTTACTTGATGTTTACCAATTGGAACATTTACTAATTCGAAATTGCCATCTACGTTGCTTAAAGCACGGAATTGTTCTCCAGTTGCTATTTTAACTTCAACTTTAACCCCGACTAATGGTGATTGCGATTCATTATCAACCACTTTGCCACGGATCGTTTGAGTTGGTGTTTGTGCGATTAGTGACATCGAGAAGAACAAGAATAGAAGGAAGGTAATGCTTAGTTTCATAGTAGTATATTTAGTACGAATATAAGTCATTTATAATTAGGACATTAAAAATGTTATATTAAGTAGCCTTAAGAGAAAAATTTGCACGGTATTTGCAAAATCGATTTTGCATTATTAACTTTACTAAAATTGTCTATATGAAAAACACATTCTTTTTATTATTCATTGTTCTTTTCTCTGCTAATCTATCTGCTCAAAAAGAACAATTAACATGGTATACCGATTTAACTGAAGCATCCAAAATTTCTACAGAAACAAAAAAGCCTCTTATGTTGTTTTTTACAGGAAGCGATTGGTGCGGTTGGTGTATAAGGCTTCAGAAAGAAGTTTTTTTAACAGCCGACTTTAAAAAATGGGCAGATGACAATGTTATTTTAGTTGACGTTGATTTTCCTAAAGATAAAAGCAAACAGTCCGTTGCGCTTCAAAATCAAAATAATTTACTAGCGCGCCAATACGAAGTAAGGGGTTATCCTACAGTTTGGTTTGTCGAGTCTACAATAAACGAATCTCAAGCGTATGATTATGTGCGTTTAGGTCAGTCTGGCTATATGGCAGGCGGCCCTAGTATTTGGACAGAGAATGCTAATGGTTTTCTTCAGAAGTAGACGGGAATACACGCAGTAAATTTCCAAATGATAACGTTTTTTTAGTCGTTGTACTCATAACAAGTTCAACGACTTCTTTTTTTCTATCTGAAAAATAAATTGAGCTCAAATCATTAATTAATGCTAGATCAACCGAAGGGGAATAGGTATTCATAATAAGAAATCCGTTTGGACTTAGAGCTCTTGCAGCATTGCTCATAAGGTCATCGATTTGATCCTCTAACCGCCATTTTTCTCCTTTAGCGCCATTTCCCCAAGCGGGAGGATCCATTTGAATCCCGTGAAATTGATGTCCGCGTTGAACTTCCTTTGCTAAGAATTTTGCCGCATCTTCAAAAACCCATCGAATATTTAAAAGCTTATTTAATTCCATATTTGCTTTTGCCGCATTAAGAGCTGTTTTCGACGAATCTACGTGATAGGTATCGGCCCCTATATACCTTGCCATGCAAGATGCTGCTCCAGAATATCCAAATAGGTTTAAAAATTTATCATCTCGGTGGAGGTGCTTTTTTATAAAATCCCAATTGGTTCTCTGTTCTGGAAATAATCCAAGATGTTTATAGGAAGTTTGCTTTAATTCAAATGCAAGTTTTTCATAGTGGAGGTTCCATGTATTTGGCGCATCTTTTTTTAGATTTTTCCAAATTCCCTGTTGCCCTTTTTTTACAATAAATTCTAGATGAGCCATGTTGTTCCATTCTTCAAAGGGCAGACCACTTCGAAAATAGGCATTTACTTCAGGTCGTATCGTAATTATTTTACCCCAGCGTTCTAGTTTTTTACCACCACCGGCATCCATTAATTCATAATCTTCCCATGAAGTTGATGAAATCTGTTTGTTTTTAGCCATGAGTTTTGCTTAACGCATTTTGGGCATTTTTTTTCGTCCACCCATCATTTGGGCCATTCGCATTTGGTTTTTCGATGGTGCCATTTGCAATTGTTGTTGCATCATTTTTATTTGGTCTTTCATCATACCGGCCTTATCTAATTTCTTAGCTTCAGCTAGTAAAGAAACGGCCTCTGATTTTCTGCCTGTTTGCGCACAAATACTTGATAAATGCATCCTTGCAACAGCATTGTCTTCAGCAGTCCTTAAGCCAAGAAATAAGGCTTTCCGAAGTAAGACCTCACTGTTCGCAAATCCAAGCTCTTGGGCATTCATTACAGCTTGAAGATAAAGTACATATGCATGTTGTTTTCGAGGCAAAAATTGTGGGGCAGAAATACGATTTATGTATTTCTTTGCTTTATCTTGATTACCAACTCGCATTTGGTTGAGGGCTAAAATCATGTTTTCGTTTCTAAAAAACGACGCGACAATGAGTGCTGTAATTACGATAAATGAAATCCCCCAGCCCCAAGATCCGCTGACAAAAAGGTAGGTATTAAAGCTAAGAGCGCTTAGCGCGATTAGGCATCGTAAAATAAATCCAATCATATTTCTTTAATTGAGGCTATGCATTTTAATTCAATGGCTATGGGTGTCGGCAAGCAATTAACTTCCACGGTAGTTCGACATGGTAAATTATCTTTAAAGTACTCCGCATAAAGTCGATTGTATAATTGAAAGTCACGCTTCATGTCAACCAAAAAGACAGTTACATCGATTAATTCTGCCCAGCTTGACCCGGAAGATTCAAGTATGATACGTACATTTTCGAAGACACTTCGACACTGTGCTTCAAAATCAAATGCGATGAAATTCCCATTTTTATCTAACTTTAAGCCAGGAACTACTGAGTCTGATGCATCTGAGCCTGCTACTCGAGGTCCAACCCCCGATAAAAACAATAGGTTCCCGACACGTCTTGCATGAGGATATAACCCAACTGGTTTAGGGGCATTAGTTATAGAAATTGGCTTATCTGACATTGCTTAATTTGTGCAAATATAAAGAATCGAGATGAATTTAGAAAAGGATTTTATCCTTAACGTTTGTCAAGAAAGAATCGTTTAATGATTTCTGAGCACTCTGTTTCAAGGACACCATTGGTTACTAATGTTGTTGGATGAAAGAGTGATGGCTGATGTTTACATGAGCCCCTCTTTTCATCGCGTGCACCAAAGATAACCTTTTCAATCTGTGACCAATATAATGCGCCAGCACACATAGAACATGGCTCTAGTGTAACATATAGGGTACAACCTTTCAAGTATTTCGCCCCAAGAAAAGATGCTGCGGCAGTGATAGCTTGCATTTCGGCATGCGCCGTAACATCGTTTAATGTTTCTGTTAAATTGTGACCCTTACCTATAATTTGGTTGTTACAAACGATAACAGCACCAACAGGGACCTCTTGAATCGAATAAGCCTGTTCTGCCTCAATTAATGCTTTGCGCATAAAATAGGTGTCATTGTATGGAGAAATAAGGTTCAAACAGCGATTTATTTTAGTTCGTTTGGGCGTAAATATCGCAATAAAAATAAGAAGGATTTATGTCAGATCTATTGCTTAATTTCGAAAAGTACTTTTTAAGTTCAAAAAAAACCAAATCAATAGATGTTAAAATTTAATTTAATTGTGGCTGTATTCTTTCTGTCAATAAGCATACAGGCTCAAAATAAAGGTTTTCTTGAGAGAAAAAACATCAATATTATCAAAAACGGACCTTATTTCGGCGTCCAAAAAGGGAAGTTTATAATAGCCGAATTAGGTGGAGAACGGCAGTGGAAAGATTACCAATTAAGAAAGCCCAAAACCCATGCGCTCAACCTTGGATTCAATTATGATTTTACTAATGATGTCTTAGGTTATGATGTTGGATATTGGTATAAACCGAGTAATATCGGTTTTACTTATGGAGCGGCTCTTCTTTTACGAACGGACTTTACTAATACAGAGGTTGGATTCGCGCCAGTGATAGGATACAAAATATGGCAAGTACATGTTCAAACAGGGTATCAGTTTTTGTTAAAAATAAAAAGTGCTTCATTCGAGACAAACACACTTTTTATAAGTTTACGTTTTGTACTAATAAATAATACAAAAATTAAAAAATGAAAATAAATGCTATTGTATTATCTAAAATAGGAGCTGCATCACACGCTTTTTCGAACCAAGAAATCACCCTGCCAGCATTAAAACATGATGAAGTATTGATTGATTCAGAAGCTTTTGGGTTAAATTATGCGGATGTTATGGCTAGAAGAGGATTATACAAAGAAGCGCCACCGTTGCCTTGTGTTATTGGGTATGAATTAGTGGGGAAAATCATTGATGTTGGGAATAAGGAACACCAGCATCTTATTGGGCAACGGGTATTGGCTTTTAGTCGTTTTGGGGCCTATGCTAAATTAGTGATTACCAAGCTCAACGCAATTATTCCCTTGCCCAATGCGAAAGCAGAGATTGCCATGGCTTTGAGCACACAAGCAGTAACCGCCTATTATATGTCGGATTATATATCTACTATTCGCACAAACGACATCGTTCTCATTCATGCTGCAGCAGGGGGAGTTGGCTCATTACTCATTCAATTATCAAAGCTAGCCGGCGCAATCGTTATCGCGAAAGTAAGTAGCGATGAAAAAGAAGAATTGGCCAAAAGCTTAGGAGCCGATTTCACAATAAATTATACTAAAAAACCATATGAGGTGGAAATTGAATCTATTTTAAAAGGTCGAAGATTAGACATTAGTTTCAATGCAGTGGGTGGTTCGAGTGTAAAAAAAGACATGCGATTATTGGGTTCTGGAGGACGTTTGTTCCTCTTTGGTGGGGCTGAATTATTGAAGGGTCGATGGGGAATTCTCTCAAAGCTATCGTTTTTGCGCAAGATGGGCATCATCTTACCTGTTGCATTAATGATGCGATCAAAAAGTATTTTAGGGGTTAATATGTTAAAAATAGCCGATAATAAACCTCATGTTATTGAAGCGTGTATGAAAGAGGTTATGGCTCTTTTCGAGAGCGGTAAATTAGTGCCTCAGGTAGGAAAAGTATATCATGTATCCGATATTTCAGCGGCACACAATTATTTAGAAAGCGGTAAATCAACAGGTAAAATAACCGTTTTTTGGAATTAGTTCGAAGATTTTCTTAAGCTTTTAAACAAGCCGATAAGTTGCTTCCGGAAAAGAAACAAAATCAATAAATAGGGAATGATCATTAGGTACAATATTCCGGTATTTATATTCGTTCCAAAAGCAGTTTCTTCCATTTCTAAACCTTGTTCAGCCATTAATTTACATTGAGAACAACCCTGACCGAATAGCTCCGTGCCAAAAAAGAGTAAGATTATGCCTAAAAACAAAAATTTATTTTTCATAAACCTATAATATTTACAAAGGTAAGCTTTAATCAAACAACACAAAATACTTATCTTTGTTCTAATGAAAGTATTTTTAGGTTTCGTTCTTGTTTTTTATTTTGTGTTGAGCTCATGTGAAAACAAAAAGGCTTTGCCCAGTGAAAAAGGAGCTTCCTTGGATAGCTTATTACTTAAGCATCCTGATAGCGTTAATCTTTTGGTTAAACACGGTGAACTGGCATTGAACAACTTTAAATATGATATTGCTATAGCAGATGCAGCTAGAGCATTTCGCTTGGACAGTTCTCGTACTGATACAAGAATGTTATATGCAGATGCAATTTGTAACAATCCTGCGATTCAAAATGCTGATGTTTCAAAAGCACAATATCATTTCAAAAAGTTGATTGATAAAGACCCTAAAAATGTTAGGGCTCTCGTTGGAATGGCAAACACCTACAGTTTCCGCCAGGATTATGATAATTCGTTTAAATACATCAATCAAGCACTAAAAATAAACCCCAGATATCGAGATGCTTATATATTGAAAGGAACTAATTATCGTATAACGGGAAATATAAAATTAGCGATATCCTCTTATGAAACAGCGGTTCAACAAGACCCTTCTTTTTACGCTGGCTACCTTATGTTGGGTGCACTCTATGAGTCGCAAAAAAACTCCATTTGCATTGAATATTATACAACAGCAGCTCAATTGCAACCTTCGAATCCTGATGTTTTGTATTCATTGGCTTATTCGAAACAAATTTTTGGAAAAGAAAAAGAAGCGACTCTTATTTATCGAAAAATGCTAAAACTCGACAATAAGTATTATGAAGCGAATTGTCAAATGGGGTACATCAAGCAATTTATTGATAAAGACCTAGATAGTGCGCTGTATTTTTACAATGCGGCCCTTGATATTGAACCTCGCCATATTGAAGCATATCATAATATGGGACTTATATACGAGGATAAAAAAGATATCTCAAATGCTTTACTATCCTATGCTAAAGTATTAAAGTATAATCCTGACTTTGAGTTAACAAAAGAACGGGTTGCAGTGTTAAAAAAACAACTTTGAGGCATCAAGAGAAAATAGCGGTATTAATCGGAGATGTTGCTTTACCCTTGATTGGATTTTTCTTTTGGGATTGGGGGTTTTATTTTATTGCACTATATTTTTTAATTGATCAGTTCGCTAAACAAGTTTTCTTGCTTCCACGGCTAGTTAGCGCCCAAGTAATTCTTCCCCAAAAAGCAATTATTTTCGCTAAAAGCATGCTGCTTTTTCTCTTTCAGATATTGATGATATTATTGATAAATTATCAGCTAAACCCTCAATTTAATCTATATCATGAAAGCATCAATTTTATAATGTATAAAGACATGGGCATTCAACAGGGCTTTATTTTAGTACCCTTACTATTTGCTGCGGAATGGCTTAAACTAAAAACAGATAATAAGGCAATAAAATCTTCAGATATCAAACGTTTCAAAATTAATCATGTTCTTAAACAAGCTCAAATCTTACTTTCTATTTTGGGATTACTCTTGGGGATAATTAATTTTACGCTTATTCCTGAGTTTTTAGTGGTCTTTATTTTTCTCATTGGAATTGGTTTGACAGCATTTGTGCCAGTAACAAAAAAAGAGTAAAGAAATGCAATTCCACACCATTTTGGTATAATTAGACAAAAAAATAAAGTATTTTTGACCCGATATTCCATGAAAAAAATCAATCAATTATTAGAGAAGCGTGCTCTTTTATCACAAGGAGGTGGTGAGGAGCGAATTCAAAAACAACATCAACAAGGTAAATTAACAGCAAGGGAGCGAATTATCTTATTGTTAGATGAAGCTTCTTTTCATGAACTAGGCGCTTTAGTGGAACATCGTGCTACGACCTTTGGTCTTGAAAATCAACGCGTTCCTGGCGATGGAGTGATAACTGGTTATGGAACTGTTTTTGGTCGATTAATTTATGTGTTTTCCCAGGACTTTACAGTTCTTGGGGGTTCGTTGTCTGAAACGCATGCAGCAAAAATTTGTCGCTTGATGGACATGGCTATGAAGAATGGTGCTCCAATTATTGGTATCAATGATTCTGGTGGGGCGAGAATTCAAGAAGGTGTGGTATCTCTCTCTGGATATGCCGACATTTTCTTCCGTAATACAAGGGCATCGGGGGTTATCCCTCAGATCTCTGTTATTATGGGGCCTTGCGCTGGTGGTGCTGTTTATTCTCCTTCTCTTACTGATTTCGTTTTCATGGTAGAGGAAACTTCATATATGTTTGTTACAGGTCCAAATGTCGTTAAGACAGTAACTCATGAAGAAGTTAGCTCCGAAGATTTGGGTGGCGCAAAGACACATGCTGAAAAATCCGGTGTTAATCACTTTACCGCTTCTAATGATGTTGAGTGCTTGAAAAAAGTAAGGGATTTAATTTCTTACATTCCCCAAAATGCTTATGAAACCGCTCCTGTGCCTAGTGTTATTGAGTTCACTTCAGCTAAAACAAATCATATAAAAGATATTTTGCCAGAAAATGCAAATATGCCATATGACTGTAGAAAAATTATTGATTGTATTATTGATGATCTTTCTTTTAGAGAGGTGCATATTGATTTTGCCAAAAATATAGTTGTCGGATTTGGTCGCTTGGAAGGAAAGTCATTGGGTATTGTCGCAAATCAACCTGCTTCATTGGCAGGAGTTTTGGATATTGATGCTTCTAGAAAGGCCGCTCGCTTCGTTCGTTTTTGCGATTCATTTAATATCCCTTTATTGGTTATTGAAGATGTTCCCGGTTTTCTTCCTGGCACGGATCAGGAATGGAATGGAATTATTACGCACGGTGCTAAATTGCTTTACGCATTTGCGGAAGCAACGGTGCCCAGAATTACTGTGATTACCCGAAAAGCGTATGGCGGTGCATACTGTGTAATGAATTCTAAAACCTTAGGTGCCGATTTAAATTTTGCCTGGCCAACGGCTGAAATTGCTGTAATGGGAGCAAAGGGAGCCGCTGAAATTATTTTCAAAAAAGAGATTTCTAGCGCCGATAATCCATCAGAAAAATGGTTGGAAAAGGAAGCAGAATATGCCGAATTATTTGCTAATCCCTACCGGGCGGCAGAGCGAGGGATAATTGATGAGGTTATCTTGCCAGAGGAAACTAGAAGTAAGCTGATTGCTGGTTTTAAAATGCTTGAAAAGAAGGCGGAAAATTTGCCTTATAAAAAACACGGGAATATCCCGCTTTAATAATAATCACTCGAAAATTATGAAAAAGTTAATAGAAGACTTTCCACAAAACATTAAAGATGCTATCCAAATTGGAAATGCGCATCATTTTACTAAGCCAACAACTGAAATAAAAAACATTATTATATGTGGTTTAGGTGGCTCTGGCATTGGTGCTAAGATTGTTCAGAATTGGACGCAAGGCGAAATTTCGATTCCAATTACCTGCGTTAATGAATATACCTTGCCTGCATTTGCCAATAAAAATACCTTGGTGATTGGTTGTTCGTATTCTGGAAATACGGAAGAAACGACCATGGCTATTGATGAAGCTCATGCCAAAGGGTGTCATATTATTGGTATTACAAGCGGAGGAAATCTGCAAGCATTTTGTGTGCAACATACGTATGATTGTATTATTGTACCAGGTGGAAATCCTCCACGGAGCGCCTTGGCATTTTCATTGGTTCAGTTATTAAATTACCTCGCGAAACAAGGATTCATTTCTTCGAATTGCATAGCATCGATATCAAAAGGGGCAGATACATTAGTGGCGGACATTGATTTTATTCAAGCAATCGGTCGAAAGTTGGCGGATTATTTATTTAATAAAGTTGGGGTGTATTATGCGGAGACAAAATATGAAGGTGTTATTGTGCGTGCTAGGCAGCAATTTAATGAAAATTCAAAGTATTTAGGTTGGCATCATGTTATTCCTGAAATGAACCATAATGAGCTCGTTGGCTGGGGTGGTGGAGATGAACGCTTTGCTCCTGTTTTCTTTAACACGACGGATATGCATCCGCGCAACAGCAAACGTTTTCAAATTTCCTTAGCCGCGATACAAAAGAAAACAGGAAGTGTTTTTGTTATTGATGCAAAGGGTGATAGCATAATTGAGCGCTCCTTGTATTTTATTCATATTGTGGATTGGGCATCTTTTTATCTTTGTGAGCTTAATAAAGTAGACATTATGGACATTGAAATAATTGATTACTTGAAAGGCGAACTAGCTCAGTTTTAATGGGTAAAAGTGAGGTAATCATTCATCGACTAGGACTTATTGACTATAAGCAAGCCTGGGATTACCAAGAAAATTTATTCAAGGAAATAGTTGATTTAAAGATTAAAAATAGAAACGAAGCCACGAATATCTTACCACAAAATCATTTGGTGTTTTGCGAACATCCTAATGTATATACCCTAGGCAAAAGCGGGAAGGAAGATCATTTATTGCTTGATAAGAAAGGTTTGCTGGACAATGATGTTTCATTTTATAAAATCAATCGTGGCGGCGATATAACCTATCATGGTCCAGGTCAATTGGTTGTATATCCGATTTTTGACCTTGAACAGTTTTTTACTGATATTCATAAGTACATGCGATTGTTAGAAGAGGCTGTAATTATTACCTTGCAAGAATATGGTATTATCGCACAACGAATGGAGGGACAAACGGGTGTTTGGTTAGGTGTGGGATCTATTGAGGCTAGAAAAATTTGCGCGATGGGTGTTAAAAGCTCTAGATGGGTAACCATGCATGGTTTGGGGTTTAATGTAAACTCGGACTTACGGTATTTTGATCATATAATTCCTTGCGGGATTAGTGATAAATCGGTTACTTCAATGGCAAATGAATTGGGCGAAGAGGTTGATATGAAAGAATTATCGAATAAACTTTTAGTCAATATGGCGAACTTATTTGAATTTACTTATTAAACAAAATGATGAAAAAGTTAGTTGTCTTAATCCTGAAAAAAACCGGCATTATTCTTTTTTATATCCTGCTAATAGTAAATTTATTTATTTTATTTTCAGGGAAAACGTATTTGTATGAAGGCATATTTCAAACGTATCTCCACGGACGTTCCTCTCCGGGAATTTATGATCTCCCAAATTTCCATAAGCGTAATATTAGCCAAAGCCCCTCCCCAATTCCATGGGCTATAAACACCGGAAACGATGCAATCAACCTTTCTAAATCAGAAGAAGAATATCATCAGCAATTCGATAGTAAGGCTTTTATCATCTTGCAAAATGATACTATTATCTATGAGAAATATTGGGATGAGCACAGTATAGGCAAAGTATCAAACTCCTTTTCAATGTCAAAATCAATTGTTAGTTTACTACTTGGTATTGCATTAGAAGAGAAAAAGATAAAAAATCTTGATGAGCCTGTTTGGCATTATCTTCCTGAATTTAAGACGTATGGTCGGAAATCAATTACACTAAGGCACCTTTTATCGATGTCTTCCGGTTTTGAATGGAATGAAAGTGGATCCAATCCCTTATCGGAAAATGCTGAGGCATACTATACGGATGATTTATATGATTTAATGATGCGGCAACGTCTTGTTACGGATCCAGGTAAAGCGTTTATCTATCAAAGTGGCAATACGCAGGTACTTGGCCATGTGCTAGAAAAGGCTACGGGGATTACTTTATCAAATTATGCAGCATCAAAGCTTTGGGGTCCCTTGGGTGCAGAAAACCCTGCATATTGGAGTTTAGATCGAGAAAATGGCAACGAAAAATCATTTTGTTGTTATTATGCTACAGCTCGCGACTTTGCTCGTATTGGTTCTTTGTTAGTTAACAAGGGAACTTTTTCTGGAAAACGAATCGTAAGTGAAGCTTACATGAATGAGGTTGTGAAATGGGGGGATTTATCAACGATGGAAGGTATACGGAATCAGCGTTATGGTTTGCATTTTTGGGCCTACAAAAGCGGATCAGAATGGGTTTATTATTGTATAGGATTTAAAGGCCAGTTAATCATTACGATTCCTTCTCGTAAGATTGTAATTGTGCGTATCGGAAATGATCGCGATAGGGATGTTAGAGCAGTAGATGTTTTTCTGTCGAAAACAGGAATGATTAACAAGAATATTATTTCTCAAATTGGGCACCCACGAGATTTGTTTGTTTATTTAAAGATGGTAAATAGGATGTTAAACCAAAAAAGCCAAAAGCGATGAAAGAAGGTATTTTAGGTCCAAAAGTGGAAGGTATTGAGGTACTCATACTTCTCGATAATGAAATTAATGCTGAGTATAACGTCTATCTATGGAATCGCAGAGAAGAAATTATTGAAGGCGTTATCATTACTAGTGCTGGATTTGGCGAACACCCAAGTACGGGAGAAAAAATAAAAACGGCTACTTTAAGGCATAGTCTAGAGGTTTTACTTCCTAATGAAGTGGCAAAAATTGAAGCGATTATGCCGGATGTCTTTGGTCTTTACAATGAATATTGGGTGAGTTTCTGGGTGGATGAAGTCTTACATGACAAGCAATTTTTATTCCCGCCGGAATCTATTATCCTTTCCAATTTTAACTACATGGAAGTTTTTGAAAAAAAGGGCTTGCTAGCACAATAATTAATTCACTAGCGCTAAAATTTCTTTGATACTCATTATGCCGCTTTTCCGCCAGACAATCTCCCCAGATTTAAATAAAATTAGTGTCGGGACACTTTTTATCTTGAATTGATTTGTAATTTCTAGGTTTTTATCCACATCTATTTTTACAACGCTTAGCGTATCCTTTCGTTGATTTCTTAATTCGTCTAATATTGAATTCATGGTTCTGCAAGGCATGCACCATGTGCCGTAAAACTCGACGAGGGTTGGGGTGCTTGAACCAATTATCTTTTGAAATTTACCCATTTTGTTATCATAAAAAAGGCCAGCAGATCTGCTAGCCTTTTTTGTTCATATTTCGTTAAAACTTATTGTTTATCATAGATTGCTACGCAAGTGCCTTGGCCGCCAATTAACGGGGTGGTGTTGTCATAGTTATAGGTAATTTGAATCTGCGTTCCTGTCGAATTCATAGTGCCATTTCCTGAAAAATTAATATCACCTAAAGTAATATTGATTGTTTGAAGTGGAATGCTTACACTTGCTCCATTAATGGTTCCACTGGCTGTTCCTCCAGCCAAATTAAAGAAGTTATCAATATCAATAGCATTTGCTGTAGCTCCAGTTATAATGGTAGGATCCGTTGCTAATGGAAAAGCAGTTGCTCCACAGGTTGAACTCACTACCCATGTAGGGCTAGTCCAGTTGTCAGCACCGATAACTACATTAACAGTTCTTTTTGCTGTTGTTGTACCATTTGCATTGGTAGCTGAGTAATTTACAAAATAGGTGCCTACTGTTGTTATGTCAACTTGATTAGTTGTTGTAACAGTTACGGCAGAACCATCTTTGTTTACAGCGGTTGCTCCAGCATCGGTGTAAGTAGCACCAACATTAATCGTTACTGTAGGTGCTCCATTCAAGGTGATATAAGGTTTGTACAAACAAGATCCATCGTCTTTTTTTGCGATAGAATTGTAATTTGAAGCTGAGGCATCAGTGCATCCTTTTTTCTTGCAAGAGCCTAGAGTTAACGCTATCATAACGATAGCTAGGATTAAGTATGTGTTTTTCATAATTTTTATTTTTATCAAAGATATAACTAATTTTTTAAAAAATAAAGCAAAAAAAAAACGGCTTCAAACCGTTTTTTATTTTTATTTAAATCATTCTTGGATGACGAGTTCAATAGGTGTACCCTTTACTAACAGGGCTTTAATTTTCGCTTCTAGTTCCTCAGCTAATTCTGGATTGTCAAGTAAAATCGACTTAATTGAATCTCGACCTTGTCCTAAGCGAGTTTCTCCATAGGAGAACCAGGATCCGCTTTTCTTCAAAACATTAAGTTCAACGCCTAGATCAATTATTTCTCCAATTTTGGAGATACCTGTTCCATAAAGTATGTCAAACTCTGCTTTTCTAAACGGCGGAGCAACCTTGTTTTTTACGACTTTAACTTTTACTCGATTACCTACAATTTCTTCACCATCTTTTAATTGTGTTGATCTTCTTATGTCTAATCTAATGGATGAATAGAATTTTAATGCATTTCCACCTGTAGTCGTTTCAGGATTTCCAAACATAACCCCTATTTTATCACGTAACTGATTGATGAAAATACAACATGTTCCTGCCTTGTTGATTGATCCTGTTAATTTCCGAAGTGCTTTGGACATTAATCTTGCTTGTAATCCCATTTGTGAGTCACCCATTTCTCCTTCAATTTCTGCTTTAGGTGTTAAGGCCGCTACAGAGTCTATAACAATAAGGTCAATTGCACCTGATCTGATTAGGTTATCAGCAATTTCTAATGCTTGTTCGCCATTATCAGGTTGTGATATTAACAAGTTAGCGATGTCTACACCTAGATTCTTAGCATAAAATTGATCGAATGCATGCTCTGCATCAATAAATGCAGCTATTCCTCCTTGTTTTTGCACTTCTGCTATTGCATGAATTGCTAAGGTTGTTTTTCCAGATGATTCAGGGCCATAAATTTCAACCACTCTGCCTTTTGGGTAACCATTTATGCCTAATGCTAAATCTAAGGTTAATGAACCCGTAGGTATTACATCAACTTTCTCTACTGGTGCATCTCCAAGTTTCATAACTGATCCTTTACCGTATGCTTTATCTAATTTTTCCATTGTTAATTGAAGCGCTTTAAGCTTTTCTTCATTTATTTCTTTTTTTGCCATTTTTTTAAGTAGTTAGTTTTTTAATTTTTGTCAAAGGTAATCGCCATAGGTCGTAAACTATTTACGAGCTATTTAATTATTGAATAATTCTATAATTTCTTTGCTATGTTCTTTGGTGTTTGGTTTTGTAATGATTGAAACAATTTCACCTATTTCATTTGCTAAAAATGTTGTTCTGTGTATACCGTCGTAGGTTTTTCCCATGAATTTTTTTTCGCCCCAAACTCCAAAAGCATTGATTATTTCTTTATCGGTATCTGCAATTAAGGGGAAAGGCAAATCATATTTTTTTGTAAATTTAGCATGTGAACTAGATGAATCTGCACTTACACCGATTATCCGTATATTATTTTCAAGCAGCAGTTCGTAATTATCTCTTATGTTACAAGCTTGTGCCGTACAGCCAGGCGTATCATCTTTCGGATAAAAATAGATAACTGTTTTTTTTCCTTTATGGTCTGCTAATTGTATTGTTTCTCCTAATTGATCTAGGCCATTTACCTTAGGTATTTGATTTCCGATTTCTATCATTTGCTTAAAAATTAATCGATTAATTGACGTTTAATTAATCAAAACTAATCATTATTTTCTTTCAATCAATTATTTAACTCTTTTTTTTAAAAAATTTGGTAATTTTTATTTTTTGCCTTGCTTGTAAAGTTTTTTATCGGATTAATATCCTTCCTCTTCCACCTCTACCATAGGGCTTAAGTTGGTAATCAAATCGTCATATCTTTGCTTAAGTTTTTTCTTTTCAACCATAAGTTGCGTATTCTTAGCCATTTCAGCCTCAGCAATTTCACTTTCAAGATTATTCGATTTTTCAGTATAGTTTTCAATGGTATAATTTACAGCTCGTGACAACCACATTTTTGTATACTCATTACCAACATCATTTAAATAGCTATAGACCGCTAATGATTTCTCTTGTAAATCAATTTCTTGTCTAATAATAAACAAGGTATAGGAAACCATCGCATTTAATTCATCTTCACCCTTAGGTTTATCAATTAAATTAAGGTTCTCTAAAAATGTATAATCTTCACGTGTACCATAATTCCCCAAAATATCAGCGGCTTTTATGGTGAGTTTTGGATTATTGATTTTAATCAATTTTCTTGCTTGAATTAGGCCTTCGTTTGAATCAAGTTTTACCAGTTTTTCTAAGGCTGTTGACATTACTTTATAGGATTGGTCATTGGTGATGATGTTTATACACAGGTTAATTAGCATTGTATTATCGGAGGCGCTTATGTTTTTGAGCGCAGATGAACGAACGGTTGATTTAGGATCTTTCAGCGCTACATTTTTAAGTGTGTTGATTGCATCATTAGTCAATGTTTTATTCGCAGCGGTAAATACTTCTATGGCTTTCGTTCTAATATCCCAATGTTTATCACTCATCGCATCAAAAATCAATTTATCAGTTGCGCTTGTTTTTCTTTTTGAGGCACGATTTAAGGCGGTTAATCGCGCTTTATATCTATCAGAATGATAGTATTGGTGTACAAATTGATTAATGGGTTTATCCTCATAATATTTACCTAAAAGCATTTGATCTTCATCAAACAACATATTTTGCAGTTCACCTTTAATTTTAAAGGTAAATGATTGCTCTAAACTATCGATGATTATTTTTTCGGTTCTTTTACCATTAGCATCCCAAATGGCAATTTTTACTGGTATTCTAAAAACAGGAAAATTAGGTGTTATCTGTTTCTGCATAAT
This sequence comes from Flavobacteriales bacterium, assembly GCA_947462255.1. Lineage (GTDB taxonomy): Bacteria > Bacteroidota > Bacteroidia > Flavobacteriales_D > Crocinitomicaceae > UBA952. The sequence goes on along the minus strand of CANHOA010000001.1, from coordinate 62,801 downwards.
ATGGAGTGTTACGGTATTATTTTCCATATCGATTGTTTGATTCGTATGAACAATCGCATGTCCTTTGGATAAAAACCATTGGTCAAAAAACCAATTTAAGTCTTCTCCAGAAACCTCTTCAAAGGCAAGCCTTAGGTGATGAACTTCGGCAGATTTATATTTATTTGAAACTAAATAATTATTTAGTCCCTTAAAAAAGGCATCATCGCCTAAATAAGACCTGAGCATGTGTAAGATTCGCCCTCCTTTATTATAAGAATGACCATCAAACATTTCTTCTTTATCATCATGTCCGAACCAAATTAAATTATGATACCCTTGATACATAGCAGATTCGAAATAGCCTTTAGCTTCGCTCTCTGCTTGATAATCTGCTTCATCAAGCCCATAGCGATATTCATCCCACAAGTATTGTGCATAATTAGCAAAGGATTCATTCAGGGGTAGGTTTGCCCATGATTCGCAGGTAACCAAATCGCCAAACCAATGATGAAACAATTCATGTGCTATAGTAGATTGATCGTCATTATCTAATAATTCACGTTCCGTTTTATAAACGTAATCGCCAAAAATGACAGCACCCGTATTTTCCATTGCACCTGAAACATAATCCCGAACGACGATTTGAGAATACTTATCCCAAGGGTAATCCACCCCTAAACGTTCTGAAAAATACTTAATCATGGCTGGTGTTTCTCCAAAAATAGCGCGAGCATCTTTTTCAAATGAAGGTTCTACAATATAGTTTACGTCCATTTTCGTCCCATTCTGACGGGTATAGGAATCTTTCACGGTTACAAATTCACCAACAGCCATCATGAATAGATAAGGGGCATGCGCTTGATCTTGTTTCCAATGATCAGTTCGAGTGCCATCTTCATTTTGCTTGCTGCTTATTAATTTTCCATTGGACAAGGTGCTATATTTCTTATCAACGGTCATAAAGATTTCTTGCGTCGTCTTCGCATTTGGCGCATCAATAGTTGGAAACCAAACTGAATTTGCTTCGGTTTCTCCTTGGGTCCAAATCTGAGGCATTTTGTCTTTATTTACCCCTTTAGGATTGATAAAGTAGAGGCCTTTATCAGAGGTAATGGCAGCGCTTCCACTCGTTTGCCGCTCATCAGGTTTCGCAACATACTCTATTGTAACAGTAAATACCTCATCTTTCTTGTATGTTTTTCCTAAATTAATTGATAGTTTTAGGCTATCGCGGTAGGTATAAACTAAGGGAGATCCATTTAATTCTACTTTTAAAATATCCATTCCTTTTGCATCTAAGACTAAACTATCGGACGGATAGAAATGCTGCTTAGCACTAATTGTTGCCCTTCCATTCATCCGTGATTGTGCCCAATTAAATCGAACATCTAATTTCGTATGAATTAAATCGGTAAATAAGGTTCTGGATGGCTTGTAGATTCCTCGAATGCCTGTTAACTCTTCATCTAAAAAATCGTCATACCCTTCATCCATATAAAACTCATCATCCATATACATGCTATCTGTAATTTCGCTAATTTCTTCCTCGGAGAATTCGTCATCTACTTCGATAGCTTCACTGGTTTTACAAGCGACAAGAGCGCATAGTATTAATGTAATTAAAAGGTATTTTGTCATGTGAAATAAATTTTTGAATTTCAATATTAGTGATTATTTTTAGTTGAGCCCTTATTCAGACCATAATTGTTTCTCTTCGCTTCTTTTTTTGTTAATTTCGCTGAAAACAGCTAAGATGATTACCATTACCGACTACGATTTTAAGGGAAAGAAGGCAATAATTCGAGTGGATTTTAATGTTCCATTGGATAAATTAACATTCAATGTACTAGATGATAAGCGAATTAGAGCGGCCTTACCGACGATTAAGTATATTTTAGGGAACGGTGGTGCTGTAATTTTAATCTCGCATTTTGGACGTCCAAAAAATGGTCCTGAGCAACAGTATTCCTTAAAAAATATCTTGCCATGCATTTCTGATTTAGTAGATTTGCCGGTTCAATTTGCTATGGATTGTATTGGCGATGAGGCAATTAGACACTCTAAATCATTACAGCCAGGTGAAGTCTTGTTGCTTGAAAACGTCCGATTTCACAAAGAGGAAACGGCAGGATCGATTGAATTTGCAGAAAAACTATCAAGTTTAGGGGATTGTTTTGTAAATGATGCCTTCGGTGCGGCGCATCGTGCTCACGCGAGTACAACTCAAATTGCTTCCTTTTTTCCAGCTGACAAAATGATGGGGTTCTTGATGAAAGCAGAAATTGAAAACGCCCAGAAAGTTCTAACTTATGGCAAAAAGCCATTTGCTGCTATTATTGGCGGAGCAAAGGTTTCAGATAAAATTTTAATCGTTGAAAACCTCTTGTCTATAGCTGATCACATTATTATTGGTGGAGGAATGGCGTATACATTTATCAAAGCATTAGGTGGTAATATAGGAAACTCAATATGTGAAGTAGAACGCATTCCTATCTGTTTAGCTATTATCGAAAAGGCTAAGCTAAATGGTGTGCAAATTCATTTGCCCATTGATTCGGTAATAGCCGATGAATTTTCGCCCACCGCTAAGCGAACTAATTGCTTAAGCAATCAAATTCCTGATGGATGGATGGGCTTAGATATTGGAGAAAAGTCAAGCCGTGAATTCGAAAATGTCCTGTCCAAAAGTATGACAATCTTATGGAATGGTCCAATGGGGGTATTTGAAATGGAGTCTTTTTCTGAAGGCACAAAATCGATGGCTTCGGCTGTTGCCTCAGCAACGAAGAATGGATCATTTAGTCTAATTGGAGGTGGAGATAGTGCTGCAGCAGTATTAAAGTTTGGCTTTGAAAACGAAGTAAGTTATATAAGCACAGGAGGGGGGGCACTATTAGAATATTTTGAAGGAAAGGAATTGCCTGGCATTACAGCCTTAGCTTCTTAAAGTAGCTTGATTAAATCAACTAATCGGTTTGAATAACCCACTTCATTGTCATACCAACCAACTACTTTAACAAGATTATTACATACCACAGTCAGTCCACCATCGAATACACAACTATTGGGATTGCCAATTATATCAACGGATACTATGGGGTCTTCTGTATAGGATAGAATTCCTTTTAAGTTACCTTCTGCTGCATTTTTCATTGCCGCATTGATTTCTGCAGCACTAATATTTTGAGTGGTAACAAGAGTTAGTTCTGTCATTGAACCATCACTAACTGGAACGCGAACGCTTCCTCCGGTAATTTTACCATCGAGCTCAGGGAATATCTGTGTTATTGCTTTCGCTGCACCTGTTGAGGTTGGGATAATAGACATACTTGCTGCGCGAGCTCTTCTTAAATCTTTATGGGGTGAGTCGTGTAATCGCTGGTCTGATGTATAGCTATGAATGGTTGAAATATAAGCAACGTCTATTGGAAATAATTCCTTTAACACTTTGATCATCGGTGCAGAATTATTAGTTGTACAGGATGCATTTGAAATTATCAAATCGTTCTCGTTTAATTCGTGCTCATTAACCCCTAAAACGATGCTTTTTAAATCCTTATCGGAGGCTGGCGCCGACAAAATCACCCTTTTTACTCCGGGCTGTAAGTGTTTAGATGCGTTTTCTTTGGTTAAAAATAGACCTGTAGATTCTAATACGTAAGACACATTGTGCGCTGACCAATTGATGTCTGCTGGGTTTTTTTGATTGATAAAATGGATCTTTTTCCCATTTGAAAAATGAAGAGAATTTCCTTCAATGGTAAAGGGAAGGTTAAGTCCTCCATGGATACTATCGTATTTTAGTAAATGTGCCAAGGTATTCACATCGGCCAAATCATTCACAAGCGCCACCTCAATGTTTGGATCTAAAAGAGCTAAACGAGTAAAACAACGCCCAATTCTACCAAAACCATTAATCCCTACAACTTTCATTCGTTTCTTTTTTACAAAATTACAAAAACACCTTAATAAAATAGGTAAACATAGAATTAAGCTCTTTGTTTGTTGGAATTATCTTTATTGCAGAACATAATTTAATTATTGAGCATTTCGACTGACATTGCTCTTTAATCAAGTAATAATAATGGGGAGGAATTAGTATTTAACGTAAACGAAGCCGTGCTTCTCAATATCAATACCGCCATCAAAGGTTGCCTGTATTTTATAAAAATAAGTACCCTCTTCTACTAATTTTCCATCTTGGGTTTTTCCATCCCAACCCCCAGCAGGATCAGTATACGTGTAGATAGTATTTCCCCAACGGTTTAAAATAACACATTCGAATTCGGCGATTCCATTGTAATCTACATTAAATATATGGTTGCCTGCCGCAGATGATAACACAATAATATTAGGGACTTCTATGTCACAAGGTTTGATGGAGACTATAGAAATGTCGGTATAACTATGGCAAGTGTTAGACATCGTAACCGAATATTGTCCGGGTTGATCAACCACGATAAGGTTATTTGTAGCTCCCGTATTCCATAGTAATTGAAAGGTTGGGTTGTACCCTTGTTGTAAATTTCCGGAGTTGATCGTTGCAGCAATCAAGTCTATGCTTGCCCCATTACAAATAGCGGAGTCCAAAATATCTGTGTATACATATGGAGGAAATTCAATATCGGCAGTCAGTACATTTTGGCACGCATTGTCGGTAAAAGAAACGGTATATATCCCAGGAGTTGTGGTTGATATAATTGGGTTTGAACTAGTTGTATTTGAAAAGTAGACCGCTGTATCGGCTGCGCTCCAAACGCCACCGCTGTAGGAGAAGGTATTACTTACTTGATAAAATAAATTACACGCAATGGTGTCGCTAAAAATTGCAGGCAAGGGCAAAACCTCGAGTGTTACTGTGGTGTCGTAGCTGCACCCAAAATCATCTACCACATTGTAAGTGTAAAAAGTAGGGCCAGAAACCAAGGGTTGAATAATAATGGCGGTATCTAATTGACCAGAAATTATGGTTGGGTTATTTGACCAGAAATCACTTACTATGGTGTTTTGATAGCCCTCGGATTCAGGGTAAAGAGATGCATTAAAGTAAATTCCCCATTGAAAAATATATCCATCATCAATTCCTTGGTTATCTTGCACGGTGATGGTCCAATTTCCATTTACCGGACAGCCGATAAAACCATTAAAGTCGCCATCTGGGAGGTAGACCCCATTAGGGTTCATAGAGGGAAACCCATAGTCGTTTGTAATCCAATTTCCTGCTGCATTTTCGGAACAGATGGTGCCAAAAGTGGCTTGGGTCGGCGAAAAGCAGTAAGACCAAACCGGAGCGCCAGGAGCGCCACCATCTAAATTGGTGTCGTTGCCCAAAAAGGTACCAATACCATTTCCGCAACCGCCAGGTACCAATTCTGCCCAACCAAAAGGGGTTTGGTTATAGGCATTCATCAATGAAACAACGGTTCCATTAGGACATGTTAAGGCAATTTCTAAATCGCCAATATAAGAATGCTCGATATCTATACATAGTTGATCGAAATCTCCCGCACTGGTGATAGTTGTAGTATCGTCAAATCCAGATATGGCAATGTTGGTTTGGTATTGCACTCCACTTCCATCAGGGAGAAAGGTTAATCCTGCGAAAATACCACCAATTTCAAATTGTCCAAAAGGGATGTCAACCCCAACGGTATCTTGAGAGGTGACCCCGCCTATAAGCAAGGTGTTTTGGCCTAAACAAACGGTGTCTTGAAGTGGTCCTGTTCCTGCAAAATTGGGGAGTTGTGAAACGCGGACTTTTGCTGTAATTCGTTTAATTTGAGGAAAAATATCGGTTACCCTTAAGTCTACAAAGTAGCCGGCTCTGCTGGGTGGGGTAAACCATACAGAATCATTATTGAATTGACCAACACCACCAATGGTCCATTGGTAAGCACAATTGTTTGGATTTTGTGAGTAGCCCGTATTGGTTGCTTCAAAAGCAAAGGGGAAAGCGGGATCTGCCACAAATAATATTGAGTCTCCAAAACAAACATCTACATATCCTGTGTCTGCTGGATTTAGTGCATCTGGTCCTGAGCCATTCACATAGGCGTGCATGTGTGGGAAGAAGGGTTGTTGAGGATTTCCACATGCTACATTGGCGTCCCAACCTGTTCCTTCAGAAGTTCCATTTGATTTGAACTTCAGTGTTAAGCAACCACTGGGATTATTTTGAAACGAGGCCTGAACAAAAAATCCATTTGGATTAGTTCCTGAATTGTAGGCGCCTAGTAAAGGTGAGGCAATGGATGGACCATCATACACATAAAGTGTATCAGTGGGGTGCACATCGAAAGTGAATCCAATGTTTGTTGCAAAAACGATGGAAACCTTTGAGCCTTGAGTAAGGTCTGGACAAAAGGTAATTACCTCATTCATATTTGGCAGGTAATTGGCAGCGCCATCTGAAAAATTAGTTCCCCCAGCAGGTGGGATAATCGCTGAGCAGTTTAAGGGATTACTCGTTGGATAGTCTGGCCCTGTTAATAAAATCTGAGAATTTAAAGAGAACCCAAGGATAATGGTTAGTGCGGAGAATATAAATTGCTTCATCTGATTATTTTATAGGTTTAGATGCGTTTAGGTTCATTTCATATTGAAGCATGAAAATCGACTTAATGGCAACAATGACTTCAGGATTTTCATTTCTAAAGTATTGGTTATAGGGTAAAAGCTTTACGCCGAAGTCCGTGAAATGATTCGAATGTGCTGAAACAGGAAGTGCAGAAGTCTCTTTTCCTCCGTTATTATTTACATTAAAAACGGCATGATCGTATGCATAGAAAAGAATATCAAGGCTGCCGTATTCCTTTTTGAAGGATTCTAATTCTGATTTAGAGTATACTTTTTTCAGCTCCTTTAGAACTTTTTTAGACGATACTTGAGCTTGAGTTGTTAAGCCTAAAAATAAAAGGCTTATAAAGAGTAATATTTTATTCATAATTTATTTATTAGATAGCAAAAGTAGCTAATTCGACGATAGTTTTCCTTACATCAAGTTCATAGACCATTTTTTCGTTGAAAAGTTGCACATATTGTTCATTTTTTATTTCAATAGTGCTGCTTAATTAAACTTAGATTTGTCCGAAAGAAAAAAAACAAAGAAATGGATAATACTAAATTAGTAGAAATTGCCTCACAAGTAAGGAGAGATGTCCTTAGAATGGTTCACGCAGTAAATTCTGGTCATCCTGGAGGATCGCTTGGTTGCGCTGATTTTTTATCCTTTCTCTATTTTGAAAAACTTCGGATTAATGCTGAAAACTTTACAATGGACGGAAAGGAAGAAGACTTATTTTTCTTATCAAACGGCCATATATCACCAGTTTGGTATAGTGTTTTGGCTCGGGCAGGATATTTCCCAGTTTCTGAGTTGTCAACATTTAGACGCCTGTCATCACGTTTGCAGGGACATCCTTCTACAGACAAAAAGTTGCCAGGCATCCGAATGGCTTCCGGTTCTTTAGGGCAAGGCTTATCAGTAGGGATAGGTGCCGCTATTTCAAAAAAGCTTAATAAGGATACTAATTTGGTGTTCACTTTACACGGTGATGGCGAACTACAAGAAGGCCAAATTTGGGAAGCGGCAATGTATGCTTCAGCAAACAAGGTTGATAACATCATTGCGACAATTGATTTTAATGGCAGGCAAATTGATGGAGATTTAGACGATGTTTTACCACTTGGCAATCTGTCAGAAAAATGGAAAGCTTTTGGTTGGGAAGTGCTTGAAATGGATGGACACAATTTCAATTCAATTCGTAGCGTTATGGATTCAGCAATTAGCTTGACGGGTAAAGGCAAACCAATTGTTATTATAATGAAGACAGAAATGGGTCAAGGTGTTGATTTTATGATGGGTACCCATAAGTGGCACGGTTCTGCGCCTAATGATCAACAATTAGAAGCGGCATTAGAGCAACTTGCAGAAACCTTAGGCGATTACTAATATGAGATATTTTATACTCGTTCTCTTTTTTCCACTGCTTTGCGCTGCACAGCAAGAAAAAACAACGCGTATACTTTTTATTTTAGATGCTTCGAATAGTATGAATTCAAGTTGGGGTAAACAAACCCGATTAGTTGGCGCAAAAGAAGTTTTGATTCAAGCTATGGAAATGTTCAAGGAGGTTCCGAATACCGAAATTGCCTTGCGTGTTTATGGGCACCAAGTTCCTATTACGAATGACATACAAGATTGCAATGACACCAAATTGGAAGTCCCTTTTAGTATTGGAAATATTGACGTAATAAAAAATAAAATTCATGGTCTTATTGCTAAGGGAGCCACACCAATTGCAAGGTCTTTAGAAGCAGCGGCAGGTGATTTCCCTGATACGCTATCCCGGAATGTCATTATTTTAATTACTGATGGCTTGGAATCTTGCGATAATAATCCCTGCGTAATCGCAAAAAAACTTCGGGAAAAGGGGATTAAAGTAACCCCTTTTGTTATTGGATTGGGCATGGACCTCAGCTATTTAGAAAATTTCGCTTGCATAGGATCCTATTCTGATGCCGAAGACAAGGATTCCTTTAAAAGTGTATTAACTACGATTATTGACAAAATATTAACACGAACAACGGTTCAAATTAACCTAAATGATAGCTTTAAAAAACCAACAGAAACCAATGTGACATTGTTTCTTTACGAAGCCGGAACAGAGAATTTAAAATACACTTTTACTCATACCATTAATAGATATAATAATCCAGATACACTTGTCGTTGATCCAAATTTTAAGTACGATTTAATTGTTAATACCTTACCTAAGATTGAAAAGAAACAAATTTCATTAATTAGAAATACTCACAATACGATTCAAGTGGATGCTCCTCAAGGATTTTTGAAATTTTCAGGAACGGCCACTGCTGCAATCAGAGTGATGGAAAAAGCAAAATATGAAACGATAAATGTGCAGTTGACTAATAGTCAAGACAAATACTTAGTCGGATTTTATGATTTAGAGCTTTTGACTTTACCAAGAACCTACCAACGAATAGAAATTTCTCAAAGCAAAACGACCACCGTAACGATAACGTCCCCCGGCACTTTAGAGCTTAAAAGTATCAAAAATAATGTAGGACAAGTTTTCATAGACAAAGGGAATGGTTTATTTGAATGGGTATTTAATTTAGACGAGAAATTATTATCTTCTAAATATGTCCTTCAGCCGGGCAATTATAAAGTAGTATATCGTCAAAAAGATCAAAAATCAACAGGCTATACAGTAGAAAAGAAATTTAAAATAGAATCCACAAAAAAAATACTTTTAACCCTATAAAATATGGAAATAGAAATACTTGGTCATAAGGATACTCGCTCAGGCTTTGGTGAGGGCCTAGCAGAATTGGGCAGAACAAATCCTAACGTTTTAGCTTTATGCGCTGACCTAACGGGGTCATTGAAAATGGATGCCTTTTTGAAAGAAAATCCAGATCGATTTTTTCAAATTGGTATTGCCGAAGCAAATATGATGGGAATTGCTGCAGGGATGACGATCGGTGGAAAGATACCTTTCACAGGTACTTTTGCTAATTTTTCTACCGGTAGGGTTTATGACCAAATTCGGCAATCAATAGCTTATTCTCAAAAGAATGTAAAAATTTGTGCTTCACATGCAGGATTGACTTTGGGTGAAGATGGTGCAACCCATCAGATATTAGAAGATATAGGAATGATGCGCATGTTACCAAACATGACAGTTATAGTGCCGGCAGATTTTAATCAAACAAAACAAGCAACAATTGCAATTGCAGACCATCAAGGTCCAGTTTATCTTAGATTTGGTCGTCCTGTGATGCCTATTTTTATCAAACCTGATGCACCTTTTATTATCGGAAAGGCCGATGTTATCAAAGAAGGGAATGACGTAACAATAATTGCTTGTGGTCATTTGGTGTGGAAATCAATTGAAGCGATTAAAACATTGGAGGAGCGTGGAATATCAGTTGAATTGATAAACATGCACACGATAAAACCCTTGGACGAAGCAGCGATTTTAGCGTCTGTTGCCAAAACAAAATGTGTAGTAAGCGCTGAGGAACACATGATTAATGGCGGTCTAGGAGAGGCGATTTCACAAGTTTTATCAAGAAATCTACCTGTTCCGCAAGAGTTCGTAGGCGTTAATGATTCTTTTGGAGAGAGTGGTGCACCCATGGAGCTTATGACCAAATATGGTATCGATACCCAAAATATTATTACGGCAGCCCTTAAGGTCTTGGCTAGAAAGGGTTAATTATACGCCAATTAGTAGATCAAGGTATTCTTTTTCACTCGATACAGGTGGAAAACAACTGCCCTTCGCACAGATATAGATGCCTTTTTCACTCTTGGAAAGATCCGATGAAATTTCAGAATGATACGATAAAATCACTCGTTCTGGCGGATGTACAGGGTGTTTATTTAAGTTGTTTGGCAATTTCTCAAGGCAGCTTATTTCTACCGCCCCTTTTAACTCCATTAAATATAAAATACCCCAATTGGAATGCCCTGGTCCATAACCCTCCATATCTTCACAAGCATTTGCTAACATTTGTTGCGCATACCCAATCCAATTTTCATTTTTAAAATAATGACCCATTATCCAGAAATTTTTAGCCATAACAGAATTGCTTGCGGGCATTACGTTGTCGTGTAATTCCATCTTTCTTGCAATGAGCGTATTTCCTTCATTCGTAAAATAGCACATTTTACTTTCAGGATGCATAAACTCTTTTTCGACGGTTTTCGTTAATTTTTCTGCTGTAAGCAGCCACTTACTATTTTTAGAACTTTTATAAAGTTTAATGAACGCATCAATAGTGCAGGCGTAATCTTCTAGAAAGCCACTTATGGTTGCTTTACCCTTAGCAAAACTATGGAAAAGCTGGTTGTTTTCGTCCGTTTGAACCGTAAGGATCCATTGACCAGTTTGCTCAGCAGCGGTCAGGTAAGCCTCATTATCAAAGGTATTATATGCTTGGCATAGGGCTGAAATGAGCAGGGCGTTCCAAGAAGTAAGGCACTTGTAATCTAAACCGGGACGCACTCTTTTCTGTCTATGAATCAGTAAGTTTTCATTAATTTCTGCGATTTTATTTTTTAAATGACTGTTTGTCCAAGCCATTTCTTCTGCAAAATCTTGATCGCTCTTTCGTTTCAGTAAAATATATTTACCTTCTTCCCAGTATCCGTCTTCGTTTATTGAATAAAATTTTTCAGCCCAACCAAAGTCCTTACCGAGTACTTTTTTTAATTCCTCTTTGCTCCAACAATAAAATCGCCCTTCTTCACCCTCGCTATCGGCGTCAAGTGCACTATAAAAACAACCTTCATCCGAGCGCATTTCTCGAATCAGCCATTCAACTGTTTGCTCAACAATTTGTTGATAACAAGAATCACCAAAAATCTGATAAGCCATCGTATATAATTCGATTAATTGGGCATTATCATACAGCATTTTCTCAAAATGGGGAGCCTTCCATAAGACATCAACGGAATAGCGAGAAAAACCGCCTCCAATTTGATCAAATATTCCGCCTTGCCCCATCTTATTTAGGGTAAGCTTAACATGATTTCTTACTTCGTTGTGATTAAACAACTGACTATAATAGAGAAGGAAAAGATAATTATTTGGCAAGGGAAACTTAGGAGCTCTTGCCGAGCCACCTTCCTTATTGTCAAAATTATTCTTCCAAGTGTCGACGGCATTATGCAGTATGTTTTCATCTAATTGTTGAGGTAATACAGGCTCAGTAATCAATTCACTGGATTGAATACCTTCCTCAAGCTTGCTTGCAAAATCTAACATTCTTGCAAAATCATTCTGTTGAGTTTTAACCAATGCAGCCATTACCTCCAACCAATTCTCTTTAGGAAAATAAGTTCCCCCATAGATTGGTCTTCCGTCATCCAAACAAAAACAATTTAATGGCCATCCACCCTTCTGCGTCATAAGGTGAAGGGCGCTCATATACACTTGATCAACATCGGGCCTTTCTTCACGGTCCACCTTGACATTAACAAAGTATTGATTCATAAATGCCGCCACTTCATCATCTTCAAAACATTCTTTTTCCATAACGTGGCACCAATGGCACGCCGAATAGCCAATACTAATTAAGATTAATTTACCTTCTTTTCTTGCCGTTTCAAAAACTTCGTTAGACCAAGGCACCCAATTCACGGGATTATTGGCATGTTGTAATAAATAGGGAGAGCTTTGTTTTCCGAGTTGATTCATTCTTGAGTATGAATTAAAAAAGCCTCAAAAGGCCTATTTTGATATACAAATATAATACGTAAATTCGTGCTCCGTAAAAAGAAAAATTTAAATAACAATGGTTTTTTCCAGTTTAACATTCATTTATCTTTTTCTTCCCCTCGCTTTACTTTTTCATTACATTACTCCTAATAAACTTTTTAGGAACATAAGTTTAACGGCCTTTTCATTGGCATTTTATGCTTGGGAGGAACCTATGTGGATTTATTTGATGATTTTCACAGCAATCTTTGACTACTACATGGCCCTTTTAATTGAGCGCTGGAGCGGGAATAGAAAAGCAAAGATTATAATGCTAATTACTATTCTGGTTAATTTAAGCCTGCTTATTTTTTATAAATATGGTGGGTTTATATACGATAATTTAAGTGCCATAGCCCATTTGCCTTTTGATCGTCCAAAAAATTCATTGCCTGTAGGTATTTCATTCTATACCTTCATGGTTATATCATACATTGTAGATGTGTATCGTGGGCAGCTAAAGGCTCAAAGAAATCCATTAAATTTTTTAATGTTTATCAGTTTGTTTCAGCATCTAGTGGCGGGCCCAATAGTACGCTACAGTCAAATAGGTCAACAAGTAGATAGCCGTACGATTGATTGGTCAAGATTTAGCACAGGGATATCGCGATTTTGTTTAGGGCTATTCAAGAAAATTGTGATTGCAAATGTTGCAGGTGCATTAGTCACAAAATACCTAGATGCAGGCTTCAGTGATTTATCTACCATCGAAGCATGGTTTGGCATCACTATGTTTTCTGTGCAATTATATTTTGACTTTAGTGGCTATTCAGATATGGCCATTGGCTTGGCTAAAATGTTTGGGTTTGATTTTGATGAAAATTTCAAGCATCCATATGCTGCGCAATCTGTTGGTGATTTCTATCGGAGGTGGCACATTTCTTTAGGTAAGTTTTTTAGGGATTACGTTTATATCCCAATGGGCGGAAATAGAAAACTACAATTAAGAAACATTATGGTAGTTTGGTTATTAACTGGAATCTGGCATGGTGCAAGCTGGAATTTTGCCTTATGGGGTTTTTACTTTGGCTCTTTTATGATTATTGAAAAACTCCTTGAAAACTTTTTAAAGAAAATCCCACGTTTCCTCCGTCACACATACACCTTAATCTTAATAATATTTAGTCGTGCAATTTTTTACTTTGTAGATTTTAGCCAACTGAAAATTTTTGTGGGGCACCTCTTTTATTCTAAAAAACCTGTTGGAGCTGGATTTACTACTGATTTATTTGAACATTTATTTTGGTTTGTTTTGGTCGTTTTGTTTTGTATTCCATGGGATGAGATATATCCACCCGACACTAAAGTAAGCCAGGAAGTTAGCCGCCATTATCATATAATGAAACCAGTAATTAACATTGTTATGCTATTTTTGGCAACGATGTTACTCGTTAATTCTTCCTATAATCCATTTTTATATACTCGTTTTTAATGGTAAATAAAATTAATTCCATCTTGTTTTTATTGGCTTTAGTAGGGATGTATTGTTTCTATCTATTTCTCCCCCCTCAGTTTGTATCTCAAGGAGAGAAAAGAAAGTTGGCGGAATTTCCAAAATTAACATACAAGAGTTATTTGAATGGAACTTGGGCACACAGTATGGATGATTTTATAGATGATCATTTCCCATTTAGAGATAAATTTATATCAATGGCGGATATTTTCCACGCATCGAAAGGGATACATTTTAGCCACCAAGAAAAAATATTTATTGGGAATAAAAGAAAGCAAGTTAAGCCAAATGAGGAGGACACTAGTCGCGCAAAAATAAATTATAAAGATGATTTTGAAGAGGCCTATTCAGGCAGTTTATTAATCCTTGATGGTAGTGTTTATCCTGTAGGCGGTGGGAATCCAAGAATGTCAAAGTATTTTAGTGCGATGCTCAACGAATATGCATCTAAATTAAGTGGTAGAGTAAGAGTTTTTTCGGTGGTAGCACCACTTTCTTCGGCATTTATTCCAGCTTTAAAATATCGAAAATATAATAATCAAAATAAAGCGACTTTACTTGCCATTAAAAATTCTCTTGCCAATGGAGCGATATTTTGCGATGTATTTAACGAATTAGATAAGCATGGCAACGAGAAAATGTATTTTAGCACGGATCATCATTGGAATGCTACAGGAGCATATTATGCTTACGTCGCTTTTTGTCGAGGAGCTGGAATCCCACCAGTAGAGCTGAATAAAATGGAAAAAAAAATAAAGTATAATTTTTTAGGCTCCCTTTATCAGTTAACGCGTGATCCTTCAGTGAAAGCTAATCCTGATACCTTAGTTTATTATGTTCCAATGGTAACCACAACCGCTGTTCGTTACAATGAAAACAACTTTAATAATCCAATAAAGGCAAGTGTATTTTCTCATAAAAGTTCTGGTGGAAATACCTATTTAACTTTTTTAGGTGGCGATGCACCGTTAATGAAAATTACGACATCAGTAAAAAATGGCAAAAAAGCAGTTGTAGTGAAAAATTCAATGGGGAATGCTTTTTCCGTCTATTTAATTAGCCATTATGAGGAAATTTACGTGGTTGATTTTCGCTATTCCAATCATAATTTAATTGACCTAATCGAAAAAAATAAGATTAATGACTTAATTTTTGCTTTGGGAATGTATGGCGCCATGAGTAATGGGACAATTAACATGATGCGCCACTTAGCAGTAAATAATGGTGTCCCAAAATATGTCCCCCCTGCTGTAGTGTCAGACACAAATAAAATTGTTACACCAGTAATCGATACTTTAATAATTGAGTGAATTGAAAAACCTATTAATTGTATTCCTGATTTTTTTATTTCACGGGCCGATTCACGCCCAATCTAATACTGAAGGTTTAAATGTAGACTCTAATTATAATTATATTCAGTTTTATTCTCCTGAGGTGGGGCAAAAACTTCTTGAACATTTTACTAATAGTTCAAATGAAAAATTGGTTTTTGTTCATTATGGCGGGAGTCATATTCAAGCGGAGATACCGACAACTATAGCACGTGGAATGTTTCAAGATAAATACGGAGATGGGGGCAGAGGGTTAATTTTTAATTATGGCGCAGCAAACACCTATTCTTCAGTAAATTATAAATCAACTTTTATAGGAAATTGGTCTTATGTAAAGAGTTTTCAAGGGAGAAAAGAAATCCCTTTAGGTGTTTGTGGGATGTCTGTTGACACAAAATCAGCTGCTGCAGAACTTAATTTTGCTTTCAAATCGGAATTAGAGACGGAGAATAGCCTTCTCTATCTCTTTTATGAAAATGATATAACGAAAGGGGACTTTAGTTTATGGTTTGATACTATTAATCTATTGCAAGATAGTTCTCAAATCAAATATACTGATTATGGATTGGTTGTTCCTTGTCCAAAGTCAGTATCAACAATTAGTATCAAAGTTAGGTGTTCGCCAGGAAAGCATTTTACGTTTTATGGATTAAATATCGAGAAAATTGAAGACAAAGGAGTCATTTATCATTCTACGGGTGTGGGTGCAGCTGCAATTAGATCTATTCTTTATCTAGATAAATTAGAACAACAGTTACCCGTTATTGAGCCTGACATTGTCTTTCTTGATTTTGGAACAAATGATATTTTATATACAAACAAAATTGATCCAAGTCTACCAGGCCAAGTCCAAAAAGCAATCACAAAAATAAAATCAATAAGTCCTGAAGTACTTGTCGTTTTAACGAGTACCCAAGATTTATTTTATAAGGGCAAAATAATAACGGCTGGACCTATTTTTAGAGACTTAATGGATTCAATTGCCCGAGCAAATAATTGTTTGTTTTGGAATTGGTATGATTTATCGGGCGGTTTAGGTACGATAAAGACTTGGGCTAATTTAGGTTATGCGCAAAAAGATGGTATTCACCTAACTACAAAAGGGTATCACCTTAAAGGTTTAAAAATATTTGAATCATTTGAAAATACACTATTAAAAATTAAGGAACAGCCAACTAGATCATCATTAGTTATTCCGGGTAAAAATTATCAGAATACAGATACCCTTAAAATCAATACTGGTGATGAAATAATATTGCCACCCAAAAAACCTCTTGGAAAAACGTACACTGTTAAATCAGGTGATACTTTATCAAAAATCGCTCAAAAATACCATGTTTCGATTGTGTCACTAAAGCGAAAAAACAATTTAAAAGGTGATTTGATACGAATAGGTCAAAAATTAAAAATTCCGTAATTAGCTATTTTTTTTAGAACTTTAAAATCAACTAACGTTCCCCTTGTAAGAACGTGCTCTGTAATAAATAGTGAATGAGTTTGAGAATCAAGTTCCTCAAAATTAACATCCCAAAAAAGTGATTTGCTTAAACTATGTTTAACATCTTTCTGCATCAATCAAATATAGGGTGAATTTTTAAATTAAAAGAAAAGATGTTTTAGAACATTACTGTCCGATAGAAAAAGAAGCTATAAAAATTAGTTTTTGTCGATTTGCTTTAGAATACCATTCCATAATTCAATGCGCATTTGGAGTGCCTTTAGGGAAACTTGTAAAGCATCATTCCATTTTATGGGGTCATTTTCACATAATTCATCAATCATTTGGAGAGACAATGGACCGTGTTCACCTCCATCTATTTCGATATGTCGCTCTAAGTAATACAAAAGGCGCGAAGTGGATACTCCTTCCTTTTCTTGAAGACCTTTTACGATTTCAATAAACATATCTGGAATTAAGTCTTCTCTTCCAAAGGTGAATACTGCCGCAATTTCATGTGGATTTCCTCGCTGAATTATCTCAAACGTATAAGACATGAAATTGATTGTTTCTTGATTCACTTTTTGAGAATCGGCAGAAGTCATAAAAGGTTGACCTGCTTTAATTTTTTCAATGAACCGCAACACTGTTTCTGTATCCGCGCCCAATTCATTCATGGATTGAATGTAAAGTTCAAAATGGCTTGCTGGAGCGCCATTATTATCAACATCACTTTCTTCCCCCAAAACAATTTCATTAATAAATCGTCTGGTTGATGGGTTTCCCGTTGGAATCCAAGGCAATGAAACACAGGTTAATTCTCGTTGTAATGCCTTTAACAAACTCATAAAATCCCACACGGCATACACGTGCTGCTCCATAAATATGCGCAATGCTTTTTTCGAATTGAGTGATAAATATAAAGGGTGATTTAATAATTCTTGGCGCAATGGCGCAATCGATTCTGAAAGTTTTTTTATAGCTGGATTCATGTCAATTTAACACCTAATTCTTTTAATTGTTCAGCACTAATTGGTGAAGGAGCATCAATCATAGTGTCTTTTCCACTGTTGTTTTTTGGGAAGGCAATGTAATCCCGAATCGACTCTGATCCACCCAGAGTTGCCACGAGTCGATCAAGCCCAAAAGCTAAGCCCCCATGGGGTGGTGCGCCGTACTCAAAGGCCGTCATTAGGAAGCCAAATTGTGCCTGCGCTTCTTCTTTTGTGAAGCCTAATAAATCGAACATTCTTGATTGCAATTCACGGTCATGAATTCGAATGGAGCCTCCACCTAATTCAACCCCGTTCATCGCTAAGTCATAGGCGTTTGCTCTCACTTTTCCTGGATCGGTATCGATTAAGTGCATGTCTTCTGGTTTAGGAGACGTAAATGGATGGTGCATGGCATGAAAACGCTTATTGTCTTCATCCCATTCCAACAACGGAAAATCAGTTACCCAAACAGGTTTGAAAACCGAAGGGTTTCTTAGTCCTAATAAATCCGCGAGGTATAAACGTAATTCACCAAGTTGCTTTCTTGTCTTTTCTAATTCGCCACAAAGTAAGAATAACAAATCGCCTGGTTTAGCTTTTGCTGCGATCATCC
This sequence comes from Flavobacteriales bacterium, assembly GCA_947462255.1. Classification (GTDB taxonomy): domain Bacteria; phylum Bacteroidota; class Bacteroidia; order Flavobacteriales_D; family Crocinitomicaceae; genus UBA952. Next base: position 44,699 of record CANHOA010000001.1, on the reverse strand, counting down.
AGTCTTTTAATGCAGCTTCGTCATAGAATTTATCGACCGACGATTTTATGGTTCCGTCTTGATTGTATTTGGCATAGATTAATCCTTTTGCACCAATCTGAGGCCGTTTCACCCATTCCGTTAATTCGTCAAGTTGTTTTCTTGTGTAATCTGCGCAACCTGCAACGTTTATAGCAAGTATTGATTTAGCGTCATCAAAAACTGGAAATCCCTTTCCCTGTGCCATTACAGTAAAATCTACAAATTCCATTTCGAAACGCATATCGGGTTTGTCAGAACCGAACTTTTCCATTGCTTCTTGATAAGTGATTCTCGGGAAATCTTCTAAGAAATCAATATTTTTAACCTTCATGAAAACATGTTTGATTAAGCCTTCAAATGTTTCAAGAATATCATTTTGTTCGACAAAGGACATCTCGCAATCGATTTGCGTAAATTCAGGCTGCCTATCGGCCCTTAAATCTTCATCTCGAAAGCATTTGACAATTTGATAATACCGGTCAATTCCTGACACCATTAATAATTGCTTAAAGGTCTGTGGCGATTGTGGTAAGGCATAAAATAGCCCTTGATTCATTCTACTTGGTACCACAAAATCTCTTGCTCCTTCAGGAGTTGATTTGATTAAAACCGGCGTTTCCACATCTAAAAAACCTTGCTTATCGAGGTAATTACGTGTTTCTAAGGCTACCTTGTGTCGTAAAAATAATTTTTCTTGAACAGGATTCCTTCGTAGATCTAAGTATCGGTATTGCATGCGTATTTCATCTCCACCATCCGTAACATCCTCTATCGTAAAAGGGGGAAGCTTAGCAGCATTGAGTATTTCAAGCTTGTCAACAACTAGTTCGATATCGCCAGTTGGCATATTTTTGTTTTTACTGCTCCGCTCCACCACTGTTCCCGATACCTGAATAACATACTCTCTCCCTAACTTTCCAGCTTGTTGCGCTAAACTTGGATTTTGGTCCACATTAAAAGCGAGTTGGGTGATACCATAACGATCCCTTAAGTCAATGAATGTCATTCCTCCAAGGTCCCTAGAGCGCTGAACCCATCCAGCTAAAACCACAGCTTTACCGACTGAATCAATCTTGAGCTCACCACACGTATGCGTTCTAAACATTTTATATTTCTTTTAGCAAAAATAAACAATTATCGCCGTTTGACTAATTGTAATATTGGATTATTTCAACACTCGATTATAAAATATTCAATTAGAACTAATATCAAATAGTTGAAATGGCCGACTTGTTCATTGGTATTTAACAATAAGTTAACTTTCAATACATTAGAAAATAAAATACGCTGTTATGAATGCATTAGCAAATACAGACATGTCAATATTCTTTTATTTTTTTGGGAGTTTGATTCTCTTAGTCATGATCATTTTCGTGATAAACTTATTTAAAAAGGATCGTTGAATAATTAATTATCGTGTTTTATTACAGTATACCTTAAAATTTTAAGGGTACCTGTCTTTTCATCTAAGATAAGTACAGCAGATAAAACCTTGCTTTTCGTATCATAAATGATTTGCCATTCTTGTATGCTTTCACCATTTTGCATCAGTTTTTTGGAAATCAACTCTCCCTCATTATCATAAGAAAATACTTCACGTACTTGTGCTAGGCTATCATCATTAATAAAAATTGAACGCTCGACTAAGCGATTATTTGTAAAAAACTGCTTTTTTTTAACCTGTTCAAATCCTAGTGTCCACCTTTCTATTTCTTCTGTTTCCTCATCATTTTTAAGGGTTAGAAAGGTTTGTTCTTTGAATTCAATATTATTTTCATTGTAAATTTTTTTTAACATACCGTTTTCTAAAGGAATACTTTTAATCGTTTCCCATTTAAGTAAAATAGGCTTTCCCGCGCTTGCTTCTTGATATTGTATTTCTTGATTAATCCTTCCGCTTGAATCAAACGAAAATTGTGTTGTTATCCAAGGGTCTGCTACTTTATTTTTAATTTGAGTTAGCTGATGAAATAGATCATAGCTATAGAAGATGTTACTTGTATCGTATTTCTCGCCCACTTTTTTGACTTCTTCAATTTGTATTAAATATCCAAGCGTGTCAAAGTGGTAATTCAACCAATCTGCTGTAGTTTGGATTACATCAAATTTTTTTTTAAAGGAAACAGAACCTTTTAACTCAGCTATTTTTAAGGCTTTGACAAATGCATGGTTAAAAAAGGGAACTTGAGTAAAGGCCTGCCCTTCCTTATTAATCAAGAATTGGCTGAAAGATAGACTGGGAATAATCAAAAAAAGTAACAGTAGGTATTTCAAGGCTTACTTTAACTTTCCTAGTAGTTCTTTCCAACCTGTTTTCGCTAATAAGAACGCATGAATTTCACTTAATTGAATACGTTCTTGTTTCATTGTGTCGCGATCTCTTATGGTAACTGTATTATCTTCGAGGCTTTGGTGGTCAATAGTTATTGCATAAGGTGTGCCGATAGCATCTTGTCTTCTATAACGCTTTCCAATGGAATCTTTTTCATCATATTGTACGGCAAAATCATATTGTAAATCGCTAACAATTTCCCTTGCTTTTTCAGGAAGACCATCTTTTTTTATCAAAGGTAGAATGGCTACCTTAAACGGGGCTAACGCAGGAGGAATGGTTAATACAATCCTAGTCGTTCCATCTTCAAGGGTTTCATTTTTGTAGGAAGCGCTTAAAACGGACAAAAACATACGATCTAGCCCAACGGATGTTTCTACTACATAAGGCACATAGCTTTCGTTTGTAGCCGTATCAAAGTAGTGTAGTTTTTTGCCTGAGAAGGTTTCGTGTTGCTTCAAATCAAAATCAGTTCGGGAATGTATGCCTTCCAATTCTTTGAAACCCATAGGGAAATTAAATTCGATGTCACTGGCTGCATTGGCATAATGAGCTAGTTTGATATGGTCGTGAAATCGATAATTATGATCGCCTAAATGCAATGCTTTATGCCACTTTTCTCTTGCGCTTTTCCAGTATTCATACCATTTAATTTCATCGCCAGGACTCACAAAAAACTGCATTTCCATTTGTTCAAACTCTCTCATTCGAAAAATAAATTGCCGAGCTACTATTTCATTTCTAAATGCTTTTCCTATTTGAGCAATCCCAAAAGGGATTTTCATTCTTCCTGATTTTTGAACATTTAAAAAATTAACAAAAATCCCTTGTGCGGTTTCGGGTCGCAAATAAATAGTGGATGCATCACCAGCAACAGAACCCATTTCCGTTGAGAACATTAAATTAAACTGCCTAACTTCTGTCCAGTTCTTAGTACCCGAAATTGGACAAGCGATTTCAAGATCAATAATTAATTGCCTAACACCATCAAGATCATCATTTGACAAAGTGGTTTTAAATTGAGATTCGATTTCAATAATCTTACCTGCATTTCTAAGGATATTTGGATTCGTTTCGCGAAACGTTGTTTCATTAAAGTTATCGCCGAATTTTTGGCGACCTTTTTCAACTTCTTTTTCGATTTTTACTTTTATCTTTTCTATGTGCTCCTCAATTAATACATCTGCACGGTATCGTTTTTTCGAATCTTTATTGTCAATTAATGGATCATTAAAGGCATCAACATGTCCGGATGCTTTCCAAATGGATGGGTGCATGAAGATAGCGGAGTCAATTCCTACAATGTTACTGTGCATTTGAACCATGGCTTTCCACCAATATGCTTTCATGTTGTTTTTTAGTTCAACACCGAGTTGGCCATAATCATAAGTGGCTGCTAATCCATCGTAAATTTCAGATGATGGAAAAATAAATCCATATTCTTTTGAATGGGAAATAATCTCTTTTAAGGTGTCTTGATGTTCCATGCCCCAAAGATACGTGCAATATTTTTGCTGTTATTTAATCTTAAGCAACAATTTCAACAATTGATATTGAATTATATGAATCAGAATTGATAAATTTGATCCTTATGCGCTTCTATTTAAACGAAAAGGAATTTATTGAAACTGACTTTCCCATTGATTTATCGATAGGAATAGCAGAAAATCAAACCCTAAGTGCTTGGTATGTGACGCCCCCAAAAATGGAGGTTGTTAGAGAAAATGGATTCCTTGGTAGTGTTGAAGAGGGAGGCGATGTAAATTTTCGGTCTATTTGGTTTAATCCGCATGGACATGGTACGCATACAGAATCTTGTGGTCATATAACGAAAGAAATCTTTTCAGTTAATAAAGTGCTAAAAACCTATTTTTTTCGAGCGCTATTGATTTCTTTACAGCCAAAAGAACAAGATAACGGCGATAGGGTAATCACTATTCCGAGTCTTCCAAAAGGAATAAATGTTGAAGCATTGATTATTCGAACGACTCCAAATAGTGAACAAAAAATAACACAAAATTATGCCGAAACAAATCCGCCTTTTTTGGCATTGGAAGGGATAAAAGTGCTTAATGAACATGGTATAAAACATTTACTATTGGATTTACCCTCTGTTGATAAGGAAAAAGATGGTGGCGAATTAGCTTTTCACCATAGTTTTTGGGAAGTGCCTCAAAACAATCGCTTGGATAGAACGATAACCGAATTGATCTTTGTAGATGATGCTACTCAAGATGGTGAGTATATTCTTGAATTGCAATTAGCGCCATTTGAAAATGATGCTAGCCCAAGTCGACCAGTATTGTACGCCATTTCGACTATAAACTAAAAAAAGGCCAAAGCCCTTTAATCTTAAATATCACCCATTGATGTGAAAGGCATGAATAAAGAACAGGGGTTTATTATATTGTTGTTTAAAAAATTGAACGAATTACTAAAACTAGAAAAAACTGCCTCTCCAAGCAGAAATCAATTTTCAATATAATAAAGAGCCCTGTCTTTTCTCCTTATTTCATAGTAAATATAAATTCGCCAAATTAATTCATCTTACTAAATGACTGAAGGTGTCTTTTTTGTGAATATTAGATGCGTTAAAATTATAATTTTTTATCGCGGGGGTAAGATTATAGATAAATTACGTAGTTACACGTAGATTACCATACGTAACCTTATGTAATTTAAATACGTTAGAAACCAAATAGATACACAAACATTTTTTTTCATTGATATTTGTTCAATAACTAAAAAGAAACAACATGAAAACAATTTTTAATATTAAGTCAGTACTTGTTGCTATAATAATACTGACCATCTCCACTGGTTTTTCTCACCAAGGTAATGAGACAAGAAATTATGATGATTTAGTTCAGGTTGTTGCTAATTCAGCAAAGGGCACTGCTAGAATTAATTGGAGTGACAATCGAATTGAAATGATTGAAATTTCGTCTTCTAATGGACAATATATGCCAACAATCCCTGTCATGGGAGCAACAGAACTTCATTTAAATGATTTAATTGATGGAACTTATACCATTACTTTTAAATCAAATGAAACCATTCTTTACTCAAAAACGATAGAAATAAGCAGATAATCTCCAAGTCTAGATTACTTATTTTATTAAGAGAGCTACGGTTCTCTTTTTTTTTATAGAATTTTTAGGCTCGAAAGTCCACCGTCAATGTGTATAATCTGTCCGGTTATCCACTGGTTTTCAATTAAAAATTTAACGCCTTGAGCAATATCAATGGGTTCCCCAATTTTTTTTAAAGGATGTCTATTGATTGCACCTTCGCGTTTTTGATCCGTATTTAATAGGTCTTGTGCAAGAGGTGTATTCGTTAAGGATGGAGCGACACAATTTACCCGAACGTTCGGCGCCCATTCAGCAGCCAAGCTTTTCATAAGCCCCTCAACCGCTCCTTTTGAAACGGCAATAGAAGAATGAAAACTCATTCCCTGAGCAATAGCAATCGTGCTAAATAAGACAACATTACCATTATTTGCCTTGAGGGTTTTATGGTAAAATTGTAAAACTCTAATCGCACCAATCACATTGGTTTGTAGATCGTTTAGAAAATCACTTTCTGTAAATCGGTGAAAAGGTTTTAATTGTATCGTGCCCGGACAATAGACAATGCTTTGTAAATCTGGAAGATCTGGGAGGTCATCAGTCAAAACGTTTATCGTTTGGTGCTGTGCCATGCCTTCGCCACCACTTCTTGAAAATATAAGACAGTCTGAGGGGCCGAGTAATTGAACAACCGCTTGGCCAATGCCGCTGTTACCGCCAATAATTAAATGCTTCATAGGAATAAGTTCTCTTTATTTTACAAACAATTGTTTTCTAAACTTGTTTAACATTTACTTGTATCAATACCGTAAATGTGGTATTTTTGTATCGAATAATTTGTTATTTATAATTAATCTAAATAAAAAACATGATAACTGTTACTGATCAAGCTAAAAACCAAGCCATTAGATTAATGGAAGAAGATGGAAAAGCGGGATACTTTATTCGCGTTGGAGTTCAAGGTGGTGGGTGCTCAGGTTTAATGTATCAACTTACTTTTGACAACCAAAAATTAGAAGGTGACACAAATATCGAAGACAACGGTGTAACGGTTGTCGTGGATAAAAAAAGTTATTTGTATTTGATAGGTACAGTATTAGATTTTTCAGGAGGATTAAACGGAAAGGGCTTTATATTTAAAAATCCAAATGCCGATCGGACTTGTGGTTGTGGAGAATCTTTCTCTGTTTAAATACAATTGAACTGAACAAATGGCAAATTATACCGAAGACGATTTAGCGAAAGAACTCAAAGATCAAGAATATAAATTTGGTTTTGTTAGTGATATAGATACCGATACTATTCCTATTGGACTTAATGAAGATATTGTTCGATTGATATCCTCAAAAAAAGAGGAGCCTCAATGGATGCTAGATTATCGCCTAAATGCCTTAGCAATATGGTCAACGATGAATGAACCCTCTTGGGCTCATGTGAAGTATAAAAAACCTGATTTCCAATCGATTGCCTATTATTCAGCTCCGAAACAAACAAAAAAATACGAGTCCTGGGATGATGTTGATCCTGAGATGAAAGCTACGATGACCAAGTTAGGAATATCGATGGAGGAACAGCAGCGCTTAACCGGTGTAGCAGTTGATTTTGTAATGGATTCTGTTTCTGTTGCTACTTCGTTTAAAGAAAAGTTGGGTGAGTTAGGTATTATCTTTTGTTCTTTCTCTGATGCTGTTCAAAATCATCCTGAATTAGTAAAGAAATACATGGGTTCGGTTGTTCCTACCCAAGATAATTATTATGCAACGCTAAATGCTGCAGTCTTTACCGATGGATCTTTCTGCTATATTCCGAAAGGTGTTCGTTGTCCAATGGAGCTTTCAACGTATTTCAGAATTAACGCTGGTGGTACCGGACAATTTGAACGAACCCTTGTTATTGCAGATGAAGGCTCTTATGTTTCTTACTTAGAAGGATGTACAGCACCGCAACGTGATGAGAATCAATTGCATGCAGCCGTTGTAGAATTAATTGCATTGGAGAATGCCGAAATAAAATATTCAACTGTTCAAAATTGGTATCCGGGAGATAAAAACGGATTAGGAGGCATTTTTAATTTTGTAACCAAAAGGGGAGTGTGTGAAAAAAATGCTAAGATTTCATGGACACAGGTAGAAACAGGCTCTGCCGTAACCTGGAAATATCCTTCTTGTATTTTAAAAGGAGATAATTCAGTTGGTGAATTTTACTCCGTTGCTGTTACCAATAATTATCAGCAAGCAGATACGGGTACCAAAATGATTCACCTGGGCAAAAACACCAAATCCACTATTATATCTAAAGGGATATCGGCAGGGAAATCTCAAAATTCGTATCGTGGTTTAGTACAAATTCATAAAAATGCCCATAATGCGCGAAATTTTTCGCAATGTGATTCACTTTTAATGTCGAGTGAATGCGGCGCCCATACTTTTCCATACATTGAGTGTAAGAACAACTCAGCTAAAATTGAGCACGAAGCTACTACCTCAAAAATAGGAGAAGATCAACTATTCTATTGTAAGCAAAGAGGGATAAGTGAAGAAAAAGCGATTGGTTTGATTGTTAATGGGTATTGTAAAGAAGTATTGAACCAATTACCAATGGAATTTGCGGTTGAAGCACAAAAATTATTAACGATTAGCTTAGAAGGGAGTGTTGGTTAACTACTCCCAATAAATAAATAGTAAAAGTATGATTACGATTAAGGATTTACATGCAAGTATAGAAGGAAAGCCAATATTAAAAGGACTAAACTTGACAGTTAAGGCAGGTGAGATACATGCGATTATGGGGCCAAATGGTGCTGGAAAGAGTACGCTTGCGTCGGTATTGGCAGGTAGGGAAGAATACGAAATTACTCAGGGGGATGTAAATTTTAATGGGGTAGATTTGTTATCCCTTTCAGTGGAAGAAAGAGCGCGAGAAGGATTGTTTTTGGCCTTCCAATATCCTGTAGAAATTCCCGGTGTTTCAAACATAAATTTCTTACGTACCGCCCTTAATGAAATAAGAGAACATAAAGGCGAGAAAGGAATTTCCGCAAAGGATTTCATGTCTTTAGTTAGAGAGAAATCAGCATTGGTTGAATTAGATAGTAAATTGGCCTCTCGCTCTGTTAATGAAGGATTTTCTGGAGGTGAAAAAAAGCGAAATGAAATTTTTCAAATGGCCATGCTCAATCCTATATTATCGATCTTGGATGAAACGGATTCAGGCCTAGATATTGACGCCTTACGAATTGTTGCGAATGGGGTAAATCAGTTGAAAACCGATCAGAATGCAACCATCATCATAACACATTATCAGCGTTTATTAGATTATATTATACCTGATTTTGTTCATGTTTTATATGATGGAAAAATTGTAAAATCTGGTGGAAAAGATCTTGCCCTTGAATTGGAAGAAAAAGGATATGATTGGATAAAAAATAATACGCTTAATTGAAAACTACGGAAATGGAGCCAGTCACCAAAGCAACACTTCAGGTATTTAGGAAGAAACTATCTCCCGCTAAATTGTTGCTACCAAGTTCTTTTATCGACGCTAATGAAAAGGAGCTGCTCGAAATGGACTTTCCTAATTCCCGACAAGAGGCTTGGAAATATACACGCTTGAATCGTGTTGCAAAAATTAATTTAGAAAGTACCCCGTCTTCAATAATCGATTGGTCATCATACCTAATGGTAAAAGATGCATATAATTTTGTCTTTCAAAATTCGGAATGCATTTATAAATCTCCGGATTTACCAAAAGGAGTTTCTATCAAAATTGGAGATGAAATTGGAGCGATGGATTGGTTGTCTTCTATCAATGAAGGACATGTTGCAAAATTAAATGTTGCTCATGCTCAGAATGGCTGTGTAATAAATATTTCAAATGGCGTTCAGCTTGATAAACCGATACAATTACTATTTATTTCTGATGGACCGAAACAACCAAACTTTTGGAGAAATCAACTACAGCACGGGAAGGGGGCAAAGGCCGATATTCATGTTGGTTATTTTTCAAAAGATGCGATTGACTCTTATTCAAATGTTCATTGGAGTGTTTTTTTAAAAGAAAACAGTCACTTGATAATGACAAAAATCCAAAATGATGGTGATGCAAATTATCATTTTTCAACAGAAAATATTTCTCAACTAAAAGACTCTAATTTTACATTAAATACGCTTACTCTTGATGGATCTTTTGTCCGAAATGATGTTTTAGTTAAGGTGGAAGGTGAGAATTGTGAGACCCATCTGAATGGCGCCTACATAATGAAGGAAAATCAACATGTGGATAACCATACGACCATAGACCACATTTTCCCGAATTGTAATTCGTATGAATTGTATAAAGGGGTGATGGATGATAAATCGACGGCTGTTTTTAATGGTAAAGTATTCGTAAGGCCAAATGCTCAAAAAATTAATGCTTTTCAATCCAATGCGAACGTTTTACTTAGCAATGATGCTGCTGTTAACTCAAAACCCGAACTGGAAATATATGCCGATGATGTGAAATGTTCACATGGCTCTACAACAGGTCAATTGGACGAGGAAGCTATTTTTTATCTTCGTAGTCGTGGCATATCAGAAGCTGCCGCTCGACAGCTGGTTGTTGCCGCATTTATGCAGGATGTCTTTTTAAAAGTAGCTTCAAACGAGTTAAAAAGCTATATTTATCAGCAATTAGCGGTTCGCTTTAATTTGTATTTACAAGAGAAAGATTAAAAACACCTCTATTTTCATGATAAAAAATTAAAATATGAAATTTCTATTGCTCGTATTTCTATTTCCAATTTTTGTATTTACCCAAACAGAACAAGCGTTTGTGATCTATAATGCCAAAGGAAAAAAAGTGAGTATTGCAAAAATGACTCGAGAATCAATCGATGCACAATTAATTTTGTTTGGTGAGTTTCATGATAATCCCATTTCTCATTGGTTAGAATTAGAATTGCTTAAGGAGTTATATAGTCAAAAGGGCAATAAGCTAATCTTAGGTTTCGAAATGTTTGAGCAGGATCAACAAGGAGTCTTAGACCGTTATCTTAGCGGTGGCATTACAGATAAACAGTTAAAAGATTCCTTGCGCCTTTGGCTTAATTATTCTACGGATTACAAACCGCTAATATTGTTTGCTAAGGAAAACAAACTAGCTTGTATCGCTTCCAATGTTGAGCGTAAATATGCATCATTATTGTTTAAAAGTGGTCGCCTTGCGTTGGATACTATTTCGCCGTTAAAAAAGAGCCAAATGGCCGACCTGCAATTTCCAATTGATACAACGCTAAGTCAATATGCAAGTTTAAACGAGATGGCGGCGCATATGGGCGGCGGAAATATGTTAGAGGCACAAGCCCTCAAGGACGCGACAATGGCAAAATATATTTTACAAGAACTAACAAACGACAATCAAATTATCCACTATAATGGCGCTTATCACAGCGATTATTATCAAGGAATATTATGGTATATCCAACAAAGTAAGCCATTAATTAAAGTGACTACCATCTCAACTGTTAGTCAACAAAAGGTTAATAAATTGGAAAAAGAACACCTTGGGAAAGCAGATTTTATTATTTGCGTTACGGAATCAATGACGAGTACCCACTAATTTATTTAAAGCCCCGCCTTTTCTTCAGCGCTTCGTATGCGTCTTGAATTTTTTGAAACTTTTCTTTCGCCCCTTTTTGATATTCTTCGCCCATCTGCGCTACTTTATCTGGGTGATAAGTTACAGCCATTTTTCGGTATGCTTTTTTTACTTCTTCATCAGTTGCATTGGCATCAATTCCTAAAATCTTGTAATCAGAGTCTACATTTCGGTAGAACATATTTTTAACACTATCAAATTCAACTGCGGAAACACCTAATTGGCTGGCAATACGTTCTATTACGCTCATTTCGCTTTGGGAAACATTCCCATCTGATTTGGCAATCCCAAATAAATAATGCAAGAGCTGAACGCGTATTTCAATCGGTAATTTTAGACGAATTTCCGAACAAATTTCCTGCATTGGAATTTGTCCAGAATCTATGTAAGACTTTAGGGATTGTAGGTGCTCGGGTGTAAATTTATTCCCAAACTGATTGGTAAAAAAAGCCTTAACAAAATCTAATTCGGCTTTAAGCACTTTGCCATCTGCTTTCATTACGGCAGCCGAAAGTGCCATGAGCATGGTTTGAAAATCGAAGCGAGAAGATTGTCCGCGAAATTGTCGGAATGGATCCGATTGACCATTATCAGGCCCTCCTTTATTTGATTGAATCCGATCAATAAATCCCCCCACAATAAACCCAAGAATACCAAAGCTGATTCTCTTCGTTAAGTAAAAAGCGGCAATGCCGAAGATAAATTTATACACAACGTTTATATTAGTAAAGGGAGCGTGCTCCCTTTACAAAAGTAATAAGATTATGCAATACCTTTTAAGTTTCGTTCTACAAAGCTACTTAGGGCCTCTCCCTTAAGTAATCCTTGCGCAAGAAGCGCTAAATCGGTTAATTGCTTAATTGTTGCTTGTTGTTTTTTCTCAGGTTTGCCAGTAAGCCCTGTAATTGCTGCATGATTTGAATTGATTGTCATGGTAAACATTTCGGGGAAAGCGCCATAAAAACCGCCACCTCCACCAAGTTTTTGTTGTTCCATCATTCTTCTGATAAATTCAGGTTGGGTTATTACAATTGGAGAACTATCTTCGCTCATGCTTTCAAATTGAACGTTGAATTTCTCTTTGTTAATAGCATTTTCAAAAAGCCCTTTTAAGGTATCTTCCTCTTCTTTAGATAATTTTGATGGAATATCCTCAGACTTTCGTATAAGTTTATCAATGGTGTCCGCATCTACACGTACAAAATTAAATCCCTCATTGCTTTGTTCTAATTTTGGAAGCCAATGTGAAATTAATGGACCACCTAAATTTAATACGTCGTATCCTCTATCTTTTGCATTTTTCACATAGCTATATTGGTCCTCGGCATTATTGGTATATAAAATAATTATTTTACCATCTTTATCTGTTTGTAAGGCTTTAATTTTTTCTTTGTATTCTTCAATAGTGAAATACAAACCCTCGGTATTTTTTAATAATGTAAATCCGTTTGCCTTCTCCGAAAATTTATCTTCAGATAACATACCGTATTGAACAAAAACTTGTAAATCATCCCATTTCTGCTCAAAATCTTTGCGATCTTTTTTAAACATGTCTGCTAATTTATCGGCCACTTTTTTGGTAATATGAGACGAAATCTTTTTTACATTGCTGTCGCTTTGTAAGTAAGATCTAGAAACGTTTAATGGAATATCTGGTGAATCAATAACACCATGTAACAAGGTTAAAAACTCAGGGACAATTTCTGCTACGCTGTCGGTGATAAATACTTGATTACTGTAGAGATTAATCTTATTTCGCTGTACTTCGACGTTTTCTTTAATCTTAGGGAAATACAATATCCCGGTCAAATTAAATGGATAATCTACATTAAGGTGAATATTAAATAGGGGTTTTTCAAAGGTTGCGGGATATAACTCTCTATAAAAAGTATCGTAATCTTCCTCTTTTAAATCGACAGGGGCTTTTGTCCAGGCGGGTTGTGTATTATTAATTTGATTAGGCACCTCAACAGCTACTCGTTTAATATTGCCTTTATCATCTTTTTCGCCTTCAGGAGAATCAATGTATTCGGTTTTCATGCCGAAAAAAACAGGTGTTGGAAGAAATTTACAGTATTTGTTTAAAACACTTTCTACCCTGGCTTTTTCTAAAAACTCTGCAGATTCCTCATTTATGTATAGAATAATATCTGTTCCACGGCTTTTCTTTTTAACGTCGGTAATTGTATACTCTGGCGAACCGTTGCTCTCCCATTGCACAGCTTGTGCTCCCTTTGTTCTGGATAAAGTTAAAATTTGCACTTTTTCTGAAACCATAAAGGCTGAGTAAAAGCCTAATCCGAAATGACCAATAATCTGCTCTGCACCTTCTTTTCCACTGTATTTTTGAACAAATTCCTCCGCGCCTGAAAAGGCAATTTGATTGATGTATTTGTCGATTTCATCTGCGGTCATTCCAATACCATTATCTCTAATTGTGAGTGTTTTTGCAACTGGATCTAAAATAACTTCAACCTTAAGTTCTCCGATTGTTCCTTTAAATTCGCCGTTAGCGCTGAGCACTTTCAACTTCTGTGACGCATCCACGGCATTGGAAACTAATTCCCGTAGAAAAATCTCGTGATCTGAGTATAAAAACTTCTTGATAATTGGAAAGATATTTTCCGTTTGTACATTTATTTGTCCTGTTCTCATTTTATATTTTTTTCTTGCTTTGCTCAATCGATGTGCCAAGCAAAATATGCTGACAACTTGTCTTAAAATAACCTTAAATTTTGACGCTTTGTCCTTTAATAGGCATTAATTTCAGTAAATTTGCTTCATGATCGTAGGGATTAAGTTGTTATTTGCTTTGCTTTTATTAATAGGGTTTTACAAGTTAATTGATACCCTAACTATTTTTAAAGCATCACCTTATAGCTCAAAATCGCTCAAATTTGCCTTTACCTTAAAAGTGATAGCTGGTGCGCTACTCTTTTTAATTTATACGTATTATTATTCTGATCGCTCTACAGCGGATATATTTAAGTATTATGATGATGGTGAGATTCTATATTCTTCCACAAAAGCTCATCCTCTTGATTTAATCAAAATCATTGCGGGTGTTGAAAACCAATACCTCAAAGAACAGCACTTAAATAAAATGTCGTATTGGTACCGACCTTATGACCATGGCCTACGAAACGATAACCGAATTGTTATTCGAATTAATGCGTTGCTTCATGTAATTAGTTTTGGTAATTATTTTATTCATGCGCTTATTTTTATTTTTCTGTCGTTTTTAGGCTTATTTTATCTTGCTAAATTATTTTATGCCATTTCTGGTAGTAAGATAAAATCCTATTTCGCTGCTTTTCTAATCCCATCTGTTTTCTTTTGGACATCTGGCGTCTTAAAAGAAGCCTTACTAATTTTTGCTTTGGGTTTATTTTGTTGGTCTATATTTATATTGGCGACTTCTTTTAGTTGGAGAGCATTAATGTTAGTTATACTGGCCTTTCTTTTGTTGTTTTCGATTAAAATTTATGTGCTCGTAGCCATACTGCCCGCTATTCTGTTTTGGTTTCTTTGGATGCGTTTTAAGATCCTATGGAAAGCTTCTTTTCTTTTTTTAATTCTTGGTTTCTTGTGCTATGTTTCCGTTGTTGTTTTATTTCCCACTATAGATTTAGTGTCTCTTTTAGTAGCAAAACAGCACGATTTTATTCGTTTATCGCTAGAATTCAATGCGGGAAGCGCTATCCAAATGGATTATTTGGAAGAAAATATCGGCTCAATTCTTAAGTCTATACCCTTGGCTTTAGTACATGTTTTTACGCTCCCTTGGTTGTCTCATGTTAAATCATGGCTATACCTCGGTCCTTTAGTAGAAAACCTTTTTCTTCTCGCTTCTTGTTTGGTTTCGATATACTTTTTGCAAAAGCCTTCTAAATCAGGTGTCCAGTTCCTTGTTTTTGCTGCCACTTTCATTTTCACCTTGTATACAATCATTGGGCTAAGCACTCCGGTCATAGGGGCATTGGTTCGGTATAAAATTCCGGCACTTCCTTTTTTGTTTTTTAGTTTCTTTTATCTAATTAACCTAAGGGCAATGCCATTAAGAATAAGTCAAGATAAACGCATTAGTTGGATTCAAAAGCACTTATGATTGGCGTAAATCATGTGGAGTGAAAATAGAAAACGCAGCTTTTTGATCTTCTATAACAGTAAATCGCAATCGTTTATTAGTGGTAGCGGTTAGCTCTTTTAAAACTGCCAAAATCGTTGAATCGAACTCCATAGTTTCGCATGATGACATGAGACTTAGCAGCGGCTAATTGCCTTAAGTAAAAAGGTTCGTTAACAACGAAATGATGGATCGCATGTGTTGCCCCAAAATTAAAGCAGAAAAGGTGAAATGGAATCGTCCACCATGCGTTTAAGACTTGTGTCTGCTCAATAACATTCCCTTTTTCAATATCGCCATAATAGTGCATATTTGAGGTAATAAAGTGAAGACAGAATTGACGAATTAAATTAGGGGCAATTAAACCAACTACGAAGGGTGTGCAAAACGTTAACATGGGTGCTGTGTATAAATCAAATCCGAAATATGCTAAAAGACTAAGGCCTAAATAGAGATACCACATCAGGTATAAGGGTATTCCTAAAGGCAGCATACCGAATAGTATCGTTTTTTTCAATTGTTTAAAGTCCTCCGATTTCAATTCTCCATTTTGATGAGCCATTTTTATCTCTTTGGAAAGACGTGGGTATCTTAGAACAAAAGAAAGGAGCAAATCAGGTATAATGATTAATCTTAATAAGCTCCATTTTTCACCGTTGCTTACTCCTCGTTCTTCAATATCTGTAATCGTTCCAGAATTTTGGTGGTGGTAGTGGTGCCAAAACTTCCTGTACCAAGGACTGAGGGTCAAAGGACGAAAAACATAGACGCCAAACATCATTAGCTGATATATTAATGGATATTTCTTAAAGTAAAGCTCGTGAATCAGGTCGTGTTCTAATTCGTGCAGGAAAGAGGTGAAAAAAGCGATTAGTGCTATACACGCCCATGATGGGATAATAGAATTCCACCACATAATAAAGCTACAAAAAATAGCTGCAATACTCAATGAAAAGATAAGGAATCCCATGATATTTTGATGGGATAGAATGGAATATTTAGCACGTAGATCCTCGTGAATCTTTTTTATGCCTAAGGATATTTCTCGAATACTGGTTTGTGTTTCTAGTTGCATAGTTATTTAGCTAGAACACTTATTTGACAAGCTTGTTTCTTTTATTAAAAGAAAAGTTTTTTTACTTAACTTTCTTAACAATAAACTCTGTTCTCCTGTTCTTGGCGTGTTCTTCCTCCGGGCAGTTTGAAACCACAGTACCCTCGCAAGGACAATTTACTTTTAATTTAGCTTCACCGAAGCCAATTCCAGAAATTCTTGTTGGAGTAGTAATTCTGCTTTTAATATATTCAGCAGAGGCCTTTGCACGGTTATCAGATAGTGTTTTATTTGCAGCCTTTGTTCCTCTACAGTCAGTATGGGAACCCAATTCAATTACCATGGCTGGATATTCATTCATAACAGCCACAATTTTATCTAGCGCTTCTGCAGCATCAGTTCTGATTTCAAATTTCCCATAATCAAAATAAATATCTTTGATATCCATTAATTTTGACAAGTCAGCGCCTACTTCAACTTTACCAATGCTCAAATCTACTTTATTATTGATACTTATTTCTCCTGATAGCGTTGGTGTATTGGTGTAGTCTATTGTTTTTGTAGCATACTCTTTCTTTTCAAGTTTAATTTCAAAATTTTGTGCTTTACCATACTTTAGGTTTTCAAAAGCTTTCATGAAATTTCCTGTTTTATCAGTGATGATGCTTAGCAATATTTTTTTAGTTTCCTTATCAATCACTGTAACGGTCACTCCTTCTAAAGCTAATTTGCTTTTCGAATCTGAAACTGTTCCAACATAACTCACATTAGGTCTATTTTCTAATTCAACATTTTGTTTAACTTTTGGTGTGTTAAAGTCTGTCGATAAATTGAACTGCTCATTTTTGTGATTGTCTTTTTTGACTTCTACCGTATACGTTTGATCGGGCTCTAATGTGACTGTATAGGCGCCATTTTTATCGGTTGTTAAGGTGGAAATCACTTCGCCTTTTTGATTTTTAATCTCTAAATTTGCATCTCTTAGAGTATCTTTAGTATTTAAATCAGTAACAATACCGCTCATAATTACTTTGAATACAATCGGTCTTAGTTGATTGAAAGAATATACATCATCGTTATTTTTCTCTCGATTTGATGAAAAGTATCCTTTACTATCCATATGATAAACGATAGCAATATCATCACTTGAGGAATTTATTGGCGCTTCAAGATTAATAGGAGTAAATACATCCTTCCCATTTTTAATTTCAGTAACCCATAAATCAAAACCACCCATTCCTTTTAAACCGTTAGAAGCGAAAAACAATTGGCCTTCTGGGCTAAACCATGGAAATAACTCTTGTCCAGAAGTATTCAATTTAGGGCCTAAATTAAGCGCTTCCCCAATTGATCCATCCGCATTGATGCTAGCGATATATAAATCTGTTCCACCAAGTCCATCTGACATGTCAGAAACAAAGACAATGTATTTTCCATCTGGTGAAATTGCTGGATGCCCTGTTGAATATCCTCGGCCATTGATATTGCTCGGTTTAATATTACTCCATTTTCCTTTAGCGTTTACCTCAGCAGTGTACAGTTTAATTTCTTTTTTGCTGGTCGATTTAGTGGTCGATTTATCATTGCGCGTAAAATAAACTCTTTTTCCATTTGGAGTGATGCAGAAAGGACCCTCATTAAATTTGCTGTTGGCTTTTTTCTGAAAGTTTTTTACAGTATTCTTTTCATCAACAGTGAAATAACTTAAAAACGGTTCATCATTTGAATCAACTCTTTTAATGATGCCGTATTCTCTTCCAGAGATCAGTACTAAATCCTTACTACCCGGATTTTTATATACCCCAATTTCTGCGGCGCTTGAATTAAATGTTACCGCACCTGTATTGAAATAAGGCGAATTAGTTTGTCCAAAAGCACAGATATTTGCGATAAGGACACAAAAAGTTAAATTAAATTTTATCATAGCCTTTTTGGTTAGAAATAACGTGGAGATTTTACATCCGATTTTTTATAATTGAAATCATAGGAAATCAACAGTTCATAACTTCCTGAATTAGCGTTTCGTAAACCATTGGTTCCAAAGTCAGCGCCCACACCCAATCGGAATTGACGGCTGATTTGGTATTGAACAAATCCACCAGCTGATGAATTCAGTCGATACATGCCACCAATCCATAATTTATCAGAAACGATTCCTGCTAAAGAAGCATCAACACTTATTGGAGCGCCCATGGTTGCTTTCACTTGTACACTTGGTCTCATTTTTAAAGATTTAGCGACTGAAAATACACCACCTATGATTCCAAAATAGTGTCTGTTTTCCAAATAAGAATTAGGGTTAGACGAACTGTTTTCTAATATTCTTGGTGAGCTTAAACCTAAAAAGAAATGTGGATTATGGTAATAAATTCCAAATCCAACATTTGGGTTAATCTGGTTTTGAAGATTCATGAAAGCAGGGTCATTAGCTTGAATATTTTGTAGGTCTTCGGATGCTACATTCAACATATTAATTCCTCCTTTAAGACCTAAAGCTAAGGTAGATTTTTCACCAAGTTTAATAGAATAGGAAAAATCGACATAAATCATATTTTGTCTAATTGGACCAATCATATCATTTACAGCAGTTAAACCTAGACCGACAGACCGATAGTTTAAAGGAGTGTGTAAACTAAAAGTAGTTGATCGAGGAGCACCATCGAAACCAAACCACTGCTCGCGGTGCAGGGCGGTTGCACTCAACATACCTGAACTTCCTGCATAGGCAGGATTCACGTGGAGTGTGTTGTCAAAATATTGCGTGAATTGCGGGTCTTGCTGACTAAAAGCTTTAACGCTTAACATCAATACGCCTAAAAATATTATTTTTTTCATAATCATGGTGTAATTTTGATTATTATTTATTCTTTAAATAAACAGAACCTTTTGATTCATCTTTGCCATCTCCGAACTTATCAAATACGTAAAAATATACGCCGTCAGGTAACTTATCCCCGCCTAAATTCATCGTTGAGTTTGATTGGCCAACCCATTGATTGACGTATCCAGGAGAGTAGGTGTAAACTTCGTTCCCATAGCGATTGTAAATAGTCAGTTTATTATTAGGGAAATTTTCAGCGCCTATGATTTCAAATAAATCATTTTTTCCATCATCATTTGGTGAAAGCCCTCCCGGTATAATAAACAAGCAGGTTGAATTTGTAGCAACTGGGTCACAAGCATCTAATGGATCGCTTCCTTGCGCTACTTCTTGTCCATCGTTTAAGCCATCACCATCGGTATCTGGATTGAAAGGATTTGTAGTTAAGGTTCCTTCAGTTGCGTTGTTTAATCCGTCTGCGTCACAATCTGCATTGTTGTACTCATTACCTACGGGAAGAGTAATCGAAGGCGCGAAAAAGCTACAAGGATCGTTTAAATTAGTGTTATCTGCAGTTTCAGTAGCATTAGTCACTCCGTCTTCATCGCAGTCCCAAGCATTCCAAGTACTACTTGTGGGTACTGTTTGGCTAGCGGCCACAAATTCACATCCGTCTTGCGCATCCGTGTTATCAGTTATTTCATCTTCGTTAATTACACCATCACCATCGCAATCGTATTGCATCCATACGGAAGATTGAGGCATTGTAACGCTTGTACTCAAATAATTACATCCGTCTAGGAAATAAGTAGTGTCTTGCAACTCATCTCCATTCTGAACACCATCTCCGTCACAGTCAAAGAAAAACCACAACTGATTTTGCACCACGGTGATACTTGTTGGTAGTAAAGAGCATTCGTTCGTTGGATTAGTATTGTCGGTTATTTCGGTAGCATTGGTCACGCCATCACCATCGCAATCCGATGACATCCATGTGCTTGAAGGAGTAACGGTGATGCTAATAGCATAAAAGTCACATGGATCTGAAGCATTGGTACCTGATTGAACCTCGTCACCATTTGTAACGCCATCTCCATCGCAGTCTATGCCAATCCAGATAGTAGTTGGCGTTGCATTTTGAGCAACAAAAGGAAAGCTACAGTCATCATTAAAATCAGTGTTTAAACCAAGCTCTGTTCCATTGGTATATCCATCACCATCACAATCGGCATTCACCCATATTGAACCGTACACAAGAGTTTGACTCGCTACTGTATAAGAACAAGGGTTGTTAGGGTCGGTTCCGTTCGACACTTCAGTGGCGTTGGTTACCCCATCGCCATCACAGTCTGCACTCGGATTGGTGGCACAAGGCAAGACATTAATGTGAATATAAGCTTGGTCGCAAATAGAGGTCATGGGCGCTGCCGAGTCACATATTTGGTAAAGCATAGAATCCTGACCGATGAAATTTAAATCCGGCGTATAAACAATTCCGGCGTTTAGAATGGTAGCCGTTCCATGAAATGGACCGTAAAGAATAGCAAGAGTAGCTTGATCGAGTGGATTATCAATATCGGTATCATTTAATAGTGGCGACAACAATGTAATTGAATTTTCGATAACATTGGAATTATCGTCAACTGCATTAGGCCCATCATTTACGGTGGTTATATCGATAAAAAGTGTGTCGTTGACGCACAATCCCGGTAGTGGTAAGCCTTGATCACAAACTTGAACCACAACCATATCGGTGCCATTAAAATTGGCATTTGCTGTATAGGTGTAAACACCGTTCGCTGTTACTGTAAAGATCCCATTTGCAGCATTTACCACAGGTGTGGTATTGCACAATAAGGTGGTGCCTTCTGCGTCATTATCGCCGTTAGCTAGTAGATTACCGTTTTGTAATCCCGCATCTTCTACAATGGATAATAGATTATTGGTAATGTGTGGTGCATCATTGACAGCAGAGAGTGTTACGGTTATTTGAGCAATGTTAGACTCTTGTCCGAGTGAGTTTTCGATAGTGTAGTTGATGGTTTCAACGCCATTAAAATTTGTGTTTGGCACAAAAGTGACATGGCCGCTTAAGTAGTCTACCGACCACTGACCATTGGCACTTGAAAAAGCAGACTGATTGCCTGTAACACTAGGATTCAAGTCTATGGTAGACGCCACCAAGGTGCCACCATTTGCTAAGTCATTATTTTGAATTGCTAAAACAATAATGATTTGGTCTTCAGTACCAGAATTACTGTCGCTATTGGCTACGGGAGCCGCTAGACTAACGAATGAACTTAAGCTAAAAGCTAAGAACATTAAAGCAACATATCTGTTGAGTAGGGTTACTTTCATTAAATTTAAATTAAATATGCGTGTAAATTTAGTTAAATTATTGTAAATTGCAACCCGATTTTCAAAATTTCTTGACAAGAAAACTATTTAATTATACTTAAAACCAGGAAATTATAATGTGACAACTAAATCAGTATAAAGTTAATTATTAGTTGCTTACCTTTATTAAATTCATTACATTACTTAACACAAAAATTAAATGGCTCCACATATACTAATCACAGGTGCAACTTCAGGTATTGGAGAAGCATGTGCTCGACAATTTGCCAAGTTAGGCTATTCTTTGATTCTGTTTGCGCGTAGAGAGGAACGCTTATTGAGATTAAAAGAAGAAATCGAAAAGATGGGTGTCACAGTCATTACATTGAAAGTTGATGTTCAGATTGAATCTCAGGTGTCAAAGGCGGTTTCTTCATTGCCGGTCGAGATAAAACAAAGCTTAATCATTTTAATAAATAACGCTGGTTTGGCTGTTGGGAAGGGCCCAATCTCTGGGGGTATAATTGATGATTGGGAGCGAATGATCGACACCAATATTAAAGGTTTATTGTACGTAAGTCGGCACGTAGTACCCATTATGCAAGCAAATCAAAAAGGTCATATTTTTAACATTTCAAGTATTGCTGGAAAAGAAGTTTATGCTGGTGGAAATGTTTATTGTGCTACAAAGCATGCAGTCGATGCATTATCAAAAGCCATGCGCATTGATTTAGTTCAGGATAACATAAAAGTAACGAATATTGCACCAGGTGCGGTAGAATCAGAATTCTCAATCGTTCGGTTTAAAGGCGACGAGGCATTAGCAAAATCAGTTTATGAGGGTTTTGATGCCTTGAATCCAGAAGATGTTGCTGAAACGATTGTATTTGCCGCAACACGCCCGGCACATATGAATTTAAATGATATAACCATCATGCCTACTGCGCAAGCTAGTGCAACGGTAATTCATAAATCAATATGACAATACAATGGGGTACGTGTTGTTATCGATTCGTAAAAAATAGAGTCCATGAAAATCATTAATTGGTAATCTGGAGACTTTATTTTCAATTTCCATGATTCTCTTGCCTTGGATATCTTCAATATACACTTCTCTGAACGGAACATTAATAACTAATTCAATAATTCCTTCATTGATTAATATGTTACTTAATTGAAAAGGGGCCTCGTTTAACATAGATTCAATACCAGTTGATTCTTCAAAATAAGCACTGAAATTCAAGTTGAAAAGTTTGGCAGGAATTGTAATGATATTTATCACTTTTTCTGCACTTACAAACGCTGTTCCATTATCGCTTAATGTAATTCCTTCCGTTTGAGAAACAGTCAGCACATTTCCTATTTCAATTCTTCTTTTATTGCCTGAAAAAATGAAATTAGAAGCATGGTCCCACAGGCACCAAATGAAGCTAGTATAAAAATTACTACCGTTGTTTTTATATCCTAACAAATATATTCTATCATTTATCGTGTCTTTACAAGCATCCGTAATTAGCCCATCCACATCAAATTGTGAACTAAGTGTCGCATTTAAGGTGTCTGTCCAATAATTGGGTAATGAATAACATTTCGTTTTAAGATCTACCCAGTTTTTGCTGAAAAGGAAAAGTGAATCTTCTGTCGCATAAAATGCTTCACAATCAAAATTATTCGCATTATAAGCACTCGTGAAATCGAGTTGATCAGCCCAACTAAAGTTCATTTTTTCCGCCACGACAGTGTCTATGGCATTGTTGGTCACTTCGGATTTTAAAAGCCTATAAATACATAAGTCTGTTCTATTTCCATTGTTGTTTCCAAAGTCGCCAAGGTAAAAATACGTGGAGTCTGATGTCATTGCTTCCCAATCTACGTTGGTAGAATTGGCTATATGTATGGTCCGAATTATTGTACCATTCGCGGTGACTTCATATACCTTTGTACCACTCCCAGAATCATTAAAGGTGTAAAGTTTTCCAGCTGCCCAAACTAGTCCTGAATTTTCACTTAATGTATCAACTAAATTAGCGACTAAGTTTAGTGAATAATTCGTTGGATTATATAGGCAAGACCCATCATTTATACTTGCAGAAGCATTGAAATTAGTAGCTTGGGAATCGGTGCAACCAAACTGCCCATAAATAATTTGGCTGAATAGTATAGAAAGAAGAAGGGTAAATTGCTTCATTAAAAAAGTTTTTGTTCCCAATTAATAGCTTCTTCTTTGCTAATCAGCTTCATTTGTTCTAAATAGTGAACAACCAATTCAAAATCGGATAGCTTGATTTGGCCATCATTACTCCATTCTGTATCAGCCAACCACATTGATACTTGAGAAACAGATAAATTGTATCGCCAAGAAATAATAGTTGAGGTATCCGGATGTTGCTTTAGCGCACTTGCTTTTAGTTGAACTGTTTCACAAATGGTTTTTATAAGTTCAGGGTTTTCTTTGGCGATTTTTTTGTTAACAGCAATTACAAAACAGGGCCAAGGGGTTTTAACTTCTCCTACGCGCCTGCATTTATTTTGGTCGACAAAGGGTTGAGTGGTATATTTTTCCCAAAGAAATCCTTGTGATTCATTTTGGTTTAAAGACCACAAACCGCCATAAAGATCTCCTACAACATTAAAAGTAAGCTTAGATAAATCCCAATTTTTTTGATACGCGTTTACAACTGCCATTAGATGCGATCCAGAAGCTTCTCTTGATATTGCGAATGCTTTATTTTCAAGGTCTTCTATGCAGTTAAAAGAAGATGAAAAAGGGACATGCACCCCCCATGAAAGTGGCGATTGTACATAAATAGCGACAATTGTTGCATCAAGGCCTTGTAAAATTGCCTTGGTAATTCCTTCGGTTAATAATACCGCGATGTCTATAGAACCTGTTTGTAATCCTTTAATCATCTGACCGGTTCCTCCGCTCATATCAGCCCAATGTATTTCTACTCCATTTTTCTGAAAATCGCCATCCTCGATAGCTAATCGCCAAGGAAGATTAAAATGTTCCGGTACGCCACCGATTTTAAATCGTTTCATTACTCCTCTTCTAAGAATTGTTTGTCAAATAAGTTTTTATACTGCCCTCCTTTCTTTATAAGGTATTGGTGCGAGCCTTGTTCTACTATTTCGCCCTTTTCTAAAACGACAATTGAATCTGCTTTTTGTATAGTAGATAGGCGGTGTGCAATAATTATTGAAGTCCGGTTTTGGGTTAGTTTATCAGTTGCTAATTTTATCAGTTCTTCCGTTTCGTTGTCGAGACTTGAGGTCGCTTCATCAAGAATTAGAATTGATGGATTGTATAAATAGGCTCGAATAAACGCTAATAATTGCCTTTGTCCAACACTCAATGATGCCCCACGTTCTCCAATAACATAATCGTATTCGCCGGGTAATTTAGTAATAAATGCATGCGCACCGACAGCTTTGGAGGCAATTATCACTTGTTCTCGTGATATGTTTTTGTCGCCTAAGGTGATGTTATTATGAATACTATCGGAAAATAAAAAAACATCTTGTAATACAATGGCGATATTGGATCTAAGGTGATTAAGGTCAATCGATTTGAGGTCCGTTTTACCAATTGAAATTGACCCGATTTCATAATCATAAAAACGTCCTAATAGATTTATAATAGTCGTTTTTCCAGAACCTGTTGCGCCAACAAAGGCAATTGTTTTTCCTTTCTCTAGGATCAAATTGATGTTTTTCAATACATTTTGCTCTTTGGTATACGAAAAAGTAAGTCCTTTAATATGAATGTCTTGATTGAAATCACAAGTGGTGTTTGTTCCATCTTCTTGGACGTGATTATCTTGGTCTAAAATCTCAAAAATACGTTCCGCACGTACAGTGCCTCGTTGTAAGATGTTAAACTTATCTGCTAATTGCCGAATAGGACGATACAATTGATTAATCCAAAGGGTAAAAGCAATAATTTGCCCATACATTGATTTTATTTCTACGGATGTTTTTCCACCTACTTTTAGTGCGCCCCAAACGAGTAAAAAAGCGATGGAAAGCGAGCTTAACAATTCGACAACTGGGAAAAATATGGAATTCGCCCAAACAGCATTAATATGGGCTTGCCGATGGCCTTTATTGATCTCCTCAAATTTTGAATATTCTATTTTTTGCCGGTTAAACAATTGTACGATTGTCATTCCTGTTAGGTGTTCTTGCACAAAAGTATTTAGTTTCGTTACCTGTAATCTTTCAAATTGGAATGAAGACTTCATTGCTTTGGCGAAAATACGGGTAGCAATAATTAAAATAGGAACGGGAATTAAGGTCATTAAAGATAATTCCCAATTCGTAGAAAACATTAGTAAAAGAACAAAAAACAAGGAAATCAAATCGCCAGAAATCTCCATTAATCCTGCCGAAAAAACTTCTGTAATGGCTTCAACATCAGACACTACCCGAGTAACTAGGGCACCAACAGGTGTTTTATCAAAATAGCGCATTTTAAAGGACAGGATGTGATTAAATGTTTCCGTTCTAATATCCCTAATAACCGACTGCGCTAATAAATTCGAGAAGTAGCTTGCAATTAATTGTAATATACCCTCCATAATGAGCAGTACAGCAATCACAATACTCCATTGAAGTAGCTTTGATTTATCTTGGTTTCGAATGATGTAGTTATCCACCATTTCGCCAATTATATAAGGCCTTAGTGGACCGAGGAATGAAAGTAAGATGATGCAAACAAAAGCAATAATAAAATAGCGTTTGTATGGCATAGCCATCCTAAGTAAACGGACAAATAAATTATATTTTTTAATTGGAAGGGTTTCCATGCCGCAAAATTACCCAAAAATTAAAGAAGCGGTCATTATTTTAATGGGATTCCTCGAGAACTTACTGGGCCCGAGACATTACTTTTCTTGAGGCTAAAGCTAAAAGTACTTCCAATTCCAATAGAGCTTCGCACATTTATGCTTTGCTGGTGTGATTCAATAATATGCTTAACAATTGCTAAACCCAGACCAGTACCACCTTCGTTTCTATTTCTACTTTTTTCAACGCGATAAAAGCGTTCAAAAAGACGAGGGAAATGTTCTGTATCAATTCCTATTCCGTTGTCTTTTATTTCAATGGTGACTAAATCATCAATGGGCACGGCTGAAATAACCACCTCACCGTCAATCTTACCATAACTGATGGCATTATTTATTAGATTAGTCAATACTTGGCTTATTTTATTTCGATCTGCAGTCACATAAATGGATGAAAGATCATTCTGAAATTTGAGAGAAATATTTTTCTCTTTTGCTTTTAACTCCAGCGTTTCTACTATTTCTTTGATTAGATCTATCATTTCGAAAGAACGCATTTCGATTTTTAGGGCATCAACTTCCAATTTTGCAATTTGGTCTAAATCTTCTAAAATATTTACGATTCTTTCTGTAGCTCGTGAGGCACGTTCTAGAAACTGAACGTTAACTTGTTTATCATCGATACCACCTTCAATAAGGGTTAAAATATAGCCTTGAACTGCAAACACTGGAGTTTTAAGTTCGTGGGCTAAATTCCCCAAAAATTCCCTTCTGAATTGCTCCTGATCCTTAAGTTTTGTTATTTCTTTGTTTTTATTTTCCTTCCAATTACGCACGTCTATTTCCACTGTGCTTATTAAATTGTCAATTGTACTGCCTTTAAATGGGACAACTTGCTGTTTAGTTTGTATTGATTTATAAATTAAATGCAGCCTATTTTGAATAAAGTTCTTTAATAAAGCATAGAACAATATAAATACAACAAGTGCAGAGATTACTGGGATTAAGATAATAACCCACGGTGACAGCTCAAGTACAAAAAGATGGAATAATAAAGCGGAAGTAATGCTAAGCACTAAGTATAAAAGACTTCCCAATAAGATTAAAATGCTAGGTCTTAAATTTTTCACTTTTCATTGAAGGTATATCCGACTCCTTTTATGGTACGAATATAGTCATCTCCAAGCTTTTCACGAAGTTTTCTTATGTGAACATCAATAGTGCGTTCTCCAACGATGGTTTCATTTCCCCAAACGATTGCTAATATTTGTTCTCGATTGTACACCTTTCCAGGACGACTAGCTAGTAATTCTAGTAATTCGAATTCTTTTTTTGGTAGGATTAATTCTTTCCCTTCTGATGTTACTAGGTATCTCTCTCGATCGATTTCTATGCTTGATACCTTAGTTTCATGAATGATTTTATTATTTAATCTTTTTAACAGCGATTCTATTTTCGCAATTAATAATCGTGGCCTTATGGGCTTTGAAATATAATCATCTGCCCCAGCTTCAAAGCCAGCAATTTGAGCGTAATCCTCTGCTCTTGAGGTTAAAAATGCTATTAGTGGTTGGGAGATGTTTAAATCTTTCCGTATGATTTGACAAGCTTCTATTCCGTCCATCTTTGGCATCATGACATCCATTAATATCAGCGATGGGCTTATTTGTTGAGTTAGTTTCACGCCTTCTTCACCATTAGTTGCGGTAAAAACCTTGTAACCCTCTTTTCTTATGTTATAAGATAGAAAATCTAAAATATCCGGTTC
The DNA here is from genome assembly GCA_947462255.1 of Flavobacteriales bacterium. Taxonomy (GTDB): domain Bacteria; phylum Bacteroidota; class Bacteroidia; order Flavobacteriales_D; family Crocinitomicaceae; genus UBA952. The sequence goes on along the minus strand of CANHOA010000001.1, from coordinate 16,745 downwards.
ATCATCAACTAGTAATATGGTGTGACCTTTAGCATTTTCCATTTTATTTTTTTTATAAATGGGGGATAGAATTCTACCCCCCCATTTAATTAAATTTAATTATTTTGAAACTACCAGTCTTCTGGTAATGTTTCCTTTGTCTGTGTAAAGAATAACCTGGTAAACTCCAGTTGCTAAGTCAGAAACATTGATGTTACTAACGTTAGAAACTTTAACGGTTCTACCGAATTGGTCTATTATAACTACGCTTTCTAAAGCTGCACCATTTAATGCTATGTTCACTTCTTGGTTAGCAGGGTTAGGAAACAGATTCAAGGTAATTCCCTGTAATTCATCCAATGCTACACTGATGTTTACCGTGAAGCTTGTAGTTGAGGTACAGTTACCATTGATAGCTGTTAAGGTTACAGTGTAAGCTCCATTTGCAGCATAAGCATGTGTAGGTGCAGATGCACTTGAGTTAGAGAAGTCTCCAAAATCCCAAGAGTAAGAACCAGCACCTGTTGATGTGTTTGCGAATGTAGCAACGTTACCACTTGTTGTGAATGAACCAGCAGCAGTTGGAGTCGCAGTAAAAGTTACTGAAATAGGTTGAGACATTCCAACACCATTACATGCATTAACATTCACAGTTGTTACTGTAATGTTTGAAGAAGAAGCTGTTACTGCAATAGATGATGTTGTTTGCCCAGTTGACCAAACATATGAATCTGCGCTAGATGATGTTAAGATAACTGTATCTCCGCTACAAGCAGATGTTGATGTTGCAGTGATTGTAGGAATTGGAGCACTACTAACATTTACGTTTATGCTTGTTGACGTTGCCGAACAACTATTACCATCAGTTACAGTTACTGAAAAACTACCTGAGTTAGAAACTGTTATCGTTGATGATGTTGCATTATTTGACCAAAGATTTCCAGTTGTTGAGGATGAGGTAAGATCTACAGATCCACCAGTACAGAATGTGGTAGAACCACTAGCACTAATTGTAGGTGTTGCTGGAAGTGCATTTACGGTTACAGTTACCATTGCTCTTGGGCTTTCATCTCCAGCAGCATTTTTTTGGCTAATATAATAGGTATACACTCCAGGAGTTGTCGTAGATGGAATAATTGGTGTTATGCTACCTAAACCTCCTACTGCAGTAGTGTAGTAGTAAAGCGTATTTCCTGGAAGTGATGTTCCAGTAATTGCACTTGCTAATGCATTTTGACAATACGTTGCTGTATTGGTTACGCTTGGAGCAGCAATACTAAAGAATTTAGGATTGGTGAAGCTAGCAGTTGTTCCAGCTACCGAACCTGTGTTCAGACGCGCGTCAGGTGTTGTGCCTAAAGCTGTAAAAAGATTTACCCAATTCACTTGAGATAAGGTATTGGTTGAATCGTTACCATCTACACCATAAAAACCAGCGTAAAATGCACCAGAAATTCCTGCAGATGTAATGACATTTGTTCCATTTGTGAAGTTAGTCATTGTATTAGAAGCAAACATTAAGCTATCTCCTGTAACATTTGCGGCAGTAGTTGAGCTTTCAATAGAAAGACCTTTTTCCCATCCTGTTACCAATGAATTTAAACATGAAGTTGATGTGTTTCTTCTTAAACGAAAAGCTTTTTCAAATTTTTCACCTACAGGCAATGCAATGGTACCATTTCCTTTTGGTCCAACAAGTGTCATATTAGAAAAAATAGGTCTTGTTTTTGGCTGTGCCGTTGAGCCAGCAGCATCGTTATCTGACTCAAAGGAATTTGAATCTCCAATAGCATCTGATAAATCTTTGTCACGGATTGATAAACCAAACTGAACTTTTCCTCGGTAACCGTAATCGGTATCGAAATCATCATCAAGACCTCTGTATGCGATGAGGTGCTTACAATTCACAGTTCCTCCAAACCACTCAAATGAGTCGTCACCTGAGCTTGTTACTTGTACATAGTCAATTACAGTTGCAGAACCTACTGAACCACATGTTAAGCCATTTATTTCTTTATTTGGTTCTAGAGCAATTCCTGCAAACTCGATTCTAACATAGGTTAAAGACCCAGAGTTATCGTTATCAAAATTACCACCGAATTGTGTGTCGGTTGTTGGTACAATACCCTCTATATTTGCTACACCACCCGGCTGATTGTTTTTGGCAAGCCCTAAAAGAACAAGTCCTCCCCAATCTCCAGGCAATCTAGTTCCTGGTGCTTCATTGGAAGTAAATACCACTGGATTAGAGGCTGTACCGTTTGCGTAAATTTTAGCTCCTCTTGTGACAATCAATGTCGCTTGAGTTAACTTATCACCTCGAATGATAGTACCAGGCAAGATGGTAAGTGTTGCATTGTTTTTTACATAAATTTTGTTTTGTAATTTAATAACTCCACTCCATGTTGTGTTGGTTAACACATCTGTCGATACAGTCGTTACGGTAGCAGGATAAGCTGTAGTTTGTGGGTCAAAGTTAGACCATCCAGCTGTCCAATCTGTCGCTGTGGTTCCATCAGTAATAGGGAAGGCTCCTCTATAATTAGTGACGGTCCAAAATGCATCTTGCGCGTTTAATGCGCTGGCTAAAGCTATAGTAATAAAGCTTAAATAAATTTTTTTCATTTTTTTTGTTTTTAAAGTTAAGACGGTACAAATTTCACTTGTTATCAGCCACCCTGTGTTATGAGCGCCTTATGCTTACTTTATGCTTTTGTTAAGGGTTCGTAACTTAGCCTTAACAAAGAAAAGTTGGGCTTCTTTGAGATCTTAATAGATGGTGAGATGGGTTAAAAATTGTACTTCAGCGATAAGGAAACGGTTTGTCCAAAGGAAACCTCTTGCCATGTATTATCTGCAGCTGCATTGTATTTTCGATCGTTGTTTAAATCTTGGAAATAAATAAGTTTTTGAGCTAATAAGTCTTTAACATTAAGTTTCACTTCAAATTTTTCTTTGAAAATTTTAGCTACTTGGAAGTCAATAATGTGTCTTCCATTTTCCCATACATTTGGCTCTTGAATATTTCCAACAACATAAATGCGTTGTCCAACGATGTTATAAGAGCAGCTTACTGAAAAATCATTTTTGGAGTAATATAAACCTGCATTAGCAATATAAGGCGACTGACCTTGTAATGGCCGAGCCACACCAGATCCAATCGTGTTGCTTAAATCCACATTCGAACGAATGATAGAAGCATTTGCATAAAGGGTGAGGTTACTCCAAAACGGATGTGCTTCCATTTTAGATAAAAATCCTAGTCTCATGCGCCATTCAACTTCGGCGCCATAGTTGGTTACTTTTGGAATATTAGTGTAATATAATTCAGGTGCACCTGAAGTTCCTGTTCTATTTATTAACTCGATTGGATCTGTAAAATTCTTATAAAATCCAGAAACACTTATTATCTGACCTTCACCTGGATAATATTCATAGCGTAAATCTAGATTTGTAATAACCGCTCTTTTCAATGTTGGACTTCCGGAAATAATATTATCCAAGATGAAATTATAAAAACTAAATGGTGCAAGTTCTCTAAACTCAGGTCTAGATACTGTTTTATAGATACTTGCTCGTATATTCATCTTTTTGTTAATGGAGTAGATGAGGTTAACAGATGGTAATAAATCTATAACTGTTGAATCAATTTTTTTATCGGCATTAGATCCAAACTCGATGTAATTAAAAACTTGATTATAAGACTCTAATCTTACTCCACCAACTACGCGAATTTTTTCACCAATTTTGGAATCTAGGCTTACGAAACCAGCATTCAAAAAGGCTGAAGCCTGATAGCTATCATCAACATTCGTTGCCTCATCTAGCTTAAAACCTCCCAAACCATTAGACATTAATCCAAGGTGCTCAGCAGAAAAAAGTTCGTCAGCTGGAGCGAGAAGCAATTGGCCATCGAAACTACTACCAGTTGGTGAGTATTTAGAAAAGCCCAAATTGCGAGCGGTAAAATCACGGGTTCTTAATTGTTGGAGCCCACCTACTTTTAATTCGTTTTTGATAATAGAAAAGTCAAAAGGAAGCGAGATGTCATATTTTATACTGTAGATGCTTTCGTTTGAGCTCGACCAAAACATGTTTCCTGCTGCACTTGGTAGCGTTCCATCATTTTGTATGAGTGCAATAAATTGCTCCGTAGTATCATTAACATCCATTGCATTTTTACGGTAGACAATTCTTCTTTGACAAGGAATTTCTCGAGCAACTTTGCTGTACCCTCCATTCCAGTTGATCTTAAACTTTTCAAAAGCATGCTTTCCAATCAATTGACCAGAGTAGAGGTTGTTTTGAGTATACCAGAAATTGGTAGATTTTTCATATTGATGCGGGTCATTATCTAACTCACGTACCCCGTTTCTAACACTTACTTTATCCTCTGAACTTAAAGAGTATAGGTTTTTGAATTGAAGTGTACTTTTTGGCCCTAAAACATATTTAACATTGAACATGGCAGAATTAAGTATCGATCTAGAATACATTGAATCAAGTAATTCCATGCGTTTAATAACGTTGCTTGGATCAATAACTGGGTTATTTCCTGTAGGGTCAGTGTCTCCCTCAAATTCACGTCGAATGCTAGTTGAAAAAGTCGCGTTATTTGAGTAGGAATAAGCCAATGAAAAGCCGATAGACTTTACACCATCCTTTAATTTATAATTTCTTCCAAGGGCATATTGAATGGATGTATTTGGCGATGCTAACATCGACGTTGGCTTCCAGTTCCAAACCATGTTTTGGGCTAATCTTCCTTTATCATCTTTGTTTAGGGATGCAAACTCTTGTGTTGATGGCAATCCGTCTGGGAGGCTCCTGTCTGCTGCCCCAAGGCCTAGAAAATCAATTTTAGAATCCTTCGAAGCCATGAATTTTTGAAACGTTGAAATCGTATTATAACCTGTGCTCAATTGCACTGATTGATAATTTTTTTCTTTCGGTTCGGTTGTATTAATATCCAATACCCCACCAGCGAATTCGCCAGGAAGATCAGGCGTTGCCGTTTTCATAATGAGTAGATTATCCAACATATTTGACGGAAAAATATCAAATGAAAAAGCTTTCTTATCACTTTCGGTACTTGGAAGTGGAGCTCCATTTAGCAAGGCAAAATTATAACGGTCGCTAAGTCCCCTGATTACTAAAAACTTGTTGTCTTGAATACTAGCACCAGTAATACGTTTTAATATGTCTGCTGCTTTAGCATCGGGTGTTTTTTTGAAAGTTTCGGCATTAATACCATCCACAAAAGAGGCAGAATTCTTTTGCATTCGAAGTAATTCTGTGGTAGATTCTCTGTTCACTTTGGCAACAACAGTTACTGGACCATATTCAACTACCACTTTTTCCATTTTAATATCAAGGACTCTTTTTTCAGTTGCTTTAACAATGACATCCGTGAGCAATAAATTATTATAGCCTTGACTTCTAATTTCTAAGGTGTATCTACCTGCCGTTAATCCTTCAATGGCGTACTTTCCATCTACGTCTACAACTGCACCTTTGCTTAAGCCTTGAATAATTACTTTGGTACCAAATAGCGCCTCATTTGTTATGGCATCTGTTACCATCCCATTAATCGATGCTTGTTCGATAGCTGATTGAGAATGAACGTTTTTGATAAGAAAAACACTTAAAAAAAGAAGTAGAATTAATTTCACAGACAAAGTTTTAAATTCGTCTACAAAGTAAGTTTAAGCCCTTAATTTAAGAATTAATATAACATTAATTTAATGTTAATAAAGCGTGACAATTTGTTAACATGCGAGCGTCGAACTTAATTTTAGTCAAATACAATTTTCATTTCTACACGTCTATTTCGTTGCCTACCTTCTGGTGTTGAATTATCTGCAATTGGTTTGGATTCGCCAAAATAAAGTGCCTCAAACCGCGTCGCTTCAATTCCTTTTCCAGATAAATAATTTTTAACTGCTTCCGCTCGTTTTTTAGACAAAATCAAGTTGGAATTATCGTCGCCAATGTTGTCTGTATGACCAGTAATTTCGAGTTTCCACGTAGTCTTTTTTACTAAAACTTGAGCGAGTTCATCTAATGAAACAAAAGATCCAGCCAAAATAATGTCTTTACCGACTTCAAACTCTAGGTTATCAAAGGCCGTTTTCAATACCTCAATAACTTCCTTCTCGATAACAGGACATCCTTTGTTACTTATAGGGCCTGGTGTGTTAGGGCAGTCATCGTCTTTATCCAGCAAGCCATCTCCATCAGAATCTTTGTATGGACAACCTTTATTTTCTTTTGGACCAGCTAAAAGTGGACAATCATCATCTTTATCAAGCAAACCATCGCCATCGGTATCTGGCCATGGACATCCTTTGTTTTCTAACGGGCCTTTTATAGTAGGGCAATCATCGAGGTAATCAAATAAACCATCTAGATCCGTGTCAGGACAACCTTGATTTTCTCTTGGGCCATAATTATCAGGACATAAATCATCCGCATCAGTGATGCTATCTTTATCTCGATCTGGACATCCTTGTAGATAGATTACACCAGCAATTGTAGGGCAGCTATCCTTCTTGTCAATGATTTTATCCCCATCTGTATCTGGGCATCCTTTATATTCAATTGGACCAGGATTATCTGGACATTCATCTAATTTATCGATGATTTTATCGCCGTCGCGGTCTGGACAACCTTGAAATTCAGCAAGTCCGGGCTCAGTAATACATTCGTCTTTGCTATCTTGGATGCCATCTCCGTCAGTATCCGGGCACCCCATAAAGGACCAGACACCTGGCACATCGATGCATTCATCCATCTTATTCGAAACTTTGTCTAAGTCGTCATCTTTCACTTTTGTATACAGAATAGGTAGCCGCAAACCAGCATAAAATTCAGCACCACTTACCTTTCCCCTCGCAAGCAAGACCCTAAAATCAGTAATTCCTAATGTCAGTGGCCCAAGCCTGGTAGCAATTCCGGCTTTAAACCCACTGTAGGTATTAATAGAGAGAGGTAAATACAAACCAAATCCTGCGACATCAAAACTCGGAGTGATAGAAAACTGGTTTGGGATTTTTACTTTCGTATCTTTCTTATTGGCTCTTAAATTTATCATGCTACTGGCGTTCACATAAAACCCTTTCCAAATATGATAATCTACTTGAAAACTTAAGGCCGCAGGTGTTTTCATCCAAAAAGTACTGGCTGTATCTTGAGCTGCAGTCCAGCTATCGTCGTTTGGCTGTTGAATTAAACTATCAATAACTTGGTCAAATTCCAATAAACTTGTGGCGGACTCAAAAGTTGTTAGATCAAAAGGGGAAGTTGAATTAACCGTAAAGTTTCTGCTCAATCCACCTTTAAGGAATTTCATTCCACCGAGGTCTATAATAGAAGCGCCAACGCGAAGTTTATACTTATTTTTATTACGCATCCAAAGATCAGTTTTACCATCCATATCGTATTTGTAATCTTTATAGTTCTCTCGCCACTCATATACTGCTCCCAAATCTAATCCCATACCAAATGAGGAGGATTTTTTTGTGTATTCTTGCCAATTCGTACCATTTAACTGTGAATTAGAACCTGTGATTTTATCTAAATTATTGGAATAACCGTAATTAAAATCTCCCTGTAAGACAAATGATGTATCTGTATTTTTTATATTATAATTAAAATTATTCGTGTAGAAATAAGCGGCGGTAAGTCCAGCTAAATATTTAATACTTCCACCAACTTTAAGAAAATGTTCACCTTTATCAATGGCAACTTGACTATAGTTAAAACCATATTCAGACCATGCCAAATGGCTAATGTTTAATAATGACTCATTAAATTTTTGATTCCATAAGGGTTGATAATCGAGTCCATTTTCAGATAAAACAGCAAGTTTAGGGTCTAGGTTATCGATATTGGTAACTGTTCTTCCACGCACAAAGAATCCAAGAGCTACTTTTGGAGAAATATGGAAAGCAAAATTCAAAAGATCAACTTGAACATTATTATAAAACCCCATGCTTTTCGTTGAATTCTCATCAAATCGGTGGCCTATAAAACGATCTATGAAGCTAGAGTCTGGGCTTGCCCAACTATTATAAATAGCAGTGTCTCCGAATGATTTTCCCCACCAAAACCCACCATCTCCTTGTGCTTCACGCATCGCTTTGGCATTGAAATAACCAAAGTTTTGGTAGGTGTTAAAGTTTAAACTAGCAATATTCATATCAAAGGCAAAGCGCCCATCGACAAAACTAGCAGGCTGAATTTGCGTGCCCATAACGCCAATATAGTTGCTATTGTGAACACCTAAATACGCCTGTGCTGAAGCAAAAATAGAGGAGGTGATGAAAAGAACACTAAGAAATTTTTTCATAATTAATATTTTGTGTATTGAATTAAAATATTGCCTAATAAGGTGGTAATTGACTGGCCTGTAATTCCAAAAGCTGTAGTTTGAGCTGGGCAATTAGCTGGTCTGTTAATTTTGTCTAGTAGGACTCCATTAAAGTCATAAAGATAGACATTGTTTTCAAGCCCGTCAAAAAGCGTTAAGATGGGTTTGTCATTTATTCTTGAAAACTGAACAGCGGAAATATCTCTAAGCTCAAATGATTTTGACCAAATTACAGCACCATCATTTTTCAATAGGGAGCATTGATTTTGTTTTGAAAAGAGTACATACGACACATTATTATTCATGAAACAGCTCGAAAGTTGCCACGATTGATCGATGTTTAATTTAGTTTTATTACCCCTATTATCAATGCTGTAGTATGAATTTTTCTCTTCAATAACGACGCTACCATTTTCAACAAGTTGGCTAAATTCCGAATTAGGCAGGTTTATTTTTCGAACTGAACGCCTATTAGTAAGGTCAATGAGTTGAACATCTGAGTTAGTTAGTATGGCGCAGAATGGTTTCAGCCCTTCATAGTAAACGCTTATTTGTTTTATATCGTTTGTAGAAGTTAGGTTAACACTTACTTTTCCTTGCTCGCTATAGGCTATCACGCTTTTTTGTCCAGCACATAAAAGCTGAAACTTATCTTTTACTAGGTAGCGAATAGGTGCTAGAGCAGCTTTATTTTGAATGCTTTGTATAATGCGACCGGATTTATCCACAACTTCAATATGGTCCGAAAATCGTAAAGCAATGGATTCTCTTTCATTTTGCGAATATGATAGTATGCTTGGATTGGCAAGTAATGGCTGACTAGTTTTTCTTCCCCAAATTTTGGTTCCATTTTTATAGCCATGTAATTCTTGATTTTCTGTAAACACAATCGCATTTCCTCGTCCAGCGAGAGCACAAAACCAAACAATCCTATTTCCTGGATTCATTGAGAAATAATCTTTGGTTTCATTTTCTTTTATATCGGAAGAATTATTTAAAAAATAGATATTGGTCTTAATAGCGTTTTTCCCAATGTGACTGATCGTTTCTTGGCTTGATTTATTTACAGTACGCATGGAAACCAATACAGGAAGCTGACTATGAAGTGCATTAAATTGCTTTTCATTACTTGAGAGCGTGTGGTTCATTTGAATTTCTGTTAGCACTTTATCAACAGACTCTTTATCCGTTGACAAATAAGCAAATCCATTTACTTCTGTAATATAAACGCCAAGTTTTTTTGTATCGCCCAATCCTTCTTTTACGCTTATTCCTTGAAAATATCCAAAAGCAAGGTTATCCTCTTCTTTGTTTAAGGCTTCATTTAAGTTTTGAATCAGGCTTTGGCCTTCCAAAAGATCAAAGACGAGCACTTTTTGTTCATTAACAACTAATTCAACAAGTCCATTTTGTATGTAATTATGAAACAGGCTACCCCTAAATACCTGATCCTTTTGCATGAGGTATGATTTTTCATAAAAAATATAGGAGGAAAAATTATCCGGCAAGTTTTCTGCATAAATTGCTCTATCATCGACTAATTTGGGTTGATCATTCTTGCTTTTTTTAGTTTCATAGATTATTTTACAATTATCTTTCAAGTATAAATCCTTGGTAACAACGTTATTTTTTTCAAAGCTTATTAAGGAGTAACTAGCTTGTTTATCCACGTTGAAAGGTGTATTAGTTAATGGCTCTAAAGCCAATTCTTTAGGATAGATGATGAGCTGCTTTCCAGAATAAGAACCAATATAAGGGCCATATTTGAAAGATTTGAGGCCAGTTATTTCAAAATTTCTTTGCCCTTTATTAAAAAGATAACGAATGCTAGATGTATTCCATGCTTGGTTGCTTTCTAAAATTATTATAGGCCTTTCTTTACTTATAAAAGCGCTATAATCTCCTTGTATATTTCTGATAAGTTCGTAAAACAAATCTTTGTTGCTTCCAAGTGTGCTAAAGTCACCTGAATCCCATGAAAACTCACTTAATTGATGTATGGCTAATATCGTTGAATCTTGCGGTCCAAAGTAACAAAGGAAATCACTTTCTTTTTTCTTCTGAAGTATTTCACTACCAACAAAAGCAATCCAAATTAAGCAGATTAAAATACTAAGGTATCCAACAACTTTTCTTGCCATGAGCCGACTTTAATACAAAAGTAGACAAGATAAAACGTCAAAAAATGATACACTGTAATTTAAATGAACAAAGGAATGTTTACTCTACGTTTTCTTAGCCTTTTATTCTGAAAATAAGCGAAACGAAGTACGATGGTGGGTAGTAGGCCCAAACTCAAGTATCGCTTTCCGATGAGCTAGTGTAGGATAGCCTTTATTTTTATTCCATGAATAATTAGGATGACTAACATGAAGATCTTCCATGAGCTCATCACGATAGGTCTTTGCTAGAATGGAAGCTGCAGCAATGGATTGAAACTTCGTGTCTCCCTTAATAATTGTCGTGTATTTTATTTCATTGTAGGGGGAAAACATAGTGCCATCAACAATTATATGTTCTGGAAGAACCTTTAGCTGATCAAGTGCCAATTTCATGGCCTCAATACTCGCTTGTAATATATTAATTTGATCAATGCGTTTTGGTGAAACAACTGCCACGGCATAAGCTAGAGCCTCACTTTCGATAAGAATTCTAAATTCCTCGCGTTTTTTTTTGGAGAGTTGCTTTGAATCATTAAGCCCATGAATTGGCCCCGACAAGATAACTGCCGCCGCAACAACTGGACCAGCAAGACATCCTCTTCCGGCCTCATCACAACCTGCTTCATGACAGTTTGGAGTATGAAACAATAAGAGCTCACTCATCTTTTTTGAAGGTGTATAATTTATCTGTTGTAATACAAAAGTCCATGGCAATGTCAGAAGGCAATACAGGTGATATTTCTTCTACGGAAGAAAAATCACACAGACCGATCTTAATCGTATCTGCCCTGCAATCGCTTAAAAATCGGTCATAAAAACCCTTTCCATATCCAACACGATGTCCAAATTGATCAAAAATAAGAAGGGGAAGAAGTACAACATCAATTTGGGAATTTTGAACAGCTTTTTCATTGATTGGTTCAGGAATATCGAATTCATTAAGCTCTAAAGGTGTGTTTTTAGTAAACAAAAAATGGGTCATGACTCCTGTTTGAAAATTACTCTTGGGAATGACGATCTTTCCCCCCATTTTTTCTATTAACTCAATAATGGGATAGGTGTCAATTTCATTGTTTCGCTTAATAGGAAGGTAAATAGAAACATACTTGTTGGCCAGTGTAAGTTTTTTAAGTTCCTCCAGGATTTTTTCAATTAACTTTTTGCGCTGAATTTCATCGACTAGGAGTCGCTTTTGATAATAGATTTTTCGTAGGTCTTCTTTATTCATAAAAAGTAAAGTTAATTATTTTTTAGTTGGAGATAGCGTCATGCCAATCCAACATTTTTCTTAAATTTACCACCAAATGTTTACCTTCATATCATGAAAAATATTTTTCTCCCAATAGTTTTTTTTCTTTTTACAAGTTCTTTACTATCTCAAGATCTTCCACAATCAAAAGCCGAGGATGAAACCCCTGAGTTAGATTATACTTTCATGGGAACTCGTGTAATTAATGGACATTCAGTAGATCTGTTAGAAAAAGGCATTATGGAATTCAGAATAGAGCATAAGTTTGGAGATATTGCAGGTGCAAATGGGGGCATTCAAAACATGTTCGGTTTTGATAACTTGTCCGATATGCGCATAGCGCTTGAATATGGTGTTACGGATAAATTTATGATAGGCTTTGGCCGGTCTAAAGGTGCTGGCCTTCCATATCGCTCATTGGTAGACGGATTTTTGAAATATAATATTGTAAAACAGCAAAAAGATAGGGCTCCAGTTACAATGACATTATTGGGGACAGCAGGCTTTACCTACATGACGGCAAGTTCCGACCAAAGTTCGGTAACAAATTTTCCAAAAGTGTCACATCGTTTATCTTATGTTACTCAGTTAAATATCGCGAGAAGATTTAACGACCGATTAAGCGTATGTATTATGCCAACATTTGTGCATCGTAATTATGTTGCCGCAGACGATCAAAACGAGCTGCTAGCGCTGGGTTCAGGCATACGATTTCGAATAAGTTCCCGCTTTGCCTTATTAGGAGAATATTATCATGCATTTGCATCTCCTAATATGCGATCAAATTACAAAGGTAGTTTAGGTATTGCCCTTGAATGGTTTACGTTTGGGCATACCTTTACCATTAATATAACGAATTCCTCAGGTATTGGAGAATTACAGTTTATTCCTTACACAACCGAAAAGTGGTCGCTTGGTCAATTCAGGCTGGGTTTTTGTATTGGTCGGAAGTTCTCAAAATAATAGCACTTGGAACATTAAGTATGTTTGTATTGTTTAACATTTAAAATTTAGCCAATGAAAAATATTTTTGAATCAATTTTATTCTCCGCTTTTCTAATTGCTTCAGCGGCATTTACCTTTCTGCCAATTGATCATTATGTTGTTTCAAGTGGGTACACCATTGGATTTGTATCTGCAGATCCATCAGGATCTTTCACAAGTATGTCTGGTGATATTTATTTTGATGATGCTGATTTAGTGAATAGTAAATTTAATTTATCAATAGATGTTTCTACCATAAGTACCGGAAATGGAATGAGAAATAAAAAAGCTCAAACATCAGAATGGTTTAATGCAACGACCTATCCAAATATTAAATTTAAGTCTACTTCAATTGTTAAAAGTGCTACTGGTTATGTAATAACAGGAGATTTAACCATGCGCGGCATTACAAAGACGTATTCAATTCCGGCTGTTAAAACTAAATCTGGAAATACGATCACATTTAGCGGAAGTTTTAGCGTTGACCGAATTGAATTCAAAGTTGGTAAAAAAAGTACTGTCGTGCCAGATAAAATGGTGGTGACTTATGTTGTTCCTGCGACAAAAGGGTAATGTTTAAAAAGCCAATTATTTTCGCTTTGCTTTTAGCAGTTCTTTCATGCGTTCTTGGCATCTCTTATTTTATTTCCTTCAATCACTTTTTGTTTAATTATATCACCATTATTCCATTTTGGAAATTAATTGCGACTTATTTCTTTCTTTCTTTTTTAATTACACTCCTTTTCAAGGTGTATTTAAGGGTTTTTGCACAAAAGTATTTGTGGGTATTTAATCTATTACTTGTTTTAATATCATTTTGTAGTATTTTATATCCTATTCAAGCGCAGGTATTCCATCCAGATGAGGAGTTTTTTCCTGTTTTTGCCATTCCATTGCACTTCATTTTCCCGTTATTCTGGTTGACGTTTTATCATTTAATTATTCCCCATGAAAATCATTAGTCTATTTTTTACAGCCTCACTTTTAGTGGTGATATCGAGTTCTTTCCTTTCTTGCTCCAAAGATAAGGTCCCTAATTATATCGACCCAAATTGCATTGACACTGTGTCTTTTAGTGCAACGGTTCTTCCAATCATGCAACAAAATTGTATCGCATGCCATGGAGTTGGTAATTCAACGGGGTATGTTTTTTCTAACCACACCAATATTTCGAATCAATCTAGTGCAATAATTGGGTCCATTCAAAACCAAGGATTTCAATTAATGCCCATAGGAGGCCCGCAACTCCCTGATTCAACTATTCAGGCCATTAAATGTTGGATCGCTCAAGGAAAGTTGAATAATTAGTTTAAATTTGTTTTTTAAAATCGAAAATTATGAAGCACTTATTCCTTTTGTCATTACTAGCCTTTGCTGTTGTTTCTTTTACTTTTAAGGATGTCTTTGAAGCCGCGCACATTTACCAAAAGAGCCCGCTTAATGGGGGTGGATCACCTGCAGGTAGATCTGGAGCCCCTGGAGAGCAGAATTGTACAGCATGCCACTCAGGATCGGTCCTAAATGGCGATAATGAAAACGTGCTCACTCTTTTAAATGGTGGTATTCCGGTAACCAATTATACGCCAGGACAAACGTATACTGTGAGTTTGGTCATGAGTTCCAATCCAACCAAGAAAGGATTTCAATCGACTGCGCTAGATGCCAACAATCTTATGGCAGGTACTTTTGCTGGTCAAGCCGGAAATACATCGATAAATGGGACTACGAAAAAATATGCTAATCATACCTCTATGAGTAATACAAATGTTACTGCTCCTGTTTGGTCTTGGTCTTGGACTGCTCCATCAGCAGGCACTGGTGATGTGACTTTTTACGTGGCAAGTAATAAAGCAAATGGCAATGGAAATGACAATGGGGATTTAATTTACTTATCTCAGCATATTATTTCTGAACTAGGCGCAGGGATAACTGAAAGTGAAAGTGTTTCAGCATTCAATCTGTTTTACGCTGCTGATTCTCAGTTGGCAACTGTTACATTTGAATCATTGCAGCAAGGATCAATGAGTATTAACCTAAGTGACATGAATGGAAAAATATGGAGCATTAAGCAAAATGAGCTAGTTATTATTGGTAAAAATAAAATTACAGTTGATTTGTCGGGTTCTTATCCTAAGGGAACTTATGTACTCCAAGCAATCATAAATGGGAAACCATTCACGAAAAATATGATCATAAACTAAGTTTTTACTTTAAAGCAACTGCTTTAAGGGTATAGAAGCCATTTTTATTAATGATTTCTTTTCTAAGCGCTTCGTATTGACTCATCTTTTTTAATGCTTTATACGTTAAGCATAAATACCATTCTTGCTCTTCACTAAAATTGGTAAAGTGATTTAGTTTAAGCAGTTGTAATTTCGTTTCGCAAATAGAATATTCCTTAACATTATAATGGCTCAGTGCACCATAGAACAAAGCGTTAACATCATCTGGGTAAGATGTCAATATCATATCAAATTGCTGTGCTGCCATCCCATAATTTTCTTTTTCAAAATAAACTAGCGCATTGGTGAGGCTATTAAAATAGGCAACCTGAATAATCTTATCGTTTTCTTTCTCTATCACTTGTTTATTTTCTTGATCAGCTGAAGTTCCCGACAATTGAACTTCATTCTCAAGCTTTGGTTTGCTTCGGTATTTTCTATAGTCAAGCACTTTGTAATTTAGCAGGTAGGTCTCCCATCCTATGTTGATTCGTTCTTTCTCAACAACATTAATTTTTGTTACTTTTAATGGAGTTAATTGCTCAGGACCTTCCTTCTCTGGCACTTCATTCGATGAGTTCGTTTCTTGTTGCACTTTGATTAACGCTATTTTTTTAAAGTCGCTTTGAAGTGTTTTAGGACGTATTATTGGATCGCTAGAAATAGTAGCAACATATGGCGAGACTTCATTTTTAGAATCACTTTTATTTATGGGTGCTTGCTCTTTACCCTTTTTTATTTCTGTTTGATTCGTATTATGATATATCATCAAAATCGCTGAAGAAAGCAGTGCTAGCGAGGCTATTATTGCAAGGCTGCTTATTTTTCTAAAAAGTTTATTTCTTACATTCTTCATTACTGAAGGCTCTAAATCCTGGCTTATCCATCCTTGTAAAGCCTCCATTTCAAAATGATTCTCTTCAGATAATATTGGCTTAGTTTCTTTGCTCATCATTTTTTTTGGTTTATTGATAACATCATGGTTTTTAAATTACGCTTTCCATTTTGAAGTAGGCTTTTAACATCTTTCACACTCAGTTTTTGATTTTTTGCGATTTGCTGATAGCTCATTTTTTTAAAATAAAATAATTCTATGCATAGTCTCTGGTTCGCACGAAGTGAATTCATAAAAGAAATCATTTGTTCCAATTCTTTATCGAGATTTTTTTGCTTCGTCAAATCAGCCTCGTCTTCCACTTCGTTAGCCAATGCTTCTATGCCAACAATATGCACCTTTTTTTTTCGAAGTGTCATCAAGCATTCATTTTTAGTGAGCACATGTAAATACCCCTTAAAATAAGTAATTGAATGCTCACGTAATTTCTTTTCTAATTCACTAAAAATAGAAATAGTCATATCTTCAGCTGCTTCTTTACTTGATAAATATTTCAAGCAAACGCCAAAAACTAAATGGCCGTATTTTTCAAAGAAAAACTCAATTATGTCTGGGTGATTCCCAAGTTTAAATTGACTAATAATTAGCTCATCTGTTAAACCCTCAAATTTATTCCGCTTGGTTTTAATAAATAGCATCATACAAACTTAGATGTAATTTTCATTTTTTTCCATAAGAAATGCTTAAAAGTGTAACTAATTCAAGATTTCAAAGTATACAACCTGCTTTAATTTTTTATTTTTTCCAATAAAACATTGTAGGAATAAAAAAAGTAGTTACCTTTGCACCCCGCAATTGAGGAAAGCGTTTCTTAAGGGGCAGTTATTTTGGGTTAAAAGGATGGATTAATTTCCAAGGGAACAAATGGGGATAAGTCCTTTTT